>CALUTT010000014.1 GCA_944323775.1 uncultured Bacteroidales bacterium
ATTGACTTCGACCTTCCTGAGATGAAAGTCGAGGTATATGCAGCAGGACAGCCAGCCAGAGTGTACGAGAAGCTCTCGCAGGAGGCCAACTGGCTGAGCGAGCAGTTCATGCTGCTTTCCAACAGGACTGTCGCCGAGTATGTCGCCACTGGAGGCCAGATGAACGGTGTCCCTCAGAAAAACGCCAAGACCTTCGTCTACCGTATCCACGGGCAGCCCAACGAGATCAAACTTGAGTCTCTCCGTACTTTTGCCAAAGGCTTCGGGTACAGGCTCGCTCCCGATGACCCTTCATCCGGGAGGGGCGCAGCCAGGTGGCTGAGCGCTCTCCTCGATTCTGCAAAGGGGAAGCCGGAATTCGAGGCTCTCGAGAATCTTGCTCTCAGGGCGATGGCAAAGGCTTGCTACAGCACCGACAATATCGGGCATTACGGACTGGCCTTCGATTTCTACACGCATTTCACTTCTCCCATACGCCGGTATCCGGACCTCATGGTCCACAGGCTGCTCGACAGGTATCTTTCCGGCGGAGCGAGCGAGAAAAAGGACTATTACGAGGAGGAGTGCAAGTATGCTTCAGCGAGGGAGCTTGTCGCTGCCGACGCCGAGCGTACCTCTGTAAAATACAAGCTGGTGGAGTTCATGCAGGACAAGGTGGGGATGGAGTTTGACGGCAGCGTCTCAGGCATGACTGACTGGGGGATGTACGTGGAGATCGAGCCGACCAAGATAGAGGGAATGGTATCCCTGAGGGATATCAAGTCGGATTTCTTCGATTTTGACGAGCCTCGCTACAGACTGGTCGGCAGGCGGACACACAGGATATTCCGTCTCGGAGACAAGGTTAGGATCAAGGTCAAGAATGCCAATCTGGAACAGAGACTCCTGGACTACGAACTGGTCGAGGATCTTCACGGAAAGGAAGAGAAGACTATCTGAATTTCCTGTCCTCCTCAAGCATGCCGAGGTAAGAGTTGTACCTCTCGGGGCTTATGAGTCCGGTCTCAAGGCCCTCCTTGACTGCGCAGCCGGGTTCGTGCGTGTGAGTGCAAGGGGTGAAACGGCACTTGTCCGAGAGTCTGAGCATCTCGGGAAAATATTTCGGGATCTCTTCCCTGTCAAGGTCGACGAGCCCGAAGCCCCGCAGGCCAGGACTGTCGACAAGGAAGCCTCCTCCCTGTATCCTGTACATTTCGTACATTGAAGTCGTATGTCTGCCTTGCAGGTGTGATACCGAAATGCGTGCTATCTTGGGATCAAGCGCCGGATCGATGGCCTTGATCAGACTTGACTTGCCGACTCCCGATTCTCCGGAGAACAGGCTGAGCCTGTCTTTGCAGGCTTCTCTGAGTTCGTCGATTCCCTCGCCTGTGACCTTCGAGCACTGAATGACCCTGTATCCGGCACTGCTGTAAATCTGGACGAAATGTTCAATCTGGTCTTCCGCCTCTGCCCTGTAGAGGTCTGTCTTGTTCAGCACGATTACCGCAGGTATTCCGTAGACTTCGCAGGTGACAAGTATCCTGTCGAGGAACTGGAGCTTGATTTCCGGGAAGTACAGGCTGACAACGATGACTGCCTGGTCCAGGTTGGCGGCTATCACATGGGACTGGCGTGACAGGTTTGCCGATTTGCGTATAAGATAATTCTTCCTTGGAAGTGTCCGGGTGATTATTGCCGGGTGAAGCTGGGATATTTCATCCGGAGCGACGAATTGCACGACATCTCCTACGGCAACCGGATTCGTCGTTTCACATTGTGAGAGCCTCGTCTTTCCTCGCAGTATGGCAGGAAATGGCGCCCATTCGGGCAGGGGGCTCAGCATGTAGTGGCTCCCGGCATTTTTAACGACTGTGGCTGTCCCTTCTGTCATTTTGCCCTTCCCACAAGTTTGTTGGCAAAATTCGTGAGCATTTCCAGATTATCCGCACCGAGTCCGGCTCCTTCCGCCGCGCTCAGTGCTTCAGCAGTGAATTTCCCTATTTCCCGCTTGGCATCTGCGTCGACACCGTTGCCCACGTATATGTCCCTGACCTCTCTGATCTTGGCGTCCTTCTCTGAACGGCTTGCCGCCTTTCTGCCGAACACCTCGAGAAAAGCCTGCCTGTCCGCTATCTTCTCGAGAGTGCGCACCGTGAGCCAGGTCTTCTTGCCGTTGACGATATCGCCCCCGATAGGCTTGCCGAAAACTTTCTCGTCTCCGAAGGTGTCAAGGTAGTCATCCGCCACCTGGAAAGCCATGCCGAGTTTGTAGCCGTATTCGTACAGCGCCCGGCACTGCTCCTCCGTTGCCCCTCCGATGACCGCTCCCATTTCTGCGGAGCAGGCTATCAGAACTGCCGTCTTCAGACCTATCATCTTGTCATACTCCGGCATGGATACCTCTTCGACTGATTCGAATTCCATGTCATACTGCTGCCCGTCACATACCTTGGCCGAAGTCTCCGAGAAAAGGTGCATTACCTTTCCCAGTGCCGAATGCGGGGCTTTGGATATTCTCCTGTAGGAATCGATGAGCATCACGTCTCCTGAGAGTATCGCCGAGTCCTCGCCCCACTTTTTCCATACTGTCGGCATTCCGCGCCGCATAGGGGAATGGTCCATGATGTCGTCATGCATGAGCGTGAACGAATGGAAGACTTCAAGTGCGGCCGCCGGGGAAAGTATGCTTTCGCCGAAGTCGTCGGAGAAGAACGAGTATGTCGTCAGGCACAGCCTCGGACGAACCCTCTTCCCTCCTATCTCTATCATGTACCTGAGAGGGTCGTAGAGTCCGCGCGGCTCGTCCTGGAACCTTATTTCCTTGAACATTCCGGCCACAAGGGCGTCAATTCTTTCTTCCGTAACCATTTAGAACTGTCTTTCTTCAAGGCGAATTTATGATTATTTCGCTGAAATAACAAGCGCTGCCCGGCTTGCTTTTGTCAGGTCCCGTTTTCATGTTATCTTTACGCAAAAGAATTAATGGAATGAGACTTGTTTTTGCGACCGGCAACAAGGGGAAACTGCGTGAAGCCAGGGAAATACTCGGCCCCGGGTTTGAGATATTGTCCCAGGCGGAGGCCGGCATTGCCGCAGAGGCCGAGGAAAACGGATCGACGCTGGAGGAGAACTCGATGCTCAAGGCCGAATTTGTGCATGCCCGGACCGGATCCGACTGTTTTGCCGATGTCTCCGGACTGGAGGTGGAGGCTCTCGGAGGCGCTCCGGGAGTGCTTTCTGCCCGTTATGCCGCAAGCCTTCCGGGCTCCGGAGCGTTGCCGCATGATGCCCGCGCCAACATGCGCAGGCTGCTTGACGAATTGTCGGCGCTTGGGCCAGGCGTGTCCAGAAAGGCACGTTTCCGCACTGTGATAACCCTTTGCGTTGACGGGGAGTATCATGTCTTCGAGGGTGAAGTCTCAGGCCGCATAGGCACTGCCGAAAGCGGCGGAGGGGGGTTCGGATATGATCCGGTGTTTATTCCTGACGGTTTCGGCGGCAGGACTATGGCCGAGATCAGCGAGGAAGAGAAGAATTCTGTTTCCCACCGCGGGATGGCTCTTCGCCGGATGGCTTGTTTTCTTGCCAGATATAAATCTTGTCTCCACGACGCAGACGACCGTCCGGACACAATGACGGATTGACGGCCACGGAGCATCTGACTCCTTTCGGGGCGATGTCCGCCTTGACCAGGTTTACCCTCATGTCGCTCACCGTGAATTCGACCACCCCGGTCGTCGAGCCCATGGCAAGGACTCTGTCTCCGGTTTTCAGCGGAACGGACTCGACGGCTATTTCGGCGACCCCTATCCTGTCGAACCAGTTGGTCACTTTTCCGCAATAGACTTTCTTCAGGCTCGCCTGCGAGCCGTACACCTCGCTCCATTGTCCGAGATAGGCTCCCTGGTAGTATCCGTCCCAGAATCCTCTGTTGAAGACCTCCTCAAGCCTGCTGCGCAGGGCTGCGGCCAGGGCAGGCGTGTAGCTTCCGTCGCATACTGCATCGGCCGCTTCACGGTAGCATGACGTGCAGCGCTTTACATATTCGGCTGACCTTGCCCGTCCCTCTATCTTGAAGACTCTTACTCCGCTCTCGATTATGCGGTCCATGAAGTCTATGGTGCAGAGGTCTTTGGGTGACATGATGTATTTGTTGTCGATATGCAGCTTGTTGCCTGTGTCCAGGTCTGTGACTTCGTAGCCTCTGCGGCATATCTGATAGCATTCGCCACGGTTGGCGGATGCTCCGTAGGTATGGAGCGAGAGGTAGCATTTCCCGCTGATCGCCATGCAAAGGGCTCCGTGTGCGAACATCTCTATCCTTACCGTCTTGCCGGACGGGCCGCAGATGTTGTCCTTCACTATGGTGTCATATATCTCCCGCACCTGCCCGAGATTAAGCTCCCTGGCAAGCACGACGACATCGGCGTAGGATGAATAGAAGCGCAGTGCTTCGGCGTTCGAGATTGACAGCTGTGTCGATATGTGGACCTCCATCCCTATGCTGCCGCAATAGGATATAGCCGCCATGTCTGATGCTATTACTGCATCGACACCGGCATCACGCGCTGCCTGCAGGGTCTCCCTCATGGCGGGAAGGTCCTCCGGATAGAGGACTATGTTCAGTGTCATGTAGCACTTGACGCCCGCTTCATGGCATATCCGGACTATTTCAGGAAGATCTTCCTGCCTGAAATTGTTTGCGGAATGGCTGCGCATGTTCAGATGCCCGACCCCGAAATAGACTGAATCGGCTCCTCCCTGGATTGCGGCGTGCAGGCATTCGAAATTGCCTGCCGGAGCCATTATTTCCAAATCTGTCTTCTGCATGGCGCAAAGTTATGCAATTATTCCGAGATGTGGGCCGTTCCCGTCAGTCGGTCCCGAAGAGTTCGCGCAGCACAGGCAGCGAACGTATGTTGAGCGGAAAGTCGAGATGGTATCCAAGGTAGCGGACCAGACCTTCTGCAATGTCGCTGCGGGTCTTCCCGTTCATTCTTATCAGCATGCAAGAAGCGAAGTCGAGCCGCAGCAGCTTTTCCGTCTGCGCGGCATGCTCCCCGACGAAGGGCACGAGGTCGGACACTCCCGGAGAGAAGCCCATGCAGACCGCAAGCTCCAGCAGAAAGCGGAGGTGGTAGTTGCTGAATTCGTTGTCCATCGCATCCAGAGTGAGTATTGATCTGCGGCACCAGTCGTAAAGGCCTTCTTCCGTGCCTTCCCGTACGGCACGGTAGAGGACTTCGCTCATGAACATGCAGATGGAATTCTTTGCCATGCTGCCCCTCAGGCCCGACAGCGGGTATTCAGAGACAGTGCCTTTCATGCGCCACAGCTCGCTCTTCCTGTTCTCCACCGCTTCCGCCTCCAGAATGTTCAGCGGAAGGTAGAGTGCCATGGATCCCGGTTTCCCGGTCGCCGTTATGAAACTGCGTCTCCCGTATTCGCGGCTCAGGGCGTGTACGACCAGGGAAGAGTCTCCGGTCTTGGTCGTGTTGAGTACTATAAGTTCCATCTAGAGCTTGATGCGCTCGCTGGATAGAGCCTGCCTGAGTGCATCGTCATAGCGCAGACGGACCTTGATTCCGGCCGGCTGGAACTGGTACCTTACGACTATCTCCTCTTCTATCAGGGGAACTATCTCGTCCTTCTTGAGCGTGAGGAACTCTTCCTTCTCCATGTTCAGGGACTTTTCGAGCGCCTCTATGGGACCGGACATGGCTTCCTGCAGGCCGTCCGCCTCGAGTTCTTCGCACATCCTGTCAAAATAAGCCTTGGCTGTCGACCGGTAGTCGAATTCCTTGTTCTTGGCGAACTCGATGAAATCAGCGTAGTCTTGGTCGCTGAGATGGAATTCATCTGCAGGGGCGATGCTCTCGTGGCGTCTGACATAGTCGAGTACATATTCCTCTATCACTCCGTAGGCTACCAGAGAGTAGGCGAGGCGGCTGTAGTTGTGCGGCTCGATGGTGACGTCCGGAGTGATGCCTCCTCCGTCACGTACGACGCGTCCGCCTGCAGTCCTGAATTCATGCGTGAGCGAATCCGGGATCTGGCTTACGCTGCCGTCCTCGTTCCTGCGCGAGTAGTCGATCGCCTGTACGCATCTGCCGGAAGGCGTATAGTATTTTGCCGTCGTGACCTTGAGCTCTCCGCCATATGGCAGGCTGCGTATCGACTGCACAAGTCCCTTGCCGAAAGTCCTGGTTCCCATTATCGTCGCCCTGTCCATGTCCTGAAGGGCGCCTGCCACTATTTCAGACGAAGATGCGGTGCCGGAGTCCACCATCACTATCAGTTCGAGCTTTGTGTCGACAGGCTCCTTCATTGTCCTTACTACATAGTTGGATTCCTTTTCCTTGCCCTTGGCGGTAACGACCAGGGAGCCTTTGGGCACGAATATGGACACAATTCCTGCGGCTTCGGAAAGCAGGCCGCCTCCATTTCCGCGGAGGTCCAGCACGAGAGTCTTCATGCCCATTTTCTTCAGCCTTTCGACCTCGCTCCGGACACGGTCCGAAACTCCTTCAGTAAATCCGGTCTGGAGTATGTATCCTGTCTGAGAGTCAAGCATGCCGGCATATTCGACATCCGGCAGGTGTATGGTTTCGCGCGTGACGTCAAGTTCGATGATTTCTCCGGTGTAGACTTTCTTTACCTTGAACCTGACTTTGGTCCCCGGCTCTCCTCTCATCCTGTCGCTGCACTGCTGCGAAGTCAGACCTGCCACGGACACGGAATCTATCTCCAGGATTTCATCTCCGCATCTGAGTCCGTTCTTGTCGGCTGGCGAGTCCTTGTACGGCTCGTTGATGATTACGTTCCCGTTTACGTCCGGCTTGTAGATTACGGCTCCGATGCCTCCGTAGGTGTTGCGTATCATCATCTGCAGGTCCTCGTTCTCTTCAGCCGGAATGTATACGGTATAGGGATCGAGTCCGGCCAGCATCGCGTCGACTCCGAGGCGCTCTATCTTGTCTACGGGCAGTGAATCCACGTATGAAGTGGTGAGTTCCTTGAGTATGGCCGACTGGATCTCGGTCCATTTGCCCAGTCTGAAGTTGTTCGACTGCCCCGTGCAAACTGTAAATGGCAGGGCGGCAAGCAATATTGCAATCGTTCGTGCTCTCATGTCGTTACTCTTGTCTGAAAGTTATACTTGGCTGGCTCCCCGGTCCGTCAGGATGCGGAAAGCAGCAGGGTAAGTCCTGCAAGCAGTATGCCCAAGTCTACGGCCTTGTCGCGGATGTTGTGCTCCTTGAAGATCAGGGCGCCTCCGATGAAGGTGATTATGACTGAACTCCTGCGGATCATCGATATCACGGACAGCAGTGCTCCGTCCTGCTTGACGGCAAAGAAATACAGTGCGTCCGACACGGTTATCAGTATGGCTATCAGGACGAGTGTCCAGTCCCAGCTGAATTTCCCCGGTCCCGCCTTCCCTGCGAGTCTGCGTGCCAGGATGGTCAGCGCAAGCACGGCAGTGATGTACAGGTTGGCCCAGCTCTGCACGAACATCGGCTCCATGGACTGAAGTATGTATTTGTCGTACAGGGCGCTTGCGGATCCGGTGAATATTGACAGCAGCATCCATGCCACTCCTGAACTCCTGGTGAACTCTATGCCTTCCTTCCTGCTGGATCGGCCGAGGAAGAACATTGCACCGATTACCATCAGTATGCCGGCCCATTGCCAGGGATTGAGCCTTTCCCCGAACAGTATTATCGAGAAAATGACGACGAACATCGGGCGAGACGCTTTCAGTGTGCTCGCAGTGGTCAGGGGGAGCAGCTTCATCGCCTTGAGTCCGGAGATCCAGGACGAAGAGACCAGCAGTGCCTTGACTATCAGTTTCAGATGGTCTTCCAGAGAGCCTCCGCTCAGGAACGGACACAGAAACAGCGCGGTCATTGCCGTAGAAAGAAGGAGTATCCACAGGACTCCGTTCCGTCTGAGCGCCTGTTTCTTCGCGATATCGTAGCATCCTAGCAGCAGGGCGGAACCTACTGTCATCCAAACCCACATGTTATTATCCGGTTTCTTTAACAGAAACCAAATATACTCACTATTTCACAAATAATGCGTATCTTTACTTGAATGTTTGAATCTGACGACATAATACACATCAGGGGGGCGCGTGCCCACAACCTTAAGAATGTGGACGTTGACATCCCTCGCGGAAAGTTCGTGGTGATTACCGGGCTTAGCGGCAGCGGGAAGTCTTCGCTTGCCTTCGACACGATATATGCCGAGGGGCAGAGACGGTATATGAACACCCTTTCCCCGTATGCCAAGCATTTCATGGGAATACTCGAGAAGCCTCAGGTGGAGAGCATAACCGGACTCAGCCCGATAATCGCGATCGAGCAGAAGACGACGGGAAACAACCCTCGTTCAACGGTCGGCACAATTACCGAGATCTCCGATTTCCTGAGACTGCTTTTTGCGAAGGCTTCGACGGCTTTCTCTCCGGTCAGCGGCAAGGAGATGGTACGCTACACCGATTCCCAGATCGTCGATCTGGTGATGAAGGAATACGGCGGACGCAAATGTGTCCTCCTCTCCCCGCTGGTCAACGGGCGCAAGGGAAACTACAAGGATATGTTCGCCCAGCTGCGCAAGAAAGGCTATGCCCAGGTCAGGGTTGACGGCCAGATTCTCGACCTTTCCGAGGTGGACTCCCTGGACAGGTACAAGGCCCACTTCATCGAACTGGTGGTCGACAAGCTCAAGCCTGCATCGGGAGACGATGCCAGAATACGGGAATCAGTGGCTGCAGCCCTGTCTGCAGGCAAGGGGTCGCTTGCCATACTCGATATGGAGAGTTCGCAAATGCGCCACTATTCGAAGCATCTGGTGGATCCCGAAAGCGGGGTCTCTCTCAAGGAACCGGCTCCGCACTCGTTTTCGTTCAATTCCCCGGAGGGGTATTGCCCGCACTGCAAGGGGCTCGGAGTCGTGCCGGACGTCAATTTCGATACTCTGATCCCGGACCGGAGCGTCAGCATTGCTGACGGCGCGATAGTGCCGCTTGGCCCGCTCCGTTCCAGCCGGAAGTCGGAGATTGTCAGGGCCATCGCACGGAAACACGGCTTTTCCCTCTACGATCCTGTAGCCTCTCTCCCGGACGAAGAACTGTCCCTGCTTGTCTTCGGTTCGGACGAATTCTTCCGGATCGGAGAAGGTGCCATGGCTGAAATGGTCACCTGGGACGGACTTGTGGACGACATAGAGGACAAGGTGGTATGCCCCGAGTGCCACGGCACCAGGCTGAACGCCGAAGCTTCATGCTTCCGGATTGACGGGAAGAATATCTCAGAGGTCAGCGCCATGGAGATATCCGACCTGGACAGATGGCTCGGAAGCCTTCCGGGGAAACTGTCCGCCAAATCCGGGGCCATCGCCAGGGACATACTCAGGGAGCTGAGTGACAGAGTACGTTTCCTGGAAGACGTCGGGCTGGACTATCTTACGCTCGACAGGCCCTCGTCAAGCCTGTCCGGAGGAGAAAGCCAGCGGATCCGGCTCGCGACCCAGATAGGATCCAGGCTGGTGAACGTAATATATATTCTTGATGAACCAAGCATAGGGCTGCATCCCAGAGACAACCGCAAGCTGATCGACTCCCTGAAGCGGCTGAGGGACGAGGGCAATACCGTGATTGTGGTCGAACATGACGAGGAGACGATCCGCAGCGCGGACTGGATAGTCGATGTCGGCCCCGGTGCCGGAGAGAACGGAGGGCGCATCTGTTACAGCGGACCACCTCTCCCGTATTCAAATCCCGTCCCGACCCCGGCCGGCAGAAGGGAGGGGAACGGAAAGCACCTTGTCATCAGAGGAGCGTCGGGAAACAATCTCAAGGGAATCGACGTGAGTTTCCCTCTCGGGACTCTGATCGGGATAAGCGGAGTCAGCGGCTCCGGCAAATCGACTCTTGTCAACCAGACTCTCATGCCGGCGCTTAAGGCACATTTCTATAATTTCAAGACAAAACCGCTCGCATTTTCCGGACTTGAGGGTACGGAATATATCGACAAGGTCATAGAGATCGACCAGAGTCCCATAGGCAGGACGCCCAGGTCCAATCCTGCGACATTCACCGGAGTGTTCAACGACATCCGCGCGCTGTTCGAGGAGACCCCGGACGCCAAGGTGCGCGGCTTCAAGGCGGGACGCTTTTCCTTCAATGTCGAGGGCGGACGCTGCGAGGCATGCAAGGGAGCCGGAATCAAGGTAATAGAGATGAACTTCCTGCCTTCGGTGAACGTGGTGTGCGATGTCTGCGGAGGCCGCCGCTATAAGGAAGACACTCTTGCCGTGAGGTACAAGGGAAAGAATATCAGCGAAGTGCTGGACATGTCCGTGTCCGAAGCATATGAGTTCTTCCAGAGCCACCCCCGCATAGCGCCCAAGCTCAGGGCCCTGCGCGACGTAGGCCTTGGCTATGTACGTCTCGGACAGTCGGCCGTCACTCTCTCGGGCGGAGAAAGCCAGAGGATGAAACTTGCTTCCGAACTGTTCCGCAAGGCTACCGGAAAGACGCTCTACATGCTGGATGAACCTACGACCGGCCTCCATGCAAACGATGTCAAGGTCTTGATGGATGTGCTGGAGAAACTTGTGGACCAGGGCAATACCGTAATTGTGATAGAGCATAATCTTGATGTCCTCAAGATGGCCGACTATCTGATTGACATGGGCCCCGGAGGGGGAAATTCGGGCGGCAGGATTATTGCAAGCGGTACGCCGGAGCAGGTCTGCTCGGATCCTGCTTCAATTACGGGCTATTATTTGAAACAATATTTATCGATATGACAAAGATTCAGGCAGCGAGACAGGAATATACGAACTGGTGCAGGGCACTGGGGATGGACAGCCTGGAAAAGATCAATGAGATACTGGAGGCGGGAGCGGGGATTGAGCTTATCAATCTTTCCGAGGCCCGGCAGGAAAGGAAATATGCCGAGGTGGCGGACCAGATATACTGGAACAGGAAGAGATGCCGCATCGTTATGATGTCCGGGCCGTCTTCAAGCGGCAAGACCAGCTCGTCGCTGCGTATTGCCCAGCAGGCCAGAGTTCTGGGTCTCAATCCGCAGGTTATTGAACTTGACAATTATTTCGTGGACAGGGAGAAGACGCCGCGTGACAAGGACGGGAATTATGATTTCGAGGCACTCGGGGCAATGGATGTCGAATTGTTGGGGGACCAGCTGAAGACACTGATTGCCGGAGGGGAGGTCGAAATCCCGAAATTCAATTTCATCAAGGGATGCAGGGAAGACAAGGGAACCCCGATGCGTCTTAAACCCAACGATATTCTCTTCATGGAGGGTATCCATGCATTGAATCCTGCCCTGACTCCGGGACTCGACCATGACGGTATCCTGAGAGTGTATATTTCCGCCCTCTCGTCCCTTCCTGAAGGAAAGAAGTACCACGGGTCCACTACGGACAAGCGGCTGCTGCGGAGAATAGTCCGTGACAACCGCACGCGCGGGATTTCCCCTGAAGAGAACATTCTGCGCTGGCCTTCCGTGAGGAGAGGTGAAAACAAGAATATATTTCCCTTCGAGGAAAATGCCGACGTCGTGTTCAACTCTTCCACGCTTTATGACCTTCCTCTGCTGAAATACTATGCCGAACCTCTGCTGTGCGGCATAAGCGTTTCGTCCCCTGCATATGCAAAGGCCCAGTCTCTTCTGGAACTTCTCGGAAAGGTGGTGTGTCTTAAGCCAAATGAGATAGCGGCCATCCCTCCGACTTCCATCATGAGGGAGTTCATCGGGGGACAGACGCTCTGATCCGGTCATGTAAACATTATCATTTTTAAATACACTCGATATGGACAAGGGTAAATTCTACAGCGGGCTGGCCATAATGCTCGGACTTATGGTGCTTGGCTTCATGATTCCCAAAGCTGTAAGGGAATTCCGCTCTTTTGACCGCACGGTGAATGTAAAAGGCCTGTGCGAAAGGGAGGTAAAGGCTGACAAGGTTATCTGGCCCGTAGTGTACAAGGTCATGGACAATGACCTCAAGAACGTATATTCCGTCACTGATGCCAACAATGCCGCCATCGTGGAGTTCCTCAAGTCCGGGGGACTGAGCGATGAGGAGATAACGGTATCTGTACCGTCTATTTCCGACAAGTATGCGAACGAATACGGCAGCAACGACAGAACTTACCGCTACATTGCTACCAATGTCGTTACCGTGTGCACCGACAAAGTCGATCAGGTGCTTGAACTCATGTCCCGCCAGGCGGAACTGCTGAGGAAAGGAATCGTGACGGGAGGCAACAGCTGGGAGAATCCCGTTGAATTCAGGTACGAGTCACTCAATGACATCAAGCCTGCAATGATCGAGGAGGCGACCAGGAATGCCAGAGAGGCTGCCCAGAAGTTCGCAAGCGATTCCGGCAGCTCTCTCGGCAAGATCAAGACGGCCAACCAGGGGACTTTCACCATCGAGAACAGGGACAGCAACACCCCCTACATCAAGAAGGTCAGAGTGGTTACGTCGGTCACTTATTACCTTAAGAATTAGCGGCCTCGTCAGTTACCGCGGATTATCACTGGACTTGCATCAGGATCGGGTTCCTCTTCCGGCTCGTTGAACGGCTCGAGAAACGGGTTCCCGGTCCTTTCGTTTCCTATTGTCGTTGCGGGCCCGTGTCCCGGATAGACGATGGTCGAGGGATCGAGAATTATGAGCTTCTCCATTATCGACCGTATCTCGTCGTCATATTCTCCGTACATGAAGTCCGTGCGCCCTATCGCTCCGGCGAAGAGAGTGTCTCCGCTGAAGAGCAGGTCTTCCGCATCATTATTGCGTATCAGGTAGGACAGCCCTCCGGGAGTGTGCCCGGGCGTGGATATCACCTCGGCCATCATGCCGCAGGTCTCCAGAGTTGTGCCTTCCGTGATGCCGGTGTAGCTGAACGAGCAGTCCGGACATGGAATCCGGAATGTCCCGCACATCTGCGGCACGTGCTCCAGAACGGGTTTCTCCGCAGGATTCATGTAGACAGGCAGCCCCGGAAATAGTTTTTGCAGCGTGCAGACTCCGTAGATGTGGTCGAAGTGTGCGTGTGTGAGCAGAACGGCTCCCGGGACCAGCCCTCTCTGCTCAAGTCCCTTGAAGAAACAGTCTTTTTCTTCCCCGGAAAAGAATCCGGGATCTATTACCAGGCATTGTTCACCGTGTTCCCACACGGCGTAGGTCTTCTCCTGGAAAGGATTGAAAGTGAAGTCTATGACCTTTGGCATTTCTTGTTGAATGATATTGAATGTTAAAGTATTCCTCCGAGATACTCTCTGAGGGTTGTGACGTATGCGTTCAGGGCTTCTCTGCCCTTGTCCGTCAGGCGGCAGCTTGTCTTTGGCTTCTTCCCGACTATTTCCTTGCTCACCTCGATGTATCCGGCTTCCGAGAGCTTTTCCAGCTGGACGCTCAGATTTCCCGCGGTGGACCGAGTCTTCTCCCTGAGGTAGGTAAAGTCGGCCTCCTGGACTGACAGAAGCAGAGAAACTACCGCCAGTCTGAGCTGAGAATGGAGCAACGGGTCAAGTTCTTTCATGCCATTCCGATTTTTCTGCCCGCAGCGTGGCCGGGAATTACCATGAACAGTATGAATGCCATGCCGAACAGTATGTTCCAGGAGTTGTCACATTTCCCGTCGGCAAGCATGTAGACGGCTGCCAGCAGTCCCGCAAGGGGAGGCCATATGAACCATTTTTCCTTCAGGACGAGCCCTGTCATCGACGTGCCCATCCCTGCATAGATTATTGAGAGCGGCATCATGATGGAAAAAACCATCTCGCCTGTAGCAAGCCCGATTACGGCTATCGCGATTACCGTGAGCCAGAACATGCTCCCTGTCACCTTCCATATGCTGGAGAGCATGTCATCAATGTAGGTGGTGACCGCCGGGTCGTCTTTCTTTCCGAATACGGTGCGGGCGATGAACGGCAGGAACATCGCAAACCAAATGAGCATGAATTCCATCCTCCCGGTGAAATGGACCAGGATCCAGGCGGCTGCACTCAGTATGACCGCCGAATAGCCGTAATACAGGAAAGTGCCATAGTCACGCTTCATGCGTTCCTCGCTCCTGGTTTTCCTTATCATCGAAGAGATGAGTTCCAGGCTTTCTCTTGCATCCAATTGTTTGTCTTCCATTTTTTCAGAATTTTAATTGTTGTCGTTTCAAAGGAAGCGTGCGCGCCGGTGCTCCTTCGGATGCAAATATAAACTACTTTATTTTATAAACCAAATAATATTCTCTAAATCGTCCTGTCATCTGTTAGGAGTGTCCCATATCCTTGTCGTACTGCAGCGCAGGGTAGTCTGCTGACTGCCGCAGCTGAGCCTGAAGTCTCCTTCCTCGAGACGCCATCTCCCGTCGCTGCCGACGAATGCGAGGTCGCTTCCATTCATCTTCATTGTGACGGTTCTGGTTTCGCCGGGATCCAGGGATATCTTTTCGAAGGCCCTCAGGCGTCTGTTGTCCGGAGTGCTGCTGGCGACCATATCCTGTGAGAACAGCAGTACTGCTTCCTTGCCTGCCATCCTTCCGTTGTTGGTGACGTCGACCGTTACCGTAATTTCGTCATCGGCGGTGAAGGCTGTCCTGTCGACTCTGAGATTCTCGTAGGTGAAACTGGTGTAGCTCAGCCCGAAGCCGAAAGGCCACTGAACTTCCATTACCGAGTCGTAGTTGTAGTTGCCTCCCATCTGACCCATGCTCTCGCAAGGTTTGTAGTCGTAGGTCGCAAGTGCGTTTACGTATTTAGGGTAGGTGAAAGGCAGGCGTGCGCTGAAATTGGCATCTCCGGCAAGAAGTCTGGCGAGTGCGTCCCCTCCGTAGTTGCTTGGCAGCATGACGTTGACGATTCCCTGCGCCAGAGGCTCTATGTCGTTGATTATCCGCGGCCGCCCCTGGTTGAGCACCAGTATCACCGGCTTTCCCGTTGCGGCAAGTTCCTTTACAAGCCTGCGCTGGTTTTCAGAAAGTGTCAGGTCGCTCAGGTTGCCCGGGGTCTCGCAATATGAATTCTCGCCTATGCATGCGATTATCACGTCTGCACGTGACGCCGCTGCCACGGCCTTTCCGATTTCGGGAGGATTTTCTTCCCACCAGTTGTCATTCCTGTAGGGAGCGTACGTGACTCCAGGCTCGTATATGACATTTCCGCTGCCGAATCTGTCACACAGAGCTTCATAAATCGTGTTGTACCCGGAGGCGCACTCGTCGGCGAGGTGTCCCTGCCAGCTGTATGACCAGCCGCCGTTGAGGCAGCGCATCGAATTGGCATTCGGCCCTGCAAGCAGGATTCTGGTGCCTTCGGAGATCGGCAGTACACCTCCTTCGTTCTTGAGCAGCACTTCGGATTCCTCCGCAGCCCGGAGCGCCACGGCTGCGAATTCGTCCGAGCCGAACCTGTCGTATTCATCGATGTCCCAGTATGGCCTGTCGAACAGTCCGAGCCGGAGCTTCAGGCGGAGAACGCGCGAGACGGCATCGTCGATTCTGCTCATCGGGACCTCCCCTTCCTCTACAAGTTCTTTAAGGTAGGTGCAGAAGCTCACCTCGTATGGAACCATGGACATGTCAATGCCGGCATTGACGGCAATCTTGATTGCCTCCTTTTTTGTCGCTGCAATATGGTCGCGTGTGCAGAGGTTGTTTATGTCGGCCCAGTCCGTGACTATCATGCCGTCCCAGTTGAGGTCTTCATTCAGCCAGGTGGTGAGAAGTTCCCTGTTGGCATGGAAGGGTATGCCGTTGTCCACTCCGGAATTTACCATCAGGCTGAGCGCTCCGGCCTGTATTGCCGCCAGGAAGGGCGCGAAGTGCTTCTCCCTCATGTCGCTGCGGGAGATTGATGACGGGGTGCGGTCTTTCCCGGATACGGGAACCCCATAGCCCATATAGTGCTTTATGCATGCGGCGACACTGTGTTCGCCTATGCGGTTGGGATCATCTCCCTGGAATCCCGTCACGGCAGCCTTGCCCATTTCGGCGTTGACAAGGCAGTCCTCGCCATAGTTCTCCCACATGCGGGGCCATCTGGGGTCCCTTCCCAGGTCGAGAACCGGGGCATAGGTCCAGGGTATGCACCCGGCCTTTGTCTCGTAGGCGGATATCTCGGCTCCTTTCCTGACAAGTTCCCTGTCGAAAGTGGCGGCCATGTTTATGCCCTGGGGGAACATGGTGCCGCCGAGAGTGTAGGTCGTGCCGTGTATCTGGTCAACGCCATATATGCAAGGTATCCCGATCTCCTTCATCGATATTTCCTGTATGGTCCTGATGGCCTTGGCCCAGGTATGCCTGTCCTGCGCCACTCCGAGCGGGACATTCAGCAGCGACCCCACCTTGTATTTGCCGATGACGGTGTCGAGCTTTTCCATGTCGAGGGTGAAGATGCCGTTCCTTCTGCTGGCCTCGAAATCAGTCACCACATCTATGGTGATCTCGCACATCTGGCCTATCTTCTCCTCGAGTGTCATGCCTGCCATGATTTGTCTGATTTCGGACTCTATCCCGGGATCTGCCGGTATGGCCGGGACGACTTTCTCTGCATTGTTGCCGCAGGCGCAGACTCCGGCGCCCAGCAGCATGGCTTCAAATATCTTTTTCATAAGTTTCATGTTTTCCGGCACATGGCCGCTACTGTGCCCAAATTTAGGATTTTCTCTGCCGGCAACAAAGCTTCGTGCCGATTTTTGAGTATTTTTGCGGGTCGAAACTTTGCAGGCAGGAATATGCACATAGGAATAGCAGGAAACATAGGCAGCGGCAAGACAACTCTGACAAGGATGCTCGCACGCAGATACGGGTGGACTCCGAAATACGAGTCCGTTACATACAACCCCTATCTCGAAGACTATTACAAGGACATTCCGAGATGGTCATACAACCTTGAGACCTATTTCCTTGCGAGCCGGTTCAAGGATCTGCTCGAGATATCGAAGTCTGACGAAGTCGTGATCCAGGACAGGACCATCCTTGAGGGTGTCCACATCTTTGTCCGGAACAACCTTGAAATGGGCAATCTCTCGAGGCGGGACTATGATACATACATGATGCTGTTCAACCTGATGATGTCTCTGGTGCGTCCGCCCGACCTGCTCATCTATCTAAAGTCTTCAGTCCCTCATCTGGTCGCCCAGATCCAGAAGCGCGGCCGCGAGTATGAGCAGAGCATGAGCCTGGAATATCTGGAGGGGCTGAACCGTCGCTATGACGAGTGGATATCCGGATACGAGGGAAACCTGCTTGTGATAGATGCCGACAACCTTGACTTCGAGTCAAGGCCGGAGGACTTCGAGTCAATAACCGACCGTATCGACGCCCAGCTCTACGGACTTTTCAAATAATGCGAATTCTTTCTAAATTTGCGTCGCTAATACATTAAGGAATATGCACATCGCCATAGCAGGAAACATAGGTAGCGGCAAGACTACACTTACCAGAATGCTTGCTCAGAGGTATGGATGGACTCCAAAGTACGAGTCCGTCGACTTCAATCCGTATCTGGCCGATTTCTACGAGGATATGGCCAGGTGGTCTTTCAACCTGCAGATTTACTTTCTGAACAAGCGTTTCAAGGATGTCGTCGAGATTTCGAAGACTGACGACATAATAGTGCAGGACAGGACAATCTTCGAGGATGCCAGGATCTTTGCCCCGAACCTTCATGACATGGGGCTGATGAGCACAAGGGATTTCGAGAACTACACGGATCTGTTCAACCTGATGATGTCTCTGGTAGGCTATCCGGATCTGCTGATATATCTCCGGTCCTCGATTCCGAACCTGATCGCCCAGATCCAGAAGAGGGGTCGCGACTACGAAAAGAGCATACGTATAGATTATCTGAACGGACTCAACGAGAAATACGAGGCCTGGATCAAGGAATATCCGGGCAATCTGCTAGTCATCGATGCAGACAAGATTAAGTTCGGAAACAGCCCGGAGGACTTCGACAAGGTGACCGACATGATCGATGCCCAGCTGTACGGACTCTTTACCCAGGACAAGGATTGACATTCAACACCGATCAGCTTATGTCAGACAAAAGACCAACAATCATTGATTTCGTAAAGAAATACACGACCATCTATGCCGACCATACATTCCTCCGGGAGAAGTCGGGCGGCGAGTGGCGTGAGACAACTTTTGCCCAGACGCACAGGCAGGGCATGCTCCTGGGTGCGGGATTCATGGCCTTGGGCCTTGAAAAAGGGGAGAAAGTGGCTCTTATTTCCGAGGGCCGCAACCAGTGGATCTTTACGGAACTCGGAATTCTGTATGCAGGAGGCGTCAATGTGCCGCTGTCGTTCAAGCTGGAGTCAGACACGGACCTGACCTTCCGTATCAACCATTCCGATTCCCGTTTCATCGTGGCTTCCCAGACGCAGATTGACAAGATCCGCAGGGTCAGGGACAAGTGCCCGGCACTTGAAAAAGTGATCGTAATGGATGACATCGCACTGGAAGAAGGCGAGATGTATCTTGCGGAGCTGTACTCGATGGGAGAAAAATTCCTGGCTGAACATCCGGGAGAACTCGAGGCGAGAATGGATTCGGTCGGTCCGGACGACTATGCCAACATCAGCTACACCTCTGGGACCACTGCGGATCCCAAGGGCATACTGCTCACCCACAGGAACTATACCGCCAATGTCGAACAGGCCCGCTCGGTCATCGGTGTCGACGAGGGGTCGGTGATGCTTATAATTCTTCCTCTCGACCACTGTTTCGCCCATGTGGCCGGTTTCTACGTGATGATGAGCTACGGGGGCAGCGTGGCCACGGTCCCTTGCGGAAAGAGTACCGTCACTCTGCTCAAGAACATTCCAGTTGCCATACGTGAAGTGCGTCCGCATGTGCTGCTTTCGGTGCCGACTCTCTCAAAGAACTTCAAGAAAAGTTTTGAGAGCGCAATCAGGAAGAAAGGTCCGTTCGTCGAGAAACTCTATGAATTCGGACTGCGGAACGCAATTGCCTATAACAGGGAATACTACAATGCAGGAAAACCGTGGTGGAAGCTCTGGTGGCGCAAACCGGTCAACTGTGTGATAGACAAACTTGTCTTCTCGAAAATCAGGGAAGGCTTCGGTGGCCGCCTCAGGTTCTTTGTCGGCGGAGGCGCCCTTCTGGACATCGAACTCCAGAAGTATTTCTGTGCCATAGGCATGCCGATATTCCAGGGATACGGCCTGTCTGAGGCTACGCCGGTAATCTGCGCGAATTCCGAGGGACATGCCAGGTTCGGCTCATCCGGACGCATAGTCCAGCCCCTGGATCTGAAGATCTGTGACGACGAGGGAAACGCGCTGCCGCTCGGCGAGACGGGAGAGATTGTCATACGCGGTGAAAACGTCATGGCAGGGTACTGGAAGAATCCCGAGGCGACGGCCCGGACCATAGTCGACGGATGGCTCCATACCGGCGACCGCGGTTATCTGTGCCGTGAGGATCCCCGCTTCCTGTATGTCACCGGGCGTTTCAAGAGTCTTCTCATCGCATCCGACGGCGAAAAATATTCCCCTGAAGGATACGAAGACAGTCTGGCCGACGGTTCGAGGTTCATTGAGTCTTCAATGCTTTACAACAGCCAGAGTCCGTATACGGTGGTGCTTGTGATACCGAACAAGGCCGCACTTTCCGAGGAAGTATCCAGGGCCGGGCTCGACCCGTCCAGTGAGGAGGGAAAGAAGGCCCAGCTGGAGATTATCCAGAAGGAAGTGGATGCATACAGGCCCGGCGGCCGCAAGGCCGGTCTTTTCCCTGACCGCTGGCTGCCGTCCGCGATAATTGTCGGTGATACACCTTTTACCGAGCAGAACGGGATGCTGAACACTACGATGAAAATGGTCCGCGGCAAGGTCGAAAAGTTCTACGCCGACCGAATCAGTTATGCCATGACACCCGAGGGACGCCAGCTGTTCAACGTCAGGAACATGGATTCTCTGTAGTATTTCTTCCGTTATGGAAAACGTTTGCGTTGTCGGAATAGACATAGGAGGCCAGACCTCCAAGATCGGAGTCGTTGACCGCAATGGGGAGATACTTGCCAGAAAGGTCATTCGTTCCGATGTGTACGGATCGGATTTCCGTGCTTATGTGACTTCCCTGTCTGCTGCAGTCGACGAAGTTGTCGGTGAAGCAGGAGCGAAAGGACGCGTCACAGGCATAGGAGTCGGGGCGCCCAATGCCAATCATTATACCGGACAGATATGCCAGGCTCCTAATCTTGAGTGGGCTGCGGGACGTTGTGTCGATTTTGCCTCAATGCTTTCTTCCGCCCAGGGCGGACTGCCTGTGTCGATTACCAATGATGCCAATGCCGCCGCGATGGGGGAGAGGCGTTACGGGGTGGCTGCCGGCATGGATGACTTCATCATGATAACGCTCGGCACTGGTGTCGGCAGCGGCATAGTCATAGGCGGACGTCTGGTATACGGTCATGACGGCATGGCCGGAGAGCTTGGCCATGTGTGTGTCGTGCGCGACGGCGGGCGGAGCTGCGGATGCGGCAAGCACGGCTGTCTGGAGACTTACTGTTCCGCTACCGGAGTGGCGAGAACGGCACGTGAATGGCTTGCTGCCGATGACACTCCGTCACTGCTCCGGAATTATGACACTCTGGATTCCCGCGCCGTGTATGAGGCTGCAAAACAGGGAGATCCGCTGGCACTGCGCATTTTCGAATATACGGGCACGATTCTTGGACGCGCCATGGCTGATTTTGCGGCTTTCAGCTCTCCGGAAGCCTTCGTCCTGTTCGGCGGCCTCGCAAGGGCCGGGGAGTTCCTTTATGAACCGGTGAGAACCGCCATGGAAGACAATCTGCTTCCGGTGTGGAAAGGCAAGATAAAGATATTGTTCTCCAAACTGAAGGAGTCCGATGCCGCGATACTCGGTGCGTCGGCCCTTGCATGGGAAGATTGAATGTTTCAAAACCAAACAATAATCAAAAATGAAAAGGAATTCTATTGTTGCGGCCCTCATTGCGGGCCTGACAGTCGTGGCCTGCAATAACCAGACTGCCGACAAAAGCACGTCCGCTGAAGGCGGAGATGCTGAACTGAAGACTGCGAAGGATTATCTTCCTTCAAAGGCAGAGGTTGACTCAGTGAGCTATCTTATGGGAGTCAATTTCGGAGTTTTCATGAAGTCCTACGGTTTTACCGGCCTGAGTTATTCAAGACTGGTCGACGGAATCAAGGACTGCATGGATGCCGAAGGCGACATGCGCTCGGCGGATTTCGCCTCTCAGCTGGAGTATTCTCCCGAGTCAATCAACAGTGCCTTCAACGCATATCTTGAGAAGAGGAACAACTACGAGGCGATGCTCAACAAGGAGGAGTCAGAGAAGTTCCTCAAGCAGAATGCTTCAAAGGAGGGCATAGTAGAGCTGGAGTCCGGCCTGCAGTACCAGATTCTGGAGCCCGGAAACGATGTTCATCCCGCTCTCGGTGATACGGTATACGTTCACTATGTGGGAACCCTTCTTGACGGCACCGTGTTCGACCAGACCGTAGAGGAGAACGATGCGGTGGCTCTCCCTCTGGCCGGAGTGATACGCGGATGGCAGGAAGGCCTTCCTCTCATAGGAGAAGGCGGACACATAATGCTTTATGTTCCCTCCGATCTCGGATATGGCCGTCAGGGCAATCCCGTGATAAAGCCCAACTCTGCTCTTGTCTTCGACGTGAAGCTGGAGAAGGTCGGCAAGGCCGCATCGACAGAGGCTGAATAAGACCGCGTAATCCTGATAAACTGAAAGAGGCTGGCACAAAGTTCCGCTTTGTGCCAGCCTCTTGTCTTCAACTGCATCCGGGGCTACCTGTTTACCTGGAATGTGGTGTCCCCGTCCTTGAAGAATCCGACAATCTGACGGGCGGCCGCCAGACCGGCGTTGATGTTGGCTTCCGCCGTCTGGGCTCCCATCTTCTTCGGCGTCGCGAAGACTCTCAGTCCGAATTCCTGGGACATCTGGGCCAAGTTGTCCGGCGCCACATCTGTGGCGTACTTCAGGTCTTCCCTCTGTTCGAGAGCCTTGAAAAGCCCGTCCTCGTCTATTACTTCCTTGCGGGCGGTATTGATGAGCGTCGCGCCTTGCGGCATGCTGGAAACGAGACTGTATCCTATTGACTTTACCGTCTGCGGGGTGGCCGGAATGTGTATGCTGACGAAGTCACAGCTGGAGTAGAGTTCTTCAGCAGTGTCGACGGGCTGTACTCCGGCGGCGGCTATGGTGTCGGCGGAGAGGAATGGGTCGGTGGCCTTGACCTTCATTCCGAGCGCCGCGGCCTTGGCTGCGACAAGCCTGCCTACGTTGCCGAATGCCTGGATTCCGAGAGTCTTGCCGAGAATCTCAGACCCTGTGGCGGGAGTGAACTGCCCTCTGGACATGAATATCATCATTGCTATGGCCAGTTCGGCCACTGCGTTTGAGTTCTGCCCTGGCGTGTTCATTACGACTATGCCTTTGGCACTGCATGCTTTCAGGTCTATGTTGTCATAGCCTGCTCCTGCCCTGACTATTATCTTCAGGCGTGGAGCCGCCGCCACGATCTCTTCCGTCACCTTGTCCGAACGGACTATCATTGCGTCTGCGTCTGCGGCCGCCTTGGCAAGCTCATCGGCGGATGAATATTTCTCGAGAACGGACAGCTTGTGCCCTGCGGTCTCGACGATGTTCTTTATGCCAGCCACAGCTGCCGCGGCGAATGGCTTCTGGGTTGCAAGCAGAATTTTCATTTCTTATGGATTTTTTCGAATTCCTGCATGCAGGCGACGAGGGCCTCGACGTCCTCCATGGTGCATGCATTGTAGAGGGATGCCCTGAATCCTCCGACTGACCTGTGGCCCTTGATGCCTACCATGCCGTGGGCCTTTGAGAATGAGAGGAATTCGTCCTGGAGCTGCTCGTTCCCCTCCGACATCACGAAGCAGACGTTCATGATGGAGCGGTCTTCCCTGGCGGCAGTTCCCGTGAAGAGCGAGTTCCTGTCGATCTCTGCATAGAGAGTCTCTGCCTTCCTGACATCCAGTTCATGGATGGCGTCTATGCCTCCGATGCTTTTCAGCCATTTGAGGGTCTCGTTCATCACGAAAATCGCGAAGACGGGAGGCGTGTTGAACATGGATTCCTTGTCGATGTGCACGCGGTAGTCGAGCATAGTCGGAATGTGCCGGCTCACCTTGCCCAGCGAGTCTTTCCTGATGATTGCGAAACTGACTCCGGCAGGCCCGGCATTTTTCTGTGCCCCTCCGTATATAAGAGCGTATTTGGATACGTCCACCTTGCGGGACAGTATGTCGGACGACATGTCGGCGATCAGAGGAACGGGTGATTCGGGGTCGGATTTGAGTTCCGTGCCGTAGATGGTATTGTTGGTCGTGACATGGAAGTAGTCGAGATCGGAAGGTATCTGATAGTCCTTCGGGATGTAGGAGAAGTTCCTGTCTGCGGATGACGCCACGGCGACGGCATTGCCCAGACCCTGTGCTTCCTTGAGAGCCTTCCTGGCCCAGACTCCGGTCTCCAGATATCCTGCCTTGTGCTCCAGATAGTTCATCGCCACGCAGAGGAACTCCATGCTGGCGCCTCCGCCGAGGAATACGACCTCGTGAGTGTCAGGGATGTTGAGTATTTCTTTCCACAGCGACCGGCATTCGTCCATAACTTCTCCCCACTCCTTGCTGCGGTGTGAAACAGATATCAGGGAAATGCCTGTTCCCTTGAAATCCTTGAGGGCGTCGATAGTTTTGTCTATGGCCACCTGCGGCAACAGGCAAGGCCCTGCGTTGAAGACATGCAATTTACCCATAACTTGTGTTTTTTTATTGGTCAATAAAGGTATCAATTTTTCTCAATCTTTCCAAGAGTGTATCCCTGGAGGACATCCGTGCGAACACCTCCACCGAGCATTCGTTCATGAAAGACTGGTTGCGCTGAGGGACTTCCATGTCCTTGAGGACCTTCATGACGGCAGGAAGAGTGTCGTAGCTGAATTTAAGTTCCAGCCATTCTCCCGCAGTCTTTTCGCATATCTGCGCGTTGTCCAGTGCGTCGGCGGTGGCGCTCCTGTATGCCCTGATGAGTCCCGGTATGCCGAGCTTGATGCCTCCGAAATACCTTACTACGACAACCATGATGTCTTTGAGGGACCGGGAGTCAATCTGCCCGAGTATCTGCCTCCCGGCCGATCCTGCCGGTTCCCCGTCGTCTCCGGCTTTCCACACCTGACCCTCCCGGCCTATCCGGTATGCATAGCAGCGGTGTCTCGCGTCATGGTATTCCTTTCTCGCTTCGTCAAGTATCGTCCTTGCTTCGCCTTCACTTTCTATGGGATATGCGAGGGCGATGAACCGGCTGCCCTTGTCCCTGTACAGCCCCTCGGAGCGGCAGGCTATGCTGAAGTATGTGTCTTTTGCGCTCATGGCAGAGTCAAAATTAAGTATATTTTAGTATCTTCGCAATATGGTTTACAGATATAGGATAACCCTTGCGGGTATCAAGGGCTTCTTCAGGGTGTATGCGGTCAATTCCCGGAATTCACTCTACACTTTTCACAAGCAGATACGGTCCGACCTGGAATTCCCGGTCGACCAGCCGATATTGTTCAAGGCGCTGGATGAGTCAGGAAATGTCCTGGCGCGATATGCTCTGGTGGATCTCGGGTACGGGACGGTAGACGAGGTCACTCTTGCCGACACTGTCAAGGCCGGGGTAGCGAGTTTCGTGTATTTCTATGACATCCAGTCTAAAAAGAGTGTCATAATAACGTTTGAGGGTCAGGATGAGAAGGAGGATACGGCTGTGCCGAAGTTGCTTGAGTCCAAGGGACCCGTTCCCGCAGAGTTTGACAACGGATATGTCGCTTTCGAGGATCTTCCGACCGACAACAGGAAGCCGAGACCTTCCGGCGGAGGTGATGATGACGACGATGACGATGATGATGACGACGATGAAAACGACTCCGGAGATGACGACATCGAGGAAGAAGAATTAATATATGACGAAGAAGAAGACCGCTCTTAAGCGGTCTTCCTTGTTTTTTTGATATTTATTCATTATCTTCGGTAATACATTATGACCAATAACTTTTTGATTTATGGTTAGAGTAAAGCCATTCGCCGCCTTGCGTCCTCCGCGGGACATTGTCACCGAGGTTGCGGCCCCTCCGTATGACGTGCTGAATTCCCGTGAAGCGAAGGACATGGCTTCAGGGAAGTCGCTGCTCCACATAACAAGACCCGAGATTGACTTTGACCCCATGCCTGACGAGCATGATGCCAGGGTCTATGACCGTGCCGTCGAGAATTTCCGCTCGTGGCAGAAGAACGGGTGGCTGGTCAGGGACCCCAAGCCGTGCTATTACATATACGCTCAGCGCATGGGCTCGCGCACACAGTACGGTCTGGTGCTTTGCGCCCATATTGACGACTATGCTTCCGGAGCCATAAAGAAACACGAGCTCACGAGACGCGACAAGGAGGACGACAGAATGCGCCACGTACGCATACAGAGCGCCAATATCGAGCCTGTCTTCTTCGCTTTCAAGGATGACAGCGTGATTTCCGGTGTCGTCGGCAAGTATATCGTGCGGAAGCCTGAATATGACTTTGTCGACGAGCACGGATTCGGCCATATGTTCTGGGTCGTGGATGATGATTCCGATATTGATAAGCTTACGGAGGCTTTCGGAACCAGAGTGGACGCATTCTATGTGGCCGACGGACACCACCGCACGGCCGCTGCCGCCAGGGTCGGGGAGGAAAGGAAAGCCATGAATCCCAACCATACCGGCAATGAGGAATACAACTACTTCATGGCGGTGTGCTTCCCGGAAAGCCAGCTGCGCATCATGGACTACAACCGCGTCGTAAAGGACCTTGCCGGCATGGATCCGGCCGCTTTCATAGGCCGTCTTTCAGAGGACTTCACGGTTGAGGCAAAGGGCAGGACTCCATATGCCCCTGCCAGGCTCCATGAATTCTCGATGTACCTTGACGGGTGCTGGTATTCTCTGACCGCAAAGCCCGGGAGATACGATGACAGCGACCCCATCGGGGTGCTGGACGTGACGGTGCTCTCGTCACTGGTTCTTGACAAACTTCTGGGCATCAAGGACCTGCGTACTGACAAGCGCATAGATTTCGTCGGAGGGATACGTGGCCTTGAAGCCTTGTCGTCGAGAGTCGACAGCGGTGAGATGAAAGTTGCCTTCGCCCTCTATCCGGTCTCAATGGCACAGCTTACTGCCATTGCGGACAGCGGGATGATAATGCCTCCGAAGACGACGTGGTTCGAGCCGAAACTGCGCTCGGGACTCGCCATACATACATTTTGACGACTGACTTTTAACGGATGTGACGATGGACAGGGAACTGGTACGCAGGAAACTCAAGGAATTTTTCGGATATGACACCTTCAAGGGAGAGCAGGAGGAGATCATCAACTATCTTATGGATGGCGGTGACTGCTTTGTGCTCATGCCCACCGGTGGCGGAAAATCCCTCTGCTACCAGCTTCCTGCGCTGCTGATGGAGGGGACCGCGATCGTGATCTCCCCTCTGATCGCGCTGATGAAGAACCAGGTGGATCTGCTCCGGGGGTTCGAGGCCGGGTCGCCCAGCATCGCGCATTTCCTGAACTCGTCGCTTACCAGGCAGCAGATGGACGAGGTCAGGGAGGACCTGCTTGCCGGCAGGACTAAACTCCTGTACGTGGCTCCGGAGTCACTTTCCAAGGAAGAGAACCTGTCTTTGCTCAAAGAAGTCCGGATATCCTTCTATGCCGTGGACGAGGCCCATTGCATCTCTGAATGGGGGCATGACTTCCGTCCGGAATACAGACGCATCCGTACTCCGGTCGAGCAGATAGGCAGGGCTCCGATAATCGCACTGACGGCCACGGCCACTCCCAAGGTCCAGAGTGACATTCTCAAGAACCTCGGTATCCCGAACGCCAGGGTGTTCCGCTCTTCGTTCAACCGCCCGAACCTCTACTATGAGGTGCGTGACAAGGTTGACACCGAGAAAGACATTATCAAGTTCATAAGGCAGAACCAGGGCAAGTCCGGAATAATATATTGTCTGAGCCGCAAGAAGGTCGAGGATCTGGCCGGACTGCTTTGCCTCAACGGAATCAAGGCCCTGCCGTATCATGCCGGCCTTGATGCCAGGACCAGGGCGGAGAACCAGGACAAGTTCCTCTCCGAAGAGGTCGACGTGATAGTCGCCACGATAGCTTTCGGCATGGGAATCGACAAGCCTGACGTCCGCTTCGTGATCCATTACGACATTCCCAAGAGCATAGAAAGCTACTACCAGGAAACCGGACGTGCCGGCCGCGACGGAATGGAAGGTGTCTGTATTGTGTACTACAGCTACAAGGATATACAGAAACTGGAGAAGTTCATGCAGGGCAAGCCTGTGGCCGAACAGGAAATCAGCCGCCAGCTGCTGTCCGAGGTGATGGCTTATGCCGAGTCCAGCCAGTGCCGGCGCAAGCTTCTACTCAACTATTTCGGCGAGGACTATCAGCAGGACAACTGCCACTGTTGCGACAACTGCCTCCATCCCAAGCCGACTTTCGACGGCAGGAGCGAGATGTGCCTTGTAATCCGCCTGGTCGAGTCGCTTCACGAGCATTTCAAGATTGACCATCTCGCCAACATACTTGCCGGGGTGAGCAACTCCATGATAAAGTCATACAGGCATGACGAGCTGGAGTTTTTCGGCGCGGGCTCGTCCCATACCGAGAAGTTCTGGTGCACCGTTATTCACCAGGGGCTTATCGCCAGGCTCCTGGGCAAGGAGATAGAGAGTTACGGACTGATTTACGTTACTGATCTCGGACGCAAGTTCGTGTCCGATCCATGGAAACTTGACCTGGTCGAAGACCGGACCTTCTCTTCGGGGCAGGATGACGACGAGGACGACGATGAGGCGGGTGCTGCGGCTGCGATGCGCTCCGGAGGAGGAGCGGGTGACCCGATGCTGCTTGCCATGCTCAAGGACTTGCGCAAGGACCTGTCCCGCAGGCTCAAGCTGCAGCCATGGATAATTTTCGGGGATCCGTCGCTTGAAGACATGGCGACAATGTATCCTGTCACGCTCCAGGAACTCAAGAACTGTCAGGGCGTCGGGGAAGGGAAGGCTGCCAAGTTCGGAGGAGAGTTCGTTGACCTCATCCGCAAGTATGTCGAGGAGAACGAGATAGTCCGTCCTGACGATTTCGTGGTCAAGACGTCGCCAAACAAGTCTGCCGACAAGGTCTTCATAATACAGAGCATAGACCGCAGGATGTCGCTTGAAGACATAGCCCAGGCCAAGAATCTTGACATGGATGAACTCATATCCGAGATAGAGGCTATCGTGTCCAGCGGCATGAAGCTTAACCTTGACTACTACATAGAAGAAAATCTGGACCCTGAAATAGTGTCTGACATATACGACTATTTCCGGAACGAGGCTACTTCCGACGACGTGCAGTCGGCGATGGATGCGCTGGGTCCTGACTATTATGAGACCGAAGTCAGGCTCGTCAGGATAAAGTTCCTGTGCGAGATGGCGCTATAGCTTGGAGAATGATACCCAGGGAGACAGTCGAGACTATTCTGGATACGGCCAAGATAGAGGAGGTCGTGAGTGACTACGTGACGCTCAGGCGTCGCGGAGCCAACTTCGTGGCGTGCTGCCCTTTCCACAACGAGAAGACCCCGTCTTTCTATGTCTCGCCTTCCAAGGGCATTTTCAAGTGTTTCGGCTGCGGCAAGTCCGGCTCGGCCGTAGGTTTCGTGATGGAGGAGGAACACTGCTCATATGCGGATGCGCTGCGTTACCTTGCCAGGAAATACAATATCGAGATACACGAAAAGGAAGAGACTGCCGAGGACATCGCACGCCGGCAGCACAGCGAGAGCCTGCTTCTGGTGTCGGAATTCGCCGAGAAGTTCTTCGTGTCCCAGCTTTCTACCCGCGAGGGTGCGGCATACGGAGGTGCGTACTTCAAGTCAAGAGGCATTGAGCAGCAGACGATTGCCCGTTTCGGTCTTGGCTGGGCACCTGCAGGAAAGTCAGCCCTGGTGGATGCCGCGCTTGCTGCCGGCTACAAGGCAGAGTATCTGGTAGATGCCGGGGTTGCTGTCCGCAAGGAGGACGGAACCCTCGCGGACAAGTTCCGTGAGCGTGTCATGTTTCCGATCCATTCGGTTAGCGGACGTGTGATCGCGTTCAGCGGACGTACCCTGAGGTCCGACAATCCTGCGAAGTATGTCAACTCTCCGGAAACGGAAATATATGTCAAGAGCCGGAATCTGCTGGGAATATATTTTGCGAAGTCGGAAATATCGAGACTCGACAAGTGCATCCTGGTCGAGGGCAACATAGACATGGTCATGATGCATCAGCTTGGCATCTGTAATGTCGTGGCTTCGTGCGGGACATCCCTTACGGTAGAGCAGGTCAGGCTCATACGCAAGTTCACGGAGAACGTGACGATCATGTACGACGGAGACTCTGCCGGAATCCATGCTGCACTCAGGGGACTGTCCATGATTCTCGCCGAGGGAATGAACGTCAGGATTGTCCAGCTTCCGGAGAACGAGGATCCTGACTCTTTCTCCAGAAAACACACTCTGGAGGAGGTGGAGGCATACATACGTGACGGCGAGAAGGATTTCATAAGCTTCAAGTCCGACCTGCTGCTTGCGCAGGCTGCCGGTGACCCGCTGAAAAAGGCCGAGCTGATAAACGATATAGCCGACACGATTGCCGAAATACCGGATCCCGTGAAGCGGTCCACCTACGTGGACGAGACGGCGAGGAAGTTCGGAGTCGAGAGTTCCATACTCTTCCAGCGCATAGGACTCACGCGGCGAGGCAGGACAACGGCGCGTGAAGAGACCGTCTCTTCAGTACCCGAGGTCCCTGCCCAGAGCTGGACGGAGGAAAACAGGATACTGGCGCCTTCCGAGAAGGATCTTGTATCATTTTTGCTGACACACGGATGCGACGAACTTGATTTTCCGAGCGATTCGGAGTATTATTGCGGTGACGAAACGTCGAAACCAAGAGTCGCGGACTTCATAAGGGACGCACTTGAGGCTGACGGCACGAAAATGGCAAATTCCGCATATGCCTCTGCATATGATGCATACATGCAGGGCTATGACGAAGGCCTTGCCCAGGACGAGATTGTCAGACGCATGCTGGATTCGCAGGACCGGGTGGTCGCAGCAGTTGCCGCCCAGCTTTCCACGCAGAAGTACATGTTGACCGTCAAGGCTTTCGAGAATGCGCTGACAACGGTACCTTCGTGGCTTGCGGTACAGGTCCCGCGGGCCATCATGTGCTATGCCGACTGCCGGATACACGACAGGCTGGAGCAGCTCAGAAGAGCGCTGTCGACGGAACTTTCGGCCGAGGAGCAGACCGCGTCGATGCAGGAGATGGTAAGGCTGCAGTCTGCGCGCAGAAGAATCAAACAAATGTTGGGAAGAGAAAAAAATACAATATAGGTAATGGACAACAAATTCAAAAGAACACTGGTGACATGTGCGCTGCCGTATGCGAACGGCCCGGTACACATCGGACATCTTGCCGGGGTATATGTACCGGCCGACATATATGTCAGGTATCTGAGACTCAAGGGTGAGGACGTGCTGTATGTGTGCGGCTCCGACGAGCACGGGGTGCCGATCACGATCAAGGCGCGTGAACAGAAATGTTCACCTCAGGATATCGTGGACAAGTATCATGCTCTGATCAAGGCTTCTTTCGAGGGGCTGGGCATCAACTTTGACATCTACGGCAGGACGACATCCGAGACGCATGCCCGAAATGCATCCGAATTCTTCAGAAAGCTCTATGATGACGGAAAGTTCATCACACGCGAGAGCGAGCAGTATTATGATCCTGAGGCGAAGACTTTCCTGGCAGACAGGTACATAGTCGGAACATGCCCGAAATGCGGATATGAAGGGGCCTACGGGGATCAGTGCGAGAAATGCGGCAGCACCCTGAGTCCCGAAGAGCTGATCAATCCCAAGAGCAAGCTCAGCGGAGCCCAGCCCGTCAAGAAAAAGACCACTCACTGGTATCTTCCTCTTCAGGATTACGAGCAGTGGTTGCGAGAATGGATACTCGATGGCCATAAGGAATGGAGGAGCAACGTGTACGGCCAGGTCAAGAGCTGGCTGGACGGCGGACTTCAGCCGAGAGCCGTGACCCGCGACCTTGACTGGGGCGTCCCCGTTCCCGTTGAGGGGGCGGAAGGAAAAGTCCTCTATGTCTGGTTCGACGCTCCGATCGGATACATCTCAAATACTCAGGAACTGCTTCCCGACGACTGGCAGAAGTGGTGGAAATCACAGGACACAAGACTGGTGCACTTCATAGGCAAGGACAATATCGTGTTCCACTGCATCGTCTTCCCGTCGATGCTCAAGGCCTATGGAGATGGATACATACTCCCGGACAATGTCCCTGCGAACGAGTTCCTCAACCTCGAGGGAGACAAGATCTCGACATCAAGAGGCTGGGCAGTGTGGGCGCATGAGTATCTGAACGATTTTCCCGGCAAGGAGGATGTCCTCAGGTACGTGCTGACGGCCAATGCCCCGGAGACTAAGGACAATGATTTCAGCTGGAAGGATTTCCAGCAGCGCAACAACAGCGAGCTCGTTGCAATTTTCGGCAATTTCGTCAACAGGGCCGTGGTTCTGACCCACAAGTATTTTGCCGGCAAGGTCCCTGCGTGCGGCGCACTTGAAGATGTCGACAAGGAGCTTCTTGCGCAGATCCCGGTTCTCAAGGCCTCCATGGAGAAGAACCTTGACGGATTCCATTTCCGCGAGGCGCTCAAGGATGCGATGTCGATTGCCAGACTTGGTAACAAATATATATCCGATACCGAACCCTGGAAGGTCGCCAAGACCGACATGGACCGCACGGGTACCATCCTGAACCTTTCGCTTCAGGTCTGCGCGGACCTCGCGATAGCTTTCGAGCCTTTTACCCCGTTTGCCGCCGAAAGGCTGCGCCGCATGCTCGGAGTTTCACTCAATGCCGGGTATGACTACTGTAGAAACAGCTGCGGAAAGGCAGTCCATACGAGCAGCAGGTTCTCTGCCGGAACCGAAGTCGGTGCAGAGGGACTCTGCATTGGCTGGGACGGTCTTGGGCATCCACAGCTGCTGCCTTCCGGGCATGTGCTCGGGCAGGCTGAACTGCTCTTCTCCAAAATTGAGGATTCCCAGATCGAAGCCCAGATTGCCAGGCTTGAGAAGATCCGCGCCGAGAAGCTCGCAAAGGCCAGGGCGGAAGCCGCCAAGTCCGTCGAGCCTCAGAAGGCCGAGTGCAGTTTCGAGGATTTCGACAAGATGGACATAAGGACGGCTACGGTCCTCGAGGCCGAAAAGGTGCCCAAGACCGACAAGCTGCTCAAACTGACTATCGATACCGGAATCGACCGCAGGGTGATAGTTTCCGGCATCGCCGAGTATTACTCTCCGGAAGACATGGTCGGAAAGCAGATATGCATTCTGGCCAATCTGAAGCCCAGGGTGATCAAGGGTATCGAGAGCAAGGGAATGATACTCACGGCCAGGCAGGGTGACGGGACAATGCGTTTCATCACTCCGGCCGAGGCTCTTTCGAACGGGGCGCAGATAGGATGACACTGTTATGAAGATACTGATTGTTGATGACGAGAGGGCTATCAGGAATTCCCTCCGCGAGGTGCTTGCCGATGAAGGCTATGACGTGGAATGTGCCGAAGACGGACCTTCCGCCCTGGCGATGATAGACAAGGAGAAGTTCGATGTGATTTTCTGCGACATCAAGATGCCTGGCATGGACGGTGTCGAGGTACTTGAAAAGATAGTCGCGGCAGATTCTGATTCTGCGGTGGTGATGATCTCCGGGCATGCCGACATAGCGACGGCCGTAGACTGTATCAAGAAAGGCGCTTTCGACTTTGTCGAGAAGCCTCTCGACCTTAACAGGGTGCTGATAACGATAAAGAATGCATCCGAGAGGGTTCATCTTACGACGCAGAACAAGGCTCTGAAGAAGAAAGTCTACGGTGCGGACATGATAGGCAATTCTGCCCCCATGCAGAAGATACGCGAGCTTATTGCAAAGGTGGCGCCTACCGACGCAAGGGTGCTGATAACCGGTCCGAACGGCTCCGGCAAGGAACTTGTCGCCCGCAACCTCCATCAGTTGAGCAGGCGCAGTGCCATGCCTCTCGTTGAGGTCAACTGTGCCGCCATTCCTTCGGAACTTATTGAAAGTGAACTGTTCGGGCACGAGAAAGGGTCCTTTACGTCTGCAATCAAGCAGCACAAGGGCAAGTTCGAGCAGGCCGACGGGGGGACTCTTTTCCTGGACGAGGTGGGTGACATGAGTCTCGCCGCCCAGGCCAAGGTGCTCCGCGTGCTGCAGGAGAAGAAACTCTCGAGAGTGGGGTCCGACAAGGACATCACGGTTGATGTCAGGATCATTGCGGCCACGAACAAGAATCTCGAGAAGGAGATTGCCGCCGGGAATTTCCGGGAGGACCTGTACCATCGTCTGAGCGTGATTCCGATCCGTGTCCCGTCGCTTGACGAAAGAAAGGACGACATCCCTCTGCTGATAGACTATTTCCTCAAGAAGTATACGGACGGCGCCAGGAGCCGCAGTTTCTCTCCCGAGGCTGTGGATCTTCTGGTAAAGAAGAGCTGGCCCGGCAATATCCGTGAACTTGACAATGTGGTCGACCGTCTGCTGATACTGGGCGACGAGGTGATCAGCGAGAAGAACGTGCGTGAGTTCGTGAACCTCTAGAGGCCCTTGCGCTTGCGTATCAGAGTGAGCCCGTCGCGTATGGGCAGGGTCACGGTCTCTACCCGAGGGTCTCTTGCCACCATGTCGTTGAACTCCGCAAGGGCTTTTGTCTGAGGGTCTGACGGCACGGTGTCGGCATATACCTTCCCGTCCCACAGTGTGTCGTCGGCAAGAAGGAACCCTCCTTCCCGGAGCAGCGGGAGGCAGAGCTGGTAGTATTCAGTGTACTGGCGCTTGTTCGCGTCAACATAGACCATGTCGTACGGACCGGAAAGGCTTTTCAGGGTCTGTACGGCATCGCCGATATGAAGTCGTATGGACTTGTCGACGCCGGCTCTTCTCCAGCCTTCCCTCATCAGGTCTTCGAGTTCGTCGTTTATCTCAAGGGCGTCTATGACTCCGCCCTCTGGCAGGCCCATGGCCATGCAGGCGGCCGAGTATCCGGTAAACGATCCTATCTCGATTATCCTCTCGGCCCCGCTGATCTCGACGAGCATTTTCAGAAGATTTCCCTGGACTCTCCCGGAGAGCATCTGAGGGTAGTTGGTCCGTATGTTTGTCATCTTCTCTATCCAGTCCAGGGCTTCTGAACGGAGGCTGCAGTGACTGAGAAGATACCTATTCAACGATGATTCCATTTCTTCTCGTGAATTTTTTCTTTTCCCTCTCGGTGAAGGCCGCATCCTGCGGTGTGGCGAACTTCGCCGACTCGAAATAGTACAGTTCGTGAGTGTCTGCGGAGACGAGCATCCGGAAACACTTGCTCCCGTCTTCTGGAGAGTGCGGCGCAATGCAGATGCCGACAAGCGCATTGCCGCATCCCTGCATGTATGCCGAGTCTGCGGAATCAGGGTCAAGGTATATGTCCATGCCCTTGATGCTCCGCCTGTTATACCATCCGAGGCCGGAATATGCCGCCTGTTCGGAGACCATGGCATCCTCGACGTATGCCTGCATTATGTCGATGAACGCTCCCATCAGCATGAGTTCTCTCCCGCTCGGGCTCCCTGAACTTGATATGGGAATCCTGGCCACTTCGAAAGGTTTCTTCAGGTTTTCCTCCTCGTCTTCCGAGCCTCCCTTGTATAGCACCAGGTAGCTGATGCCGTCATATTGTCCGATATACAGGAAATACAGCGAGTTGTCTCCGCTCTCGGCTTTGAATTCCTCAGGCGTGCAGAATTCATAGGGAGAGATTCTCCATCTTGTCGACACCTCTTCCCTGAAGGCCAGCTCGAGAAGGTTTGACGATGAAGCCACGACTTTGGTGGTACGGGTCGGAAAGTCGGCAAGCTTTGCCTTGCGCGTATACAGTTTGCCTTGTGCTGAAGCGGGTGCGCATGCGGCGACAAGCAGGCATGCCGCGGCAAGAAATTTCAGAACGGTATTCATGGCTCCAAAGTTAAGAATTTATATTATATTTGCCTTCTATGTCAGACTATATCGTATCGGCCCGAAAGTACCGTCCCGACAGTTTCGGGGCGCTGATAGGGCAGGACAATATCGCCAGGACCCTGAAGAATTCGATTGCCAGGGGCCAGTTGGCGCATGCTTATCTGTTCTGCGGTCCCAGAGGGGTCGGAAAGACGAGCGCCGCGCGCATCTTCGCGAAAACGATAAACTGTTCCAACCCCGGCCCGGACATGGAGCCGTGCGGGAAGTGCGAGTCATGCGTATCGTTCCAGGAGGGAAGGTCATACAGTATCCATGAACTCGACGCCGCATCCAACAACGGTGTCGAAGACATAAAGGTCCTGATGGACCAGGTCCAGATTCCACCTCAGGTGGGCAAATACTCGGTTTTCATAATAGACGAGGTGCACATGCTGTCGGCAGCTGCGTTCAATGCGTTTCTCAAGACTCTTGAGGAACCTCCCGCACATGCCATATTCATCCTGGCCACGACCGAAAAGCACAAGATACTGCCGACTATCCTGAGCCGGTGCCAGACATATGATTTCAACCGCATAGGGATTCCGGACATAGTTGCGAATCTCAGGCGCGTAGCCTCTGCCGAGCACGTCACGGTGGACGATGAATCCCTGCACATTATAGCCTCCAAGGCTGACGGCGCGATGCGCGACGCGCTTACCATTTTCGACCAGACGGTGGCGTTCTGCGGGAATGACGTGAAGTGCGCCGACGTGATGCGGAATCTCAATGTACTCGACTACGAGTATTGCTTCCGTCTCGTGGACAGTTTCCTGGCCGGAGACTATGCCTCGGCCATGCTCGTCTTTGACGAGGTGCTGTCAAAAGGGTTCAACGCACAGTATTTCATATCGGCACTCGGATCCCACCTGCGGGATCTGCTTGTATGCGGTACTGGAGGCATGGAGTCCCTGGTGGATTTCCCCGATTCCCTGAGGCGCCGTTATGCGGAGCAGGCATCGAAGTGTTCGGCTAAGTTCCTTTACGATGCTCTGGCCGCGGCTTCGCAGTGTGAGGCCGGGTACCGTCTTGCGATAAACCAGAGACTGCATGTCGAGTTCTGCCTCATGAAGATGGCGTTTCTGGTGAAAGGGCCCTCTACGGCGTCCCTGTCCCGTTCTGCGGAGACGGCTCCGTGTGTTTCCGAGGCGGCTCAGCCGGTTTCTGAAGCAGTTCAGACAGGCAATGCGCCTGCCGTCAAGCCTGATCCGTCAGGCATCGCCACACCTGCTGCCACACTCCCTGCCACGGCGCCATCTGCATCTGCGGCTCCGGCCGCTCCGGCCGAAAGGCCTTCAGCGGAGTCCGGATCACCGCGCAAGCGTCCGGCAAGGACAGGCGCTTCCCTCTCGCTCGGATCCCTTATGTCATCGGCATCTGAGCCGGAGCAGGCAGCCGACACTCCTTCCGTTGACGAGGCTGCCTCAGCCGCCGTGGAACTTCCCGACGACGGGAGCGTACGCGCGGCATGGGAAAAACTTGCCGTAACCTACGCCGACAAGCCCCGTTTGTCAAGCGCGCTCCAGAATGCTGTTCTGTCGACGAGCCGGGATGCCGGGCGGCTGAAGGTGGAGTTTTCGGTGACCAACGTTGCGCAGAAGAAGTGGATTGAGGAGCGGATGCTCCGCGAACTTGAAGGCAAGTTCCGGACAATCCTGAACTGCAATGGAATCATCCTTGAACCGTCGGTAAGTCCCGAGACCGAGCAGGAAGACATCAAGTATCTGCCGTCCGAGAAGGCGGTGGATCTGATGAGCCGCAACGATGAGGTGAAGAATCTGGTAATAGACCTGTCATTGGATGTAAACTGATAAGCCATGAAGCTCCGCTGCGAGAATCTAGTAAAGAAATATGGGTTGCGAACCGTTGTCAAGGGCGTCTCTATGGAGGTGAACCAGGGCGAAATCGTCGGATTTCTCGGTCCTAACGGAGCGGGAAAGACGACCAGTTTCTACATGATAACGGGGCAGATAGTCCCTAACGAGGGCAAGGTGTTCCTCGATGACGAGGAGATTACTGGCCTCCCCATGTACATGCGTGCCCAGAAAGGACTGGGATATCTCCCCCAGGACGCTTCGGTGTTCAGGAAGATGTCCGTGGAAGACAATATAATGTCTGTGATGGAGATGCGTGGCCTTCCGCGTCAGGTGAGGACCGAGAGGATGGAATCCCTGATCAATGAGTTCAACCTGTCCAAGGTGCGCAAGTCGCTTGGAATACAGTTGTCCGGAGGGGAAAGGCGCCGATGCGAGATCGCCCGTGCCCTTGCGATCGACCCGAAGTTTATCCTGCTTGACGAGCCGTTCGCCGGTGTGGATCCGATAGCGGTGGAGGATATCCAGTACATAATCGCGAAACTCAAGTACCGCAACATCGGTGTAATCATCACTGACCACAATGTGGGCGAGACGCTTGCCATAACTGACAGGGCGTACCTGCTTTATGAGGGTACGATACTGCAGGAAGGTACGCCTGCCCAGCTCGCCTCTGACGAGGATGTGCGCACCAAATACCTTGGCTCCGGCTTCGTGCTGAAGCGTTCTGTATCCGTGGAGAAGGCCAGGGCCGAACATGAATCTGGAAAACAATGACAGTACCGGAGATAACAATAGCGGTTGACGGATATTCTTCAACCGGAAAGAGCACTTTCGCCCGTATGGTTGCAAAGGCTTTCGGATTCCTGTATCTGGACTCGGGGGCCTTGTACAGAGGTGTGACCTTCTTTGCCCAGCAGAATGGATACATAGACAGCGACAATAATGTGGACTCTGCCCTGATGGAGGCTCTTGGAGGGCTTGACCTCCACTTCGGGCCAGACGGGAAGATGTGCATCGGAGACCGTACCGTGGAGGATGAAATACGCTCCATGAAGGTATCCTCCCAGGTCAGCCCCATTGCTGCGGTTCCCTATGTGAGGAAGTTCGTGGATTCAAGGCTGCATGCTCTCGCTTCGGGAGGGAAAGTGGTGATGGACGGAAGGGACATAGGCACGACCGTGTTCCCTGATGCCGAGCTGAAGATCTTCATGACTGCAAGGCTGGAGGTGAGGGCGAGCTGCGGGGATGATGAGATGGTTTCGAAGGGTGAGAATCGTGGCTACTCCGAGGTGCTCGAGCACTTCAGGCAGAGGGATTACATCGAATCGA
>CALUTT010000015.1 GCA_944323775.1 uncultured Bacteroidales bacterium
AAGGGTGTCCATCTGGTCGAAAACGAGGGGCGGGACATAGTATGGGTTGTCCTTGTAGAGCAGTTCGGGAAAGTTCACGAACTTCCGCAGGTCCCTGCGCGTCTTGACTTCTTTTATTACTACTGACATTCGGCTTGAATTTTAGTATCAGGTCACGAAGGTACGATTTTGTAGGAAAAAATCAAAGTTTTGGCTATCTTCGTCACTATGTCGCCTCGTGCATACATACTGTTCGCTGCCGTCCTTTTCCTCTCTGCGGGCACTTCCGCAACGGCACGGGAGAAGAGGACCGGCGCGTTCTTCTCGCCGAAGGGACTGGGTCTTTCCCTTCAGGTAGACAACGACTGGGGGGATGAAATCCGCACTTTCAACCTCTATGCAGACATGTACGGGGTGTATTCAGGCCGGACGGACAAGCCGGGTGTCGCCTTCAGCTATGTGCACAACTATATTCTGAAGGTATATGACTTTGAGTATTCCCGTCTGTCGATGTATGCTGGGGCCGGGTTCCTTGCCGGCTATGTCCACGACTTCGAGAACGGCCTCTTCAGCGTGACGGACAGGCAGCTGCAGAAGGGGATGGGCATTGTCGCGGCACTCGCGTGCAATTTCGGTCTAGGGTTTGACTTCGACCGCCATATCACGGTCGATGTAAGTTTCTCTCTGTGCCCGGGGCTGCATCTCAGACGCGATGCCGACAGCGGGTCTACGATAATATCGGTTTTTCAGCGCGGCTACATTTCGGCCCTCTACCCTCAGCTGTGCATATACTACAGATTCTGACATGAAGAGCGGCATCGGTCATATTGCGGCAGTGGCGGTCCTGACGGTATTGTTGGGAGTGCTGGACATCCATGACGCGCAGGCGAGACTGGGAAGCGGCCCGGTCGGCAGCAGGATCGGAGTCGGAGTGGAGATGGGCTATTCTCAGGGAGTGTTCAGCCATCATGGCTTCAACATGCTCAGCCAGGACGGCTACAGGCTATATGATTTCAATTCCGGCTTCACGCCTTCTGCGAACGGCTATCTTCTTGCCAGCGTGAGCTACGAAGTTTCAAGACGCAACGTGATATCGGTACTCGGCGGCTACAGGGGAATCTCAGGAGACGACCGTTTCATGACGCTTGGCGTGAGGTATGCATTCCACTATTCCGGTACCGGCAGTGACGGGTTCTTCTCTCTGGCCGATGTGAATGCCGGAGTGAGCACCAGGGTCGACATTGATCCCCATCCGGCATGCATCGCTTCATTCGGGGAAGGCTACCGTCTGAAACTCTCTCCGTGGGTGAACCTTGACTTCATGCTTTCTCTGAGCTGTGCATTCGACAGTCCGGCCATAGTCAACCCCGAAGGGCCGGGCTATGTGCCGGAACAGAACATACTCAGCAACTTTGCCGGGTATTATGCATTGAACTTCTCCCTGTCCCTGAATTTCTAGGAACTTCCGGACATCGGGACGCCGTCGCGCAAAAAGCGCTCAGAAAAGGTCCTTGACCAGCGTGATGAGCTTGTCGGGATCTACGTCCAGACTCACTATCAGGTCGGGTTCCTTGACTTTGTAGCCCCGGCTCATGGCCCCGAGCGTGCCGCCGCCGGTGCAGTTCAGCATCACGTACTCGTCTTTCTTTACCTTTCCGGCGCGGACTGCCTGGATAAGAGCGGACACTGCAGCGCAGGCTGCGGGGAGAAGGTCGTATCCCTCGAGGTTCCTGAAGAGCAGCATGCTGTACAGAAGGTCGTCGTTGGAGCATACGAAAGTGTCTCCCTTGCTTGCAGTGAGCACATCGAACAGCCCGCCGGCAAGAGAGTAGGGCGGTTTGCGGTTTGCGAGCACCTTGGCAAGTATCATCTCGGCATTGCGTCGTCCCTGTTCGGGAGAGATGTTGACAAGCTCCCTTGATCCAGCCTTCCACGAGTCGTGCATCAGTGTGAACGGTGCGTTCTGGGCGACGTAGACTCTCATGTTGTTCTTGCCGAAGTCGCCTGTCTGCGCGAGTCTCTCGGCGTTTTCCCATGCCGCGATGGCACCTGTGCCCGAGCCAACGGCCTGGAAGTACGCGTCAGGGATGTGGTGTGTGAACTCGGCGAAGCTAAGGACCGTCGTTCCCATGCCGTCGCGTCTTGCGACGTTCTTTGCCCCTCCTTCCAGGAAGAACATGGGGTCCTGTGCGAGTTTCTCTCCGACCGTGATGGCATCATAGTAGTCACAGCCGTGCGGAACAGCGACCAGTTTGACGCAGTCCTTGAGACGTCTCTTGAACCACAGGTCGTGCTTGCTGTCCTCCGGTATGCATATTACGACCGGAATGTTGTTGTTCGAACATACCTGGGCGAATGCCCTTGCGGTGTTGCCGGCCGACTGGACTATAAGCACCTTGTCTTCCCTGCGGTCCATCTTGGCGAGGACCGTGTACGCCTCGGTCTCCTTGAATGAGCAGGTCTGCATGGTCGCCCCGATTTCAGGATTGTATCCCGAGAAGGTGATGAACAGGTTCTCGAGGCCGAGATGGGCGGCGAGCCCCTCGGACTTGTATGTCACGGGAGCGCATGACTGCCTCAGGATCCGCTTGATCGGCATCCAGTCGGCATAGCGGTAGATGCCCGGAAGACGGTCCCTGGGGGTGAACTTCTTGTTCTCGTAAACAGCTCTGAGCAGTGCCGCAGGGCCACCATGCGGGTCGGAAAGGGTCCATCCTTCGTCTTCGAAGACCCTGCCCGTAGCCACGTTCATCAGCTTGTACTTTGTGGGGGTAAATCTCATGGTATGTCGTTTTGTTTCGTGTCAGTCTTTAAGTTCCAGCCTGCATACGTTCTCGACGTGCTGGGTGTGCGGGAACATGTCCACCGGCTGCACGGCCGTTATCCTGTACATCCCGCCCAGTATCTGCAGGTCCCTTGCCTGTGAAGCCGGATTGCAGCTGACATATACTATTCTCCGCGGAGCGGCCTGCATTATGGTGCTGACCACATCCGGATGCATTCCTGCACGTGGAGGGTCGGTAATTACCACGTCCGGACTCCCGTGTGCTGAAATGAATGCCGGAGTCAGTATGTCCTTCATGTCTCCCGCGTAGAAGCTGCAGTTGTCTATTCCGTTTGCAGCTGCGTTGGCGCGTGCGTCCTCGATTGCCTGTTCGACGTATTCTATGCCGATTACCTGCTTTGCCTTGCGGCTGACGAACTGGGCGATGGTGCCTGTTCCGGTGTACAGGTCATATACCGTCTCTTCTCCGGAGAGCTGAGCGAATTCCCTTGCTACCTTGTATAGTTCATACGCCTGGGCGCTGTTGGTCTGGTAGAACGACTTCGGGCTTATCTTGAAGCGCAGGCCTTCCATTGTCTCGTAGATGGCTTCGCTGCCGCTGAAGAGCACCGGATCGAGATCGGCGATACTGTCATTGACCTTGGTGTTGATGATGTAGTAGAGGGATGTGATCTGCGGGAACGCCTCCATGATGCTCTCGAGCATCCGCTGCCGTCCGTCAAAATCACAGCCGAAGCAGACTATTACCATTACCTGCCCGTCTTCGGTCGTGCGGACGAACATGTTCCTGAGCTGCCCGCGGTTTTCCCGTATGTCGTAGAAGCTGATTCCGTGGTCGATTGCGTACTGCCTTATGAACAGCCTGACTGCATTCGACGGCTCGGGCTGCAGGTAGCAGTGCCTGATGTCCAGGACCTTGTCGAAGAACTTGCCGACATGGAAGCCGAGCCCGCACTTCTCGTTCTCGGGTATGCTGTCAGGTTCTTCGCCGCTGAGTATCCAGCGTCTGTTGGAGGCCGAGAACTCCAGCTTGTTGCGGTAGAATCTTGTCTTTGCGGAGCCGATGACGGGGGAGACTTCAGGGATGTCGAGGTGCCCGATTCTCTGGAGCTGGTCCCTTACCTGAAGGCGTTTTGCCTCGATCTGCATCCCGTATGGCAGCTGCTGCCAGCGGCAGCCTCCGCACACTCCGAAATGCTCGCAGAACGGCTCAAGCCTGTCGGGGGACGGCTGGACCATGCGCACTATGCGCCCTTCAAGGTAACTTTTCCTGCTTATGGTGACCCGTACGTCGACTACATCTCCCGGAACTGCGTATTCAATGAAGATGACCTGGCCTTCGGGCGTATGTGCTATGCACTTTCCCTCCGCGGCGACGGCCTGCACAGTCAGGTTCTCAATGATAGTGTCTTTCTTGACCTTTGGCATTGCTCGATGGATGTAATGCCGCAAAGTTACAATTTGTTTGCCAATTGATGAAAAAATGTTTTCAATGATTCGGCATGGAGAAGATGCAGTCTCCCGCTTTCAGTTTGCCGGAGAGGCTTCGGCAAAGTCCTGGTCTGTGGCGTCACGCACGCAGCGGTAATAGACATATATGTCATCATCGACCTTTTCCCCGGCGTCCCCAAGACAGGTTACCTGAGTCCAGTCATATCTGAAAGCTATTCTGACCTTTTCATTGGAGAACCTGGTGCTGCAATATATAGGATATTGGCTAAGGGAGCCATTGAGCAACACTTCAGCGTTGCTCGCCAGAATGGTAAGCTCGGCGAGATTGGGAATTCTCCAGTGCCCTTGTCCGTTGACGGGGTCGTTTATTGACCCTTCGAAGTAATCCGCGCAGGGGTTCGGCTTGTTATTGCCTATATTCAGGACTTCATCGAGTCTTGCAGGTTCTGTCTGTGCTTTCTTTGAAACAACCAGTCCTTTGTAGAACCTGTTCTGGAGGTCATCTTCATCGTGCTCGTTCAACTGGGCATCAGTTCTTGTCGGACGGTACATGTTGTTGTCGAACTTGTCTCTGAAATCCAGCAGATAGTTTCCGTTTGGTATGGTGTACAGATCAAACATTGGGTCAGCCACTGCATAACCGGTGTTGACATCAGCAGGAAGGCTACGTATGCATCTTATCGGCAAGTCAGCTTCAGTCACACCGCCATACGCACCCTTTTCAACTGCCCAGAAGGTTTGTTTGCCATGTGTGCTGGTATGATACAATGCTCCATCAGCGTAATACTCGCTCGGATACCAATCGTTATTGTCGGGCCATCCGTCACCATCTGTGTCAGTACCTCTTCTCATTTCACTCTTGTCACCAACATACAGGTTGGATTCGTTGGATGTGGCGATTGATCCCATTCCGATTCTCAGATACTCGTTGATGGCAGGAAGATACCAGTGCACTTCGCTTTTGTCGATAATGCCGTCGCCGTCAAGGTCCCTGTTACGTGACATGCATGCATAATACGCCCTGGCGACATTTTCTCTATACATGTCAGTAAGCTTTCTTGCTCCCGTGACATTGTCCTTGTATCCGTTCTCTGCCGCATCGATATAGTAATTCCATCCGTAATAAGCAGATCCTGATCCTATCATTGCCCATTGGTTGGACCTGCCGTCTGTATCGCTGTAATAATCAGATGATTTCGGATCTCCGTATAGGCACAGCGGAGTCTCATTGAAAGTCTCCAGCCCGAAAGCGTTGATTTCTGAGGCAGCAGTGTTGTAAAAAGTCTGCATCGAACGCTGGGAAATGTTGGTATGCACATTGCTGAACGAACTGTTGCCGTCTGATGACGTCTGTACATCCATGCTGATGAGCATTCTGCGCTGTTCCGTATTTACGAACGTCCCCCAAGTGATATTGTTTCCGGACAAAGGGTCAGCTGTGTAGTAATATTCATCGACGAAGCCCGTAAAAGTTGCATAATAATGGGCTTGGCCATCAGAACCGGTACGGCTGAAAACAGAAATCCCTCTGCCGTCTTCAGTACTTTCTGCGGAATTTCCAGTATAAACGGTCTCTCCGTTCATTATTTTTTCTACGACCTGCCCCATCTTTACGCAGGCGTCATATACGTCAAGCAGTTTTGAGTCAGTCTTACCGTCAGCGCTTTTCCATGAAGGGAGTCCTGGATATGACTGAAGGTCACTTACGTCTGTTTTCTGTGGCAGGAATTCGACCCATTTGTAGTCAACATCGGCAAGGTCAGCGGATCTTGCGGCTTCAAGCGCCTGGGCATAGTCGCCCCCGGAGTAATTCTTGACAAATGTCCTGTATGGATGCAATTCCCTGAGCCCGTTCTGGAAAGGAGTTTCGATTGTGACTATTAGGTGCTCGCTGATCGCATCGGCGTCACTCATGCCGGAATTCGAGTTCTGCGTTGCTTTTGCCGCCTCGGCGATGGCTGAAAGGTCATATTCAAGGAATACCTGTTCGAAATGTGCATCAAGGGCATAATTCCTCGTTGTTCCCGAAGTGCTGACGATGCTGCCTTCGGCTCCGGGCTGGTTCTCGACATCAGTGGTTGCCTCGACCTGAATGTTTTCTATTCCGTGGACAGATACGTTGTAGATGTATCTGTGATTGCGCAGGACTGTGAAGTCTCCCCAGTTCCCAGCACCGAAATTGCCGAGGTGTATCGTATATGAAACAGTCCCGGCATATACCAGATTGCTGTTGGCGTCCAATTCTGAATACTGTCCTTCGATGACGACATAAGTGGCGTTTACCGGCGCGTTTGTCCATGCCTTGTGTGTCGGCTTTGCCTCATCGGTTGTGTTACTGTCCCATTTCTCCCTTGAAGAATAGTCGCTGCATACACCGTTTCGGGAATCCTGGATGTTTTCAGGGATGAAAAACCTGAACGAGAATGAACCCCCTTCGGCACTTCCGATTGGCTTGCGGGTGCCGTCATAATAGAATTCTCTGTAGGACTCGTTCGGCGAAGTCTCTATTCCTCTGTTCGGTGAAAGCCTGGTTCCTGCAGGAATATTGTAGACATAGTAGTTGGAGGCATTGAATGAAATAGTATGTCCGTCGGTATTCGTATATTCCTGCCCGATATTGAACTGGATGTCAGCGATGCACCTTTGCAGATAGAGATTGCCGGTCGGGTTGTCTTTTTCGATCGTGACCTGATCCGCTCCGGTCATTATCATCTGCTGTTCATCGAAAGTCGGGGTGTTTCCGTCCTGACTGAATACTCTTTGAAGGAAAAACAGGCTCTTTCCGAGCTCTTCGGCTGATTTTCCTGCCTCCGCCCCTTTTTTCAGTTCGTTGACATATTCGGAAAACGATTTCCAGCGGCCAGGGTCATCTGGGTCAAACTCGTCAGTGCCGACTCCAGTCATGTCATAATGCTGCCAGTTGTTGTCGCTGATATAGTTTCCGAGAGCGCATATCAGTTTATTGCCGGTTGTTGTCGTGAATGTCGCCGTATACGTTATCCCGCCGTTGCCGGTGGAGCCGCCGCCGAGCACAAGACTTCCGTCCGCTGTCTCTACAATCTGCTCGCATTTTGACCCGTCAGAGTTGAATATGAACAGAATCAGTGAGGTAAGACGAGAATATGAATTTGACTTAGTTACGACCAGTTCTTCCACGTCTTTGGCGGAAAACGTCATGGTCACTTCCACAGGCTTGCCTTCCTCGACGATCTTTGCGTCAAACTCCTCCTTTACGCATGCGGAGAAGACAAATCCTGCAACTGTCAACATGACAGCCACGGCAATAATCCTGAATGATATGTATCTGTCAGTCATCATTTTCACTGTTCTATTCAAATGCAGGGACATCTATTGTGTGTTCCACCCATGACATAACAGTAACGTTGAAGGCAACGTCCTGTATCATGTCGCTTATAGTACCTGAGACATTGATGTGGCTGTTGGCAGGCACGGACGGAAAGTATACGGTCTTTGCTTTTTGTACAGTTATTCCGCCGCGTTCAATAGTGTAGTCGATATTCAGGCGGTAGGTCTTGCCGCTGTCATCGTAGGAGGAATTGTCTTCCCTGATGTATGTGTCGGCATTTTCTGAACCGTATGGGTTCGGAAGGATTGATGCCTCCGCGATGGTCTGTTCGCCATCAGAGAGAATAACGTCAGTGTCGGAAAGAATTACCGACGATCCGTCCTCATTTTCGGCGAAATATTCTGAAGTTCCGTTTATAAGATCGGTTTTGAGAGCCAGCGGTGCTTCTTTGGGCCCTTTCTCCAAGGTAACCCCTGTCACCGTTATTGTAGATTCACCATTTTTTTTCAGGCTGAGAGTAAGGCGGGAAATACAACGCTTGACATCAATGGGGATTATCTGCGTTCTGCCAGTCTCACCGTAGACTGTGAATGAAAAGTTGTTGCTGTTTACCGCTCCTCCGGTGACGCGCTCGTTGCACATAGGCACGAATGCCGTTCCGGAGTAGGGAGCCAATGTCGAGAATGTCCTGCTGTCGATGGCGCCGAGGACTGTGGACTCATCAAGGGCGGCCTCGGGATATATGCAGTCGTCGTTGATGATGACAACGAAATCCAGATCGCATGGGAACTGCATGCCTGAGGTCTCGTCCCCGATCTGTATCGGACAGAGATAGGGCCCGGGCCTGTCTATGTTGGGGAAATAAGCGTATCCGACAGCCTTCTCGTCTGTGGAACCGCTCTTGTATGCATATACTCTTATGGAGTGTATGCCATAGTAGTCTTCTGCAGATTTGGTCTGCCTGGCATCTATTTTCAATAGGACTTCAGCCGGGCCGGCGCTGCCCGCCGCCTGCCCGCGCTCAACGCATCCTGTAACGAGAGCGCAGACCAAAAACGAAACGATGAAATATATATGACGCAGCCTTAACATGTGGTGTATATTATTCAAAACCAGGATTGACATCCACGATATCCCAGTCCACGACGCTGATTCCGGTTTCTGAATATGTTATCAGGATAGGAATCGTCACTTCGTTTATCCCGTTGACACCTATGTCATAACGGTCTATGAAGTTGCTCAGAGACAGTTCATATATGTCCCTTCCATCCGAATGCCTGATTTCTATCTTGCAGTCCGGGTCGTCTTCATCGAAGCGGAATACGTTATAGAACAAAACATAGGCATCCTGGTCTTCCGGATCCGGGCTCATTTCCGGAATGATTTCGCACGTTTGCTCGGACGGAGTATTGGCAAAGTCGGTATATTCCGAACTGCCGAGGTGTGAGAGAACAATCTCAGCTGTTTCGCCGGTGCTTGCATCTGTCAACTGGGCGAAGCCGTCCAGCTTGACGTACATTTTAATATGCGAGCTCTCGAAATAACACGTCTTTTCAACGTCAACGAGCGTTCTGGGAACTGTAAGGTCAACAGTGCTGAAATACAGGGAGTCAACGCCTGAGAAACTGTTGCTCTCGTCAAAATGACCCGGTTCTGCTATCCTGCCTGTTCCCCAGTTCTTGTCCATCATCGAGCGTTCCGCCGCATTTCCCCACAGGACGAACTTCCACTCGCCTGGCGGCAAGATGATATGTGCCCCTTGACATGAAGCAAGGTCCTGTTTGTCGAATATGTATTCGGAATGAAAGGCTGAATTGTCAACGGAGTAGACATACAATCCGACACTTTCAATCTTGTCCGGGAATATATCGGTGTTTCCGTCCCCATTATAGATGAAGTGCAGAAAAACGTCTCCGCCGCAGTCGTCGCGGTTCTCTCTTATGCAGCCTGACGCGACAATCAGAGTGAGAACAGATAGAATAATATGCCTGACTATTGACATTTCGCCCGTCTTTTGTCTTGGAAGTTTGAAAACAAAGGGGGCAGGAGCAGTCCTGCCCCCTGGACTGTCATTCAAATTCCGGAGTTACGTTTATTGTATCGAAATCAATTACATTTACATTGACAATCACATTGTATTCATCGGCCGGCGCTACCGTTCCGGTAGTGATGTTGGCCGGAGTGATTGTAACAGCGTCCATCTTGTATATCTTGGCGGGTTTGATGGCTACTGGCGCATCATTTTCCTTGAACTGCACGATGTTGGCGTAGTAGATGTTGTCATTTGTCACTGCAAGTGAGAATTTGCCGACTATCGCCAGATAAAGGAGAGGATCTTTAGCCTCGTCCATCTTTTCCCATACGCCTTCGGAAGTCTCTTCTTCTGCCGTATATGTATAGCCGCTTCCGTCATACTGGAACTGGATATGGAAAGTAGGGTGGTTTCCATTAGTTTTGCTGATTTCAGGATCTGATTCTATGTCTTCGCCTTCAGCCGTGACATCGTAGTTCACAAGGAAGTTGAAAGGGACGCATGTTGTTCCTTCTCCATCGTAATAAACCGTATTTTCTCCTTCTGCTTTCTGGGTATAGCTAAAGAGCTGGTCATAGCTTGCCCCGTTCCAGTTGCTGTAGAATGTGACGCCGTCCTTGTTCAAATCCTCTTCAAGATTAGCCCATTTTCCATTTTCAATGCCGCTCTGTCCGGTAGGCGTGACGAAAAGGTCGCTTGCAGGATTCTTTGCCGGCAGGGGAGTCCATTTCCGATAGAAGTTGGACATATAGATGCCTCCAAGAACAGGATTGAATCCCTCCCAGTGTACCCTGAAGGTCCTGCCTTTGTAGTTCTCACCTATGGTCGCTCCGTCTATTTCTTCAGAATATCCGGAGGTCTGTACAGAAATCTTTCCGATCTCCAGTCTTGATATTACAGGCCTGATGTCAATATCGGCAGTATAATACTGCTGGTCCTCTTCAGGCTTGGCTTCGTCTCCATTCATATCATATGAAGGCCCGTCGAAGCCGTCTGCCAATTCATCCCTGAGTGGTGTGATGTCTGCATCACCTCCCATGAAAGGTATTACGTTCTGGTCTGCGCTTGCCGGGTAGTCCTGCAATTGAAGAAAGATCTGGTTCATGTTCTGTCCTTCGGTCGGCGCGGTGACATTCCCTCTGTTTGCAATCACGTATACTTTGCTGACTCCGTCAAGCCCGACGTAGCGGACACCCGTACCGCCGACGAGACTCGACCATTCATTCTGGTCGTCGGTCGGGTTGATGCTCCTGTAGCTGACGACATTATCGTTTGCAGTCGTGAAGTAGATGTCGATGGTCTTGAATTCATGCTCGTTCTTGTAAGGATCATCTCCAACTATTTGAGAAGAACCTTTGGTAAGATTGGCCCCGTTGATGGTGACGGTGATCGCCTTGGTCCCGGCATCAGGATTTGTTACCGGAGACGATGTCTCCTTATTGCATCCGACGAGCGCGAATGCAGCAATGGCTCCTGCCGTGATTAAAGAATAAATTTTCATGACTTGTTTATTTGATTGTTGAATAATTTATTGGTATTGATATGAGTGCCTTATGGAGCAAGCTGTTCAACAACTCTTGAAAGCTCCTCAATATTGTGCCCCGCCTCGGGGTTTCCTGCCGCTGCGGCAGACTTGAGCGACTGTCTGGCCTCGTCGTAGTCTCCGCTTTCGGCCTGCAGGATTCCCAGGGTGTTCAGCAGCATGGGACTGTCGTGGCCTTCGAGAAGCCTCATCGCCTCCTGGCCCTTGCCCGCAGAGCGCAGGGCGAGCGCCGCTGTCTGGAGAGCTGCCTCGTCGTCGGGATAGGTCCTGACAGCCGCGAGCAGAACATCAAGGTACTCCGGGCTGTCCTCCCCGTAGAGCCGGGCCACCGCCTTGAACTCGTCAACGCTGAGCAGCTCAGGTCTGTCGCGCCACAGGCGCTCGGCCTGCTCCGGGCTGAAGTCCCTGATGACGTAATCAATAGTGTATTCCGTGCGGCGCAGCGACGGCAGTATGCACTCGCGCAGGTAGTCGTAGAGTTCAGAGTCCTGCTTGAGGATTCTCTCGCATTCGCTCCAGTTGTCTTCGCTGAGCATTTCCCGAATTCTCGTGATGGTCCTGTTCGAGGCGATCCTGTCGTCATTGCCGGCGGCTTTGAACAGCCCTTCCCAGTCCTCTCCGACGCTTTTCACGCTTACCTTGCCCGCAGGGATTCCAGGTACGTGCGCAATAGCGTATTCCGCAAGGCTCCTGGCACGGTTTTCCGCGAGAGTACGGTTGAATCCTTCGGGGCCGTCAGGCGAAGCATATCCCGTGAAACTGATTCCTACTATGCTGTACAGCGATGAGTCCGAGGCGGTTTCCAGAGTCGAGATCACGTCGTCAAGGATCTCTGCGTTTCCGCTGAAGTCAGGCAGTATGTCGAATTTGTTGATCACGAATTTAAGGTCTGCCCTGGCGGAGAAGCTGCGTGTCTTGCTGGCGCCTGCCTCGGTGGAAGTGAACTCCCAGCGCGGGATATGCTTCCTGATACCTGTCTGCGTGACAAGTGAATCCTCATGCTCGGTGCATCCGGCGCAGCCGGTCACCACTTCACGGAATACCACCTTCCCGTCAAGCATTGATGGGGAGTAGGGGAGTCTGGCAGTGTACTGTATTGTCTTGTCGGTGTCTCCCTGGCGGATCACGACGCTTCCCCGGGGCCTTTCGACGCCGGAAAGGACCTCGATGCGGTCAATGGCCTTCGCCCGTGTCCGTCCGTCGATATACACCGGGCTGAATTCATAGGACTGCGTCCCGTCAGCTGACACCAGCACCGGGATTATGCAGGACGAATGCTGCGGAGAGATGAGATCCGTCTCCCTGGCGTTAATGACCATGCTCAGCTGAGCATATTTCTCGGCACCGGAAACTATCTCCATCCGGCATGATGACGTATCTATTATCTCCAGCCATGAATCCCTTGTCGCCGCGCCGGCGTTCAGAGCGGCAAAAAGCGAGACGGCGGCAACGGAAGTTGCATAATATACCATGTGTTTCATTCGTCGGTCTTATTGGATCATGAAAATGATGCTTACCAGCAGTTTCGTGAGAGTGAATCGGTTAGAGATACCCTCCTCGATCAGTTCACCGCATCTGACACATTCATATTCTTCGTACTTCGTGCCGACGTACCCGGCTCCGATTTCAGCCTCGATGCTCCATCGCGGCGAGAGTATCCACTGGTAGCCGTATCCCACTCCGGCACCGTACATCCAGCCTTCATACCTGTTGTTCTTCAGTTGTTCGTAGAAGTTGAAGGGAAAGAAGGGATTGGCCATGTTGAACTCGCCTCCAAGCAAATGTGCCGCGAAGAAGTGGCCGTTGAATGCCTCGCACAGATAGAACCGTGCTTCCGGCTGGATCATCCAGAGTTTCTGTTTTCTGTAATTCGGGAAATCCCATGGGTTGTAGCTCCCCGAAACATCGACGGTCCATTGCGGGGCGACGGCAGCTTCAACTCCCAGGTTGAGAGTTGCCGTTGCATCGGAAAGAAGATTGGTCTTCACAGCCAGATTCTGCGCTCGGACCATATTGACAGGGAGGATTGAAAGTGTCAAAACACATATGAGTCTGACAAAAATCCGTTGTTCCATTATATGAGGCAATCGTTTTTTTCGGTTTACTGATGTCCTTCTCTTAATGAGAGATGGTTATTGGTCTCACAAATATAGGAATATCATTAAGATATGCAAAATTTTCTTGTGAAAATTCTCAAAATCATATTTTGAAACTGTAAAAATATATGCTCAATCGATTATGATTTTATCGTGCAGAGACGGCAAAAACCGCCCCTGACGCCATCCAGGCGGCATTCGACAGCCAATGCACATTCTCTCATTAAGAGAAAAACATTTTTTATACACTAATTGATAACACGCCAACAATAATGCTATGAGAAAATTTTTCTCAGTGTTTATTGCGATATGCTGCTGGAGTGTAGGGAGTGCCCTTGCACAGGACTTTGCGTTAAAGACCAACGCTCTCTACTGGCTTACGACCACACCGAATCTTGGAGTGGAGCTTTCCATTGGAAACCGAGCAACCCTGAATGTCGAAGGCGGGTACAATCCCTGGACTCTTGACAAGGCCGAAAACAGGAAAATCAAGCACTGGATGGTCACGCCTGAATTCAGGTGGTGGCTTTGCGAGACTTTCAACGGTCATTTCTTCGGAATCAATACCGGCTACTCCTTCTTCAACATCAGCGGAATGCCTATCCTGTTCCATGGCTCCGATACGCGCAACTACCGCTATCAGGGCTGGGCTACCGGTGTCGGCCTGAACTATGGGTACTCATGGATTGTCGGCAGCAGGCTCAATATTGAATTCACTTTCGGGGTCGGATATGTCTATTCCCGTTATGACAAGTATGAGTGCCGTACATGCGGAGACCATCTCGGCCCGGAAGAGAATCATTACCTGGGGCCGACCAAGGCCGGGATATCCCTGATATACATGATAAAATAACACCCTGACAATGAACAAGACCGCCATATTGATGCTGCTCGCTGCCGTATCGTTCCCGTTTGTGGACGCTTCGGCCGGGACCGGCAACTATCTTCCCTCCATCGGTATTGACGCCGTCTCCGTTACCAAGGTCGGACGGGAGGTCGAGCTACGTATGAGTGTCGACATCTCTGCGCTGAAGATACATACTCAGCATACACTTGCACTGATACCCGTTATTGTCTCTGGTGACGGATCCCGTGAAGCCGCCTTTCCTCCCGTGGTGATAGACGGGAAGACCCGCGGGAAAGTCTACCTCAGGGCCAGGCGTCTCGAGAGTGTCGGCCTGCCGCCGTATCATGACGGAGATGCCGCTGCCGTAATCTTCAGGGAGAACGGAAAGTCCCAGAAGTATGACTACAGCGCAAGTGTCCCGTATTCCCGCTGGATGCTCGACGGCAGACTGGAGATCCGTGAAGAGGTGCACGGGTGTGTGGACTGCAAGGTCGGAAGCGACAGTGTGGACGTGTCCGGGGTGCTTCCTGAATATGTGCCGGAATACCGCCTCGGCGTAGTCGCTCCTGAAACTGAGCCGGCAAAATCGAGGACCGAGTCCTGCACGGCCATGATAGCATTCCGTCAGGACAGCCATCGCATCCGTCCGGAGTACAGGAACAACCGTGCGGAACTGGACAGTGTCGCGAATTCGATAACTGAGGTCATCGCAGACCCGGCTCTGGAAATCACCGGTATATCAATAACTGGATATGCGTCTCCGGAGGCGACGGAGGAATACAACCTGAGGCTGTCGGGAAAACGTGCGGATGCTCTCAAGGAGTACATAACGTCAAACTGGGACATTGCCCCCGGACTCATAAGGTCCAAAGGAGTTGGAGAGGACTGGGAAGGCTTTGTAAGCGGACTCGACGAATGTCCCGGACTGGCCGGTCTCGACCGTATCAAGGCTCTGCTTGCTGAATACAGTGGACGTAACGACCTGTGCGAGTCCATGATCAGCCGCCTTGAACCGTCAGGTATCTATGCCAGACTGTTAAACGAGGTATATCCTTCCCTGCGGAGGCTTGAATATGAAATCAGGTATGAAGTCAGGAATTTCAGTCTGGAGGAGGCGAGCAACATTATCAGAGAGCGGCCGTGGCTGCTTAGCCTCGGGGAGATGTATATGGTTGCAGCCTCTTGCGGGAAGGGAAGCGAAGGATACCGGATGGCCATGGAAACGGCCTTTGAGTATTATCCTGACTCTCCGGCTGTTGTCAACGACAGGGCTCTGGATCTCATATCTTCCGGGCAGTATGACGCAGCGGTGGAACTTCTCGGTTCTTTCGCCGGTCTGGAAGGTCAGGCCGAACTGCTCAATACTCTCGGTGTCGCCCTGGCAAGGCTCGGCCGTCTTGACCGTGCATCGGAGTGTCTGCGTGAGGCAGTCTCGCTCGGAGGGACCGAAACGGCGGTGCACAACCTTGAAGAACTGAAGCGGGTGATCGACCAGCTCTGAATGTCAGAGAACCTACATCGTAAATAACAATAACAAACTAAATCCAATGATATGAAAATGAATCTCAAATTTTTCGCCCTGGCGGCCGTAGCCGTCTCGGTGACCCTCGTCTCCTGCAACAAGACACAGACAGTCAGCCTCCCCGGAACTCCGAAGAGCGTGACAATCAAGCTCTCTAACGTCGTTCCAGGAACACGTTCCATGGGCGGAGAACAGATTGCGGCGGGAACCAAAGTGACTCTGAACGATTTCCAGGTGTTCTTCACCGACGGGACAACGCTCTATCTTCCGAAGAACATCGACAATACCGATTATGCCGAGACTTACTTCGACGGGACTGGCGGAGTGCCCACTGAGGCCAGTTTCCATTTTCTTCCGGCCCAGGTCACCAGCGTTGTAGTGATAGGAAACATCGGTAGCAAGATCACTGTCGAGAACGGAGTCACGGCTCTCTCTGAACTCCAGAACAGAGAGCTTGAGATTGCCGGCCAGCAGGATATTGACAACCTGACTCTTTACAGTGGGGTACAGCAGCTGCAGCTGGCCTCTGACGCTTCCCATATGGATGCGCATGATACCCCGGTATACACGGCTGACCTTACGCTTGCCCCGAGAATCGCAAGGCTTTTCGTAAAGGACTTTACATATTCTGTCAAATCAGACGCCTCTGTATACAAGACACTTGAGATGCTCAAGATGGCAATCAACAATTACTATGGCAAGACTACTCTCGGCGGTTCGGAAAGCGAGCTGACATCACAGGAAATCAACACGTCGACCGTATGGAACTGGTTCTCTGGATTCACCGATTCTGCATGGAACTGGGATGATCTAAGCAGCATAAAGGTGACGGTTACTGCTGCTAACACTCCGGTTTCTGTAGAAGCCGGTGGCCTGTACTACCATTTCTTTGTAGATGATGACAAGCCCCAGGTGCCTCAGCTCGTGCTCCAGTGTGTCAGCGACGACGAACCCCAGTATCTCGCCACTCTGAATTTCAAGGATTCCGATGGAGAACCTATAGCCTGGGAAAACGGATATATCTATGAAATGAGCTTCTCCTTCACTGACGAGCAGCTCTCGCATCCTGACAAGTGCGTGGACATCACGGTCAATCCTGTAGAGTGGCAGGTGGTGACAGTCACACCTGAATTCTGACAACCGTCTTGTTTTCCAGCCGATACATAAACACCCTGCCATGAAATTCAATGTGCCGGTCCTGCTCCTTGGGCTTCAGATCCTTCCTGTGCTCTCTTCGTGCATCAGGGAGGACCTGAGCCAGTGCAATCCCGGAAGCGTGAACCTTCTCGAGATGAGTTATCTTGGTGACGGCACCACGGAGATATTTCACGACAAGATAAGCCGTGTGGACATGTATGTCTTTGATTCCCGGGGAACATGCGTCAGCACTTCGACTCTGCCTGATGATCAGATGGCAAGCCGGATTGCCGAGCTGCCTCCGCTCGGGCCGGGCGACTACCATGTGGTATGTCTCGGGAATCCCCACAATACAATAGTCGACCGGCTTTCTTCGGGAGACTACAGCCAGATAGTGTTCATGGACAGGGCATATTATGAAAACAGTACCGTCTCCGGCAATGACGCTCTGTATTTTGCCGCTATAGACTACAGAGTTACGGCTGAGGACCAGCGCCGCCTGCTTGAATTCGAGAGCTCTCACTACTACCTTTCAGTAGAAGTGGCCGGAGTCCCGGCTCCCGCGACAAAGTCATATGACCATCCCTATATTATGGTCAGCGGCCTGTCCCCGCACACGAGTTTCGAAAACGAGGCGGGTGGCGAGATGACCGAATACCTGCTTGAGTCGACCCACGATGCCGACAGGAAATATCTGTCAGCAAGCGCGAACATCATGAGGCACAGTGACCATTCCGCAGTGGATGTCAGTGTGATGAGCGCAGGCGGTGACACCATTGCAAGCATCAATCTTGAGGAGTTCCTTGCTGACAATCCCGAGGTCGACTGCAGCAGGCAGGAGGTGGTTATCCCCATCTATATTGAGTTCAAGTCCGGGGATGTGACGGTGAGGCTTCCGGACTGGTATGTAGAAGAAGTGAATCCAGAGTTTTAACGGTTCCGGAACATGAAGCTGATATACAAGTCATTAGCCATCGCCGCCGTCATCCCCTCATTGCTGCTGTCGGGATGCGCCAAGGAAAACTCCCCGTACCGCGGAGAGGAGCGCAGCGTGCTGCTGCAGATGAATGTCGGTACAAGGGCCGTGGACGAACTCGACGGCACTCCGGATCCTGCAGAATCGGCTATCAATACCTTGAGGGTGTATGCGTTTGTGGACGGGGAACTTGCAGGACATTTCTATTCTGCCGATGCCTCGTCTCTTGATCCTGGGGACAGCGGCGGCAGGCGGTTTCTGATGGATCTGAAGATGTATTCGCTCGGGTCCAGGAATGTCGATTTCTATGTAGTGGCCAATGAAAAGGCCATGGTGACCGCCGGAGGATCCAGAGAATTGACCGACCGTACCACGCAGTCCGAACTAGACAGCTTTACCTTTACAGGGTTGGATATATCGGGCGGTCTTCCGATGTGCTGCCGGCAGACCGAAACGATAGATTTTGACTCTGATGCTCAGGACAACCCCCAGACAGTGCCGGGTCATGAAGGACATACTCTTCTGGACAGGAAACTCTCCTTCACTCTCAGCCGGCCGGTGGGAAAGCTCGGGGTCTTCGCTGCAAAGCCGCAAGGGGAGCCTGGACGGCTCTACATTACCGGCATATCGATGACCAGGGCCAGATTCGTAAACTATCTGATGCCACAGAATGATCCGGATGTGTTCGGAACTGTCGGAAGTCCGGCATCGAGAGAGTTGAGCTTCATCGCGGACGAGATTCAGTCGGGCCTTCCAGAGACGGCGGACCGCACTGATGCAGGCAATTATACTCCAGTTCTCGACGAGGCATATTATCCTTTCGAGAACCCGTGGGGGAGCGGGACATGGGATGCTCCCGGCGATGCAAGGGGAAACATCCTCACTTTGAGATACCGCTTTGACGGAGAAGAAGAGCGTACCGGAACGGTATACATGCCTCCGGTAGTCCGTAACAGCTACTACAAGGTTTGCTGCCTGATAAACAACAGCGGAAAAATCACCGTCGAGTATACTGTGGCTGACTGGGATGACGAAGACGTCTATACTCTGGATTTCGCTTATCCGACCTATGTCAATCCACTGATGCCTCCCGGAGGCGTCATCCCGACATATCCTCCGACCATATACTACAACAGCGACCCTGATTCGGCAGAAGGGGCGTTTGAGGTGAATTTCAACATAAGCGCCCCAGTCGGCCAGGAATGGCAGCCTACTCTGCTCAACGCGACACAAGGGGACTATGAGGTTACGGTATGGCAGGGCGGCCAGAAGATGAGTCCGCCATATTATCCTTCGCCTGACGACTACACCATAAGGATCAGGGCCCTGAAGCCGGACAATGTCGGAAAGAAGATAGACTTTGCGATTGCATATGTTCCGAAATGGGATCCCTCGGAGTCTTCGATGCTTCTTATCAACGGCCAGCAGAATGATACTAAATGGCCCGGCAGCGACGACCCGCAGATTATTGTTGTTGAACAGATTGACCACGTGTGAGGATGAAGAGCATTATACGTTTTTTATACGGCCTGTCCGTATGCTGCCTGACGGCTATTTCAATTTCCTCATGCGTGAGGGAACTGGAAATGCCCAGGCCTGGTGCGGGGTCGGGTGAGAATGGCAGTATCTGCATTGATCTGGGCAAGGACATCCGCCCTTCCACGCGTGCCGAAGCAAGTGGTGCGGAGACGGTCGTCGATCATCTGGATATATTGATTTTCGCACAGGACGGGACTTTTCAATGGCATGAGAGAGCGAGCCTTTCCGATACCGATGGCTCGGGGAAGATAACTTTGGGAGCCCGCCGCGACGGTTTCGTCCCGGGGGGACAGTTCTGGGTGTATCTTGTCGCCAACAGCAGTCATGCTTCCACAGAATTTGACGGACTGGATCTTGACGGTCTGCGCTCCATGACGGAAGAGACTCGCGATGTCCATGTGACGGGCAGCACTGTCCAGGGCGCTCCGAAGACTTTCCTGATGGATGGTGTGGCCTGTCCGGCTTCCAGTATCCAGTCGTCTCCGTCCGCCGTTGTCCTCAATGACGGTGATCCGTCAGGCGACACGCTGCTCAAGGCGGAACTGCGTCGGGCAGCCGCCAAGATTGTGGTCAAGGTGGGGAAGGGGGACAAGGTAACGTTCGACAGTTCGACAGCGGCCGGATATTATATCAGCAACATGCCCTACACCACGTCCCTTGTGTCCGGAATAGATGCGCCAGCCTCACTGCGGACGCCTGACAGGTTCGGCGGGGATGACTTCTTCAAGTGGACTGAGGACAACATCACCGTGACGAGCTATTCATATGCACATGACTGGACAGATGCAAGTTCGTTCGAGAGCGAGGTGCGCCTGGTAGTGAACATCCCCATGACTTTCGACGGAGTGGAATACCCCAACAGCTATTACCAGATTCCTGTCAGCAGGACCAAGGTCCTCAAGCGCAACACCTGCTACGAAGTCAGGGTTACCGTGGATGCCCCCGGAGCTCTGGACCCCTCAAAGCCTGTGGAACTTGATCCGGTGAGTTATGAAGTCCTTGACTGGACCGAAAGGACCGTCAATATCGGTGGCGAAGACGACGTCCCTGCGTATCTGTCGCTGAATCGCCAGGAGCTTGAAATGGACAATGTCGAGGAAGACTACTCAAGTATATCTTTCGCTTCGTCTTCGGAAGTGCAGGTTGCAGTCACCAGGGTGTACTACTACGACAAGTTCGGACAGTTGAAGGAGGTCCGTGACCATGGTGTTGTCGCAGGTACCCGCGGCGGAACTCTGAACGGGAACATATCGGTCTACAGCCCCCTTCCGACAAACAATACTACGCGCTATATCGACCTTGAGGTCTCCAACCTCCAGGGACTCACCAGGACAGTGACTGTCAAGCAATATCCTTTGGAATATATCACGAACATACTTGGCTGGTATTCCTATCGTGATGATTTTTATGGAACGACATATGAGACCCCGGGAAGCTATCGCATTGTAAGTGCAGCGATTGACGAGGGTTGGTTCGGAGGATGGACAGGCTCGTGGAATTATTATACAAGTCACAGCCAAAATTCATTTTTCGGCTCAAAAGTGGCAAGAACAACAGTTGCTTCAGGGCAAAATGCCGGCAAGTCTGATATCTCATACTACAGTTGGAATAGAAACCAAACGACGTTTACATCTTACCGTACAGCCGAAGATGGAGGAAACGCGCGTATGTACCATGTCCGGATCACATCGACTTCTGACAAGTATGTCATTGGAAGACCGAGGATCACTGACGGCAAGACTGATCCTGGAGCCGACAATGCCAAACTTGTATCTCCGTCATTCATGATAGCCTCTCAACTCGGTGCGGTGTTGCCTACAGAATATCTTGATGCTGCGGCAAGCCACTGCAAGGAGTATGTGGAAGTCTCGCAAGACGGGACTGTATACTCGGACTGGCGTCTTCCTACAGCGGCTGAACTTTTGATAATTATGGATTATCAGTATGAATCTGATGCAATGGACGAAGTACTTGCCGGTGAATGGTACTGGAGTGCAAGTGGAGCGGTAAGAAATGACAGGGGTGAGGATGGTTCGGAGAGAAATGCGTATATACGCTGTATACGAGATGCTTATGAGTAGGAAGATATTATTTTGCATGGCTCTTCTTCCGCTCTTTGCGGCTTCATGCCTGAGCGAGGACAACTGGAGGGGGAGTCCTCTGGTGCCGGAAGGCTACGAGTCTGTCAGTTTCACCACTGACATTCCTGCAATGCAGGAGGTCGTTACCCGTGCCGTGGATTATGACGGCGGGGGAGTGCAGAACATGACCCTGTTCTGCTTCGACAGTTACGGACTGTTCATCTCCACGGTCTCCGCCTCTCTGTCCCCGCAGGGAGATATGTCAGGCACTTTCACGGCTCTTGTGCCAAAGAATACCAGGACGGTTCACTTCGTCGCCAACCAGAACATGACCGGATTCGTCGAAGACAACTTCCGCAGCAAGTCCGAGGCGGAGGTAATGGCCTTGCTTGAAGGTTCTTCCGGCAGGATGATATACTGGGCGCGTTTTGCATGCGATGAAAACGGCGGGTCACTCAGCGAACAGATCCGTCAGAGTGATTCACGCATCAGCATGATACGCAACCATGCCCTGGTGTCTGTACGCAAGTCTGACGGGGTCGATTTTGAAATCAGCGGTATGGCGGTCTGCAACACCAGCGCATTCGGCACCGTGGCTCCTTTCCATCCTGATCTGGGCTTTGATTTCAGCTGGCCCGGGGACAGAGATTTCGTGACCCTGCCGCTGAACGATGCGAAGATGAGTGACATAAATGATGTCACTACCGAACTGAGCCAGTATGTGTTCGAGTCCGAGAACAGGGCCGACGATCCTGTCAGCGTAATTGTCAAGGGGCATGGCCCGGGTTCATCCGACCTGTACTACAGGGTGCTGCTGATTGATGACAGCGGCAATCAGTACCTGATAAGGCGCAACCATCACTATATCTTGAACATAGAGGGGGCTCTGTCATACGGCCAGCCGACTTTTTCCGAGGCGCTGTCGGCTCCTGCGACAAATAATGTATGGATATCGATATCCGAGGACGTGAACGAGGTGAGAAACTCCGAATATGTGTTGTCCGTGAGCCGGACATCTTATGTCCTTGACGAAAGTTATTCCGGCAAGACCTTCACCGTGGAATATTCCCTGAGCAGCACCGACGGTTCCCCGGTCTACGAAAGCGACAAGCCGGAGGTGAGCTGGGTTGAAAACAATGTTGCGGCTTATACATTCAATGACAGCTTCCTGATTCAGGGAGACACGGGACATGGCAGCATAGACATAGACCTCGACAATCTGAGCGGAAGTTCCGAGATGCTGCACGGCACTCTTCTCGTAAAGAAAGGAAAACTCCAGCGGACAGTAAAGATAATTCTGATACGCAATCAGCGGTTTGTCCCGTCATGGGTCAGCACTCAGGTATACAACGGTGGGTCTTCTGACGACCTCGGCAGCTCCAACGTGACGCTGATGTTCACCATTCCGGAGACCTGCCCCTCAGATCTCTTCCCGCTGAACGTGTATCTCTCCGTGGATGAGCTCGATGTACGCGGAGAATCCGGAATGAGGCTTCCCGTAGTTACAAGCGGTGCTGAAGGATATTATGGCGTTGACAACGGCATTGGCTACAAATATGTATATGTTGCAGAAGCTCCCGGAGTCCAGCGTGTTTATTTCAGGAACAAGCTGTATCAGGACGAGGGACACGAGGGTGAGATAATGCTCGAGGCTCAGTGCTTCGAGACCTTGACCAAGACTTTCACGTATTCTGCGAACCAGTATGCGATTACGGTATCAGGGCTGTCTGTGTATGATAATTCCGGCTCGGGTGCTCCGCTGCCCGGATACGCGGCGGATGAAGTCATCTATTACCGGCTTGTGCCCCGGAAGCGTTATGCAGACGTGAAGTTTGACATGGTCATGACCGACCTGTCTACCGGCAGAAATTTCGGTGTCGGTGGGGACGATGAGTTCCTTCTCTATTCAAGTAATCTGGACGGAGTGTCGGATTCGGAATGCACGTTTGTTGTTGCCGAGAATGCAGGCATCCCGTCCTCTGACGGCAGGGTGCTTGCTTTCAAGCCGAACTCTCCGGGCGGATCCGAATATTCCGTCCATATGCTGACAAACTGTCCGAACAGTGCGGAAGTCGTGCGTATATCTTCGAATCAGACCGATTATCTTTCGATGTTCGGCAGCGGCCAGTACAGTGGAAACATGTACCGTTCGGTGGTTTTCGAACTCGCGAATTACCGCCCGTTCCGTTTCGCCGCGCAGGTGAACGGCACGGGAACCACCGAACCGGAAGGACAGGACGGAGGGGAGACGGTGGACCACCTTTCCTGGACATACGGGCCCGGGCATGCGGTTGACATTTCGATAGACATAACGAGTTTTGCAGGCACTGACGGCAAGTCAGTGGACCCGTTCGGCGAGGAATTTGAAATCTATATCGACGCTCCGATGCTGTCGCTGGACGAATCCAGGCTCGAAGCCTGCAATCTGACGGAAGACAAGCTCCGGGCAGACCCTTCCGTTCCGGGCAGATTCGTCTACACCGTTGATCCTGACCGGGCAGCCGAGCGGAAGTTCGGCACATCGGATGCCTTGCAGGATGATCCGGGAGTTGACAGGACGGGGGAGAGAAAGACCCTGCCTTTTGTTACCGCCACTCCGGTAAGTGCAGGAGACATTGTCATATCGTCAAATCAGGAGAAGGTCGTTTTCGATGCAAAGACTTTTACTGTGACCAACGAGTCCATTATCGGGACTTTGCTTTATGAAGTCTCTCCGGGGAGCGGGATTCCTGTCCCGGAAGATTCATTCGTTCCTTTTGAACTTGTCAGGAACAACAGCAGGATAGGATCCGTGTCGGTCGGGGCAGGGGGGAGCTACGAACTGCGGCTTCGCAAGGAATACCAGTTCAACTGGTACTCCGACGCTGTCCAGCTCATGTATGAGAAAGACGGTGTCAGTTATACGGCCTCATTCCAGAGCCTGTCATCCCTGGCGGCTAGTCCGGACATTGTGCTGAAACCATGATCCAACGTATGAAATGAGAGTCTTGCCCGGCTTTTCAATACTGTTTTCCTGCATCATGCTTATGGCAGGATGTCCGCTCCGCGGGCAAGGCATCGTGCTGCCTGAGATACCCGATTCTCTTGTCGTACCCTCCGAGAGGGCCGAATACCTGGCTTTTCATTACTGGGACAACTTTGATTTCGGTGATGCAGCTCTGCCCGATGCTCCGGCCGATGCTCTGGAACAGGCATTCGTCGATTTTCTTGCGGTGGTTCAGATGATTCCCGGCACGTATGGTCCGCTGGACACTCTTTTTTGCCGTGCGGCTACGCACCCGGACATGCTCGGACGCTTTGTATCCCTGGGGGAAAAGTATCTTTCCGAAAGGTATTCCCCGATGCGGGACGAGTCACTGTACATCGGGATGCTGCGTGTGCTTTCAGGCCTTCCGGAGCTTTCCGCCGGTGAAAGGGGAAAGGCTTCATTCAGGCTTGAGATGGCGCTGAAAAACCGTCCCGGGTCCATCGCATCCGATTTCGGGTTCATGCTGCGTGACGGGACCGGTGGCCGTCTGGGCGATGTCAATGCAGAGTACGTGGTCGTTTTCTTTTATGATCCTTCATGCGGGGACTGCCTTGATGCGATATCGGCTCTGGGGAGTTCCGCCGTATTGTCGGGCATGTTGGAAAGGGGAGAGGCGGCTGTGTTGTCGGTATGTGTGGCTGGAGACACTCAATCATGGAGAGACAGCGCTGCCGTGCCGCCAAAGTGGATTGATGCCTGCGATGCCGCCCAGTCGATATTATATGGAAACCTGTATGAACTGAGGTCTCTTCCGGTTCTGTATCTGCTTGGCGAAGACGGCAGGGTGCTGCTGAAGGATGCATTGCCCGGTGAGATCATCGGATTCCTTTCGTCTGATTTGGAAAGTCAGGCAGCTTCAAGGTGAGACCCTGCTGCCTGACAGATATAAAAGTGCTCCTATAACAATCTGATAATCATTTTGTTGGCTTTGTCGACGGCGACATTGTCGAGCGATGCAAGATATATTCTTGTCGTGCTTTCCGAGTTATGGCCCATGCCTTCGCTGATGATTGACAGGGGAACATTCCTGTTTCGTGCAATGCTGGCCCAGGAATGCCGTGCTACGTACATGGTCAGCGGTGCGGTAAGGCCGATCCGTCTGCCGATGGCCTTGAGGTTGCGGTTGATCCTGTGTCCGGCGTCAAGGTACTGTTTCCTTGCCAGCATGGCGTCCTCGCAGTCTATTAGCGGGAGTATATAGGGCGAGTCTCCGGTATCGTGCCTGCTGACAATTTCCTGCATGCACTTTTCCCATTTGACGAACAGCTTCTGTCCGGTCTTGCGCCTGAAATAGCAGAGCTGTCCGTTGCGCAGGTCCTTTTTCCTGAGGTAGGCCATGTCCACGAGCGACATTCCTCTTGTGTAGAAGGAAAACATGAACATGTCCCTTGCCATTTCGATCGAAGATCCGGCAGGGAGACAGAGGTTCTTGATGGAGCGTATCGCTTCGAGCGGAACTGCGCGCTTGAAGGTTTTGCTGACTCCTGTGTAGACATGCCTGAACGGGAATTTCTGGTCAGTCAGCCCGAGGTCGACGGCCCGGTTGTAGGTGGCCCTGAGAACCCTCATGTAGAACGACGAGCTGTTGGGACAGACGCCGGTGCTTCTGAGGAAAGCCTCATATGCGGCCATTGTCTGCGTGTCCATCCGTTCGAAGGTCAGGTCTCTGCCTTTCCTGAACCTCTCAAAACTTCTCAGAGTCGTCGCATACGTTTCAGATGTCCTGCTTCGGCCGGTTTCCGTCATGAGGAAGATTATTTCTTCCATGAACTTAAATACTGTCTGCATGGTAGTGGTGGGGGAAGCGAAAATTGGGATAACTTAACATAATATAAATTGTGTAACAAAAGGGGAGACTGCACAAAAAAGGCTGGCCGAAACTCGGGCCAGCCTGATTTGACTTGGTAATAATGTCTACCTCAGAGTCTTTGCGGATGCGGATACTGCGGTCTTGGTGGCTGAGAAAGCCTTGTCGGCAGATCCAAGGTCAACGGCCTTGATTGCGCGTCCGTATGCATTGCTCTTGACTGAAGTCGTTTCTTCTGAAGAAACCCTTGTCATGGTCAGAGGGAATACGGGAGCATCGGAGAACGAGTAGTTTGACGTGGCTCCGAGTCCGAAGTACTGCATGGAAATCATTGTTACGGTGCTTCCGTCAGAAAGGCTAAGAGTATTGCCGGTAACTTCCGCGCTGTTTCCGTCTGCAGAAGGAACAGCAGATGCGATTATATACTCGCTTGTATAGAAGTAGCCGTCATCGCCGGTGCCGTAGAATCCGAGATCAACCTGCTCTCCGGTGCTGATTGTCACCTTGCCGATATTCTCGTTAGATATGAAGGCGAGTCCGTTGGTTGAAGAGTCGAAGTTGACAATTATCTCAGGGCCGCCGTTGTTGAATACGTCAGCTTCCCAGCCTGACATGAGATAGCTCTCGTTGGCGCTGTAGCTCTTGATCTCGATGTCGTATCCTACGCCATTGGCGTCCTCGATTCTCCATGAGCCGATCCACCTGTTGTACTCGTCAGAGGCCTCGACTTCTTCCGGAGTGAATACTTCTGAAGCTGCATAGTCTCCTGAAGGGGTTCCGTTGGCGTCAATGCCGAAGATGAAAGTGTAGTAATCGGTGCCGACTTCGAGATCCTCGGGGCATACCCACTGTGCTGAACCGTTCAGGAGAATGTCCTCCCATGTGTAGGGAGTTCCGAACAGTTCTGCCATGGCCATCATAGAGTTCTCGTTGTTGATGGTCCTTTCAATGCAGTTGGCGAAGCTTCCTCCATCGATCTCGTTGAAGTCATCTACTGAAACGACTCCGAGGTAATATGTCTCGGCATCAGTTACTCCAGTAACTTCAATGACGTCTACAAGTCCGTATGAGGGTGAGGTGAACTTTCCGTAATATGATACGTTCCAGTTGGGGTTGACCTTGTATTCAACCGGCTCCACTACTTCGGCAGCATCCTGACTGATCGTAAATTTTGCGTCATCTGCTCCGGGGTATGATACGGTGACTTCGAGTGATCTTGTCGTCTGCTCCTCATTGGCGGCAACATTGAAGGTGATGCTCGTCTTGCTGACGGCGAAGCCGCTCACCCAGTCATTTTCCGGGTAGGCAACGCTGACCTCGCTGCCTTCGACAGGGTCGGACACTTCATAGTTGACTGAATACTGGCCGCCTTCCGCGGTCACAGGAACGCTGGCCTTCTCGAGTGTGAGGACAGGGCTCGGCGTTTCAGGCTGAACAGGATCTTTCTGACATGAACTGAGCGACAGCATCATGGCTGCGACTCCCACAGCGGAAAGAAGTACATTTGTTCTCATAAGCATAAATAAAATATTAATGATAAAATTTTGGTGGCGTAAAAGTATAAAATATAATTGACGATTGTACCTATTTCTTGAAAAAGTTTGCCCCACTCCCCTGCACCGCAGGAATCAGTTCTGCTCTTTTTCTCTGGAAGTCACCGGATTGCCGTAAATGCCCAAAAATATCTTCCTGAGGGCGTCACGGTCAAGGGACCTCTCCACTTTGGACATCTTTCGTTCGGTATAGGCCTTGAACGCCTCGAGGTCTTCCTTTCCGTAATAGTCCGAGTACTTAGTGGTGCCGTTCATCAGGTCATATCCCATGTAGTTGGTCTTCCATAGCCTGTAGCCATGTATTATCCTGTCGTCCAACGTTTTCCTTATTGACTGATACCTGTCGTTCTTGTCGCAGGCCGAAGCTGCCGAGATCTCGTCCTCGGTGAGCGGACGGTCGATGTGCAGGTGTATCCGGCCCTTCCACTGGCTGATTCCGCTGATAATGCTGTGTATGTCCTCGTGTCTCTTCTTGACATACTTGTGGCTGCGGGAAATGAGCATCTCACGTGCCTTGCGGATGTCACATGGCTCGTATTCGTATGAAATGCTCATCGGTGTGATGTTCAAGTCCATGAAGTTCTGCTTGAAGTCTTTCTGTCCGCTCATGTCGAACATCTTCAGAAGGCCCTGCTCGGTCTTGTCGTTCCCGTCCTTTGTACGGCCCTCCCTCTGTGCAATCCACACCGAACTTGCACCGCTCGTGACGCGTTCTCTGATATATGCGGACAAGGTCTTGGAGTTAAGGTACATCTCCCTTGCCGATATTCCCCTGATGACCTTGATCATGCGGTTCGACCGCAGCAGATCGGAGACCATCCTGTTGCCTGTGAGAAGGTTGGAGCCTACGCATATTTCGGTCAGAGGCATGCCGTTGTTGAACAGTGTCCACTGGACCAGTGCCGGGTCGAGGATGATGTCCCTGTGGTTCGAGACTGCAAGGAAGGTCTTGCCGCTTTTTATGTTTTCGAATCCGTCATAACTGAATCCTGACGAACTTCTTGTAATCGCGGCTATGATGACCCTGGACATCACGACTTCCTGGAACTCCTCGACAGAGCTGATCCCGAGCAGCAGATGTCTGAGTGTGTTGAATGGCTGGTCGGGGAACAGGAATTTCGACACTATCGGGAGGAAAGGGTTCTTTGCGACTCTCTGCAGTGCCTTGACGGCCTCTTCGTCGGAGTTCGGACTTATGTCGGTAAAATCGTAGTCACTCATTACTTGCGTGTTTTGTCTGTGGATTCTCTTCTGTAAAGGAGCGAACTGTCGCCATAGCTCAGGAAGCGGAAATCGTGGCCAAGCGCATAGTCGTATATGCTGCGCCAGTCCCCTCCGACAAAGGCGGAGATAAGCAGCAGAAGAGTGCTCTGCGGCTGATGGAAGTTCGTTACGAGCATGTCGACTGCCCTGAACCTGAATCCGGGGACAATGATGATTCTGGTGCCGAGGCTGAGGGATTCCAGGGAATTCCTCTCCAGGTATGTCACGATGGCTTCCAGGGCCTGGGCCGTTTCATATGGATATTCCCGCGTATACGGATCCCACTGCCCGATGTCTGAGGGTTCGCCATTCTCTATGCAGCTGACGCCGGCATAGTAGAGACTTTCCAGTGTCCTTACGGAGGTCGTGCCGACGGCAATCACCTTTTTGTGAGAATTCAGCAAGTCTTTGATGAAGGCTGCGCTGACCACAAACGGTTCCCGGTGCATGGGGTGGCCTTCTATCAGGGAGCTCTTTACCGGAAGGAAAGTTCCGGCCCCGACATGCAGGCATATTGTCTCCATGTCTACTCCCTTGTCGGATATCTCCTTGAGGACTTCCTGAGTAAAGTGCAGCCCCGCTGTCGGGGCGGCGACGGATCCGCGGATATGAGCGTACAGTGTCTGGTAGCGCTCGATGTCTATCTGTTCGGTCTCCCTGTTCAGATACGGCGGGATAGGAACCTGCCCGCATAGTTCAAGTACCTTCGAGAAAGGTATGTCCGTCTCCCAGGAGAACCTGACCACGCCCGTCTCGCCACTGCGGGACACGAGGCTTGCCTTGAGGTTCATCCCGGACGCGCTGCTTCCTTCGGGAGAGTCGAACGAGAGGATGTCGTCTTTCCACCGTTTGGCATTTCCGATCACGCATTTCCATGTGCATGATCCTATGGACGCGAAGCTGGAGACGTATTCAGAAGGGTTGACGGGTTCCAGGCAGAATATCTGAATCCTGGCTCCGGTATCCCTTCTGAAGAACAGCCTTGCCGGAACGACCTTGGTGTCGTTGAACACCATGATGCTATCGGGCGGGAGCAGTCCCGGGATTTCCCTGAAGATGGTCTCCGATATCTTGCCGTTGCTGTCGTATATCAGCAGTTTTGACATATCCCTGCGCTCGAGGGGATATTTCGCAATTCTTTCCTCCGGCAGGCAGTAGTTGTAGTCTTCAATTCTTATTTCAGGAATCATGCTGCAAAATTAACATTTTTACTCTTATTCCATACCGTACTTTTGTTTACAAATGTTTAGCATTTGTTAATTTGTGTAAATAATTCCCAATTAACATATGTTTTGTAAACTGTTTACATGTGTTTGCGATAAATTTTTCTTATGTCGCCTTTGTTGAGTGTTTAATATGATGATAATCAGGCATATATTATATTTGACTAAATTGATTGTTTCTCGTCTGGAGTGGCATTTGCCGCGTATTTGTCCCTTGAGTCGGGCTTTTGGCTGTCAATTTCAGTATTATTCTATTAATTATCAGGTATATCGCCCCTGATAGCTAAAGTTGGATTTAGCGAAATTCATTCACAATTTATCAACATCGGGGTGTTGTTAACATGTGTAAAGTTTGTTTTAGTTGAAACTATTGATTACTTTTGTAACCACAAAGTTCCGCACATGAACAATCGCCTTCTTCAGTTTATGCGTGCTGAAAATATCAGCCAGGCCCAGTTCGCCGACACCATCGGCGTGACCAGGGCAAGCATCTCGCATATTCTGTCGGGACGCAACAAGCCGGGGTACGATTTCCTCTACAGTGTCAGCCGTCACTATCCTGCCCTGAATATCGACTGGCTTATTACGGGAAAAGGAAAGATGTATCTGAGGAACGATTCCCGTGGAGGCGGTTCTGATGACAATGCTTCTTCTTCTCAGGCAGTTGCCGCTCGTTCCGCAGCAGAAGGTACTGTGGACAGCCTTTCCGTCGAAGCCGGGTTTCCTGCGGCCGTTCAGAGTCAGGTTTCTCAGTCCATGCATAGTCCTTCCATAGTAAAAGTGATCGTTTTCTTTGATGACGGCAGCTACAGGGAAATAAAATAAGTGAGATTTTGCTTATTTTTGTCCCGGTTTAGCGAGGTCTCCTCGGAAGAAGATGGTGAGTCTGTATAATATCATTGTCAAGCCTTTTATCAGGCATATGGACCTGGACAGGGCTTCCAGGATAGGTCTTGGATATTTCAAGGCCCTCGGGAAGATTCCTTTCGGACGGCCTCTGACCAGGCTCCTGCACGGCAACCGTCCGAAGGTCCTTTCAAGGGAGGTCTTCGGCCTGCATTTTTACAATCCTGTCGGACTGGGCGCCGGGCTTGACATTCACGGCGAGCTTTACAATGATCTGAACAACATGGGTTTCAGCTTCATGGAGGTCGGCCCCATGGGGTCTGCCGGAGTGCGCAGGGCAATCGCGCACATTCAGTCAGACCCTCCCAAAGACATACTTGCCGTGTGCATTGACTCGGACCACCATACCGCCTTTACCCTTGCATATGATTTCTTTGACTTCTTTGTCATTGACATGAGTAAGGATCCCTTCAATTATGATATTCCTGATGCGATACTCGAATCCAGGATAGCGGAAAAGGAGTACAAGCCTGTTGTGATGAAGTATCCGGAGCGGATGACCGGCGGAGCACTGGACAGCCTGACGGACTACTGCCTGCTTAACGGTGTGGACGGCATCGAACTCAGGGATATTGACCAGGTGTCCAGAGTATGGAAACATTCGGAAGGCAAGCTTCCGATAATCGCAAACTGCCATATCGACAGTCCTCTCGAGGCCGCCCGGTCTCTTGAATCAGGAGCTTCTCTAGTCGAGATAAGGACTGGATTTGTCCGGGAAGGGCCTCAGGTAGTGTCACAGATGCTGGATTTCCTTTCAGAAAATGAACAATAAAAGAGACAATGTCCAGACTCGGGTCGGCAGGCTGCTGCTCGAGCGCAAGGCGACCCTGAGTGTCGCCGAGTCCTGCACTGGCGGGCAGATTTCACATCTTGTAACCATGGTTTCCGGATCGTCTGCATATTATCTCGGATCCGTCACCTCTTATGCCGTAAGTGTGAAGGAAAAGGTCCTTTCGGTACCGGACGAGACTGTCACCCGGCATGGAGTCGTGAGTTCGGAGGTCGCTGCCGCCATGGCGGAAGGTGTCAGGAATCTCATGGGGAGTACGTATTCAGTTGCCACAACGGGGCTGGCTGAAGGAGGCGACGGACACTATCCGGAAGGGACCGTGTGGATGGCGGTTAGCGGTCCGCGTGGCACTCTCACAAGGATTTTCAACTGCAATCTCGGCCGCAAGGGCAATATCAGGCGCTTTGCCTCAGAAGCATTGAAGTTTTTGGAGGAATATATTTCAGCTTAGCGCAATTATCTGATTATCAAGACAAGTAACAAAAATGTTAAATCATATAACATTTTTGTTACTCTATCAGACTGCCCCATTCTTCCGTCTTTGCGTCCAGATCCCTCTTGCATTCCAGGTATTCTCTGGTAAGTTCCATCACATCGTCCTTGTCGGAGGGTGCCGACAGGATTTGTTCAATCTGCTGCATCCGGGTTTCGAGTTTCCCGATTTCGCTCTCAAGGAACGAGATGCGGTTTTTCCGCTTGCGGTCGGTCTTTGTTTCCTGACGGCGCCTTTCGTCTTCGATCCGCCTGGCTTCCTTGCCGGCGTCCGGAGCGGCTTTTGCCGCCGGAAGCTTGCGTTCCAGTTCCTGCAGGTTTTCGATCTTGCGTTTGGCGAGGAACTCGGATATGCTGCCGAGATGTTCCGTAACGCGTCCGTCCCTGAACTCGTAGAGCTTGTCGACCAGCCCGTCCAGGAAGTCTCGGTCATGTGAAACGACGATCAGCGTTCCGTCGTATGAGTTGAGCGCCTGCTTGAGGATATCCTTCGACTTTACGTCCATATGGTTCGTAGGCTCGTCAAGCAGCAGCAGGTTGTAGCTCTGGAGCATCAGCTTCGACATCCCCAGTCTCGCCCTTTCACCTCCGGAGAGCACGGAAACCTTTTTGTCTATGTCTTCTCCTCTGAAAAGGAACTGGGCCAGCAGGTCGCGGAGTTTGGTGCGGATATCACCTACCGCGATTCTGTCCAGTGTGGAGAATACCGTCTCGTTCTTGTCCAGTACGTCCTCCTGATTCTGTGCGTAGTATCCGATGTTGACGTTGTAGCCGGTCTTTGCGGTGCCAGAGAGCGGGGCGAGTTCCGATGTGATGATTCTCATCATAGTGGTCTTGCCTTCTCCGTTGCGTCCGACGAATGCGACCTTCTCTCCCCTTTTTATTTCCATGTTGGCGTGCTCGAAGACAACCTTGCCCGGATAGCCGGCACTCAGGTCGTCGCACTTGAAAACCACGTCCCCGGAGCGCGGTGCCGGCGGGAACTTTACAGTGAGCCTGACGTTGTCGGTTTCATCTATTTCTATGCGGTCCAGCTTTTCAAGGGCCTTGATCCTGGACTGGACCTGGTTGGACTTGGTGGGCTTGTACCTGAACGTCTGGATGAATTCCTCGGTCTTCTGGATCATCCTCTGCTGGTTTTCATACGCGGCCTTCTGCTGCTGTATCCTCTCGGCCCTGAGTTCGAGATACTTGGAGTACGGCACCTTGTAGTCGTGGATATGTCCGAGCATGATTTCGACTGTGCGGTTCGTCACGTTGTCAAGGAAACGCCTGTCATGGCTGACCAGAAGCAGAGAGCAGCGGACTGACTTGAGATAGTCTTCAAGCCATTCTATGGATTCAATGTCGAGGTGATTCGTCGGCTCGTCGAGGAGCAGCACCCCCGGCTTGCTCAGCAGTATCTTGGCAAGCTCGATGCGCATGTTCCACCCCTGGGAGAAAGTCTCGGTCTTTCTTGAAAGTTCGGAATCGCGGAAGCCCAGTCCGAGCAATGTCCTTCTGGCCTGGACCTCGGGAGGTTCACTGTCTGCAACCGAGAGTGAGTCGTTCAGGGCGGTCAGCCGCTCGATCAGCCTTGAATATTCCTCGGACTCATAGTCGGTGCGGTTTCCGAGCTCCTGCGTGATTCTCGCGATTTCCTGTTCGGTCTTGGTGTTTTCTCCGAACACGCTCATCGTCTCCTCAAGTACACTCAGCCCCTTGTGGTGCTCCATTATCTGTGGAAGATATCCGATCTTCAGGTCCGAAGGCATGTCAATGTGCCCGGAGGTAGGGCTCTGAAGCCCGCATATCATCTTGAGTATCGTAGACTTGCCTGCCCCGTTCTTTCCTACGAGTCCTATCTTGTCATTGTCACTGATGTGGAAACTGATATTGTCGAGCAGGACGAATCCTCCGTAAGCTACGGTAACTCCTTCAAGTGAAATCATTTCTTTTGCCTCTTTCTTTATCGTTCGAATATCATCTTTTCAAAAAATTCCGGACGGTGGAAGTCCGGTGAATTGGTGTGCACCGGGGCGTAGCTCAGGTAGTGCCTTTCGGGAAGCTTGTTCCCGCAGCAGTAGAGGTTGCCGCTTGCCTTGTCAAGAAGCTCCAGGCCGCTGACTTCATGTCTTGCGAAGACCGCGGCCGGAATGTCGAGGGCGAGGTCCCATGATGTACGTTCCAGTCTCAGTCCGAAGGCTTCCTCCCCCAGAGAGGCGTGCCTGCGCACCAGCGCATATGATTCTGGAGGGAGAGCGCACCTGTCATTCCTGCCTGTGCCTGATGCCATCAGCAGTTTACCGGTGCAACTGCACTCGATGTTATAGTATATCCCGTCATCGTACGGCGCAAAGAAGAACTCCACGCACGAATCCTCCCATACATTCTGGCCGTCAGCAGTGCACACACCTCTGACGGAGGGCTCGTCGACGTGGAAGACAAGGTGTATGGTCTTTGAGTCATGCCAGATGTCGGCGCTTGCCTTGCAGTCCTCGCAGAATCCTTTCCAGTTGCGGCAGTCAAGGCCGTATGTAGTCTTCACTTTCCTGATGAGCATAGCAGTATCGATAATTCGTATAGCAGGTACAGCGGAGCTGTGAGAATGAGCATGGAAAACGGGTCGGAAGGGGTGATGATGGCCGAAAAGATCAGTATCGCGACGAAAGCGTATTTCCTGGCTCCTTTCAAGGTTTCAGCCGAGACGGTCCCGAGCCTGGAGAGCACCATGACCACTGTCGGGAATTCGAACGCCAGCCCGACCAGCATCACCATCGAATTGAACATGGACATGTACGATGATATCGTGATGGTATTGGCAATCTCCGGCGATATTGTATAGTCCACGAAGAATCTCAGGCACACGGGAAGCAGCACGAAATAGCCGCAAGCGACTCCGGCATAGAAAAGTGCTCCGCCGACCGTGAAAGCCAGCCTCAGCGCCTTTTTCTCGTTTTCGTACAGGGCCGGAACTATGAACTTCCAGATTTCGTACAGGATGAACGGGAACGACAGGACCAGGCCTGCGCACAGGGCGGCCTTGAGATGGACGAAAAACTGTCCGCTGACCTCGGTATTGATAAGATCCATCCCGAAGTCCCAGCCCAGAATCCTGTAAACGCAGAAGGAACTGCGCGACGGGGCGAGTATTATCTCGGACAGGATTCCCTTGAAGATGAAGCCCAGGCACGAGAACGCAAACAGATACACTACCGAGCGGAACAGGGTCCCTCTCAGTACGTCAAGATGGTCCCAGAAGGTCATCCTGTCAGGGTCTGCACTCCGTACCGGCGCCACCCCTACTCCTTTTTCGTGTCGTCTCCTTCGGTCTTGTCGTCAATTTCGTTCAGGCCTTCCCTGAAACTCCTGACACCCTTTCCGATACCTTTCATCAGTTCGGGTATCTTCTTCCCTCCGAAGACGAGCAGTATTATCAGAGCGACGATTACCAGTTCCCATCCACCGATCATCAAAGGATATGCTAGCATATAATACTGTTTTTATGTGTCCTACTTGTTTTCCATCGCCGCCAGCGAGGCTTCCAGCGTCGCGATCCTTGAGACGGCGTCGGCTTCCTTCTTCCTTTCGTTCGAAATCACGGCTTCAGGAGCATGCTCGACGAATTTGGCGTTAGAAAGCTTCGCCCTTACCGAGGCAAGGAATTTCCTCTGGTGTTCCAGTTCCGCCTCAAGCCTGGCCTTTTCCTCGGCGGAATCTACGAGTCCATCCAGCATGACGCTCATCTTGACGGTCCCCACTATGAAGGATACTGCCGTTCCAGAAGCTTCACCTTCGCGGATTTCACTGATGTTGGCCGCCTTACGTATTATTTGCGTCATCTCGGGCATGATTGTGCCGCTGATGTAGAGCTCAAGAGGCTGTCTGGGCGATATCTGTTTCTGTGCGCGGACAGCCCTGATCTGCATGACGGCTTCCTTTGCCTGTTCGAATGCGTTCAGGAAGTTCTGGTCATATTCCCCTGCGATGGGTGTCCTCTGGAACATTATGGTCTCTCCGTCCTTCCTTTCCTGCATTGCATGCCACAGCTCTTCCGTAATGAACGGCATTATGGGATGAATCAGCTTCAGGAGTTTTTCGAAGAAGATCCTGGTTGAGTCATATGTGGCTCCGTCTATGGCACTTCCCCATGCTGGTTTCACGAGTTCGAGATACCAGCTGCAGTAGTCGTCCCAGAAAAGCTTGTATATTGCCATCAGGGCGTCAGATATCCTGAGTCGTGAGTAGTTGGCCTCGACTGTCTCTATTGTTTTCGAAAGGAGGTTGTCGAACCACTTAACGGCGACTGCCGCATCTGCGGGCTGGGAGGCGCTCCTGTCGACCTTCCACATCGAGACGAGCCTCCACGCGTTCCATATCTTTCCGCAGAAGTTGCGTCCCTGCTCGATCTGCGACTCGTCATAGAGTATGTCGTTTCCGGCTGAAGAGCAAAGCAGCATGCCGAGCCTTACGGCATCGGCTCCGTATTTCGAGATGAGTTCGAGCGGGTCGGGGCTGTTCCCGAGGGTCTTGCTCATCTTGCGTCCGAGCTTGTCGCGGACAATTCCGGTGAAGTATACATTCCTGAAGGGAACCTCGTGCATGAACTCCCCTCCTGCCATTATCATTCTCGCCACCCAGAAGAATATTATGTCCGGCGCTGTGACAAGGTCGTTGGTGGGATAGTAGTAAGCGAGGTCTGCGTTCGGCTTGTGGCCGGGGTGTCCGGGCATCTGGGGATCGAACACTGAAATAGGCCACAGCCAGCTGGAGAACCAGGTGTCCAGGACGTCTTCGTCCTGACGGAGATCCTCCATCCTGACTGACGGGTCGAGCGCCTTTGCCTGCTCCAGGGCCTTTTCAGGAGTCTCGTCAACGACGATCCTTCCGTCCGGAAGGTAATAGGCGGGAATCCTCTGCCCCCACCAAAGCTGTCTGGAGATGCACCAGTCATGCGCGTTCTCCATCCAGTGCCGGTATGAGTTGACGTATTTGTCAGGAACGAACTTGATCTTGCCTGAATCTACGCTTTCGAGAGCCATGGCCGCAAGTTCGTCCATTTTCAGGAACCACTGTGCCGAGAGTTTTGGCTCTATCACGGCATTTGTACGCTCGGAATAGCCTACAGGCGATGTATATTCCTCTATCTTGACAAGGTTGCCGGCCTGTTCAAGCATGACCGCTATTTTCTTGCGAGCCTCGAACCTGTCTTCTCCGACAAGAATCCTTGCGTTTTCGTTCAGTCTGCCGTGGTCGTCGATTATCTCGAGGACCTCGAGGTTGTGTCTGAGTCCTATGGCGTAGTCATTCACGTCGTGAGCCGGTGTGACCTTGAGGCAGCCGGTACCGAAGTCCATTTCGACATAGCTGTCCTCGATAATAGGTATCTCTTTGTTTATCAAAGGGATGAGGACTTTCTTCCCGCGCAGGTGATGGTACCTTTCGTCTGCCGGATTGATGCAGACGGCCGCATCCGCCATGATTGTTTCAGGGCGGGTGGTCGCGATTACCACGAAATCGTCGGTCGGGTTGCCGTTGCCGTCCGATATGAAGTAGCGGAGATGGTAGAAATGGCTTTTGGTGTCCCTGTGGATCACCTCGTCATCACTGATTGCTGTCAGTGCGACAGGATCCCAGTTCACCATCCTGACTCCCCTGTATATCATGCCTTTCCTGTAGAAATAGCAGAAGGTCGCGATAACCGCCTTGGTAAGTTCGGGGTCCATCGTGAATTTGGTCCTGTCCCAGTCGCATGAGGCACCCAGCTTGCGCAGCTGCTTGAGAATGATCCCTCCATGCTCCTCCTTCCATTCCCATGCATAGCGCAGGAACTCTTCCCTGCCGACCTGTTCCTTGGTAAGGCCTTTTTCCTTCAGTCTTGCAACAACCTTGGATTCGGTTGCGATGCTGGCATGGTCGGTTCCCGGAATCCAGCACGCATTCTTGCCGTCCATCCTTGCCTTGCGGGTGAGGACATCATTCAGGGTGTTGTTGAGCACGTGTCCCATGTGGAGTATGCCGGTGACATTTGGCGGCGGTATGACTATGGTGTACGGTTCCCTTTCATCAGGTTCTGAGTGGAAGCACTTGTGTTCCAGCCAGTAGGAGTACCACTTTTCCTCAACGGAGGACGGGTTGTATTTCGAGTCAAGTTCCATATTCGGCATCTCGTATTCGGTTTTTCTTAAAAACCTGCGAATTTACGCAAAATTAGCGATGAAAAAAACATTTGCCTTTGAAGTGGCGGCGCGAGAACTTGCATGTGTCCGTCCATGTCCGTAACTTTGAGCATCGATGTCATTTAATATTATGGAAACTGAAAAGATGAAAGCTGCCGCCGGGCTGCTCTATGATGCCAACTATGATGCAGAACTGATAAAGGAGCGTGAGACATGCTCGGAGTTGCTGTATGACTACAATATGCTCAGGCCCTCAATGGAGGCTGAGCGCGAGAAGCTTCTCAGGCGTATTCTGGGTGGTGCCGGCAAATCCGTTACGATTCTCTCCCCTTTCCGCTGCGACTACGGCTACAATATCTTCGCAGGAGAAAACTTTTTCATGAATGCCGGCGGGGTGATTCTTGACGGTGCAAGGGTAAGTTTCGGAGACAATGTCTTCATCGGCCCGTGCTGCGGTTTCCATACCGCCGGACATCCGCTGGACATTGCACAGCGCAATGCCGGACTGGAATACGCGCGTCCCATCACTGTTGGCGACAATGTCTGGATCGGGGCTCAGGTGTGTGTGCTGCCTGGCGTGAGCATAGGGTCCGGGAGCGTGATAGGCGCCGGAAGCGTCGTTACCAGGGATATCCCTGAGAACGTTGTGGCAGCAGGCAACCCTTGCCGCGTTATCCGCAGGATAATGGCAGAAGATAAGGATCCGGAGTAGCATCAGGCAGACGGCGGAGGCCGTCCTTATCCGAAAGACTGCAAATGGACCTTTCCAGAAGCAGAAGCCTCTGCTTCGTCTGCGTCCCGCCTCTGTAGCCTCCTGTGCGGCCGTCGGATGCAACCACTCTGTGGCATGGGACCACGATTGAAACCGCATTCGCCCCTATGGCCCCTGCGACAGCCCTTACGGCAGAAGGAGACCCTATGGCTCTGGCAATTTCCCCGTATGTGACGGTTTTCCCGTACGGGATGTCAACAAGAGCCGTCCATACCTTTTTCTGGAAGTCGGTTCCGGCGAAAAGCACAGGAATGTCGAATTCCTTGAGACCTGAATGGAAATAGGCGTCGAGCTGTTTGCTGGCTTCAAGTATCGTGTCCGAGACTCCTTCCACGAATCCTGCACGGAGCTCTCTTGCGAGTCTCCGGTACACTTTGTCATTGTAGTGACCGGCCCAGTCGCAGAGGCACAGCTGCCCGCAGCAGGATCCGAGGACCATTTCCCCGCACGGAGAGCTGTACATCTTGACACATATCGTTCCTGCGTGGTCCATACTTTTGTTTTGCCCTGCTTTTACATTATATTTGCTCAGTAAATATAGGCATTCTTATGAAAAGATTTCTCGGAGTCCTGGTGATCTTGCTCGCCGTCTTGCACGGGCAGCGCGCAGAAGCCCAGACCTCCCGTCTTGAAGGTGAGGGCGGAAGCCTCTCGCTCGTGGTTGACGGTAGGCCTTTCCTTGTCCTCGGCGGGGAACTTGGCAACTCTTCGGCATCGTCTCCCGGGGACTTCGACCGGATTTTCCCGGGACTCGCGTCTTTGGGACTGAATACCGTGCTTGTCCCTGCATACTGGGACCTGATGGAGCCAGAGGAAGGCGTATTTGACTTCAGCCTGGTCGATGCGGCGCTTGATGCAGCAAGGAAGAACGGTCTGCATATTGTGTATCTGTGGTTCGGTGCATGGAAAAACTCCATGAGTTGCTATGCTCCGCTCTGGTTCAAGGAGGACTACCGCAGGTTCCCGCGCTGCCGCACCGAGTCCGGAAAACCTCTGGAAATAGCCAGTCCGTTTTCGGAAGCTGTCCTTGAAGCCGACAGCAAGGCATTCTGTGCGTTCCTGTCGCATCTGAAGGCCGTCGACTCCGGTTACGGGACAGTGATAATGATCCAGGTCGAGAACGAGATAGGAATGCTCGAGAGCGCGAGAGACCATTCTCCTCAGGCCGAAAGGCTCTTCCGGGGGAAAATCCCTGCCAGACTCGGGAAATACCTGCAGACACGCGGCGGAAGTCTGCATCCAAGACTCTCTGAGCGCTGGAAGAATGCCGGAGGAAGGACTTCGGGAACCTGGAGCGAAGTCTTCGGAGAGGGAATATACACAGACGAGATCTTCATGGCCTGGTACTTTGCGTCATATGTCGAGAAGATGGCCAGTGCCGGCAGAAAGGTATATGACCTCCCGATGTATGTCAATGCGGCTATGGACAGCCGCGGCCGTGTTCCCGGGGAATACCCTTCTGCGGGGCCCCTTGCCCATCTGAAGGATATCTGGCATTGTGCTGCGCCTGACATAGACCTGCTCGCTCCCGACCTTTATGACAGCGGTTACAAGGACTGGCTTTGCCGCTACGACCTGGACGACAATACCCTCTTCATACCTGAAATAAGGCTTGAGCCTTCTGACGGCGTACGTGCCCTGTATGCTTTCGGCGAGCACGATGCGCTTGGCTTCAGCCCATTCTCAATCGAGGATGCGCCGGTGACTCCCGACAGTCCCCTCGCCGGAAGCTATGCAGTGCTGCGTCAGATAATGCCTCTGGTATGTTCAATGCGCGGAACTTCCGACATGCGGGCTGTCCTGTTCGATTCAAAGGATGTTTCCGACACGCTGGAATTCGCTGATACCAGACTGGTATGCAGTCATTTCTTCACTCTTCCGTGGGATGCCCGCGCGACCGACGGAAGTCCCTGGCCCGAAGCCGGTGCAATCATCATCAGGTTGGCTGAAGACGAATTCCTGATAGCAGGAAGCGGGGTTGTCGTCGAGTTCATGCATCAGGATGAGCTCTCAGCACGGGCTTCCCGGACGGCGGCACTCGGAGAAGACGGCTTCGCGGCAGCCGGTTCCGGCAACGGGAGCGACGGCAAAAATGGTTGGACGCAGGGTTCCGTGCGTCTTGGTATAGGCTTTGTGGAGGAAGTGAGGTTGTCTCCGGAATCAGGCATGGAAACGGTACGAAGGCTCGGCGGTGACCAGGACCACCAGGGACGCCATGCCAGAATCGGAGTGGACGGCTACAGCATCCTTCATGTGAAGCTGTACAGATACAGGTAGATTATCATACGAAAAACAGATACTATGCAAGACAAGACCAGACTAGAGAAGATCAAGGCCATAGTTTTCGACATTGACGGCGTCCTGAGCGATGGACGCATAATACCTGTCGGGCCTGGAGAGAATGACCTGGTGAGAATCGTGGACGCGAAGGATGCCTTCGCAACAAGAGCTGCGGCTACCAAGGGATTCGTAATGGGAGTCATATCCGGCGGGAACACCGAGGCTCTCGACAGCCGCTGCCGGCATATCGGTGTCAGCAGGGAGAACCTTTTCCTGGGGGTCCGCGGCAAACTTTCAGTTTTCCGCAAGTTCTGCGAGCAGAACGGACTTGACGAAAGCGAAGTGGCATATTTCGGAGATGATATCCCTGACATCCAGGTGCTCAAGGCGTGCGGATGCGGCTTTGCCCCTGCCGATGCAGTCGAGGAGGCAAGGCAGGCGGCTGACTGTGTCACCGTGCACAAGGGTGGCCGCGGATGTCTCCGCGAGGGCATTGAGATGATTCTCAAGGCACAGGGCAAATGGCATTTTGACGAAGACAAGTTCGACCAGATTTATTGACGCGATGTTCAGGAATCCGAAACGTATAATACTCGGCAGCAATTCACCGAGGCGCAGGGAACTTATTTCAGGGCTTGGCCTCGAGTATGTGGTTGACACCGACACCAGTTTCCGCGAAAGCGGAGAGCCGGGCGTCCCTCCCCGTCAGGTCCCCGTAGACATGAGCGTGGGAAAGTCTCACGGCTTTCACCGTCCTCTGGCCGATGACGAGATACTTGTGACGGCCGACACGGTCGTGATTGTGGGAGACGAGGTGCTTGGCAAGCCTCATTCCCGCGAGGAGGCAGTCGGGATGCTGCGCAAGCTTTCCGGACGCACACATGAGGTGGTCACTGCCGTTACTCTGAGAAGCAGTGTGATGGAGAAGACATTCTCGGTTGTCACCGAAGTGGATTTCGACGATATTCCGGAAGAGAACATTGAATACTACGTGGACAATTTCCGCCCTTATGACAAGGCCGGGGCTTATGCCATCCAGGAATGGATAGGCTATACAGGCATAGTCGGCATACGCGGTTCATACTATAATGTAATGGGGCTTCCGGTGAACCGGCTCTGGCATGAACTCGCCGAGTTCATGAAATGAGCGTCGCGAAGTTCACATATCCGTTCCGCTATGTGCCGACTGAAGACATCCGTAGGGCGGCGTCCGAACTTATTGCCAGGATCGATTCCGACGAGCATCTGCGCTCACTTTTCTCGGCCGGCAAGATGATGGGTGTGCTGCAGACGGATTCGGGGTTCCTGTATGCGTTCAGCGGTCTGGCCGGCGGGCGCTCCTCTGTGGAGGGATTCGTGCCTGCGGTGTATGACTACAGCGATCCCCAAGGATATTTCCGCCGGAGCGAGGCGGCGATAAGCGCCATGCCTGAAGGTCCTGAAAAAAGCAGGAAGTCGGCTGAACTCCAGGAATGGCTGTTCCGTCAGTACAAGGTGCTGAACGCACGGGGTGAATGTCTTGATGTCGCCGAGATTTTCGCCCGCCGCGGAATAGTCCCGCCGGCCGGAACCGGCGACTGTGCGGCTCCAAAGCTTCTTCAGTATGCATATCTGCATGGCCTGAGACCAGTGGCCATGGGGGAATTCTGGTACGGAAGACCTCCCGGAGGTCAGGTAAGGGAGCAGGGAAGGTTCTACCCGGCATGCCGCGGGAAGTGCGGTCCCCTGCTGAGTTTCATGCTGGAGGGGCTTGATGTGGATCCTAATCCACTTGACAGGGAGTTCCATGTACGTGAGCCGGAAATAATCTATATCGACTCGGACATAATAGTTGTAAACAAGCCTGCCGGCATGCTTTCCGTGCCGGGAAAGATTCCTGTTGTCTCGCTGCTGGAGCGTCTCAGGGAGGAATACGGAAGAGTGTACTCCTGCCACAGGCTCGACATGGACACATCAGGGCTGATTGTCTATGCCAGGAACATGGAGTCGAGGGCTGACATCGAGGAGCAGTTCGCCCGGCGCGAGGTGAAGAAAGTCTACAGGGCGCGGCTATGCGCTTCTTCCGTACCTTTCGGCAGGGCGCGGAAAGGCACTATCGCCCTTCCACTTTCGCTTGACTATTATGACAGACCGCGCCAGATGGTTGACTTCACGAACGGAAAGTTCGCAGTGACCAGATATGAAGTCCTTTCCGAGCTGCCGAACGGGGAAATCGACATACGGTTTTATCCGCATACCGGGCGTACTCACCAGCTGCGTGTACATTCAGCCCATCCCCTCGGACTGGGACGGCCCATAAAGGGTGATACCCTGTACGGCAGTCCCGAGTCAGGAGACAGGCTGTATCTGCATGCGGAGAGCATCGAGTTCCTGCATCCGGCAGACGGTGACACGATGTCTTTCTCGGATCCGGTATCGGACTGGGACGAGACTACTTGCGGGTGCTCTCCATCAGATTGAGCACTCTTCTGCGGTTTTCCTCTATCTCTTCTGCGTCGGCGGTGACTTCATAGTACTTGCCGGCTTTTTTGTAGTAGTCGATCAGAGGTTCTGTCTGGGTGTGGTAGGTGTTGATCCTGTTGGTGATGGTCTGTTCCGATGCATCGTCTGCACGGCCTTCGATTGCGGCCCTGTGCGCTATCCTGCGTCTGATCAGGTCGTCTGAAATCATGATGGAAAGCACGGCGGTAACGCTCTCTCCCCTCTTCGCCAGCATTTCGTCAAGGTCTTTTGCCTGGGCGATGTTGCGTGGAAAGCCGTCGAGCAGGAACCCGTCACAGTCCTTGACAGTGTCGAAGGCGGATTCGATCATCCCCTCGACGATCTTGTCGGGAACCAGCGCCCCGGCGTCGATCAGGCTCTTAGCCTGCTTGCCGAGATCCGTACCTGCGGCGATTTCGGCGCGCAGAAGTTCGCCGGTCGAAATGTGCTTGAGGTTGTACTTCTCTACGAGGGCAGATGAGTGCGTGCCCTTGCCTGCCCCCGGGGGGCCGAAAAGAATGTAGTATTTCATATTACAGATTCTAAATTATTCCTGTCCGTCTTCAATGACGTAGATGTCTTTCGAGTTTCTGCCCAGTTCGTCATAGTCCAGACCGAACCCGACTATGAACTTGTTGGGAATCGGAATTCCGACATAGTCGATCTTCTCGTGCTTGTCGTAGACGTCGGGCTTGAACAGCATGGTGCATATCCTGACGTCTGTGGCTCCCTTGTGAAGAAGCATCTCCTTGAGTGCCACAACAGTGTTTCCGGTGTCGACTATATCCTCGCTGATGATGATTCTCTTGCCTTTGATGTCGGCCGTGAGTCCCATTATGTTCAGCACGGTTCCTGTCGAGCGTGTCCCCTGGTATGATGACAGCTTGATGGAGACGAGCTGGCAGTTGAATTCGAGCCTCTGGAGGAGTTCTCCGGTGAAAGGTATGGCACCGTTCAGCACGCAGAGGATTACCGGTACGTCGGTGCAGTCCCGGAAATCAGCGTTCAGCTTGCCGGCTACGTTGTCTATGGCCTCGATGATGCGTTCGTGTGGAATGAACGGCTTGAATGTCTTGTCTAGAATGTGCAGTTTTTCTTCCATGTCCTGATTGGATTGACCTACGAAATTACGAATTAATTTTCTATTTTTGGCAAAACCGGCTTTTATTATGAAAACACTTCTGATTTTTGTGCTGCTTGCAGTGCACACCCCGCTCGAGGAGGCTATTCTGGCTCTGGGCGGCGTATCGTGCGTCGAGGAACTCTCCGCTGACATGATGTCACGTTTTGAAAGGCTTCACAGGCATCCGCTTGACCTCAACAGGTGCGGCCGTTCGGCTCTTCTTGCCAGCGGCCTGCTTAGCGAATATCAGGTTGCCTCTCTGCTCGAATACCGCAGCAGGACGGGAGATGTGATGTCATGGAGCGAACTTGCCCTCGTGGACGGGTTTTCCGCAGAGTTTGTCAGACACCTGCGCCATTTCACGACAGTCTCAGGAGGCGGGCTGTCGGTTTCCTTGTCGGGCCTGCCGGCCGTTTCAGGCAGTGCCGCGGCCAGTGCCTCTCTGACGGCCATGCAGGATACGGAAAGCGGGTCAAGGGCATTTTCCTCACTGTCCGGGTGGAACGGAAGACTAAGGCTCGAGGCCGAGAGCAGAAGCGGTCACGAGTTGTACTGGACTTTCAGCCATTCGGGCTCGTCGCGGACCTTCAGTCCCGGGACTCTCAGCGCGGCATATTACGGCAGAGGCACCCTTTCCAGGGTGGTCCTCGGGCACTTCAACGCCAGGTTCGGACAGGGCCTGGTCCAGTGGAGCGGATTCAGCCTCAGCGGCTTTTCTTCAATCCAGTCGTTTTCCCGCAACGCGACAGGCATTACCCCTACCGGATCCGTTTCCGCGGAATATTGCGGCGCCGCCGCGGAACTTGACTTCGGCTCCGTCAGTGCGGCCATGGCCTATTCGGTGACAGGGAGCACGGCCTTCTGCTCTCTGACCCGCCGAAGCAGGAGGATTACGGCGAGTGTGAACGCCTCAGTGCAGCCCGGCGACGGGAAGTGCTACAGGTCCGGAAATGCCGGCTGGTGTGTCTCGGCGGACTGCAAGGTCTCTGTAAGGAAGGCCAGTCTCTTCGCCGAGGCCGGGTATGCTCCTCTTGAAGGCGGGCTTGCCGCCTGCACCGGTATTCTGTTTGCGCCTGCCTACGGCTACAGGTATGCCCTGCTCCTGCGTCATTATGCTCCTGGATGGGATGAGCGCAGTACGCTTGCTGCAGGGGGACAGTACCCCATCGGCTTTTCAAGTGTGGAATATTCCGTTGACGCAGACGGAGAATTCCGGGCGCGGTTCCTGACGACGCTGCGCAAAGAATTCTCCCTGCCGGAATGGAGTCTGACTCCATCCTTCAGATATGCTTTCAAGGGCGAGGGGCTCCTGCATTCCGGACTCTCTGAGCTCAGACATGAACTGCGGCTTGAGATTGAGGCGGCCGCCGGCAGCCTGCGCCTTCGTCCGAGGTTCGATTTCGTCTACGCTTCCGGCGTGTCGCTTCTCGGCTGTGCCGAGGCCGGATGGGATGCCGAGGCCCTGAGCGCCTTTGTCAAGGCCGGTACGTTCAACATTCCTGACTGGGACGGCCGGATATATGTCTACAACCGCAGCCTTCCCGGCACGTTCAGCGTGCCGGCGTACAGAGGCAGGGGGTATTTTGTCAGCACCTGCGTAAGCGTCAGCGTTACAGGCCGTCAAAAGGTCTTTCTCGCGGGAAACACTGTGTCATATCCGCGCGATCCTGCCGGGAGGGACGGCAAGGTTTCGCTCAGCTTCATGTGGCAGGTGAAATTCTGAACCGGGGGATGCGGGTATATCCGATACTTTTACTATCTTTGCCATGACAAAGCCACAACCACCGCAACCATCCACACTGGCTGAACCATACTCAACACTAATTATTTCTTTATGAGAACATTAAAAATCACCCTTTGCGCGCTTGCCGCGGCTCTCAGCGTCGTAGCATCGGCCCAGCCTCGCGCACGTATGCAGGAGCCTCCCAAGGATGGGCTCAAGGATGCATACAAGGACTACTTCAGCATCGGAGTCGCCGTCAACCTCAAGAATGTGACGGATCCCGACCAGATTGCGCTGATCAAGCGCGAGTTCAACAGCATCACTGCCGAAAACGCAATGAAGCCGCAGCCTACCGAGCCCGAGAAAGGCGTCTACAACTGGGAGGATGCAGACAAGATCGCTAATTTCTGCCGCGAGAACGGAATCAAGCTCCGTGGACACTGCCTTATCTGGCACAGCCAGATCGGCCCCTGGATGTATCAGGACGAGAACGGAAACCTTCTTTCCAAGGAAGAGCTTTTCGCCAACATGAAGAGCCATATCGACACCATAGTAAACCGCTACAAGGACGTCGTGTACTGCTGGGATGTTGTCAACGAGGCGATAGCCGACGAGCAGAGGTTCCCCGGCGCATCTCCCTACCGCAACTCCCCCCTGTACCAGATTGCAGGTGACGAGTTCATAGCAAAGGCTTTCGAGTATGCCCATGAGGCGGATCCCGACGCTCTCCTTTTCTACAACGACTACAATGATGCCGATCCCGGCAAGAGCAAGAGGATCTACGACATGGTCAAGAAGATGAAGGATGCAGGTGTCCCGATCGACGGTATCGGAATGCAGGGCCACTACAATGTATACGGTCCCAGCGCCCAGGACATCGACAATGCCATCAATCTCTACAAGCAGATCGTGGACCACATCCATGTTACGGAGCTTGACGTGCGCGTCAACGAGGACATGGGCGGCGGCCTTCGTTTCAACCAGGGCGCCGCGACTGTGGCAGACTGGGAGAAGATGCTTCAGGAAGACCAGTATGCTAACATCTTCAAGGTTCTGCGCAAGCACAGCGATGTCGTTGACTGCGTTACCTTCTGGAATGTCAGCGACCGTGATTCATGGCTCGGTGTGAACAACTATCCCCTTCTTTTCGACGAGAACTATCAGCCCAAGAGGGCATACTATGTCGTAAAGGACTTCGATCCCGCCCGCGACAATGCTGTTATCAAGGAGGATTTCGTTCCTTCATCATTCAACGCTCCCGGACAGGAGTATCCTATGGTGAACTCACAGGGTTATGCCCGTTTCCGTATCGACGCTCCGAAGGCAAGCTCCGTAATCGTGACTCTCGGACTTGGCGGTCAGGGCGGTACCGTTCTCCGCAAGGGTGACGACGGCTATTGGTGGGGAACCACTGCCGTTCCCATGGACGAAGGCTTCCACTACTATCATCTGATCGTGGACGGCGGTATCATGAACGATCCCGGCACAGGCTTCTTCTTCGGTTCATGCCGTTGGGAGAGCGGAATCGAGATCCCTGCACATGACCAGGATTTCTACGCGATGAAGAACGTGCCTCACGGAAAGATCGAGGAGGTTCTCTTCTGGTCCGAGAGCACTCAGCAGGTTCGCCGCGCAATGGTATATACTCCGCCTACCTACAGCAAGGACAAGAACAAGAAGTATCCTGTACTCTACCTGCAGCACGGCTGGGGTGAGAACGAGACTTCATGGTCAGTCCAGGGCAAGGCCGGTCTTATTATGGACAACATGATTGCCGAGGGACGCATCGAGCCGTTCATCGTGGTCATGACATACGGTATGACGAACGACACCAGAATGGGCGGAATGAGGAGCTTCAACGTCAAGGATTTCGAGACCGTTCTCGTGGACGAGCTTGTACCTTACATTGACTCTCATTTCAGGACCAAGGCCAAGAGGGAATTCCGCGCAATGGCCGGTCTCTCCATGGGAGGCATGGAAACACACGCAATCACGCTCAACCGTCCTGAAGTGTTCGGCTACTACGGTCTGCTCAGCGGCGGCACCTATACTCCCGAGGAGCTCGAGGGCAGCGGTGTGAAGGGCGTATTCATCGGCTGCGGAAGCAAGGAGAACCCTGAAGGCGTAACCTCTGCGGTAGAGAAGCTGCAGGCTGCCGGATTCAATGCTATGTCATACGTATCCGAGGGCACAGCGCACGAGTTCCTGACCTGGCGCAGATGCCTCTACCAGATGGCACCGATGCTTTTCCAGAAGTAGTGATGTCCGTCCGGACAGAATATGATGCGGGAGGCCTTGTGGCCTTCCGCTTTTTTTTTGCGCTTTGGCCCGGAGAGGTTGAGAATCCGTGGCGAAGTGTTAAATTTGGGGAAAATCGTATCAGCAGATGGACCAGCCGAAAATGGAAAGAATGCTGCGCCTGATGAAGTTCCTGTCGGGCAGCGTCAACTACAGCGTCCCGGAACTCGCTTCCAGACTTGGAATGTCTCCCAGGACAGTATACCGTTATATCGACACGTTGCGCAGTTCGGGCTTTGCGGTGAACAGGCTCTACGGGGATACCTACAAGCTCTGCCGTCTGCCCAAGGATGCTGTCGAGATAGACCGGCTCGTGTATTTCTCCGAGGAGGAGGCTTACCTTGTGAATTCTCTCATTGACAAGCTGGTGCCCAGCAACAGCCTGAAGGCGAACCTCAAGCACAAGCTGTCGGCGATATACGGTTCGACGAGCATTGCGGACTATGTCGATACAAAGGGGAACGCTGCCATCGTGGAGGCGCTGGGCCGCTGCATCCAGGAGAGACGCAAGGCTGTGCTCAAAGACTATGAATCCGGAAATTCCCATACGATAAGGGACAGGCTCGTGGAGCCTTTCGCGTTCACTACGGACTATGAGGATGTATGGGGATTTGATCTCGAGGACTCCCGCAACAAGACATTCAAGATCTCCAGGATTTCAGAGGTCACGGTCCTCGAAGACGAATGGTCTGAGGAGAGTTCTCACCGCAAGTCGCCCACAGATGTCTTCCGGATGACATCGGATGTCACTACAAGGGTGGTGCTTGGTCTGTCCCTGTATGCGAAGAACCTGCTCGTGGAGGAATACCCTCTGGCGGCGCGCTGCATCCATCCTGCTCCGGACGGGACATGGACATTTGACGCCGAAGTGTGCGGAATGCGCGGCGTGGGCAGATTTGTGAGCGGCCTTGCCGGAGAGATACGCATAGTCGAGGGTGATGACCTGCGGGCATACCTGCATGAATATTCTAAACTTCTGGAAACAATATGACCAAGGATGTAAGGATTACCGTGATGCGGCGCAGCTGCTATCCGGACTTGATAGAAAAATACGAAAATCCCATTGAACATGCGTGCGTACTCGGCACGGGTGATGTCTTCATATCGTGCGGCGGCAGTAAACCTGAAGGCCTCTGCGAGAGCGCCTGGGAGTCTATGAGGGAGTTTGTGGAAGAACTTTCAAAAGGAGGCGGCGATTTTTTCGGGGGATGGATGAAGAACCCTCATTCTGCCATGATATCATGTAATGACGGTTTCCGGCCGGTCAGCTTCCTGCTTGAAGCCGTGGAAGGAGAGCCGCAATAAGAAAACGGGACGCGGAAAGATGTACTTTGCGTCCCGGAAAAAGCCTTGAATGAGGTGCGTAGCGGAATCGAACCACTGTAACAGGTTTTGCAGACCTGTGCCTGACCGCTCGGCCAACGCACCTTGAGGCTTGCAAAGATACTATTTTTCCTTTTAATTCCAAATCATTTTTTCATTAATGTTTTTCAGGCACATTTTATGAAAGATATTTGTTAAATTTGTAAAAAATACTGCTTTATGAAACATTTGGCTTTGACTTTCGCTATAGCCCTCATGCTGAGTTCATGCGGGACCGCCAACAGGGCTGTTTCAGTCGACCATAACGGTGACGACAAGATCAACATCGGCTACGGCACGACTACCAAGGATGACAGCAACAACGCCGTTTCTTCCCTGAAGGTTGACGACAAGACTTCGTTCACAAGCATCTATGACTATATCGAAGGAAGGATACCCGGAGTTACCGTCGTCGGCAACAAGTTCCGTGTCCGCGGAACCAGGACGATAAGCGGAGAAGGCTACGCGCTGGTGCTCGTTGACGGAATCGAGGTGGAAGACCTGACGGGTATTACTCCCGACATGGTAGAGTCCGTGGATGTCCTCAAGGATGCCGCTTCATCATCAATTTACGGTGTGCGCGGAGCCAACGGGGTAATTATCATCAATACCCGCAAGAAATAATGGTCCACAATATTGTCTTTGACTTTGGCGCCGTACTCGTGGACTGGAATCCGAGACGGTTGTATGAGCCATATTTCAACGACAGCCGCAAGACGGACTTTTTCCTTGAGAAAATCTGTCCGTTCGAGTGGAACACATCTGCTGATGCAGGACGCCCCCTTTCCGAGGTAACTCAGGAAAGGGTTTTATTGTATCCTGAATGGGAGAAGGAGATCAGAATGTACTTCGGACAGTGGATAAAGATGATGGGTGACGAGATTCCCGGCATGGAGGACCTGCTGCGTGAACTCAAGTCATACGGATATCCGCTTTACGGGTTGAGCAACTGGTCTGCCGAGACATTCCATCTCGTGCTCGAGAGGTATCCTGTATTCAGCCTTCTTGACGGATATGTAATATCCGGCGAGGTGCACTGTGTCAAGCCTGACGAGAAAATATACCGTACTCTGCTTGAAAGGTATGCCCTGAAGGCGGAGGAGTGTGTTTTTATCGATGACAGGGCGGAGAATATCGCGGCTGCAAGGGCTATCGGAATGCAGGGCATTGTCTTCGAGTCGGAACCGAAACTGCGTGAGGCCCTCTCCCCTGTTATCGGCAGGAATCTTGTGAAAGCCTGACAGCGCCGGGTCTTGCCGTTTTTCCGGGTCGCCTACAGTTCGGCCAGTACGGTTTCGCAAGCCCGCACATAATCCCCGAGATTTACCTTTATTTCGGCATCCAGAGGAAGGAACATGTCTATTCTGGAGCCGAATTTTATTATGCCGCACTGCTCCCCTGCCCTCGCCGTGTCCTGCCTGCCGGCATAGCATACTATTCTTCTGGCAAAGCCTCCAGCTATCTGCTTGAAGAACACCTGACGGCCGTCGGCAGTGGTGATCCCTACGCAGCTGTGCTCGTTTTCCTCTGACGATTTGGGCTTGAACGCGAGCATGTGCTTGCCCGGATAGTATCTGTAGTATGTGACCTTGCCGTCTACAGGCCAGAAGTTCGCGTGGACGTCGAAGAAGTTCATGTACACGGAGAGCTGAATGCATTCCTTCCTGAGATATTCCGGCTCGTATGTCTTTTCGAGAATCACTATCCTGCCGTCCGCAACGGAGGTGACAGCCTTGGAAGATCCTCTCCTTCTGCGCTTCGGGACCGAGAAGAAGGCAAGCTGCCATACACAGAACCACAGCAGTATGGCCACGACCGGATAAACGACATACGGTATCCTTACAAAGCGTATGAACAGGAAAGCCACTGCAGCGCTTCCGATGAAGGCCGCAGCCAGACTGCCCCATGAATTCCTGTCAATCCTCATAAGCCACTCTCAATTCACATCAGTCCAAAAGCCGACAGGTAGACGGCAGCGGCGGGAATAGCGACGAGACTGCTGTCGAAGCGGTCAAGCATGCCGCCGTGCCCCGGAATGATAGAGCCTGAATCCTTGACATGGTAGTGTCTCTTCCACTGCGACTCGAACAGGTCACCGCAGACACCGCAGATACTGATAAGTGCTCCGAGGACGATACAGTGGATCATTGGAATCGAGTTCCATATCCAGAAGTGGAGCCCGACAGATGCCGCGACGGCGAAGGCGAGACCGCTCCAGAACCCCCACCATGACTTCTTGGGCGAGATCTCCGGGGCAAGCTTGCGGGCCCCTTCCTTCTGCCCGAACAGGGTCCCGAAGCAGTACGCTCCGACATCGGAAACCCATATCACGGCAAAGAACGAGAGAAGCATCCATCCGTCGTATATCTCACCGTCCATCATTATAAGCGGCAAGAGGACAATGGGAAGGGCAATATAGACCAGTCCTGCATATATGAGGGAAAGGTCTGCAAAATCTTCTCTGACTCCCTCGAAGATGCTGAACATTGGAATCAGCAGCAGCGGAATCAGGGCAAGGGCCACATACCCTGCCGGCAGACCGTAAAAGCAGTGGCAGGCCACAAGCGCGAAAGCCGCCGCTCCGGTCAGGAGACCAAGCTTCTGCTGGAAACGGAACCTGTTCCCTAGGGATATCGAGTAGAACTCCCTGAGGGCGAAATACAAAATGACAAGGAACAGGGCGCCGAAAAGCATCCTGTCCCAGATTATGCAAAACACCATCACGGCAAGGAAAACCAGGCCGGAAAGTGTTCTGACAGCCAGATTATTCATTGTTCTGCTCGGTTGTTTTATCCTGACCTTCAGTTGTTTTATCCTGATCCTCAGTCTTTTTGTCCTGGTTCTCAGTCTTTGCTGCGTCATCTTCGCTCTTGAGACGCTCTTCGCCATGCTTTCCGGCCTTCGGGCCGAACAGAGCCTCGATGTCCTCGGCCATGATGACCTCCTTGTCGATAAGCATCTGAGCAAGTTTCGATACTCCATCCCAGTGTTCGGAAAGAATCTTGCGGGTCTTTTCCGTGACTTCGTCGACCAGGGCGCGGACCTCCGAGTCTATTAGTTCGGCAGTCTTCTCGCTGAAAGGCTTGGTAAAGCCGTATCCTCCTGCATCGTAGAATGACACGTTCCCGACCTTGGGGCTCATGCCGTAGTAGCTTACCATGGCATAGGCCATCTTGGTCATGCGTTCGAAATCGTTGAGAGCGCCTGAACACGGCACACCGTCGTTGACTATCTCTTCAGCTACCCTGCCGGCGACAAGGCAGCACATGTCATCCATCAGGTCGGACTTGGACATCATCACCTTCTCGTCCGGAAGACTCCAGGTGAGACCGAGGGCCTGGCCTCTCGGAATGATGGAAACCTTGAGGACCGGGTCGCAGCCGGGAAGCAGCCACCCTGTCACGGCATGGCCGGCTTCATGGAATGCGGTCAGCCGCTTCTCCTCGGGCGACATTATGGTCTTCTTGCGCTCGATACCGCCGACAATCCTGTCTACGGCGTCGGCAAAGTCCTTGTTGCCTATGGATTTCTTGCCGTTTCTTGCGGCTCCAAGCGCAGCTTCGTTGCAGACATTAGCGATGTCTGCGCCGGAAAAGCCGGGAGTGTGCTTGGCTATTGCGTCCAGATCGAAATCCGGAGAGAGCTTCAGCTTGCGTATATGGACCTTGAATATCTCCTTTCTTTCATTGAGGTCCGGCAGGGTCACTTGAATCTGCCGGTCGAACCTTCCTGCACGCATGAGGGCCTTGTCGAGGATGTCGGCCCGGTTGGTCGCGGCGAGCACTATTACACCGCTGTTGGTGCCGAATCCGTCCATCTCTGTGAGGAGCTGGTTCAGGGTGTTCTCCCGCTCGTCGTTGGAAGAGAAGCCTACATTCTTGCCTCTTGCCCTTCCGACGGCGTCAATCTCGTCGATGAACACGATGCACGGGGCTTTTTCCTTGGCCTGTGCGAAAAGGTCCCTCACCCTGCTGGCTCCGACGCCGACAAACATTTCGACGAAGTCGGAACCGCTGATGCTGAAGAAAGGCACGTTGGCTTCACCGGCAACAGCCTTTGCGAGCAGGGTCTTGCCGGTGCCTGGAGGCCCGACGAGCAGCGCTCCCTTGGGTATCTTGCCTCCAAGTGCGGTATATTTGCCAGGGTTCTTGAGGAAATCGACTATCTCCATTACCTCTTCTTTGGCACCGTACAGTCCGGCGACATCCTTGAAGGTTACGTTGACCTTGTCCTTGTCTGTCAGCTTGCCGTTTGCCTTCCCGACATTGAAGGGATTCATTCCGCCGCCGCCGGCATTGCCGCCGCCCATCTGGCGCGACATGGAGCGGAACATCCAGCTGTACAGGAGTACAAGCAGGACGACCGGAATTATCCATTCCAGCATTCCTCCCCAGATGTTGGTCTTGTTCTCCATGTATACAGGAACCTTGCTGTCGGAGGGAAGCTGTGCGTTGAGAGCGGCAAATTCCGTCTCAGGGTCAAACTTGGATGAAGTCAGAAAATAGAACTGCGGGGAGCTTTTCGGGAACTTGCCTTCGGGGAAAAGCCCGGAATACTTCGAGAGGCTGTCAGGTCTGACTGACACATTCCCCTTGAAGTCGTTTCTGATGAAGTGTATGTCCTTGACGTCACCGTTCAGGACCATTTCCTGAACCTGCGCCCATTCTATCTTCTTAGCGGGGACGCCGCTGTTGCTGAATAGCATCCATGCTATGCACAGCAGCAGAACTATGTAGAGGATAGTGGAAAGGTTGATTCTGATCACTCTTTTCTGCGGTCCTCTGTTATTGTTGGGTTTTTGAGCCATCTTGTTTAATTTTGTGCGTGCAAAGATACAACAAAAATGGAACCACAGCGTGAAAAAGCCGAGATTATATGGCTGGAGTCGGCCGATTCGACAAACAGGGCGCTCCGGCAGGTGATGGACCGGATTGACAATTTGTCAGTCATCGCTGCCAGGGAGCAGACGCACGGCCGTGGGCAGGGCGACCACGTGTGGTATTCATCGCCCGGGCTGAATCTCACTTTCAGCATGCTTTTCGAATTCGGAGACTCTTGCGGGAGCCTGCCCCTGCCAGCTTCCGATGCAGGCGTGGTGATGCAGATCGCCACTCTGGGCGTACGGGACTATCTTGTGTCAAGGGGAATCGGGAACGTCAGGATCAAGTGGCCGAACGACATATGGGTAGCGGACAGGAAAATATGCGGAATGCTGATAGAGAATGTTATCGAAGACTCGAAAGTGGTTCGCAGCATTGCGGGAATCGGTGTAAACGTCAATGAGACCGACTGGCCCGAAGACCTGCCGAACCCGGTGTCAATGAAACAGCTTGCGGGACGCGGATATGATCCGGAGACGGAACTTCCCGAACTCGTGGGACGCCTTGCCGCGCGCTACATGCAGGCTTCAGGTGAAGACGGGAGGAAGACTCTTGCGTCAGAATTCTCGAAGTATGTCTTCAGGCTCCCCTGAGCGCTCTGACGGCAGCCTCGGGATCTGCGGCGCCGAATACGGCGCTCCCCGCTACGGCGATATCGACTCCTGCGTCGCGTACGGAGGAAACTGTTGTCATGTTTATTCCACCGTCCATCTCTATCAGGGCATCGGCGCCGAGACGCTTTATTTCCCTTTTCAGGGACGCGGCCCTTTCAAGGGATTCCGGAATGAACTTCTGCCCTCCGAATCCGGCGAACACTGACATAAGAAGGAAATAGTCGGCCTGTCCGATATAGGGGAACAGTCTGTCGACAGGGACATCGGGATTGATCACGAGTCCGGCCTTCATGCCGAGGGACTTGATTCTGGCAAGATATTCGGCACTGTGGCTGCCGGCCGCTTCATAATGGAAGGAGCACATCGACACCCCGTCGGAGGCTATCTTGTCGAACCAGCGCTGGGGCTCGACAACCATCAGATGTGCGTCCATCGGTACGCTGACTGCCGGAGCGAGCTGGTCGATAACTGAAAATCCGAAAGAAATGTTGGGCACCAGGGACCCGTCCATCACGTCAAGATGGAGTATGTCGCCGCTTCTGTTGACGGTCTGCAGGTCTTTCTCGAGTCTGAGGAAGTTTGCGGCAAGGATGGATGGAGCAATCCGGAACATCGCCTTGGTATATTGGTTACTATCTTTCAGCCGGCAAGAGCATGGACTCAATGTCGGAAACATATTTCTTGAATGTCCTGTCGGTGGACATAAGGTCAGAAACTGTCGAGCATGCATGCAGGACCGTCGCATGGTCCTTGCCGCCTATCTCAGCCCCGATTGTCGCGAGCGAGCAGTTGGAAATGAGGTTGCGGCACAGGTACATGGCAATCTGTCTCGCCTGTACGATCTGGCGCTTGCGTGATTTCGAGAGCAGGGCATCGCGGGTGATGTTGAAGTATTCGCAGACGCTTTTCTCAACCTTGTCAATGCTTACTTCGGTCTTTTCCTCCCCGATGAGCGACTCCGTGATTTCGGAGGCCAGCTCGAGGAAGGACTTGCCTCTCTCGATGGAAGAATAGGCGATGAGCGATACGAGCGTGCCTTCAAGTTCGCGGAAATTGGTGCGCACTTTCGACGCTATGAACTCAAGGACTTCGTCCGGAATGCTTACGCCTTCCCTCTCGGCCTTCTTGCGGAGCATCCTAAGCCTGGTTTCATAGTCCGGTTTGCCGAGCGGGACAGAGAGTCCCCACTTGAAACGGGACAGCAGCCTCTCCTCGAAATTGTGCAGGTCCACCGGAGCCCGGTCTGAAGTGAATATCAGTTGCTTGCTGTTCTGGTGCAGGTGATTGAACACGTTGAAGAACGCATTCTGGCTGCCCTGTCCGAGAAGATCCTGGATATCGTCCACAATCAGCACGTCGATCTTCATGTAGTAGGCAAGGAAATCGGTGAGCTTGTTGAGCACGTTGAGCGCTGTCATGTACTGGGTCTTGAATTCGTTGCCGGTCACGTACAAGACGACGAGGTCAGGATATTTCTCCTTGATAGCAATCCCTATGGCCTGGGCGAGATGTGTCTTTCCCAAACCGGAGCCGCCGAATATGAAGAGCGGGTTGAACGCTGTCTTTCCGGGAGCGGCGGCTATGTCACCGCCGACCGTGATCCCAAGCCTGTTGCACTCGCCTTCGACGAGATTGTCGAAGCAGTACTCCGCCTTAAGCCTCGGGTCTATCTTTACCTTGTGCAGTCCGGGATATACAAACGGGTTCGGCCTTTCGGAAGGCGGCGTGGCGATGGTGACGGGCGGATTTTCCGGAGTCGGCACACTCTGCCCGGGAACGTTGATGGGACGGTCCTTTACGGTACGTATCGAGTACTGGAGCCGTGCATCGGGACCGATTACCCTCCTGAGGGTTTTCCTGAGCACGTCGAGGAATGCCGATTCAATATATTCACGGAAAAAGTCGGACGGGACCTCTACTGTCAGCGTGCTTCCTTCAAGGGACAGCGACCGTATCGGCTTGAACCAAGTCGAGTACTGCTGAGGCTCGAGTATCTGGCCGATGATGCGCAGACACTCCTCCCATACAGTAATATGATTCTCCATTGTATCCATGAGGGTAAAAGATCCGACCGGTTCTATTTTCTGTTCGAATCGCTTTGCAAAATTGGGGATAAAAATTGTAAAAAAACTTTTTCCGAATATTGATTTTTATATTTTTTATCTTATTTTGGCTCTTGTCCCAAAGTCATTGACTGCTTTGCTAAATTATTATAAATCAATAATATAGCAAGGCGGCAGACGCTCAAATCACTGTCAGATAGCGCGTTTATTATTTAGAAATAATATAAATTAATAAATCGCCGCTGCAGTGCCGCAGAAAGGCAGTTTACTTTAGCCTGTCCACGTTTTTCCCTTGAATTTTTACGAGAAATGCATCAGCGTATTTGGCCTTAATCGCTTTGAAGTTCTTCCTGGCCTCGGCTTCGCTTCCGCTGACACTTATATAATACTTGTTGTACTTGCCTGATCTGATGACAAGGGGGGCGTAACCGAGGAACAGCGGATCGTCGGTCCGATACTCTTTTGACGAGACGAGTATCTGGACAGCGTACAGGGTATCCCCGGCCGAAACGCTCTCCTCCGTCTGCACGGCGCTTGAGTCTTCCGAATGGCCAGACATTCCCGAGAGGCTTACACTCTCGTCGTATATCTTCTTGTACTGGCTGAACGCGTTGAATATCCTTTGTGCAAGATCGCTCCTGTTTGCCTGCACCCTGAGCTTCGAGAGGTCGGTGGAGTTGGATATGAAGCCGAGTTCGACCAGTACGGCAGGCATAGCCGTCCTCCACAGAACAAGATAGGAGTTCTGCCATATCCCTCTGTCCGTCTTGATGGGGCCGCCCTTCAGGTTGTCGCTTATTATCTGGGCGAAGCGCAGGCTCTGTTCAAGATGAGAGTTCTGCATCAGGGTCATGAATATGAACGACTCGGGATTGTTGGGGTCGAATCCCTGGTATTTCGTCGTGTAGTCATCCTCGAGGAGGATTACGGAGTTCTCTCTCCGGCAGACGTCGATGTTGTCCTGGTTCTTGCTCGACGACTGGCCGAGCACGTGGACTGAATATCCGTTGGGCGTCGTCTTGTCGAAAGAATTAATATGTATCGAGATGAACAGGTCCCCCTTTGCGTCGTTCGCAATCTCGGCCCTGTCATTCAGGGGTATGAACGTGTCGTTGCTGCGCGTCTGGATGACCTTCACATCAGGGTAGGCGTCACGTATCTTCTTGGCCAGAGTATTGGCGATGTCGAGCACAAGGGTCTTTTCGTATGTCTTTCCGTCGCGGCTGACGCAGCCTGAGTCCTTGCCTCCATGACCCGCGTCGATTACGACAGTACGGAGTCCGGTGCCGTCTGCCGACATGACTGTGCAGAAAGCTGCAAGGAATATGATAAGGCAAATTATGCGCTTCAAGTTCGGGCTATTAAAATAATTGTATTACTTTTGTAAGCTATATCAGTTGACAAATATAGTGTTTTTTCCAGGATTTGGGCAGAAAGATATTCATATTTTGTCTATTGGCGGTGCTGGCCTGCTGTCTGTGGCCGGATACCGCCGTGGCTCAGTCCGTCCGTCCCCGCCGGGGAAGCGGGACATACGGAATGCGTATCGAGAAGAAGGTCGAGCAGCCCGATTCCGCGACTTTGGCAAGGCGGGACTCGATATTCCGTGCCGATTCTGTGAGAAGGGCTGATTCCCTGGCCATGCTCTCCAAGAGTTCTCTTGAAGTCCCGGTCTTCTCCACGGCCAAGGACACTATGGTGGAAGTCTTCAGCGACGGGCAGCGCAAGATATATTATTATGGTGACGTAAGCGTGAAGTATCAGGACATGGAGCTGACGGCCGACTATATGGAGTACGACCTGAAGTCCGGGACTGTGTTCGCCAGGGGTTCGTATGACAGTACCAAGGGAGAATGGGTAGGCCGGCCGAAGATGACCCAGGGCAGCAAGACCTATGACATGGAGGAGCTGCGCTACAACTTCAACTCCAGGAAATCCAGGATCACCAACATGACCACAAGTGAAGACGAGGGAATACTGCGCGGACGGAACATTAAGATGATGGACGATCAGTCGATCAACATCACCAAGGGTCAGTACACGGTGTGCGATGCCGAGCATCCGCATTACTATCTGTCCCTGTCGGCCGCCAAGGTTGTCCAGAACCCGTCGCGCAAGACGATATTCGGCCCGGCATGCCTGGTCATAGAGGATGTGAAGATCCCTCTGCTCGGAATTCCTTTCGGCTTTATCCCGAAACGCCCCGAAAGGGCGACCGGAATGCTGATGCCTACTTTCGGAGAGGAGGAGGCTCGTGGTTTCTACATGCGCGGACTCGGCATGTATTTCGTTTTCGGAGACCATTTTGACCTTCAGGTCACTGGTGACTACTATACTCTGGGATCCTGGGCGCTCAACGTCAGTTCACGCTACAACGTGAGGTACAAGTTTACAGGAGGGTTCAACCTTACATATTCCAATGACCAGACCGGTGAGAAAGGGACTCCGGAGTTCAACCAGATGCGCAACTTCGGCATCAGGTGGGACCATTCCCAGGATTCCAAGGCGAGACCCGGTACAACCTTCAGCGCCTCGGTCGACCTCAAGAGCCCTTCAAACAGCCGGTACAACTCGACCAGCCTCGACCAGGCCCTGCAGAACCAGGCAAGTTCGTCGATATCGTTCTCGAAGAACTGGGACGGCAAGGTCAATCTCAGCATAAACGCCCTGCATTCGCAGAATTCCAGGGACTCCTCATATTCGTTCACGCTGCCCAACATGACGCTTTCCGTGTCGACCATGTATCCTTTCAAGAGAAAGGAGCGTGTCGGCAAGGAACGTTTCTACGAAAAGATCTCGTTCGGATACAAGGGTGCCTTCAACAACAAGATCAACTTCAAGGCGTCAGAATTCACACAGCCCGGGCTTATTGACAAGTTTCAGAACGGAATGACCCATGATTTCTCCATCGGTCTGCCCTCCTTCCAGCTTTTCAAGTATCTCAGCGTTTCCCCTAGCGTCAGCTACGGACAGAAATGGTTCTTCTCCAAGACGGACTATGAGTACAACAGCGAGACCGGGGCCGTCGAGGCGAGGCCTTCGGGACAGTTCAGCACGCTCGGCATCTATCAGGACTACTCTTTCAGCACTTCGCTGAGCACGCGTATATACGGACTCTTCAATTTCGGCAAGGGAAGCCGTCTGCAGGCCATCAGGCACGTGATCTCCCCTACCGTTTCCGTAAGCTACGTCCCTAACCTCGGCACATACTCCAACGGCTACCGTACTTTGGAATACACCGACGCGTCCGGCCAGGATCAGGTCTATCAGTATAACATATACAGCGGACAGCTGTACCAGATCCCGACGACGGGCAGGCAGTCTGCATCCGCAACCATCAATATAGGCAACAACCTGGAAGCCAAGGTACGGGACTACGCAGACACGACGGGAACCGGCACGAAAAAAGTGAAGCTGATCGACCAGTTCAACATATCGACGGGATATAATTTCCTTGCAGAGCAGTTCAAGATGCAGGTCATATCCATGTCGCTGTCCACCAATCTGTTCAATGCCATCAACCTGAGCGCCAGCGCAAGTCTTGATCCGTACGCGATCGACGAGCGTGGAAACAGGGTCGACAGGTTCGCCGTTTCGTCGGGCCAGGGCATCGGCAGGCTGAACAGCCTCAGCGCCTCAGCATCATATTCCATCTCGGGAAAGGGAACCATCAACGGCGATGACGGTTCCAAAAGCTCCTCCGGCGGCACTTCAGGCGCCGCCTCGTATTACCAGCGCAACTACTACCACCCTGTGACGGGAGAGTTCATCCCTGACGGCTGGCTCTACTATACGAACCCTAACGTGCCATGGTCCGTCAACCTCAGCGCATCCTTCGGCATGACTCCACGCTACAGCTATGACGAGCAGGCCCAGCTGCTCCGCAAGACCAACAGCATCAGGGCTACCCTGAGTGCGAGGGGAAACATCCAACTTACGCCCAAGATGTCGATCAACATCAGCACAGGGTATGACTTCGTCGCAATGAAAATGACGGCCACGCAGTTCAGCGCCAGCTACGACCTCCACTGCTTCAACATTTCGGTAAGCTGGATTCCTACAGGAACATACAAGTCCTACAGCTTCCGAATCGCCGCGAACGCCGCTTCCCTTGCGGATCTTCTTAGGTTCAAGAAGAGCAGCAGCTATTGGGATAATTAGATTTTTTCCCTATATTTGCGCCGTCACAAACCATTTCCGATGCAGTTTCCATCTGCTCGGACTAATCAAATTCTTTCATATTATGCCACACACTCTGTTTGAGCTGAGCACGATGAGCAGGGAACAGCTTGAAAACATAGCAGCAGGATATAACATCAAGTCTACGGGCAAACTGGACAATGAGAACCTGGCCTTTGCCATTATCGATGCGCAGGCGCTGGAGGAGTCGAAGAAACCGGTTGCCGACAAGCCCAAGGCAAGGCGCGGGCGTCCTCCGAAGAATAAGAAAGACGAGGCGGCGGCCAAGGCCGAAGGCGATGTCGCCGCAAACGGAAAGCCGTCCGAGTCAAAAGCGGTTCAGAAGAAGGAAACCTCCCCTGAGGGGAATGAGTCCGGTGCAGTGGAGAACGCTGCCCCCCAGAAAGCCAGGAAGCCCCGCCGCAAGCCGGCGAAGGAATCCGGCGAGAACGCCGCTGCCGAGAAACCCGCGCAGGAGTCTGCCGTGCTGAACCAGCCGCTTCCGGCCCTGCCTGCTTCAGGCGAGGCGGCCGCTCCCGCACTGCTTCCCGCTCCCTCTGAGGACGCCTCAAAGGCTGGGCAGCAGGACCAGCACAGAAGGCCCAGACGCCGTCCGATGGACAAGGATATCGAGAAGGTAATCGAGAAGGTCCAGTCCAAAGTAAACGAAAAGGCTTCAATGGAGCAGTCCCCTGAAAGGCCGGTGAACAACGGTAAGGTGCAGAACGGGCTCCAGCCCCAGAAACAGCGTCAGGTGCAGTATGAAGGCACCGTCGAGGCGACCGGAGTGCTCGAGGTCATGCCTGACGGTTACGGGTTCCTCCGTTCTTCAGACTACAACTATCTCAATTCACCTGACGACATTTATGTCTCACAGCAGCAGATCAAGGTCAACGGCCTGAAGAGCGGCGATACCGTCACGGGTGAGATACGTCCTCCGCGCGAAGGTGACAAGTACTTCCCCCTGGTGAGCGTCAAGTACGTTAACGGCCGCACGATAGAATACATACGCGACAGGGTGCCCTTCGATTTCCTCACTCCCCTTTTCCCCGACGAAAAGTTCAATCTCCTCGGAAACGGGCACGGAAAGGACAAGAGCTGCCGCATAGTCGACATGTTCTCCCCGATCGGAAAGGGCCAGCGCATGCTTATAGTATCGCCTCCAAAGGCAGGAAAGACCCTGCTCCTCAAGAGCATAGCCAATGCCATTGCCGACAATCACCCCGAGGTGTACGAGATAGTGCTGCTTGTGGACGAGCGTCCTGAGGAAGTGACTGACATGCAGAGGTCCGTAAAGGCCGAGGTCGTGGCTTCCACTTTCGACGAACCTGCCGAGAAGCATGTCAAGGTTGCGAACATGGTGATCGAGAAGGCCAGAAGGCTTGTCGAATGCGGTCATGACGTCGTGATTCTCCTTGATTCGATAACCAGGCTTGCCAGGGCATACAATACCGTCCAGCCTGCATCCGGAAAGGTGCTTACCGGAGGTGTCGACGCCAACGCGCTCCAGAAGCCCAAGCGTTTCTTCGGAGCCGCCCGCAATATCGAGGGCGGAGGCTCGCTCACCATTCTTGCAACAGCTCTGACAGAGACCGGGTCCAAGATGGACGACGTGATTTTCGAAGAGTTCAAGGGAACCGGAAACTCCGAAATCCAGCTTGACCGCACCCTCGCCAACCGAAGGATCTTCCCCGCCGTGAACGTGCTGCTTTCCGGCACCCGCAGGGACGACCTTCTCTATCAGAAGGACCAGGGGCAGAGGATATGGATCCTGCGCAAGCTGCTTGCCGACATGAATCCTACCGAGGCCATGAATTTCATGCTGCAGCTCATGGACGAGTATGCCACCAACCAGGACCTCCTGGACAACATGTCGAAGGTGACTCCCCGCGATGCAAAGTACTATGACAATTTCTGAAAGTAAGGCTTGCGGGCTGCAATGAATTACGGGGCGATGCCGGAGAAGGCGTCGCCCCGTCTTATTTTACGGTATGATTACTATTTCGTCCCGAAGATCCTGTCTCCGGCATCGCCGAGTCCCGGTACGATATAGGCGTCGGAATTCAGGTGGTCATCAACCGAAGCCACATAGATGTCGACGTCCGGGTGGGCGGACATGACTCTCTCGACACCGTCAGGAGCCGCGACCAGGCACATGAGCCGAATGTTGGTGCATCCCTTTTCCTTGAGCATGTCGATGGCATCGCACGCGCTGCCGCCTGTCGCCAGCATCGGATCCGTGATTATGACCAGCCTCCTGCCAATATCCTCGGGCAGCTTGCAGTAGTACACGACAGGCTGGTGAGTGTTCTCATCGCGGTACAGACCGATGTGTCCGACTTTTGCGACCGGGACGAGAGTCCTGAGCCCGTCCACCATGCCGAGCCCCGCACGCAGTATGGGGACGATCGCGAGCTTGCGTCCGGATACTTTCTGTGCTGTCATACGGCAGAGAGGAGTCTCTATCTCGACATCCTCGAGGGGAAGGTCCCTTGTCACTTCATAGCCCATTAGCAGTGAAATCTCGTTAAGGAGTTCCCTGAAATCCTTTGATCCGGTATTCCTGTCACGCATGATCGTAAGCTTGTGTCTGATCATGGGATGGTCAATAATGTGCAGCTGACTCATTTGAGTTGATTTTTGTGTAAAGGTACGAAAATAAATCGTATTTTTGTTATCGGACAATTCGCATATCAGGCCATGCTGAGAATATATTGCAGGAATACGGGAACTTACAAGGAATTCCAGGAGGGTACCACTCTGCTGGATATGGTCCCGCAGTTTGACTTTGACAAGCCCTATGACATCATTTCGGCCAAGGTCAACAATGTCGGTGAAGGGCTCAAGTTCCGGGTGTTCAACAACCGTGACGTCGAGTTCCTGGACTACCGTTCATACAGCGGGCGGAATGTCTATTGCCGCTCGTTGTGCTTCCTGCTGTGCAAGGCGGCGCAGGACCTTTTCCCGAAATGCAGCATTGTCCTGCGGCGCCCGATCTCCAAAGGGTACTTCTGCGGATTCGACAAGGGGGACGGCTCTGCCCTTACCGACGGAGACGTGGCGGCTGTCAAGTCAAGAATGCAGTCTATCGTAGCGCAGGACATCCCGTTCCGCAGGCACGAGGTCCAGGTCAGCGAGGCCATAAGGAAATTCCGTGCTCTTGGGCATCCGGACAAGGTCAAGCTGCTTGAGACCTGCGGAGAGGTGTATATAAGCTATTACACGCTCGGAGATACTGCTGACTACTATTATGACGCCCTTGTCCCCTCTTCCGGCTATCTCAAGGTGTGGGAACTCTCCCCCTACAAGGGCGGCATGCTCCTCAGGGTCCCGGACCGTCATCATCCGGAATCCCTCGCCCCTTTCCATGAGCAGCCCAAGACTTTCGACGTGTTCAAGGAAACCCTGCGCTGGAACAGGATCATGGGGCTGAGCAATGTCGGCGACGTCAATGACGCGTGCCTGCGCGGCAAGGCGACGGACCTGATCCAGGTTGCCGAGGCTCTCCAGGAGAAGAAGATAGTGCAGATAGCCGAAGAAATCGAGAAGCGGTGCATGACCGAGAACCCGGTGAGGATAATCCTGATAACCGGGCCTACAAGCAGCGGGAAAAGCACTTTCTGCCGTCGTCTGAGCGTGCAGCTCAAGGCGTGCGGCCTTAAACCGGTATCGTTCTCGACAGACGACTATTTCGTCAACAGGGCCGATACGCCTCGTCTTCCGGACGGCAACTATGACTTTGACAATTTCGAGACCGTTGACCATGAATATCTGCAGCAGGACGTACTCAGACTCCTCAGTGGCGAACAGGTCCAGGTCCCGGAATACAATTTCGTCACGGGTATCCGCGAACACAACGGGAAGACCCTGTCGCTAGACGAAGGTTCCCTGCTGCTGATAGAGGGTATCCACGCCCTGAACCCTGCCCTGCTCGACAAGGTGCCCGACCAGGTCAAGTTCAGGATATTCATCAACACCATTACGAGCATCTCCCTCGACGACCACAACTGTATCCCGACCAGCGACAACCGGCTGCTGAGGCGCATAGTCCGGGATTTCAACATCGGCGCATACAGTGCCAGGCAGACTATATCCAACTGGCCCAATGTCCGCCGTGCCGAGGTGAAGTGGATCTATCCGTTTCAGGAAGATGCCGACGTGCTGTTCAATTCCTCCTATCTCGTGGAGTTCGCAGTGCTCAGGAGTCATGCCGAGGCTATATTGTCAACGGTTCCGAAGAACTGTCCCGAATACAGCGAGGCTCACAGGCTGCTGATGTTCCTGCACTATTTCGTCCCTGTGTCTGACAAGGAGATTCCACGTACATCATTTATGAGAAGCTTTATCGGACAATGATATGAAAATGATTTTACCAAAGGATTTCAGTGTTGAAGACCGCAAGCGGATGGCTGCGGATCTCTTCAGGAAAGGCTACAACTGCTGTCAATCTGTCCTCCTTGCCTTTGCGGATGTCCTTGAGCTCAACAAGCTCGCCAGTGCAAAGGTGCTTGCAGTCATAGGATCAGGTTTCGGAGGCGGCATGGCCAGGATGAGAGAGGTGTGCGGCAGCTTCAGCGCCACTGTCTGCCTTTCCGGCTTCATTTCTCCGGCGAATGACCCTGACGTCAAGGATGCCAGGAAGAACAACTATGCCCTTGTCCAGGAATTTGCCAGGGAGTTCAAGGAACTTAACGGAGGAAGCATTATCTGCCGTGAGCTCCTCGGACTTGACAGGCGCGTGACCGAAGGTCCGGAACCCTCGGCGAGAACTGAAGAGTTCTACAGAAAACGGCCCTGCTCCGGAATCATTGCGGAGGCTGCCGGCATAGTCGCCAGGAAGATGATCGAACTCTCGGAAACCGACAAGGAGTCTGAAGAGAGTGACTGTTACTTCTTCTGATCCGGCGCCGGGCGGATCTCCGTACAAAAATTATTCTACATTTGCTTCGGCTGGAGCTTTTTTCTATATTTGCGCCCCGATATGAAAAACGGGGTATCTGCAAATATTTTCCACAGTCCTGCGGGCGCCGCCATCCTGGCTCTGCTCTCCGCAACAGGTTGGGGAATGGCCTACCCTCTGATAAAGCTCGGATTCGCAGCGTTTGACATTGCTCCGGACATGCCCGGAAGCAAACTGCTGTTTGCCGGTGTCCGGTTCTTTGTTTCCGGGCTCATCATTCTTGCCGTCGCATCATTCCGCCGCATGGATTTCTCCGTATCCAGGCCTTCCGCCTGGCTATACATATTTGTGTTTTCGCTTGTCAACACTACGCTGCATTATGCTTTTTTCTATTTCGGACTGTCGCACTGCGCCGGTGCAAGGGCCTCCGTAATCAATTCAGCCGGAGTGTTTGCCCTTGTAATACTTGCGTGCGTGTTCTTCAGAAGCGAAAGGATGACGGCCGTCAAGGCAGCCGGGTGTCTGCTTGGAATATGCGGTATTGCGGTCATGAATCTCGGATCGCAAGCCAGTGGACGGTTCACGCTTGGTGGAGACGGAATGATACTGCTTAATGCCATGTGTTCCGCCGCTGCCGGCCTGATGACCAGAGGTCTGGGAAAGAGAGTCGACGTATTCGTGGGAACAGGTTACAGCCTTGCGGCGGGAGGAGCCATGCTTGTGTTGACCGGACTTGCCTCGGGAGGAACTCTCGGAGTTCCGGGAGCTGAGGGCATCGCCGTGCTGCTCGGGCTGATATGCATTTCAACCGTGAGCTTCAGCCTGTACAACAAGTTGCTGACCTGTAATCCGATAGGCAAGATAGCGATTTTCAACTCCCTGATTCCCGTTGTCGGAGTACTCAGTTCATGCCTGATTCTGCATGAGACATTCTATCTGAAATATGCCATTGCCGCGCTGCTTGCCGCGGCAGGAATATATGTGATCAATAAAGACAAAGTCAAATGATAAACAGAGAAGTTGCTTTAGGGCATGCCGCATGTTTTACTGCGTATGCCATTTTCGGAATCAATATCGTCACATGCAAGGATCTCACATCCAGCCATCTGATATCCCCCATAGCGCTTTTCACTCTCAGGTCTGTGATAGCCGGAGCCCTGTTCTGGATACTGTCCGCCTTCACGCCGAAGGAGAAAGTCGCCTTGAAGGATTTCCCGCGCATTTTCCTCGCATCCGTGCTCGGTTTCCTTGTCCCTCAGCTTACTTTCCTGATGGCTATCCCGGATGTTTCTCCGATGACCAGCGGCATTCTCAGTTCGCTTGCCCCGATATACACGATGTTCATCGCTGCCGTGGCAATCAAGGAGCCGATTACGTTCAAGAAGGCCGCAGGAGTGGTCACCAGCCTGTGCGGAATGCTGCTGCTGGTCTTCTCAAGCGTCGGAAACGGCGGAGACCAGGCGGAAAGCACGCCGACCGGAATACTGTTGCTGCTGCTCAACGGCTTCAGCTTCGCGCTGTACCTCGGTGCCTTCAAGCCGATAATCTCGAAATATTCGGTCGTCACCTTCATGAAGTGGATATTCGTGTTCTCGACCGTGATGTCCCTGCCCCTTTCAGCCGGAGAAATCGCTGACATCGACTGGAGGCAGGTAGGAGCCAGCCATATAGCGGAACTGGCGTTCCTGATTTTCTTCGCAACGTTTGTGAGCTACTTCCTGATTCCCGTAGGCCAGAAGCGTCTGCGCCCTACCCTTGTCAGCATGTACAGCTATCTCCAGCCGCTTGTCGCCACTCTGATAAGCGTGATAATAGGTATGGACTTGCTCAACTGGAAGAAGATCCTTTCGGCCGTGCTGGTGTTCGGCGGCGTAGTGCTCGTCAACCGGAGCAAGAGTGCCGCAAGCATGGCGGCGGAACAAAGGTCAGAATCCAAGTCTTGACCGTGTCTCGTTCCACAGCCATTCAATGTCCTGACCGGCTGACAGGAAACGGTGCGGGATGTCCTTGTGTGAGTTGCCTGAAAACAGTTGGTGGCTGCAGTCCGAGCACAATGCATTTACGGCTGGCCTGGCACCTTTTTCAGGACTGTTGCAGAACGGGCGGAAAATGATGTCGGTCAGCGGGTCGAACCAGCGTCCGAGACGGATCATGTCGGTATTGACGATTCCGGGATCGGCGATGTTGACCCTGACTCCCTCCTTTTGCTCCAGGGCTATCGAGAAATAGATCATCGCAAGTTTGGTGTCCGCGTAAGTGCGCAGCTGGTGGAAGTCCCGCTCGCCTTTTGTGAAAAAATCCCTGTCGACTCTGGCTGAATAAGCCGATACGGAAACCATGTTGACTATGCCGGCGTTCCGTCCGAGCAGAGGCCGCATGCTGCAGGTGAGAAGGCACGGGCCGAGATAATTTACTCCCAGGGTGAGCTCGAATCCGTCGCGGGTCCGTGAATAATGGCGTGGAAGCACGCCGGCATTGTTGAACAGGGCATCTAGCGGAGCCTCTTTCCTCATGCGGGAGACGAAGCCGCGAATCGAGTCGAATGAGTCCAGATGCAGTTCCTCGATATCCAGACGCGCATACGGGATTTTTTCGAGGATTCGGCTTCGGACTTGCGACGCCTTCTCCAGGTTGCGGCAGGCCATGATTATCCGGTAGCCCCTGCGGGCCATCTCTTCAGTGGCGGCACTGCCCATGCCTCCGCTGGCTCCGGTGATTATTATGCTTCCGTGTTGTTGCTCTTCCATCTCTGCTCGGCTTTTTCCACTTCCCTTTCAAGACTTTCCGGAAGGTTCTTGACACAGCTGTGGCATTTCATTTCCAGAGTGTACATCCTTCCGATGCAGTAGTTTGAGTGTCCGCATCCGCTGCACTCAATTTCTCCCGACTTGAGCTTGTTCACAAAATCGGTGTCACGCACGAGCGCCCTTGCAACCTGCAGGCCTGTGAAGCCGGCGTCGAGCACCTCTTCCATCTTGTGTCTTGATACGAGTCCACCGACATATATCAGCGGCATGTCGAGAGCTGCCCTGAATTTCTTTGCCTCTTCGAGGAAGTAGCCCTCGGAGTACGGGACCGTAGGTATCATCATACGTCCGGCAAGGGCGAGTCCGGCCTTGAGCCACCAGAATTTCTTCATGTCCATGTAGTAGCTCAGAGTCTTGAGAGGCATGGCACCCCTCATGACTTCCATCGGGGCCTTGCTGACGAATCCGGCTGTGAGTACAAGTGCGTGCGCTCCCGTTTTCTGGAGTTCTTTCGCGACCTCGATGCACTCTTCAGTCTGCATTCCCTTCCGGAAGCCGTCGTGCATGTTGACCTTGACTATCACGCCCATGTCGTCCCCTGCCGCTTCCATGACCTTTTCCATGACCATCTTCATGAAACGCATACGGTTTTCAAGGCTTCCTCCGAATTCGTCTCTGCGGTGGTTGGTGTAAGGTGAGAGAAACTGGCTGATGAGGTACCCGTGACCGGCATGGATTTCGACACAGTCGAATCCGGCTTCACGGGCGAGCCTTACTGCCTTGCCGAAATCATCGGCAATGCCTTCGATTTCGTCCCTGCGCAGCCCCCTTACGAAGGTCGGAGAATATAGGTTGAAGCCGCTTGACGCTCCGACCGGGGTGCATCCGCAGGTTGAGCGGTGCGTCATGTTGCCGCAGTGTCCTAGCTGTATGGACGCCTTTGCGCCTTCTGCGTGGATCGCGTCAGTGAGTTTTCTGAGTTCGGGGACTATCTCCCTGCGCATCCACAGCTGGGATGCGAATGAGAGTCCGGAGCGTGAAACCGATGCATAAGCCACTGTGGTCATTCCGACGCCTCCGCGGGAGACGGCCACATGGTAGTCGAAAAGATCCTGTGACGGACTGTTGCCATATGCCATGTTCTCGAATGCCGCCGAGCGTATCACCCGGTTACGCAGGGTCACAGGCCCTATCTTGCAGGGGGTGAATATTTTAGAATCGATCATATTTCTAATATATGAATGGGATTATCCGTTTCAGTCGCTTTTCGTCAAACTCGTCTTTGAAGTCGTGTCTGTACTTGTCGTAGATCCTTGCGGCTCTGGGACACAGGTTGGCGAAGGTCCACAGCGCGAACACGGCTCCGGACCATGACCAGGTCAGTACCGCGAATCCCACCCACTCGAGGAACTCTCCGAAATAGTTGGCGGAGGTCACGTATCTGAACATTCCTCCCTTGGGCAGATAGTGCCGGGAGTCGCCCGGCTTGCGCAGGTTCCTTATTATGTTGTCCGAGTGGATGTTTATTGTCATTCCGGCTATGAATACCAGAAGTCCTGTTATGAACTGCGGGGTAAGGAACCAGTCTGTCGTGTAGTAGCTTTCCGGAGAGACATAATACAGCCATCCTCCCTGCATGAAGGCATTTGCAGTATTGAACAGCATGCCCATCGCGATTATGCTGAAGGGCATCTTCCCCTTTCCAGTAATCCGGGTAGGGAAAATGAATGCTCTGTGGAAATAGTGAACTTCAAACACTATCAGGAAGACAAGGCGGACAATGTCGTCTTTCCGGTCGGAGCACAGCCACAGCGCCAGCATGGCTGCGAATACTGGAGATTCCATCAGAACCCATCCGAGTCTGTTGTTTATCGCCGGTCCCCATTTTTTTGTGTAGAATTTACCGTAGCCGGCATCTACGAAAAACAGGCAAACGAACACTACTGCCGCCAGGGCGGACATGATTATCAGGAACAGGTTGAAATGTTGCCAGAGTATGGTCATTGTGTCTTGCTTTGTTCGGTATTGGGGACAAATATGGGAAAAAAGTCTGAAAATTCACTATATTTGGAGAAATAACATGAAAATCTAACCATATGCTCCACAGACAAATCTTGTCATGCGCCGCGCTTCTGCTTGCGGCAGGCTTCTGTGCTGATGCACAGACCTTTACCGAATGGAAGGATCCTGAAGTCAACGAATACGGCCGTGCTCCGATGCATGCGTCATATTTCGCCTACGAAAGCCTTGATGCTGCGATGCAGGGAGACCCTTCCTCCTCATCCAACTATTTGTCGCTGGCCGGAAAATGGAAATTCATGTGGGTGAAGGACGCTTCCGAGAGGCCCCGTGACTTTTTCCGTACAGACTTTGACGATGCGTCGTGGGGGGAGATGCCTGTCCCCGGCGTATGGGAGCTCAACGGTTACGGCGACCCCATCTATGTCAACATAGGCTATGCATGGCGCAACCAGTACCGCAACAATCCTCCGTTTGTCCCCGAGGAGAACAACCATGTGGGCAGCTACCGAAGGGTGTTCGAGATACCGGCGGACTGGAAGGGTAAGGACATCATAGCCCATTTCGGGTCTGTCACCTCTAACATCTACCTGTGGGTCAACGGAAAGTATGCGGGATACAGCGAGGACAGCAAGCTCGAGGCCGAATTCGACATCACGAAGTTCCTGCGTCCCGGAGAGAAGAACCTCATCTGTTTCCAGGTGTTCCGCTGGTGCGACGGGACATATCTGGAGGATCAGGACTTCTTCCGCTACGCCGGTGTTGCCCGTGACTGCTATCTGTATGCCAGGGACAGAAAGAGAATTGAGGATATCCGCGTCAGCGTCGACCTCGACAGCTCATACGAGGATGCCGTAATGGAAGTTGAACTCTCCGGAGACAAGGCCGACGTAAATCTCAGCCTGCTTGATGCGGAAGGAAATCATGTGGTGTCCGGGACGGTGCGTGCGCCGGGCAGATTCACCTTCGAGGTCGACAATCCTCACAAGTGGACGGCAGAGACTCCATATCTGTACAGGCTTGTCGCCACTTGCGGCAACGAGACCATTCCGGTAAATGTGGGCTTCAGAAAGATAGAGATACGCGACGCCCAGGTGCTGGTGAACGGCAAGAGAGTCCTCTTCAAGGGAGTGAACCGCCATGAGATGGATCCCGACGGAGGCTATGTCGTGAGCCGTGAGCGGATGCTCCAGGACATCGCGACAATGAAGCGCTTCAACGTAAACGCCGTGCGCACGAGCCACTATCCCAATGACAGCTACTGGTACGACCTGTGTGACAAATACGGTATCTACATGATTGCCGAGGCAAATGTCGAGAGCCATGGCATGGGCTACGGGGACGCGACCATGGCCAAGAGGCCGGATTACGCCAAGGCACACATGGAGAGGAACCGGAGGAACGTCCAGAGGAACTTCAACCATCCCAGCATAATCTTCTGGTCGCTGGGCAACGAGGGCGGCTACGGCCCCAACTTCGAGGCGGCCTACGACTGGGTGAAGGCTGAGGATCCTTCTCGTCCTGTCCAGTACGAACGTGCGATTTTCGAGGACGGCAAGACCGACATCTACTGCCCGATGTATCTCAGCTATGACGCATGCGTGCGTTACAGCGAGAATCCGGACAAGGAAAAGCCTCTGATCATGTGCGAGTATGCTCATGCCATGGGTAATTCCGAAGGCGGATTCAAGGAGTACTGGGACCTTGTGCGCAAGTATCCTAAGTTCCAGGGTGGATTCATATGGGACTTCGTGGACCAGTCAGTTAGGTGGAAAGGCAAGGACGGAGTCATGATTTATGCGTACGGCGGGGACTTCAACCCTTACGACGCCTCGGACCAGAATTTCTGCGACAACGGCCTTGTGAGTCCTGACAGGGTCCCCAACCCGCACATGTACGAGGTGGGAAGGATATACCAGAACATCCATGCTTCGCTTCTCGACAACGGCGATGTCGAGATATTCAACGAGAACATCTTCACCGATCTTGACAACTACCGTATGGAGTGGACTCTTCTGCGTGACGGACATGCCGTCAGAAGCGGTAGCGTCGAGAATCTCCCGCATGTAGGGCCTCAGCAGAAGACCTCGATCTCCCTGCCGCTCGGCGAGATGGAAGCCGGAAGCGAATGGCTGCTCAACCTCAGGTTCTGCCTCAGGCAGGCCGAGGGGCTGCTCGAAGCAGGGCACTGCTCGGCACGGGTACAGCTCAATGTGGCTGCGGCTCCGGATAAAGAACTGCAGCTTTGCAACAGTGTTGCGTCCAACATGCCTGAGAGCAAGCCGTCCATAGTCGAGAGCGATGCGAACTACCTGATTGTAAAAGGAGATGACTTCAGGATTGACATCAGCCGCCGGACAGGACTGATAAGCCGCTATGAGAAGGACGGCACGGTGTTCCTGAAGGAAGGCGCACAGCTTGAACCCAATTTCTGGAGGGCTCCTACCGACAATGATTTCGGAGCCAACCTCCAGCGCCGGTATGCAGTGTGGAAAGATCCGAGGATGGTCCTCAAGAGTCTCGATGCTTCGGTTGACGGAAACGGTCTCGCCGTAGTCCGCGCTCTTCTGGATATGCCGGAAGTCTATGCCACGCTGGAACTCAGCTATACGGTCAACAATGAAGGAGCCGTGCTCGTGAACGAGAAACTCGCTGCGGACAAGTCTGCCGATGTCCCGAACATGTTCCGTTTCGGCATGCAGCTCCCCATGCCAAGGGTGTTCGACACGATTGAATATTATGGCAGAGGACCGATTGAGAACTATGCCGACCGAAAGACATTCGCCGAACTCGGGATTTACCGTCAGAGTGTCGACGAACAGTTCTATCCGTATATCCGCCCTCAGGAAACCGGAACAAAGAGCGATGTACGCTGGTGGCGCATACTTGACGCCGAAGGGCGCGGACTGGAGATCGTGGCCGCCAGACCATTCTCCGCTTCAGCTCTGCACTATACGATAGAGTCGCTTGACGACGGTGCTTTCAAGACTCAGAGGCATTCTCCCGAGGTCGCGGAGTCTGACCTTACCAACCTGTGCATTGACCTTGTTCAGGCCGGCCTCGGATGCATCGACAGCTGGGGGTCTCTTCCCAGACCGGAGTATCAGGTAGGCTACGGCGACTACGAATTCACGTTCATTATGAACCCGGTGGAAAAGGCATTCGATGGCAGATAAACTCTGGAACAGCAACTATCTGAGGATATGGACGGGAAATTTTCTTCTGAATTTCTCGTTCACTCTGATAGTGCCGCTGCTTCCTCTGTACCTGAGCGACCGTTTCGGAGCCGGCAATGACGCCATAGGAATGGCTCTTGCCGGATACACCGTAATGGCTCTGCTCACCAGGCTCTTCAGCGGGTACATCGTCGACAATTATCCGCGGAAGGCCGTGCTCATCGTATGCAATCTAATATTCTGTCTGCTTTTTTTCGGCTATATCGTTGCAGGGAGCCTGACTTTGTTCACCATTTTCAGGACCCTGCACGGTTCGCCGTTCGGCGCCACTACAGTCGCCGCCAGCACTGTAGCGATCGATGTCCTGCCGTCTTCCCGCAGGAGCGAAGGCATAGGGTACTACGGTTTGAGCAACAATCTCGCTACGGCTCTCGGCCCTGTGCTTGCAATTTACATGCTGCACGCCTTCAATGGCAGTTTCCAGGCACTGTTCTGGCTGTCCACTGCGATATCCTTTGCCGGTCTGGCGGTAGATGCGTCAATCAAGCTCCCTGCGCGTGACTTCAAGCCCGAAAAGCAGCTGCTTTCCCTTGACAGGTTCTTCCTGCTCAAGGGGTGGCGCGAGGCACTCGCGATGATGTGCTTCTCATTCAGCTATGGTGTCGTGTCGACTTATGTAGCCATCTACGGGAGGGAGGAACTCGGCATTACCGGAGGCACGGGCATATTCTTCTCCCTTTTTGCGGTGGGCCTGATTGTCTCGAGGCTCACCGGCGCAAAGGCCCTCAGGGCGAACCGGGTCAGCCATAACGCTTCGGTCGGATGCCTGGTATCGATGGCGGGATACCTGGTCTTTGCGGCCATAAGCAATCCTGCCGGATACTATCTGTCCGCCTTCATCATAGGTCTGGGTAACGGGCACATGTATCCCGCTTTCCAGAACATGTTCGTCAATCTTGCCGAGAACAACCAGAGAGGTACCGCAAATTCTTCGATTCTGACTTCCTGGGATGCCGGCCTGGGACTCGGTGTGCTTTTCGGAGGCCTGCTTTCCGAACATTTCGGCTACCATATTGCATTCTGGGCGGCGCTTGCGGTCAACGCGGCCGGTGTGGCGTGGTATTTTCTCCGCACCAGGAGCCATTTCGAGCGGAACAAGCTCAGGTGAGGGGTAGCGCATTTTTGAAAGAAAAAAGTCCCTGCAACCGTCACAAGGTTGCAGGGACTTGTTGTTCAATATGTCAGTCGATTACTTGTTGAGCGCCTGCTCTACAGCAACTGCGACTGCGACGGTGGCTCCTACCATAGGGTTGTTGCCCATTCCGAGGAAGCCCATCATCTCGACGTGTGCAGGAACTGATGAAGAGCCTGCGAACTGAGCGTCAGAGTGCATGCGGCCCATGGTGTCGGTCATACCGTATGATGCGGGGCCGGCAGCCATGTTGTCAGGATGCAGGGTACGGCCGGTGCCGCCGCCTGAAGCGACAGAGAAGTACTTCTTGCCCATCAGCAGACGCTCCTTCTTGTATGTGCCTGCAACGGGATGCTGGAAACGGGTCGGGTTGGTGGAGTTTCCGGTGATGGAGATGTCGACGCCCTCGAGGTGCATGATTGCTACACCCTCGCGTACATCGTCGGCACCGTAGCAGCGGACTGCTCCGCGGACTCCGTCAGAGTACTTGGTCTCGCTGATGATGTTCACCTTGCCGGTGGCATAGTCGAACTGTGTCTGTACATAGGTGAATCCGTTGATGCGGGAGATGATCTTGGCGGCATCCTTGCCCAGTCCGTTGAGAATTACGCGGAGAGGCTTCTTACGTACCTTGTTTGCCATTTCGGCGATCTTGATCGCTCCTTCAGCGGCTGCGTATGACTCGTGGCCGGCGAGGAATGCGAAGCACTCGGTCTCCTCGCTGAGCAGACGTGCGGCAAGGTTTCCGTGTCCGAGTCCAACCTTGCGGTCATCGGCTACGGAACCGGGGATGCAGAATGCCTGAAGGCCCTCGCCTATTGCTTCTGCAGCCTCAGCTGCGGTCTTGACGCCCTTCTTGATGGCGATGGCGGCGCCTGTCACATAAGCCCACTTTGCATTCTCGAAGCAGATCTTCTGGGTGTCCTCGCACATTTTGTAGGGATCGATTCCCTTCTCGGTGCAGATTGCCTTGGCCTCGTCGAGGTCCTTGATGCCATATTTGTTGAGAGCTGCGTTGATCTGATCAATGCGACGCTCGTAGCTTTCGAAAAGTGCCATAGTCTCTTACTCTTTACGGGGATCAATATATTTTACAGCTTCATTGAAGCGGCCGTAGGTGCCCTTTGCCTTTTCGATGGCCTCGGGACCGGTAGCGCCGGCCTTGAGCGCATCCATCAGCTTGCCGAGATTGACGAACTCATATCCGATGACCTCGTTGTTTGCATCTAGGGCCATGCGTGTGCAATAGCCTTCGGTCATCTCGAGATAGCGGGTTCCCTTGAGCTTGGTCCCGTACATTGTGCCGACCTGGCTGCGGAGGTTCTTGCCAAGGTCCTCGAGGGATCCGCCGACAGGCAGGCCGCCCTCTGAGAATGCTGACTGGCTGCGTCCGTAGACAATCTGAAGGAAGAGTTCACGCATCGCTGTGTTGATGGCGTCGCATACAAGGTCGGTGTTGAGAGCTTCGAGCAGAGTCTTGCCGGGCAGAATCTCGGAAGCCATGGCAGCCGAATGGGTCATGCCTGAGCAGCCGAGAGTCTCCACGAGAGCCTCCTCGATGATGCCGTCCTTGATATTGAGCGTCAGCTTGCACGCTCCCTGCTGAGGTGCGCACCAGCCCACACCGTGTGTCAGGCCGGATATGTCCTTGATTTCTTTTGCATGCACCCATTTGCCCTCTTCGGGAATCGGTGCATTGGCGTGGTTGGCGCCCTTTGCAACGCAGCACATCTGCTGCACTTCTTTCGTGTAAATCATATTTTCGAAAAGATAAATGAATTCCGAGCGCAAAGATAGGAAATTTTAAAGAGAAATGAGTACTTTTGAGTATATAAAACTTATAGCAATGAGACGACTGACAACACTTCTCGCAACTGTAGTGGCCGGCATGATCGGATGCCTCACAGGCTCCTGCCAGAATACTTTCCAATCGCTTGACAACGCTTCATTTTCGCAGCTCCTGGAGAAGGGCGACGTGCAGCTTGTGGACGTCCGGACTCCGGAGGAATTCGCCCAGGGGCATATTCCTGAGGCCGTGAACATTGACGTGAGCGCGGCGGACTTTATGGATAGGTGCACCGGCGAACTCGACAAGGACAGGACAGTTGCGGTATACTGCCGTAGCGGACGCCGCAGCAAGACAGCTGCGAAGGCCCTCTCGAAAGCCGGATTCAAGGTCGTGGAGCTTGACGGAGGGTATATTTCGTGGGACGGCCCGAAGACCGGTACGCATTGACAATACGGAGGGGTGCGGCAATCTGCCGCACCCCTCCTGCACCAATAGCACTAAACAACTATTCCATCACCATGGGTGTCGGAACCGGCACCTGTGAAGGAGAGTATCCCGTGGCCTTACCAAACACGGAGAAGTCAAGTATGCTGAGCGGACTGCCCTTCGGCCAGTCAAGCATGGTAAGTCTCACGTAACGGCATTCGACGGGTTTGATTTCATCGAATACGACGTTTCTCGGAACGTCGTTGCCGGACATGTCAAGGACGGTCTTGTAGGTCTTGCCGTCCATCGATGTCTCTATCTTGTATTTGTATACCGGCGTGCCTGCCGAGCCTGAGAATCCCCTGCCGCTGCCTCCGAAGAGTATGCGGGAGCCGTCGATGCGGAAAGTCTGCACTCTGTCGCGGTCGACTGCAGGTGAGAGGGATATGGTCAGAGTGGGGGTCTTGTCATCGTCTGACGGTTCCCACCATGTCGCGGTGTTGTCGTCAAGAGCATATTCGGGTCCGCGTCCCGGCTTGGAACTCGAAGCCACCTTCGCTGCTCCGGGGAAGCCCTGCCCCGTGCTCATGGTTGTCTTGCCGACTGATACTATTATCGAACCGGAATCTCCCTTGGCGGGGTCCTTGACCACTCCCGGGGCCCACTGGGGCGTGTCGGTGACGTTGCACACGAGGTTGCCGTCCTTGTCTACGGTGACGCGGTCCATGCCTACGCGTCGTCCTCCGCTGCGGAGCACAACCGTGTAGAACTGCCAGATGTTGCCGTCAGGTCCGGTGACCATGCTGCCGTGTGCCGGTCCGGTCACGATACCGTCAGTGCGGCGGAGCAGAGGGTTGTTGGATGCGTATTCGTACGGTCCCTGAATGTTGTCGGACTTGTAGTAGCCTTCGGCGTATGTCCTCCACTGGGTTCCTGATGCAGAGTACTGGAGGTAGTAGGTTCCGTCGTGCTTGTAGATCCACGGACCCTCGATCCATGCAACATCGGTGAACTCGTTCTTCTCTCCCTGGCGTTCCCACACATGGTCGGGGTTGAAGCTGAAGTGGTGTGTCACCGGGCCGACGAACTGGGTGATGTCATTGGGGTCCAGCTTGACGGAGTAGATTCCGCTGATGGCCATTCCGGGCCAGAACAGATAAGGCTGGTTGTCTTCGTCGACGTAGATGTGCGGATCGAATCCCTGGCTCCAGCCATGCTCGAGGTCAGGCGTGCCCTTCCACTGTCCCAGAACCTTGTAAGGACCTAGGGGATTGTCGGCCACCCAGACGTTGCTGCTGTTGCCGGTCATGTAGAACTTGCCGTTGTAGGGGCATACGTCCGGAGCGACGGGGACGTCGGCCACATAGTGGTAGTCCCAGTTGAGCATGTCTTCGGACACCCATGCACCGCCTCCTGTGCAGAACATGTAGTACTTTCCGTCCCACTTGAAGACACTGACGTCTCCGGAGGCGCTTCCCTGCCCTATTTCCATGGGCAGCGGGTTGCAGTAGCGCGCATCCTCTCCGAGAGTCTGCGCCTGGAGCAGCGATGACGCACATACTGCCGTCACTGCGAATGCGAGAATTCTTTTCATCATAATGGTTATTGTTTGGGGGTTACTGTGATTCATCTGCCTTTCTGAGGCTTTGCGTCGCTACCATCCCGGATTCTGCTTGAGATTGGGGTTGACTGACAGCTGTGTGGTGGGGTACGGGAGGTAGTTGTACTTGTCTGTCCATCCTCCGTTTCCGTCAGGGTTGGGCTGGCTGCGGACATCCCAGGTCTTGCCGTCCTCCTTGTATCCGTAGAAGGTGTACCAGGTCTTTCCCTTGTCCTTGAGCTCCTCGGCGGCATCGCCCCAGCGGACGAGGTCGAAATACCGCTCGCAGTCATATATCAGCTCTGCGCGGCGTTCGTCCTTGATCGCCTGGTATGTGAGGGTCCCGACGGGATCGAGTTCGTCACGCTGGCGGACTCTGTTGAGCGCCCTGAGTCCGCTGCCGTCCGCGTCACCGTCGACCAGGAACTGGACTTCTGCGTACATCAGGAGTACTTCGGCGAACCTGAGGTAAGGGATGTTGGCCATGGAGTATTTCCAGAACCCGCCTATATCGTAGAGATCCTCCTGGAAGAAGATGTCGCGCATGCGGAAATAGCCTTTGTTGTTGTCCATGGGAGCGTACACGCCGGGCCCTCTCTGTACGGTGCCGTCGTCATTGTAGATTATGCGTCCGGTGTAGTCCATAGCAAGCACCTGTTCGTAGGTTGCCAGAGAAGAGCGGAAGCGCTTTGTCTCGATGCCGCCCTCATGCTGGGTAAGGAAGCGGCCGAGATCTGCGGTGGGCACATCCCATCCCCATCCCATGTTTACAAGGTTGGAAGGAAGAAGTATGCGCTCCGCGCTCCAGGTCTTGTAGGTCTGGCGGAGGTTGTCTCCGTTCGTCTGTGTACTTCCGGGGAAACCGTCGTCGTCAGCGTTGTTGTGTTCGAAGAGATATTCCATGCAGAAGTCTCCCTTTGCCCTGTTGAGAATGGACATGTCTTCAACGAGATCATACAGATCCGAATTGACGACCGTCCTGAGCGGCTCAACGGCCTTGGCCACCCATTCCATATCGTTGTAGCGAGTGCCGTACCAGAGGGCGACCTGTCCTGCGTATGCAAGGGCGGCGTGCTTTGAGATGCGGGCTCCGAACTCTTTCTGGGCTCCCTTAGCGCTGATTGCCGGAAGCTGCCCTGCGGCTTCCATCATCGTGTCGAATACCCATGTGATGGTCTGCAGTGCAGGCGTGTTCTCGGGGTAATACTCGTCAGCAGAGGGTACGTGGTCCACGAGCGGCGGGTTGCCGTACCAGCGGACCAGCTCGAACATGGCGAGTGAGCGCAGGAAGTTCGCCTCGGCCTTGACCCTGTTTACGGTCGGATCGTCAGTCTGCGGAATCTTCTCGAGAATCATGTTGCAGTAGTAGATGACCTGGTAACCTCTCTGATACATCCATGATATGCAGGTCGTGGATGCCGATGCGGCCAGGTTTCCTACTTCCTGGTAGCCGTCGGCATTGTCTGCGAAGGAGCCTCCGCCAGGATGGAAGTCATCCGTGATGATGTCAAGGAAAATTCCGAGCTGGTTGTCATACATCGATGTGACTCTCCTGTAGACCGCGGCGATCAGTGCCTCGGCTTCGGCCGGTCCGGCTTCCTGGTAGTATTTTTCAGTCTCTATGGCACTCTTCTGGGGAATGTCAAGCTGGTCGGCGCACGAGGCTGTCATTAGTCCTGCAGCCAATGCGAGAAACAGTAATATCTTGTTTTTCATGATGATCTCGATTTCGGATTAGAATGAAACGTTTACACCGAACACCACCTTCTTTGAGATGGGATATGAGCCGTAGTCGATTGCCATGGCGCTGCCGCTGGAACCGTATCCGCTGGTCTCGGGGTCGAGTCCCGGATATTTGGTGAAGGTGAACCAGTCGTCAACCGACACGTATACGCGGAGATTGCTGACCGCTATTTTCCTCAGCAGCGCTTTCGGGAAGGAGTATCCCAGCTGGATCTGCTTGATCTTGAAGAAGGAGGCGTCAAATACCATGGCGTTGGACACCCTGTAGTTCCTGTCAAGATAGTTGGGTCTTGGCAGAGTGTAGGAAGTGCGTCCCGGCATCCAGCAGTTGTCATAGAAATACTTGAGCGTGTTGGCCTGAGGGAAGTCCCCCCTGCCGAGTGCATAAAGCTTCTCGACTCCCTGCACTCCGGCTCCGTAGATCGTGAAGTCAATGCCCTTCCATTCAAGGTTGACTGTTATTCCGTAGGTCAGGTCGGGGATCGCGCTTCCCGTTATTGTCCTGTCATCCGTGTTGATTGTGGGATCGTCGTCGAAGTTCTTGTAGATTGCGTCACCCGTCTCGGGATCGATGTGGTCGATCACATAGGTGCGCAGGTACCATATCGGGTATCCTTCCTCGAAGTAGGTGACATAGTCCGAACTCCATACCTGGGATCCCTGCTGGCGTTCGCTTGAAATGCCTTCAAGGACGACATTCTTGAGCGTGGCGAAGTTGCCGCTGATTCCGTATGCGAAATCACCGATGGTGTCTTTCCATGAAAGTTCCATTTCGACACCGGTGTTGTTCACCTTGCCGGCATTGAGGTAAACCGTCGTAGCTCCGGTATTGTTGGGGGCGTTGGTCGAGGTCAGCAGGTCATGGGTGTTCTTGTTGTACCAGTCAAGAGCGATGGCGAGCCTGTCGTCGAACATTCTGGTCTCAAGTCCGATGTCCACCTGGTGGGAAGTCTCCCACTTGATCTCGGGATTGCCGAGAATGTTGGACGGTGCGACGCCGATTATGAAGCCGTCGGAAGGGTTGTATCCCACGCCGGTGCCGGTACTGAGAGCAGGCGCATACTGGTAGTTGCTGCGCAGGGCGTTCACGTTTCCGTTGATACCCCATGAGGCACGCAGCCTGAGGTTGGAGAGTATGCTCTTGGGGACGGATTTCATGAATTCTTCGTTGCTTATCGTCCATCCTCCCGATACTGACGGGAAGTAGCCCCATCTGTGGTTCCTGTCGAGCTTGGAAGTGTCATAGGCGTCTGCGCGGAAACTTGCCTGGAGGTTGTATCTGCGGTCGTAAGACCAGCCCACACGTGCGAAGTATGACATGTTTGCGCTCTCCGAGGGCTGTCCTCCCACTGTCATCTTGGTCGTGTTGACGAGGTTTGACAGGTAGCGGAAATTCTCCTGGGTGCTGGTCAGCTCGTCACCGCTGCCGGAAACATAGTTGCTCATGGATTTCTGGAATGACATTCCGACCATCGCGTTGATTCCGTGCTTGCCGAAGTTTGCGGTGTAGTTGGCGAAGTTTTCCCACTGGTAGTAGAGATTGTTGCTGGCGGTCCCGCTCAGGCCGAGGTCGTTGTTGTTCATCTGATTGATGAAGAGCTCGTGGTTGTAGGTGGAGCTGTTGGAGTATCCTGCCCTGTAACCGAGCCTCGAGGTGAAGACGAACCCCTTGAACGGCATGAAGTTCAGGTATGCTGTGCCTCTGATGTTGAAGCTGTCATTGTTGCTGTCAGCCCTGTCCCTCATGACCATAGGATGGAAGATCAGAGAGTTGTCGCTGAATACGGACACTCCGTAGACGTCCCCGTTGGGGTCTCTCGGAAGATTCCTGCCTTCGGCGATCCATGCGGCCACCCTGTCGGTCATCAGACCGTCGGTGTAGGTCCAGGGGGTTATCGGGTCGTACATCATCACGGAGCCGAGCAGACTCGTTCCTGCGACTGCACCTTCCGATACACTGCGGGACACTCTCTTGTCTATCGACATGGTCACTCCGACCTGGAGCCATTTCTTGATCTTGTAGTCGGCGTTTACCTGGCCGGTGAGACGTTTCTGGATGTCCTTGTCGCCCACGATGATGCCGTTGTTGTCAAGATAGCTCAGCGAGGCATAGAAGCTGCCGTTGTCGTCCCCTTTCTGGAAGCCCACGGTGTGACGCTGCATGTAGCCCTTTTCGAACATGTATCCCGGCCAGTAGGTGTCGCTGACTCCGTCCCACTGGAGGGTCTCGTCGGTAGCTGAGCCCTGGAGTTTCTGGTATTCAATGTATTCACGTGCGTTGAGCAGTTCCGGCATCTTGCCGAGCTGCTGTATGGTATGCTGGAAGTTGTAGAAGATACGGCCTTCGCGCCCGGCGTCGGTACCGGACTTGGTGGTGATCAGGACCACTCCGTTTCCGGCCTCGATACCGTAGATCGCTGCGGATGCGGCGTCCTTGAGTATCTCCATCGACTCGATGTTGTCGGGGTCAAGGTAATCGATAGAATCAACCTTCAGTCCGTCAACTATTATAAGGGGCGAAGTCTTTGAATTTGACGAGAATCCGCGGATCTGGATAGTCGGAGTCGAGCCTGGAGCGCCGGAAGAGTTAAGGATCTGGACACCGGCCGCCTTACCCTGAAGTGCTTCCGCTACGTTTGACACCGAACGGTTCTGGATATCGTCAGCCCCTACCGAGGCGATGGCTCCCGTAACGTCGCTTTTCTTCTGGACGCCGTATCCGATCACGACCGTCCCTTCAAGGAACTCGTTGTCTTCCTCGAGTATGACGTCAATCTTGGAGGAGGCTCCCACAGTCAGGGTCTGAGTGACATAGCCTATGCAGGAGTAGCTCAGCCGCATGGCTCTCCCCTGCCTGTCGGGCAGGGTAAGCGAATACAGACCGTTCATGTCTGTCACGGTTCCCGTGGATGTGTCGTCCTCAAGCATGACCGAGGCTCCGATTACCGGAAGTCCCTGCTCATCAACGACCTTGCCGCTGATGGTGCGAGTTTGGGCGTAGGCAGGTGCCAGGCTCACAATCTGGAGCAGCAGGACCATGGTGACCCATAGACTCTTCTTAACTTGTTTTTTCATTTTAATTAATTATGGATTAGTGCGTGTGCCACCCAGGCACACAGGTTCAATCTTGTGCAATAATTTTAATTATTGCCGTGGTGATGGTTAAAATTGTCGGTTAAAAACAAGTTGCGGTCGTATGTCGGTTGCAATTTTAGCAAATATTTTTCAGAATCGGCACTTATTGCGGCTTTATTTCGATAAATATTTATCAACATCATTTTCAATATGCATGAATTTTAATATATGATTCGGTTTGCAGAAGCTGATGTTCCATCCCGGGGCGTTGTTCTTGAAGCGGCTTTTCGCTATCTTTGCGACTGCATGTTCCGCCGGTTGCGGAACTGACAATAATTCACTTATGTCATGAAAAAATTATTTTTCCTTGCCTTTCCGGCTCTGGCCTGTCTTGCGCTGCTTTCTTCCTGCAGCATAAAAACCACTCCGGAATCCGAAATGATCTACGGGTTGCTCCAGGGTACCTGGGAGTCCGTACATGTCGAGGGACACGACTACACCACGAACGCACAGACCGGAGAGGTCACATACCAGGAGGATTTCAACGAGGACATAAACAGTCCTGCGCATCCGGACTACATCAAGATGAGGCTTGACCGCAACAATATTGTCACGCTGCTTGAACTTGGGGACGCATCCGGAATGACTCTCCCCGTGAGCTATGCATACACGTTCAACGGCACGCAGCTTGGCGGTGTAGTGTTCAGCGGCGATTTTGCCAACTGCATGACCATAAAGGAAATCGATGCCGCCAGCATGACTCTTGAGCTTGTCGACAAGGGCGAGAGCGACGGGTACACGACAGACTATTACGAACTCATTACTTTCAGGAAAACCGATGAACAGGACAACTAGACTCTTTTTGTGCGCAGCCGCCGCATTCCTTGCTCTTTCCGGCACTGCCCTGGCCTCCGACGGCTCCACGAGAGGCGCTAAGAGCCGTACTGACAGCCTTGACGTGCAGACGGTGACGGATTCCACAGTCATGCAGACAGCCCCTGCCAAGCCGCGCAAACGCACTAAAGGCGTATGGGACAGGAAGAAGTTCATGAACCTTTCATATTCCCTGCAGACCCTTGCCCCTTATTACGGGAATGAATGCCAGGGGCGCGTGGCTGCGGCAATAGTCAACGGCCGCAGCATATACCTGCACAAGAAACCGATTGCCGGCATGCTGAAATTCTCCATTGACTTCGGTTCGGACATCAACTATGCCCAGTATCTCCCGCTTGAAGGAGACTATAATCTTGACAGCGAGGTGTCAGACATGCTTGGTTTCTCCGGAAGGCACCATCTTGACGTAGGACTTTTCATCGGCCCGGCCGTCAGCGTGAATCCCGTCGGCAAGCTGGTCATTACCGGGTATTTCCGTTTTGTCCCGAGCTATTCGGTCGTCATGATGGACACTGACATATATCACGGCTTCACTCCCTATTTCACCTATGGCGGTGAAATCGTATGGAACTGGGTGGGCCTTGGAATTGAAGGACGGAGCGGCTCCGGGTCGTACTCCAGCCTGACCAGCCTGATTGGCGGCGGCGGTACGAGCATGCCTTCCGGCTACAGCACCCAGGCCCTGAGAATGTATCTGTGCTTCCGTTTCTGAGTCTGCTGCGTGATGAACACTCATTCAGACACCATTTGCGCCCCGGCGACTTCGGTCGGCACCGGGGCTGTCAGTATGATAAGGGTGAGCGGCCCGGAGAGTCTTGCCGCCGTTGACGGCATCGTCAGGTTCTCCAGGGGCAGCGCCGCCTCATCCAAGGGCTATGTTCTCAGGCACGGGGAGATTCCTGGCGTCGACGAGGTTGTAGTCGGGATTTACCGGGCCCCGCATTCATATACCGGAGAGGATTCGGCAGAGATCTGCTGCCATGCCTCCCCTTTCATCGTATCCAGCATACTCGGACTGCTCTGCTCGCACGGATGCCGCCTTGCCGAGGCGGGCGAATTCACGCGCAGGGCCTTCACGAACGGGAAGATGGACCTTGCGCAGGCCGAAGCCGTGGCTGACCTGATCGCCGCTGGCACCGAAGCTCAGCACCGGGTCGCCCTGAACCAGCTGCGCGGAGGGTATTCTGCCGAACTCGGCAAGATAAGGGCTTCCCTTCTGGAACTCACTTCCCTGCTTGAACTTGAACTTGACTTCAGTGAGGAGGAAGTCGAATTCGCGGACAGAGCCAGACTTGCCTCCATTGTGGACGAGGCCATCTCGCGCTGCGACTCCCTTGCCGATTCGTTCAGGGCCGGCAACGCGATACGGAACGGTGTGCCGGTGGCCATAATCGGTGCGCCGAACAGCGGGAAGAGCACCCTGCTGAATGCCCTGCTGCGTGACGAGCGCGCCCTGGTTTCCGACATTCCCGGCACGACGAGGGACACAGTCGAGGAGACATGCGTGATCGGCGGCGTGTGCTTCCGCTTCATCGACACGGCAGGAATACGCGACACCGAAGACACGGTCGAGAAGATGGGCATCGAGCGCGCAAGAACCAAGGCCGCCCGTTCGGAGATAGTGCTCGGACTGCTCGATGCCGGCTCGGGCGATGTATCCCAGTTGCGTGACGAGGCGGAGAAGATCGCTTCCCTGCTCAATCTTTCCCACCAGAAACTTGTTCTGCTGCTTAACAAGTGCGACCGTCCCGGGAGCGTCTCTTCGGAGGGCCTGCGGCGCGGAATCGCTGCTCTCTTGGGCCCGGATACAGGAATTCCAGATGGTAACAAAAATGTTATAAGTAATAACAATAATGTTTCAAAGCCTGACAAACAGGCAGTTACCCCAGAAATCATAGAAATATCGGCAAAGTTCGGAAACGGCCTTGACAAGCTGCGCGAAACGCTGGTCTCACTGGTCGGAAGACTTCCCGAAGACGCCGTACTAGTGACGAATGCCCGTCATGCCGAGGCCCTGCGCCAGACTTCAGAGTCGCTGCGGACCGTCAGAGACGGCCTCTCCACCCTGTCCGGCGACCTGCTCGCCGAAGACCTCCGCGCCGCCCTCTCCTCCCTCGGCACCATCACGGGAGAAATCACCACCGACGAAGTCCTCGGAGAGATCTTCGCAAAGTTCTGCATCGGCAAGTAACGGCTTGTAAACAGCCATAATCAACTATAACCATTTAGAATAAAGTCGCTGTATATCAGCGACTTTTGTTTTTATGTACTTTCCAGGCCGTATTTGGAAGTAACGGTTTTTATCCATATTTTTCATACATATTTCTACCGTGACAGAAATTCATGGTTTACCCAAATGTCACAGTAACGCATTAGTTGACGTGTGTTGACAATGGTTTACATGTGT
>CALUTT010000016.1 GCA_944323775.1 uncultured Bacteroidales bacterium
CCGTAAAGGAGCTGGGCTCCTGTGACGAACCACACTTCAAGATTTCCAAATGCCTTAACCATAGTGATAAACAAGGTTAATTACGTGTTGTCTTCTTTCTTTGCCTGTCCGTAATACGCCCCTGGACCGTGCTTGCGCGAAAAGTGCTTCTCCACAAGCAGAGGATTCATGGTCAGAGACGGGTTGATGCCGTACGCGATGGAAGCCATCTTGGCAACCTGCTCCAGAACGACCGCGTTGTGCACGGCTTCGGCGGCATTCTTGCCCCAGCTGAACGGCCCGTGATTCTTCACGAGAACGCCGGGAGTATGAACGGGGTTCATTCCTTCGAAGCGCCTGACGATCACATTGCCGGTCTCGAGCTCATAGTCACCCATAACCTCTTCACGCGTCATGTCAGGAGTACAAGGTATTGCTTCATGGAAATAATCCGCGTGAGTGGTCCCGATATTGGGAAGGTCTATTCCAGCCTGCGCCCATGCCGTGGCGTAAGTGGAATGGGTATGCACAACGCCTCCTATCTCCGGGAACGCCCTGTAGAGGACAAGATGAGTCGGAGTGTCGGAAGACGGCCTGAGGGAACCCTCGATCATCTTGCCGTCAAGATCCACGACCACCATATCCTCCGGTTTCATACCGTCATAGCTGACGCCGGAAGGCTTTATCACGACTAGCCCGCTCTTGCGGTCAATGGCAGATACGTTTCCCCATGTGAATATAACGAGGCCGTATTTGACCAGGTCCAGGTTGGCCTGGCATACTTTCACTTTAAGTTCTTCAAGCATAACCGACGATTACCATAAAACAACATACAGTACAGCCACTATTGCGCAGATCAGGAACGCTCCTATGCCGTAGACCTTGCTCGTGTGGAACAGAGACAGGTCGATAGAAAGCGCCTTCGCATCTTTCTTCCTGTCCTTGGAGTTGCTGTAAAGCCATACGGCCTGGCAGCCGACAAGAACGCCGAAGAAGTAGAATGCCTCGAAACCGATATCGTTCAGATAAGCAATAGTATTGTTCTCCGGAGTGGCGGTATCGGGAAGACATGCGCCCCATACGGTCACGACAAGAGCGGCAAGGATAAAGAACAGCCCCGCACCGCCGAGGATCTTGGCCCACTTGAGCATGGCGGCACAGTCCTTCTGGGCCGGAAGCTCGCAGGAGACGAATTTCCTGTCAAGCAGGGACATCGTAACGAAGAATACGATCAGGATAATGAATATGTAGCCTGCACGGAACTGGAAAGGCATGTCGCCAAGGAAAATCTTGAACAGCACGCCGAGGGGGATAGTGATTATCGCCGTCCATACGGCAGCCTTGGCAGAAGCGCGCTTCCACAAAAGACCCATGCCGAAGACCACCACGATGCCAGGATAAATGAATCCGGAATACTCCTGGATGTACTGGAAGGCCTGGTCAAGACCTCCGAGAAGGGGCTTTACGAAGATAGCCGCTATCACGAGAGCGCAGATCGCGGTGATGCGTCCCACGGTCACAAGATTCTTGTCAGAGGCTTTCTTGTTGATATACTTCTTGTAGATGTCCATGGTGAACAGCGTTGAGGTACTGTTGAACATGGAAGCCAGAGAAGAGATGATTGCAGCAGAGAGTGCCGCGAACGTAAGGCCCTTGACTCCGGTAGGAGTGAAATTGCGCACCAGCCATGGATATGCGTCATCCGCGACGTTGATCTCTCCGTGGAGAGTCGCCATGATCTCGGGATGCAGGGAAATATAGTATGCGCAGATTCCGGGTATGCAGACAATGAACGGAATCAGGATCTTGAGGAAACCTGCGAAGACCAGACCCTTCTGAGCCTCGTCTATGCTCTTGGCGGCAAGACCTTTCTGGATGATGTACTGGTTGAAGCCCCAGTATCCCAGGTTCGTGAGCCATACGGCGCCTACAACGGCGGCGATTCCCGGAACGTTGGCAAACGCTCCCGCGTCATGGCTTTTCTGAACGACAAGGTGCAGGTGAGCGTCATTGACATGGTTTCCGGTGGTAAGGTCCGTGAAGATATTGTTTATTCCGGCAAGGATTCCGTCTCCGGCTCCGACCGCAGAGAGGGCGAATACTGCCGTGACAAGTCCGCCGCCTACCAGGAACACGACCTGGAAAACGTCAGTCCACGCCACAGAGGCAAGGCCTCCGTAGATGGAATATATTCCGGCGATAACATACAGGGCCAGAATGATCACCATCCTGAGCGAAACGGAGAAACTCCCTATTTCCAGCACCGCACCCTGAAGGCCCAGAATCTGTTCGATTGCAAGGGCGCCGAGCCATGCAACGGAAGTAAGGTTTACGAAGATGTACAGGAAAAGCCACAATATCGAGAAAGCGAGCCCCACACCGTCGTTGTATCGCTCCTGAAGGAACTGAGGGATAGTGAATATCTTCTTCTTGAGCATGAGAGGAAGAAGGAACTTGCCTATCACGACGAGAGTGACGGCAGCCATAAGTTCATATGCCGCTGTCGCGATTCCGTCAGCGTAGCTGGTGCCGGACATGCCGATAAACTGCTCGGCAGAGATGTTAGCTGCAATCAGAGATGCACCGACAGCCCACCATGTAAGAGTGTTGCCGGCAAGGAAGTAGTCATTGGCACTCTTTTCCTTGCCTTTCTTGGTGCGTCCCAGGAAAAGGCCCAGGGAAACAAGGACAAGCAGATATATCAGTACGATGATAAGGTCCACAGCCTTGAATCCCGACGCGGAGATTTGCTGAAAGATGTTCATTAGGATCGTTTAGTTATTTAGTTACACTGAATGCGTAGACGCAGTGGCTCGTATAAGTCTGTCCGGGACGAAGAACCACGGAAGGCCACTGGGGCTTGTTGGGGCTGTCAGGATAATGCTGGGTCTCGAGGCAAATCGCAGCCCTCTTGTTGTATACCACTCCTCCCTTTCCGGTCAGGGTACCGTCAAGGAAATTACCGGTGTAGACCTGAATTCCCGGTTCGTCAGTGTACACCTTGAGGTCTATGCCCGTATCCTCGCAGTACAGCTCGGCAGCGACCTTGCTGATGTCTCCACCTGTATCGAGGACCCAGTTGTGGTCGTACCCGCCGGCATTTGCAATCTGGACATAGTCGATCTCGCCTATCCTGTCCCCTATCTTGTGCATGGTTGTGAAATCCATCGGAGTCCCGGCAACCGGAAGTATCTCGCCGCTTGTCATGCAAGTGCTGTCAATCGGAGTGAAAGACGAAGCGTTCAGATAGAGATAGTCGTCACATATGCTGTGGTTCGCAGGATCTCCGGAAAGGTTGAAATAAGAATGGTTCGTCATATTGATGATCGTGGGAGCCGTAGTCGTGGCCTCGTACGCGATGTCAATTGCGTTGTCATCGGTCAGGGTGTATGTCACGAATGCGGTTACCGCTCCGGGGAAATTGTTGTCTCCGTCCGGAGATTCCATCTTGAGCTTTATCGAGTTGTCGTTGACTTCCACGACCTGATACCTCTGGTACTGCCATCCGGTAGGACCTCCGTGCAGGCAATGTCCGAAATTGTTCTGCGGAAGCTGGTACTCCTCTCCGTCAAGTGTGAAACGCCCGTGGTCGATACGGTTTGCGTACCGTCCTATAGCCGCACCGAAATCGCTGGAGTTGTTCTCAAGATAGTAGTCCTCCACATTGTCGAAACCGAGGACGACGTCACGTACTGTCCCGTTCTTGTCGGCAAGCTTGACCGAAACTATGCGGCCGCCGTAATTCGTTACGGTAAGCTCCATGCCGTTCTTGTTCTTGAGGGTGTAAAACCGGTCTGTCTGGGACTTCTGCTGACTGCATGCAAGAACCGAAAGCACGCACGCGCCCAAAATAATGCCTTTAAAACTTCTCATATTTTGTCAAATTGTTTTCATTTCAAAGCCTGACCTTTACGGCACTGCCGTCATATTCTACAGTCTTTTCGCTCACCTTGCCATCCTTGCGGACGTAGACAATGCGGAACTCCCTGTCTCCAGTCATGCCGTCGAAGAATCCGTTCCTGTCAGAGATTTCAAGGACATTTCCCCTGAGGGTGAAGTCTATGGTAGTATACTCTCCCTGCTCATAGCCATATCCGTCCCCCTCGTCTTCATACAGGGTAAAACTGCCGCGCGGTCCGGCAAATATTCTGATCTCGAGACTGTCCCACGGCTTTTCGCTGCTGTACTGCACGTCAGGTCCGATCGGGATTATGCTGCCTTCGCGGACAAACAGCGGTATCCTGTCGAAAGACGTCCCGTACTCAAGTTCCTGACCTCCCTTGTAATACTTTGAGTTGTAAAAATCATACCAGCCGGTTCCTTCGGGAAGGTACACGTCCGATGAAGAGGGAGCTGTGAAGTCGACAGCCTCATCAGTATATCCGACGACCTCGTCAGTATACTGGGCATGGAGCACAGGAGCCACGAGGAAAGCATCCCCGAACATAAACTCCGTCGCAAGGTTGGCCACATTCGGATCAGATGCGAAGTCCATGACAAGCGCACGCTGGAATGTACCGGCCTCGCTTGAAACCTGCCATGCAGTTGAATATATGTAGGGAAGCAGAGAGTACCTGAGCTTAACGGCTCCCACCAGCGCATCGTAGACAGGCTCGCCGGCCTTGCCGTAAAGATATATCTCCCTGGGCACCTCGGTCCCGTGTGAACGCATCATGGGAGAGAAGACTCCGTACTGGGTCCACCTCACGTAAAGCTCCTGGAAACGGGGGTTGTGAACTGCGCTGCCATATGCCGCTCCGCGCTTGTTGTATCCGTTTGCAAAGAATCCGCCGAGATCAGTGTTGAAATTCGGGTTTCCTGTCATGGCGAATCCGAGTCCTGCCGGAATCTGGTTTCTGAAAGACTCCCAGTTCGACTGGACGTCGCCGCTCCATACGTTGGCACCGGTACGCTGCTGGCCTACCCATCCTGAACGCGTAAGGACGCAGACTCTCCTGCCATCCTTGCCGGAAGCGCGCTGATTGTCATAGACTCCCTCTACGGCGACGATAGGGAATGCATTCCGCACCCTCCTGAACGAGCCGTCAGAGGTCATCTGCTCAAAATCCGAATCCTTGAAGGCCATATGGTCCGGCTCGGTAGAGTCCATCCACCAGGCATCTATGCCCATCTTGTCCAGTTTGCTGAGGTATTTCCAGTATATATCCCTGGCTTTGGGGCTGAACGGATCGTAAGGGCGTACTCCCGAAGGATAATCCATGCGGGGAGGCCAGTAGCTCAGTCCGCTCTGGGGCCATGTCTGGAAATCAAGAAGCAGACCGTCCCTGGAAAGTTCCCGGTACTGGAGGGTAGCCGGGCCGAAAGAAGACCAGATGGAAATCATCAGGTGAGCGTTAAGTTCATGCACCCTGTCCACCATGGCCTGCGCATTCTGGAACTCCTCGTTGAGGAAGTCCATTGCATTCCACAGATAGTTGCTTCCCCAGTACTGCCAGTCCTGCACCATGCAGTCGATAGGGATACCGGCCTCGCGGTATTTCTCCAAAACGCCCAGCAATTCTCCGGCAGACTTGTATCTCTCGCGGCTCTGGATGAAGCCGTAACTCCACAGAGGAAGCATGGGGACCTCGCCGGTGAGGTCGCGCACGGAAGCGATCACTCCGTCAGAGTCGCCTCCGTATATGAAGTAATAGTCAATGCAGTCACCTACCTCCGACTCGAAGACCATCTCTCCCGGATTGTCATAGTTGAAAAGGGTGGGAGATGTATTGTCCCAGAAAATTCCATATCCGCGGATGGACTGTACGACAGGCATGAAGTCCTCGGTATTGCCCTGTATCATCTTGCGGCTCTTCCCGCGCAGGGAAAGATTGGGATCCTGGATTATGCCCAGGCCGTAGAAATCTTCGCCGTCCATCGGAAGAAACACCTGACGGACAGTCCATGACCCTTTGTCAAGCCCCTCCGTGCGTTCCGTGAACGAACATGGTCCCTCACTTATGAGGAGCTTGCCTGAAGGCAGCATGAAAGACACTTCCCCGCTTTCCTTGTCCACCCTGACACGCAGGCCGGATGTAGAGTAAGTGGTCGCCGAAGAGGTCTCCCTCACCCGGACATCCACATTTCCGGGAACAGATGTAACGGCATAGCTGTGCTCCGGAACGGAATCTCCCTTGACAATCCTGACGACAGTCGGAGAATGGAATATCACGCTGACTTGCCTGGCAGAGACAAACTGTGCAAAACCCAGACACGCAAGAAGAACAAATGCGATTCTCTTCATAATCATTGGTATTAGTCAGTATTATTTAATTCAGGCAAATATACTTTATTTTGCCAACTCGAAGCATAAAAAAATGCAAAAAGTTTCAACATCGCAGCCTGTCGGCAAAAAAGCCAGAAGTCATGAAATGTTTTATTAACTTTACGAGTTTGAAATACAGAACTCTATGGACAAGATAAAAAACCAGTACCTGTCCCTCAAGGACAAGGGATACAATTGTTTTGCCTGCGCGCCATGGAATCCATGCGGGCTCAAGATGGAATTCTACGAAGACGGAGACGAAGTCGTGTCCGTATGGACGCCTTCCGACAACTATCAGGGATGGTTCCATACTCTGCACGGAGGGATCCAGGCTACTCTCCTGGACGAGGTGTGCGGATGGTTCGTGAACAGGAAACTGCAGGTCGCTGGCATGACCACGAACCTAAATGTGCGCTACCGCAAGAGCATCCCTACCGGAGAAGACGAGAAAATCGAAATCAGGGTCAGGCTGAAGGAAATGAGACGCAACCTCGCCGTACTCGAGGGCAGAATACTCCACGGCACACAGTTGTGCACTACTGCCGAGATCACTTTCTTCACATTCGACAGAAAGACATCAAGCGAGCAGTTCCACTTCGACGGGTGCCGGCTCGAAAAGGAATGTGAATGAGACTGCCGATGCAGAGTCCGCTACCTTGAAGCGCCTATCCAGGTAAGACGGCTCCATATCTGCTCGAACGGCCCGCGTCTGTGGCTCCTGAGCCACCAGGTGGAGAACAGTATCTGGACTGCCACGAAGGCGACACCCATCAGAAGGCTGACCGCATCCGTGCAGACATTGTACAGAGAAAAGCCGTACCCGTAGAACAGAATGCCGCCGACTATGGACTGCCCGAGATAATTTGTCAGGCTCATGCGTCCATAGGGAGCCAGTTTCAGCAGTGCCGAACGCATGCCCGTACGGTAAAACAGCAGCACAATGCCGCTGACATACAAAGACATCATCGCCAGATTCTTCCACATGTTCAGCAGGACGGAGACCGCATTCCCGGACATCTCGGACGAGAAAAGTCCTGGCACATACCTGTAAGCCGATGCCGTCAATATGCATGCTCCAACAGACACTCTGCACACCTGCCCCCAGATATGCATGTTCTTCCCCTCATCATAGAACAGCCGTTTCCTGCCCATCAGTATTCCGACTATGAAAAGCATTATGTTCTGCGTGAAGCGTCCGTTCTCGATCGCCCAGAGGAAATTGACGGGCAGGCCGTAACGGACTCCGACCGACGCCACATCCAGCGGTGACCCGTCTGCAAGCGCAGGATATATGTCCATGAAGTAACGCCCGGACCCCAGACTGAAAGGAGCGGCATCAGGATGGACCAGCCCGTAGACAAGGCAGACCAGTTCGACCGGCTGGAGGGCAAGCACGAGTGCAACAGCAGCCAGCAGCCTGTTTGAGCAGCGTATCAGCGGAAGCACCAGAAGACCGCAGACGGCATATATGAACAGGATATCCCCGTTATAGAACATCAGGTCGAATATCCCGAAAAGCATCAGAAGCACCATCCTCCATGCGAAGCGCGGACGGAAATCCACTCCTTTTGCAGCCTGGTTGTCATGCTGAATGAAAAAACTCAGGCCGAACAGCAACGCGAAAATAGCATACATCTTCCCTGCAAGCAGATAGAAGATACCGTCCCAGACGGCATTGTCCAGCTTCGCCATGAATCCGGAAGACGGTTCCGGAAACATGTAGAAATTCATGTGCTCGATAAAATGGATCAGCACTATGCCGGCAATGGCGAGACCTCGGAGAACATCCGCGACCTCGATTCTTGAGTTGGGCTTGCCCGACGGGGTATATGTAAACATGCTCAGACGAATAACAATATCATTAGCTGCGCAAAAAGAACTCTGAAGAACATGCTCAGAGGATATACGGTCGCGTACCCAACGGCGGCCGCATCGCTGTCCTTGTCCTGTTCAGACGCAAACGCAAGTGCGGGAGGGTTGGTAGAGGATCCGGACAGAACGCCCGCGAGCGTATTGTAGTCGACCTTCATTACAAAACGGCCGACAAGTCCGGCGATCAGCATGGGCACTACGGTAATGATGGCACCGTATGCGATCCAGATGTATCCGCCCTTGTGGACTATCGTGTCGACGAAACCGGTACCGGCCTCAAGTCCGACTGCGGCAAGGAATATGGAAATTCCGATCTCGCGCACCATCAGGTTCGCGCTGGCCGTAGTATAGGTGATGACCTTGAACTGCGGGCCGAAGTGGCTCATCAGAAGGCTGACAACAAGGGGACCACCTGCAAGGCCAAGCTTGATAGGCTGCGGAATCCCGGGAATATTGATAGGGATGCTGCCCAGAAGGCAACCCAGTGCGATGCCTATGAAAACCGGGACAAGGTTCGGCTCGTCAAGCCTCTTGCGGGAGTTTCCGAGCACTTTCTCCACGGCGGCTATGCTCTGCTCGCTTCCGACGACCGTAACCTGGTCACCGTACTGAAGCCTGATCTGAGGGGTGGCCCTGAGTTCAATGCCCGCCCTGCGTATACGCGTCACGGTAGCTCCCATGACCGTTTCCAGGCCGAGCTTGCCAAGGACGACTCCGTTCAGGCTACGCTTCGAGATGATTATCCTGCGTGAGATGAACTTCTTGTCGCTCAGATGACTTTCAGCCTCAAGCACTTTTGGATCGACCTCCTCCTGATGCGACGCCGCATGACGGTCAGGACGGCTGAAAGGCTTGCGGTAGAACACGGCCTTCATGAACATGAAGCTGAGTATGCATCCTATCACACCGAGGGGATATGCCACTGCATAGCCAAGCGCAATGCTCGGATCGCTGACGCCGAAAGTGTCGGAATATGCCTGCTGGGCGGCACCCAGACCGGGGGTGTTGGTCACCGCACCGGACATGATTCCGGTCATCGTGGTCACAGGGACACCTGTCAGGTAGTGAAGTCCAAGGGTAATTGCGACACCGAGCACTATGACAAGCATTGCAAGCATGTTCAGCCCTATACCTCCGCTCTTCAGACTGGCAAAGAAGCCGGGACCGACCTGCAGTCCGATACTGTAAACAAAAAGAATGAGCCCGAACTCCTTCATGAATCCTATCAGATTGGGGTCAAGCGACATTCCGAAGTGGCTGAACACTATTCCCACGAAAAGTACCCAGGTGACGCCGAAACTTACGCCGGCAACCTTGACCTTGCCCAGCATTTTTCCGAAGGCGATCACCAGTGCAAGAATAACAATGGAATGAGCGACGCCGCCGCTCCATGAACTGGTACCTTCAAAGATGGATCTGAAAAATTCTACCATAAGCCGTCTGTTGAGAAAGCACAAATTTACAATTTTTTCGTAACATTGTGTCCTCTCCGACGTCTTATCCATGACGCGTCACGAAAATGACAGATGAACAAACATTCAGAAAAAGGAGTTATTTTATGACAAAAGCTATCAGAATGGCCGCTGCGATGACACTTTCAATCCTGCTGCTGATTCCCTCTCAATGCCTGGCAAACACAGGAAGGAGAGAGAGGAACGCACCAAGGCAGAGGATCAATTCACTCATCCAGGAGTTCAAGGCCTATGACGGATTCGAGGCGATACGTGTAGGACCCATGCTCCTCTCGATTGCCAAGCCTTTCATCCGCGCGGAAATGAGGGAAGAGACGGATGAAGAGGAAAGAGAGGAAATGATGATGGCCCTCAGCATGATCAACGGGATCAAAAGGATTCAGGTTGCCACGTATGAAGACTGTTCGGAACAGATCCGGGAAAGATTCAACGCCAGACTCGAACCGCTGCTTAAACGGGTCTCGATACTCATGGAGGTCAAGGATGACGGTGAGACAGTCCGGATATACGGGAAGACGTCACGCAACGGAAGGTATCTTGACGACTTGCTGATTCACATTCCGGAAGAAGGAGTGCTGGTCTGCCTGTACGGCAGGTTTGACATGGACCACGTCTCCAAATTCCTGATGGAGGAGATGAAGTGATGGGGACGGATGAATTCGTCAGAGTGTTTCTTCCGTTCCGGGACGCGGCCTACAGGGTGGCATTCCACTTTCTGGAATCAAGCCAGGATGCGATGGACGTTGTTCAGGACCTGTATATCAGGCTGTGGGAAAAACGGGACGGGCTCGAGACTGTAAGGAATCCCAAGGCCTACTGCATAACGCTTGTACGCAACATGTGCATAGACCGAGTCCGACACGCCTCCCACATTGATCCTGACGCCGGAATCGAGGAATGCACGGAATGCTCGGAGCCCCCGGACGAAAGGCTGCAGGCCAGGGAAGCGCTCCAAAGGATCAGAGACAGGATGGCCTGCCTGTCCGAGAAGGAAAGAAAGGTACTTTACATGAGAATCTTCGAGGAGCTTGACTACAGAGAGATATCGAGACGCACCGGCATCTCGGCTCTCGGCCTCAGGGTGATGGTCAGCAATGCAAGACGCAAGTTGAAGGACAATAACGGAAAACAGCAATGAAAAGAATTGATGACATCGTAAAAGATGATTTCAGGGAACTCGAAAGGATTGCCGACGACAATGCCATAAGTGTTCCGGACGCCTTGGAAGACAAGGTCAGGGATGCCCTTCTGTCAACCGCGATACGCAATGAGAGACGCCGTGGCAACAGGGCAGGAAAAGGGCTGGCGGTTCTGGCACCGTTCGCCGTGGCGGCAGCCCTCGGCCTGGTCATCTGGACAAGGCCCCCGAAGCTGCAGGACACATTCGATGATCCGGCGCTGGCATATGCGCAGCTCGAAGAGACATTCACATATATTTCAAACCAGATATCAAGGGGGCTGGACATTGCCGACGAAGCAGCCCCAGCCATAAACAAGCCGGCGGAAACACTGAAAAAAACACTGAAAAAATGAAAAAGACAATAATAGTGGCAGTGCTTGCACTGCTCAGCATGAGCGCATTTGCGCAGGACGCGAAGTCAATCTATAACAAGTATTCTGGACAGGAAGGAGTTACAGGAGTCTACATTTCCGGCTCCATGTTCAAGATGATGGGAGAGATGCCAGAGATCCCGCTTGGAGAGGACGGCACCGACCTGACACCTTACATCAAGGCCATGGACGGATTCTACCTGCTTAACGCCCCGCACAACGATGCAATGGTAAAGGATGCCGAGAATCTCGTCAAGTCCGGGAAATATGAGATGATGATGGAAGTCACGGACGAGGGAGACCACGTAAGGATCTTCACCAGCAAGAAGGGCAACATGATAACCGGATTCCTGATCCTTGTCGATGACAGTTCCGAATATCTGTTTATCTGCATGGACGGTCAGATCAGCGAAGAGGATTTCCAGAAGCTCATTGCTGAAGCCATGAAAAATGCCTGACCTTTCTTGTCGGACAAAGTCTTTTTTGCTACCTTTGCAGCGCACTGTACCATGCGGGCGTGTTGAAATTGGTAGACAAGCTAGACTTAGGATCTAGTGCCTGGTGCGTATGGGTTCGAGTCCCTTCGCCCGCACAGACGCAAGGCCGCCGCGGCAGCCTTGCGTTTTTTTTGACGACTTGACATTTTGGAATCATGAAAACGGTAAAACTCATCCTCGGCATTTCAGCCATCGCGGCTGCTGCCATTTTACACTCCTGCTCTTCCTCCGCTGCCGGCGAGAGCGGCCTGCGTACCGGAGACCTCGTGTTCGTAGGCATTCCTTCAGACTACAGCCTTGATGATGACTCCATGGGAGAGGCCATATCTGCATCGACCGGAAATCCGGACTCGCTGAACATAATCCACGTCGCCATACTTGAAGTCGGCACGGACACAACCTGGATAATAGACGCCACGATCAGACATAACGTTGACCGGTATCCGCTGGACACGTTCAAGAGAGACTTCACGCTCAAGGACGGGTCAATGCCTGCCTTTATCATCAAGAGACTCAGGGATACCACCGGAGTGCACTCATACGTGGAGAAAGCCAAGACTCAGATCGGAAAACCGTACGATGTGGCATTCCTTCCAGACAATGACTCGCTGTACTGCAGCGAACTTGTCAGGGAAAGCTACGTAACCCCTGACGGGAAGTACATCTTCAGCGAAGCGCCCATGAACTTCCTCGACTCCGACGGGAACCTCCCCCTGTACTGGAAACAGCTGTTCGACCTGCTTTCAATGCCTGTCCCCCAGGGCATAATGGGAACCAACCCCAAGGCGATGTCACAGGAAGACGTGCTCGTAACTGTACAGGAAGGGCTGTAGACGGCAGTCCGGGGCCTGTTTGCAATTCCACGCAAAATGAATACCTTTGCCTAAACATATAAGTATTGCACCATGTCACTTTCAATCTCCAAACAAAGCCAGATGATGCCGTCATCTGCAATCAGGAAACTGGTTCCTCTTTCAGACGCAGCCTCGGCAAGAGGCGTCAAAGTATACCACCTGAACGTTGGCGCTCCGGACATAAAGTCCCCTTCATGTGCAATTGACGCGGTTGTAGACCGCTGCAAGAGCCTGCACCACCTCTCGTATACGAATTCCGCAGGACTGATCGAGCTCAGGAAAGCCATGGTTGAAAAGTATTACCGCAAAATAGGGATTGACATCGCACCGGAGGAACTCCTGGTCGAGGTGGCCGGAAGCGAGGCTTTCTCATGTGCGATGCAGATTGCCGCGGACAGAGGTGACGAGATAATCGTCGTCGAACCCTTCTACACCAATTATCAGACGTTCGCATATCTGTACGGAATCACCCTGAAGGCCGTTCCCACTGACATACGAAACGGATTCGCGATACCTGACATATCAGAATTCGAGAAACTTGTCACCGACAGGACCAGGGCCGTCCTGCTGAGCAACCCGTGCAACCCGTCAGGAAAGCTTTTCACGAAAGAAGAGATGTGCGCGATAGGCGAATTCTGCCGCAGGCATGATCTCTTCCTTATTTCAGACGAGGTGTACAGGGAATTCTGCTATACGAACGAACCCCATTTCTCTGCCATGAACATACCCGGATGCGAGCAGAACGTGATACTGGTTGACTCAGTGTCCAAAAGATACAACCTGTGCGGTGCCCGCATAGGCTGCATCATCTCACACAACAGAGAAGTGATGGCCGCGGCCATGAAATTCGCACAGTCCCGTCTGTGCCCTCCGGTATTCGGGCAGTATGCCGCTCTTGGAGCCCTCGATACTCCGCAGAGTTATTTCGACGAAGTCCGGCAGGAGTACATCAGGCGCCGCGACTGCGCCGTCAGGCTCCTCAACGAGATTCCCGGAGTATACGCATCAATGCCATACGGGGCGTTCTACACCATCGCCGAACTTCCTGTCGAGAATGCGGAGGACTTCGCGAAATGGATGCTGTCGGAATTCAGCCGCGACTCCAGGACAACAATGATAACCCCGGCCGAATCTTTCTACAAGACGCCTCACGCAGGACGCAACCAGGCAAGGATAGCATACGTCCTGGACGTGCCCGAACTGGAGGACGCCATCAGCATTCTTGCAGACGGGCTGAAGCAGTACGTCAGCACAAGATGACGCCACCCCATATTCAAACGAGACAGACAGTACATGAAACCTGAATTCACCACTCTATCCGAACTGTACGAACATTCCACGTCAAGATACGCCAGGAGAGTGGCTTCGGAATTCGTTGACGGAGACGAACAGCGATACACATATGCCCAGTTCCGCGAAACCTGCGACAACCTCTCAAGGGTCTTGTCGAACTTCGGCATAGGGGCGACGGACAAAGTAGCGATACTCTCGGAGAACAAGCCGAACTGGAGCATCGCATTCTTTGCCATAACCGCTTTCGGAAGAATAGCGATTCCCATGCTTCCGGAACTCTCGCATGACGAAGTCGAGAACATTCTCGCACATTCCGAGGCCAAGGCGATATTCATATCAAGGAGGCAGCTCAAGAAACTCAGCGCCATAACCATAGGCCGTCTGAACCTTGTCATCGACCTCGATGACTTCAGTTTCATCAAGGCTGACGGAACCACTTACACCTGCGACGGCAAGGTAAGCATTCCCATGGCGCTCGACATCGCGGCCATACTGTATACGTCCGGAACTACGGGCAACGCCAAAGGTGTGATGCTGTGCCACAGAAACTTCTGCACCAACGTAATGAGTTCGTGGTACTCCTACCGCATAGGCAAGAAGGACGTGATGATGTCCATACTGCCCCTGGCCCACACCTACGAGATGAGCATCGGAATGCTGTATCCGTTCGCCATGGGCGCCAGGGTAGCATACATCAAGAAAGTGCCGACCCCCAGCGTACTCCTGTCAGCTCTCAAGAAAGTGAGGCCTACGGCGATGCTGTCAGTGCCTCTCATCATTGAAAAGATATACAAGAGCAGCATCGTGCCCACAGTCAACAACAGCCGGTATCTCAGCTGGCTCCTGAAACACATGCCGCTGCTTCTCTACACCCTTATAGGGATAAAGCTGAAGGGGACGTTCGGCGGAAGGATGAAGTTCTTCGGCATCGGAGGGGCAAAACTCGACCCTACGGTCGAGGCTTTCCTGAAAAAGGCGCACTTCCCCTATTCAATTGGCTACGGGCTTACGGAAACGGCCCCGCTGATATGCGCCGCCCCTCCGGGACACACCAGAGTAGGCAGTACCGGCAAACCTGTGCCAGGCATACAGATCAGGCTCGACGACGTAAACCCCGAGACAGGAGAAGGAGAGATTGTCGTCAAGGGTCCAAACGTGATGCTCGGCTACTACAAGGACTATGAAAGGACGCTCTCCGTGCTCGGTACCGACGGGTGGTTCAGGACCGGAGATCTGGCCTGCATTGACAAGAAGGGGAACTACTTCATAAAGGGACGCCTCGGCAGCCTCATACTCGGAGCTTCGGGAGAGAACATCTATCCCGAGGAAATAGAGGCCGTGATAAACAGCATGGAAGGCATCGGAGAATCTCTGGTCGTCCAGCGCAACGGAAAACTCGTCGCCCTCGTCCAGTTCAACGACAACGTCATAGACTGGAATCTTGAAGGTCAGGACAAATTCATCGAGGAACTTGAAGCGAAGAAGCAGGCAATAATAGAGTTTGTCAATTCCAAAGTCAGCAAGTTCTCGAAAATCCGTTCAATTGAAGTGCAGCGTGAACCGTTCACCAAAACCGCGACCCACAAGATAAAAAGATTCCTGTATGCGGAAAAACCTTCCGAACAGGAAAAGGGCAAGGACGAAGACAGGTAATCGGCGAAATGCAGGGGCGCTACTCGTCCATGCGTGTCCATTCGACAGTCTCGCCTATTCCGAGTACGCTGCCGCGCAGGAAAAGCGTGTTTCCGTCTTCTGAGAGCGTACACGTGACGTTTGCGCGTATGCCTCGGGTCGGATCGTATATTTTCGTGCCGTTCCAGCAGTTCTTCTTCTCGTTGAATTTCAGACCAGAAAACAGCACGACCTCATCAATCGGGACGCTGCGCAGGGATCTGTCAGGGTTCTTCACGTCCAGGACTTTCCGGCCGTCCGGTCCTATGCTGTCCTCAACCCAGAAAAGCTGGCAGGTATATGTCCCTTCCGGACTCCTGGTTATGGACACATATGACTGGATCCCGTCCTGCTCGGCCAGCCAGTTCCCTACGATGTCATCCGCATTGTTGCGGGCGTTCAGTGCAATAACAGAAAAAGGCAGAATGCACAGCCAGGCAATGAATTTTCTCATGACGATGAAATTTTATCAATCCAGGAATATCTGTACTGCAATGTATATGCCTAACTGAAAGGCAGCTCGGCGTCACCCCGTACCGGCAGGACTACTGCTTTGCCGAAGCCGACTCCATGTAGAGCCTCTCGACAATGCCGTCGGCAAGTCCAAGAGACGGGACAAGCACGTATTCCGAATCCAGGGCCCGGGCAATTCCAAGGAATATGTCTCCGGCAGGCACAATCACGTCAGCCCTGTCAGGCTTGAGCTGGAAGGCAGCCATCCTCTCGTCCACACTCATCACGCGCAAGCGGTTCATGACGGAGTTCAAGGCGTCGATTCCAAGTCTGCCGTCTTTGGCTGAAGGCAAGCCCTCAAGTTGGGCCAGCTTGTAGAGCTTGTTGATGTTACCGCCGGACCCGATGATATTCACGGCCTGACCGCATTCCTGGCGGAAGTCAGTCATGTCCGCTTCGATTCGTCTGAGCTCTATTCCGTTGATTTCATCTTCACGCTGCAACATTCGGAGGGTTCCTATATCATACGAATAGGCAGCCATCCTGACGCCCTTGCATATCATGGTAATCTCGGTGCTTCCGCCTCCGACATCGACATACACGCACGTCGCCTGCTGACGTGCCGCAAGTTCTATGTGGTTGCCATACACAATCGCCGCCTCTTCCGCACCGCTGATTATCGACACGTCAATGCCTGTCTCTTCGCGTACAGACTCAATCACCGATTTTCCGTTGGAGGCATCACGCATGGCAGAAGTCGCGCAACACCTGTAGTCCACCACGCCATACAGCTCCATTATCTGCTTGCATGCCTTGATGAAGGTTATTGTCTTCCGGCGTCTCTCCTTGCTGATCTTTCCCTTGCTGAACACATCCTCGCCAAGACGCAGAGGATAACGGAAGAAAAATTCTTTCTTGAACTCCAGAACTCCGGAATCATTCCTGGTAACACTCTTGATCAGCAGTCTGGCTGCGTTGGACCCTATGTCTATTGCCGCGTACATTCCAATTCTTTAAGATAATGACTGTAAAGTTCATACTGGGACCGGAATCCTCCCTTCCCTGCCTCAGGCAGAGCCTCTCTCAGGAAAGCAGGCAGGTCATCTGCCGTACGCATCCTGTTTTCACCGGTCCCGTCAACTACTCTGGCCTGAACCGTATCAGCGAGCGCGCTGTACACAATGCGCCTCATCTCGTCCCGGATAGCAGGGTCGAGGACAGGGACAAGGACCTCCACCCTGTGGTCAAGGTTGCGGGGCATCCAGTCGGCAGACCCGAGAAAAATCCGTTCGTCTCCACCGTTGGCGAAAATAAGGATGCGGGAATGTTCAAGATAACGGTCGATGATGCCGCATATCCGGATATTCTCGGAAAAAGGATGGCTGCCGGCTACAAGCGAGCAGTTGCCACGCAGTGCGATATCTATCTTGACCCCTGCCTTTGACGCCCGGTACAGCAGATCGACCATCCCGCTGTCGGTAATATGGTTTATCTTCATGCGTATATACGCCGGGAGGCCCTTTTCCGCATTCGCGATTTCATTCCTGACAAGACGCGTCAGGGTGGTGCGCATAAAGTTCGGGGCCACCAGGAGTTCGCGGAACTTGACCGGCATGAAGGGCGAGGCGATGAATTCGAACACCTTCTCCACCTCTTTCACTATTTCCGGACGGGCAGTGAACAACATGACATCAGTATAGCTCCTTGCATTGCCTTCATGGAAATTGCCGGTCCCGACGACGGCGAAACTTCCTGACGAGGTCTTTATATGCAGGAGCTTGCCATGTACCTTCAGACCTTCGACGCCATAGATAACCTCTATGCCCGCGTCACGCATCTTGCTGCTCCAGTGGATATTGCTTTCTTCGTCAAAACGTGCGAGAAGTTCAATGACTACGGTTACCTTCTTTCCGTTATGGGCCGCGGCAATCAGGGCCTCGACGACTTTAGAGTCCTTGGCAAGCCTGTAGAGTGAAATCCTGACAGACTTGACCTTCGGAGACACTGCAGCTTCACGAAGCAACTGCAGGAAAGCGTCAAAAGAATGATATGGGACATGAATGAAACGGTCCGATGCGGCGATGATCTCGAACATGCTCGGGATACGCCCCCCTGTTGACACGGAGGCCCGCCAGCAGGAAAGAATGTCGATCGGCCTGAGTCTGGTGTACTTGAGATCGGACCTGCCGCAGTCCGGGAACGACATCAGGTCGCGGTGATTATGGTATCGCCTGCCGGGAACGACCGTATCATAAGCGGAAAGCCGGAGCTTGCGCATAACCCTGCGCATCAGGTCCGCAGGCATGTCACTGTCATACATTACCCTGAGCGGCTCCCCAGTACGCCTTGAAGCCAGTCCCTTCTGGACCTTCTGCATCTTGCTGTCGTTGAAATCATTGTCGATTTCCATCTCGGCATCCCGCGTGAACTTGAACGAATATGCCTCGAAACCGTCAAAGTCCAGACCTATGAAGAACCTTTCCATCATCAGCCGCAGGATATCGTCAAGTGTAATCACGCAGGCATTTCCGGCCTCATCGTCAGGAATCCTGTGATAGCGGCCCACACGGTTCGTGGGAAGGGGCAGAACAGCATAGGAGAACGACTGTTTGCCGGCATCACTGCACGACAGGCGCACGGCAAGATAGTGGGCCGAATCTGCGACAAGATTCAGATCGTCGACCTTGTTCAGCCATATCGGGGACGTGGCTCCGGCTATGTTCTCTTCGAAGAAGTCCCCTACCCAGCGGCGCTGCTCGTCATTGAGCGAATGCTCGTCGACAAGCCTGATACCTGAGGAGGCAAGTTCGCGGAACACCGAGTCCACAGTCTCGCTGAATTCAAGGTCATACTCTGAGTAAAGTTTCGATATCTGACGAAGCGTCTTCTTCGCCGCAGTGACCTCGTCACGGAGAAATTTGTGCCCGTTCTCGGCTATACGGCTCAGAGTCGCCACGCGTACACGGAAGAACTCGTCCAGGTTGTTTGAATATATTCCTATGAAACTCAGCCTTTCGAGCAACGGCACGCCCGGACGCCGTGCTTCCTGCAGAATGCGGTGGTTGAAATACATCCAACTTATGTCCCTCTCCACTGTTCTCTTCTGCGTTTTACGTACTGATCCTGACATATCCGTCCAAAATTAAAATCTTACCATGAACTCGACCACGAACTTGTCCTTTTCCGACACGTTGGGCACCGCCCCGGCACGATAGAAGTATTTTTCGTAGTTGATCCTGATATCGCTGACAAAAGGTGTCCCGAGGCTGACCGTCACCCCGCCGGTTATCCGGGAGCGGGCGTAGTCGTTGATGACAAGCACTCCCGTCGGGTCGGGGACGCCGTTCAGATAACGGATTCCGTCGCTGTGGTCGCTCATCGAATCATAGCGCAACAGCGGAGAGACGAACTTGACCGCACGGTTCCCGTTTCCTACCGGAATGCTGTAGCATACGAACCCGTCGAACGAACCCACATCGCTGAATGCTCCGTTACCATAAGTCTTGTAAAGATATTCGGCCTCGACGTGCAGCCTGCCGCTGTCATAATACGCACCGACAGAATACATCATGATGTTCAGATCGTCAGGGCGTATCTTCTGGGCGCTCAGAACCACATTGAATCCGCACGGCAGGCTCACCTGGGCCTTTCCGGAAAAATTGATGTTGCGTGTCCAGAAATCCTTCTGCCCGGTAAGGCCGCTACCATTGAAGAGGCCGGCCGTGATCGAGACGGGAACATCTTCGCCGAAAGTCCAGGCAAGCTGGGCACCGACGTCACGGACATTGCCGACCTGTTTCGCAATGAACGAGCGGTTGGCAAAATACTGCTGGTGAGGAGAGCGGTGCGCGTCAATGGTAAACGGCACCCTCATCTGCCCTATCGTGAAATGAAGGTTGTCCGTAATGCGCAGCCTTCCGTATGCGTCAAGCATCTTGATCTGCCCTTCATCACAAAGATCTATCTCAGCCTTGTAGCTGACAATCGGAGAAACGCTGCCGCTTATGCTGACACGGGCGTTGCGGACCATGAAACGTCCCGCCATGTCCTCGGGCTGGAATTCGTACTTGCCCCTCACGGTTCCGTTTATCACGGGAGTCCGCTCGTCCGCCTCCCTTGCACCTGCGGCCGCAGACGAAAGGAAGAGGAAAGACACAAAAGTATAGAGTTTCCAGTTGATCACGCTCAAAAATACAAATTTTCCAGAATATAGCAATTGGCCCCTATCCAACGAAATGGTAGCTCGCCCTGAGGAGATGCTTGGTAGTGTTCAGCAGCTCGGAGGTCTCCTGAATGAGGTTGAGGTACAGCTGGGAGGTCTTCAGATTGATTCCTTCCTCGGTCTGCATGCGGTTGATGTGCTTCTTGCGCAGCGATGAGAGTTCGGCTATCGTCTCCTGGAAGACTCTCAGCATCGACTCGTAAGACGAATAGTCTCCGCTGGATATTATCCTCTGGGAAGAATCAAGCAGAGAGTGGACTTTCGTCATGATCGGCCTGTATTCGTTGATGTATGTCTTGGAGAAAGGATCGAAACAGTTGTCCACGTGTTCAAGGATAGGATCAAGCATTCGTCTCATACAGTAGATGAACTCCTCGTCACTGTTCATGGCAAGATGGAACCAGGTGTTGCGCTCCACGGCGACGTCCATCGGAGAGCGGCGCAGTGCCACAAGTTCTATTCTTCTGACGCGCTGCTGTATGTTCTTGATGTCCTTGAGGTTCTTGTTGCAGCGGCGGAGACATTTAAGGTCTTCCTCCTCAAGGCCCTTGAAGATAGCGGAATAGTCCGATGACACGCTTTCCAGAACATCAGTCTGGACGCTGACGAAATGGCGTGAGAGCAGGCTCCACACCTGCTCGGGATCGCTGGTCGAGAGCATGCTCTGCTCGACGGTCTTCACGGCGCGGTCGCCTGTCTTCTCTTTCTTGTCATAGCTGCGCTTGCTGTTCCACAGCAGGAAGGCCACCAGCAGCATGAACGCCACCATGGCCACGAATCCGCCGAAATGCATTACAAGGCATACAAGGCCACATGCGACAAACGCGATTCCTGCCGTCAGGAACCATCCGCCGATGACACTTACCACGCCAGTGATCCTGAACACGGCAGTCTCACGGTTCCAGGCCTTGTCCGCAAGGCTGGAGCCCATGGCCACCATGAAGGTGACATAAGTCGTAGAGAGAGGCAAGGTCAGGGTAGTACCCATTATGATAAGCAGCGCGGACAGCACCAGATTTACCGATGCCCTTACCTCGTCAAATGCCGCCCCGTCTGCCAATATCGCCTCGTCCTTGTTGAAGCGCGAGCCTATCCATGTCCGGACGCTCTTCGGCACTATCTGTTCGACGACATTCCCCAGGTTCTGGGAACTCCTCACCAGAACTCTGGCGACAGGAGAAGAGCCGAACATTTCATCACCTTCACCCTGACGGCTCAGGTTGACACTTGTCTTGACAACATTCTGGGCCTTTTTTGAAGTTGCAAGAGCAATCACCATTATAATTCCGGCAATCAGAAGATAGGTTATAGGACTCTTTGCGCTCTCCTGGAGCGAAGACATCATGAAAGACTCAGGGTTGCCGTTCCCGTTGGCCAGGAAGTCAAGAAGAGAATCCAGCGCCGCAAGGGGGACGCCTATGAAGTTGACGAGATCGTTCCCGGCGAAAGCCATGGCGAGAGCGAATGTGCCGGACAAGACGATGACCTTGAAGACATTCACTTTCAGGAAATACAGTATTTCCGAAATCACCGCGGTCACGATGAAGGCCACTACAAGAATGGCTGTAGTGTTGGACTCTATCCATCCGCTGAACTCAGCCGAAATGAAAGGAGAATTTCCAAGGCCCTTCACAAAAATAAAATACGCGAGCGATGTGAACGCGACACCTCCGAAAATACCTATGGTATAGCCCAGCCTGCGCCTGTAATTGAACGAGAACACCACCCTTGCAAGCCACTGGACAGCAAGACCGGCCACAAAAGCGATCGCGACGGAGACGAAGATTGCAATTATGACAGTAAGAGCCTTGTTGGTATTGAGCAGCATTCCAAGCGTAAGGTCAGGGTCTCCGCTGATCTTGAGAAGGGCCATGACGAAAGAGGCCCCGAGCAGCTCGAATACCAGAGAGACCGTGGTGGAAGTAGGCATACCCATGCTGTTGAACATGTCCAGGACCACTACGTCAGTCACCATTACCGCAAGGAAAATGGTCATTACCTCCTTGAAACTGTAGTAAGACGGCTGCATGATACCGTGCCTGGCTACATCCATCATCCCGGCACTCATCACCGCTCCGATCAGAACTCCGGCAGAAGCGACAATCAGGACCGTCCTGAACCTGGCGACCTTGGCCCCGATTGCTGAATTCAGAAAATTGACGGCATCGTTGCTGACTCCGACAAAAAGGTCAAATACCGCGAGGATCAGCAGGAAGCCGACAATAACAAAGAAAATTTCTGTCATAACTGTAAAAGAATAATCCGCTGCAAAGGTCGGTATATCATATTACAGACGAGTTAATAAATGTTAAGAAATTGTTAAATCGCATCATTGACACTCAATTTGCTTTTTTACTATATTTGTCTACAATCATGAACACAACATTATCTCATGGCCAAAGTATACTTTACCGACTTCAGATGCAAGCCTGACGAAGGTCCCGCAGACAAACTGAAAAGACTGCTCTCCGCCGCAGGCATCGGCGGAATAGACATGGACGGCAAGTTCGTCGCAATCAAGATGCATTTCGGCGAAAAAGGCAACATGGCATACCTCCGTCCGAATTACGCCAGAGCCGTTGCCGAAGTGGTCCGCGGACTTGGCGGAAAACCTTTTCTTACAGACTGCAACACGCTGTACCCCGGGAGCAGGAAAAACGCCATCGAGCATCTCTATTGCGCATGGGAAAACGGATTCACCCCGCTGTCTGCCGGATGTCCCGTCATCATCGGTGACGGACTGAAGGGAACCGACGATATCTCCGTCCCCGTAAGAAACGGAGAGTATATCAGGGAAGCGAAGATCGGAAGAGCGATAATGGACGCCGACGTCTTCATCTCGCTTACTCATTTCAAGGGTCACGAGATGACAGGATTCGGCGGAACGCTCAAGAATATCGGAATGGGCTGCGGTTCCCGTGCCGGAAAGAAGGACCAGCACAGCAACGGCAAGCCGGTAATAGACGAGAAGCTGTGCCGCGGTTGCAGGAGATGCATGCGAGAATGTGCAAACGACGGGCTCGAATTCGACGCAGGGAAGAAGAAAATGACAGTCAATTATGACAACTGCGTGGGATGCGGCAGGTGCATAGGAGCGTGCAACTTCGACGCGATCGGATTCGCGCAGGATGCCGCCGTAAAGGAGCTGAACTGCAGGATAGCCGAATACACCATGGCCGTGGTGGACGGCAGGCCATGTTTCCACATCTCGATAGTGTGCGACGTTTCCCCTCAATGCGACTGCCACTCCGGGAACGATGTCCCCATCATTCCTGATGTCGGGATGTTCGCCTCGACCGATCCTCTCGCACTTGACCAGGCCTGCGTGGATGCCTGCCTGAAACAGGCTCCCCTGCCGTCAAGCCAGCTCACTGAAGAGATGTCGAGAGAAGGTTTCCACGACAGACACGACCATTTCGACAACGCCAATCCGAATACGGAATACCGATCATGCCTGGAGCATGCCGAAAAGATAGGGCTTGGAAGCAGAGACTACGAACTTGTCACGGTAAGGTAGCAGTCTCAATTTTCCAAGACTCCTTTATCATACAATCCCAATCACATATTAAACCATGGTCAACACCAATTTCCTAGAAAAACGGGCTTGGTTGCCCGTTATGCCGATTCTGGCCATTTCATTGTTCGGTTGCAAGCCTGACAGCCCCGTCGTGCCGCCCTCTGACGACACGACGCAGGTTACCCTGACCGAATACCTGTCAGAATCAACCTACTATTCAAAAGGAGAGGGCACAGACAATTTCTACCTGTCGCTCTACTCCGGTGAAGTCAAACTTTATGAAGCGTCCGACGGAAGCGCCTATGTTCCCGCAACGCCAGAGAGCAACCTGCTTCATCTCGACCTATACTGCCAGAGCCTGCCTGAAGGCGCTGAGCCGGTTCTGCCGGAAGGCACCTACACGATTTCAGACAATGCGGATGCCGGCGCCGCCTACAGCAAGTACACTTTCGCCCTGCAGTATTTCGATGACGGGACGATGGGATATGCAGATCCGGCCACAGGCGGCACGGTAGTCGTGAAGCACACCGCAGAAGGCTATTCCATCACCGCCAGTCTGGATATGGTCCGCACCGAAAACGGAGAGGATCTGGGCAAGTACGAGTATACATACAACGGACCGCTGACCTTCATGGACATGAGCCAGCCGGATCCGGGAGACCCCGGGGATGAATACCCCCAGCTGACTGAACCTATCAATACTACGTTTACCGGATGCGACATACGCTATCTCGGCGTTCCGGCATACAGCAGCCCCATCGACTGCTATATCATCGACCTCTATGACGACCCCACCCCCGGCGCGGACGGATCACTGGACGAAGGCAGCGTGCTGCGCCTTGAACTGTACACTGAACACCAGTGGTGGTATCCGGGCGAGACAGGAGTCAAGATGCCTGCTGGAACTTACGGCATGACTGACGGCTATGTACCCGTAGAGCCCGGCATAGGGACCGGCGATCTGTGGGATTCCGGATACGGGCTGTTCCCTTACGGATCATACGTGCGTCATCTTGACGAACAGAGCGGCATAGTCCGCTGGGGATTCCTCGGCGAGGACGGAGAAGTTGTCGTCGAGAGCGATGACGCAGGATCATATGTCATCACCGTCAATGTCAAGACCCGCGACGGGTTCGAGGTCAGCGGTTCCTACTCAGGCAAGGTGGATATCGTCAACGAGGCATCCGAGCCGGAAAGGACGGTCCAGTCACGCATATATGAAGACAAAGTCCTGGATCTCGCAAACACCACATCGGCAGACGTCGATTACTATGGTACCGAGAAGAACGAAATGACCCATTACTACCAGATCTTCGCACAGGACCCGGTATCCCGTCAGGGTTTCCAGCTGCAGCTTCTGACTCCGGCAGGAGAAGTCGGCGCGCTGGCCGGTGTCTACAAGCCGGCCGAATCACTCGTGGCTGACAAACTGCTTCCGTATACCTATATTATAGGTGACATCCAGCTGGTCAGCGGCGGTGCGGCGATGATAGGCACCTGGGGATACTACGAGACGAACGAAGACGGACGGGCTGTTGCATTCGCTCCGGCAATGTCTGGAGAGATAAGCATTTCCGAAAGTGAGACCACAGCCGGGGAATTCACCATCGACTACGTGCTCACCGATGACAACACTGACGAGCCACACACGATGACGGCTCATTTTGTCGGGACATTCGACATTACCGACCACACGCAGTCCGGGACAGGCGCAAATGGAATCGCACCGATACAGGAAGGCACGGCCACAAGCGCTGCCGTATCAGCTCCGGAAGGCCGCACGATGAAGATCTCAGGCACAAGGAAGGCCATTCGCCTCTAGAGTCCTGCAGACATCCGGCGACATGACAGGAACCGGTTCCCTCTTTCGGGAACCGGTTCCTGTGTTTTTCGGGGCATACGAAAAAGGCACCTGCGGTGAACCGTAAGTGCCTGATTTTCATTTTGTGGGAGCTGAGGGAGTCGAACCCCCGACCCTCTGCTTGTAAGGCAGGAAACTATGGCTGCCCAGGCACCTGCAATGCGTATTTTTATTTTTTGTAAAGTTTTTGTAAAGTTCAGTTGATAAGGAAATGGACGTCTAGAACGAACTATTTATATCAGCAGTGTCGAGAAGCATGCATCAAGATCGTTCATATCCTTTGGTCTGTATATATTGGCGTCAACGCCTTTGTCTTTGCCGCTGCCGTCTTGCGTGGACGCCACTGCCTTGAGCATGGCATCTATATCCACGGGGACATTGATCATCGTGAACTTGAAACCTCTTTCGGTGTTGAGGTGAAAGAGGTTATAGAACTCGTCGGCAAAACTCCGAGACGCAAATTCGACTCCCGAGAAGTCCAGCACAACCTCAGGGGTTCCAGTGTTTTTGACGAAATCAAGCAAATCCTTCGCCGTCGGTCGGGATACAAGGTTGGAGCCTGCTATTTCCCTGACATTAATCGTTCTCATAATACCTCCTTTATTCCAAATAATCAAGATAGCTGAAATTATCATTGTGGTATGGCAATCGCAATGCAATTACCGTACCCTTGAATCTTAGGCCTCCTGGAATCTCGATGTACCCGCCTCCATTGGGAGTGTCGACATAAACTGCACCTCCCGAAAGCATGAGGTACTGTCCACCTAGTCCCCTAACCAGCATCTCTCTCGATGTGATGAGTCCGTAGCCTCTGTTCACGGACTCAGGCAGATTCTTTGTCGATATGCCTTTGTTGGCCGCCTTCAGCGCCTCAATGTCTGTTTTGATTTCTTTATTATTTGCCAGTTGGTAGCTGCCGAGTATGGTTATTCCCGCATCTCCGAGGCAGATGTCGGCGTAGCCGTATGTTGGATAGCATTGAGCGAAAATATAACCGTATTCGGATCTGGAATGCTCGGATATATTGTCCGCCATTTCGCTCAGCATGTATTTTATTCCATGAGTGACATTTGATTTCCATCCTGTCTGTTTTACGAGTATATTCTCGACCGCTGACAGAATGCAATCCCTGTCGGAGATTCGTGTCTTCTGCGCAGGAAATCTGACTATCGGGACGAACCTCTTCTGCGAATAACGCTCGATGAACGCCGAGAACTCGGTCAACTCCATAGCTCCTGAATCCACGCCTCGCGACTCGAAATGAATGCTCCGCATATAAGAACTGACGTTTGACATGTATATGTCCTTGCCATGCCCGTCTGCAAAGACAAGAAACGGAAGCGCAAATGTCGGAGTGACGAACTCCACGTCTGATAAATCAATCTCATCCACCTTATCGGGACTGTCTGCGACTCGTGCGCAGATACGAAAAGCAGCGCTCAAACCCGCAGACAACTTTGCGTGATTCATGTTTATTTTCTCTTTGATCTTCATGTCACAACAAGTTCCCGACCAGTGGCAAATAAAAGCCGCTACTAGAGCGGCTATACTATACACGAATGTATAGCAGAGCTCATTTGAGCAAATATACTCAAATATATTTATATACATACAAACAAATAGACACAATCTACCTTGTTACAAATCTATATGACTTTGTAGACGGGTTTATTTGCGCTGTATCGGTAGAATGTTTGGTACTTGAATCTGAGGTTGTTGAACGACGTATGCCCCTCCAATATTGTTCTCCACTATTTTCATTATAGAGGTTTGCTCGGAAAGTATCATACAACAATGATGGATGCTAAGGACGGCATCCTGGATATCCTGGTTCGCCTCAAGGTCTTCTATGGCAAGTCCCGCCTCCCGGCATTTATCTCGGTTTATATGACGACTGTGAGTTTTACTGTTCTGGCTGTCGCCAAAGGTCTCCTTTATTCTCTTTTTTGTGTCCTCGTCGTAGCCAGATTTAAATAGGATATTGTTTGTGAGTTCTTCTGATAGTTCGTTTGCCTGCTCGCATGTGGTCAGAAACGTAGGCGTCAGCTTTGAGATTATCGTCTGCCAGAGGCCGAGACTCGCGGGATTGTTCGCTATGTCGTTGACGGCCTTGTAGAATTCACTGACAACGGACTGGGTCGGCATGTTGTTGATTTGAGGGTCAAATGGTCCCAGACATGATTGACGACCCATTACTATTGATTTGCATGAGACGGCAATAATAGAGCCTGCGGACATAGCCATTTGTGGAATGATTGCCCGTATGTCGTCATTGAAAATCGAATGCAGGTAGTAGATTATCTGTTCAGCTGCGGCAATTTCACCTCCCGGAGTGTGTAGAATGAGATCCAGCCCTTTCGTTTTATCCAGTTTATAGACGTTTTCCATAAAGGCGTTCATGTCCTTGTCGTTTATGACAAGTTCTTGAGAAGGTTGCTTATGAAGGAATGACGAGAAATACAGAATCGTATTTCGGCCTGTCAGTTCGGTCAGTTTTGTTATATACCTGCTTTTCTGTTCGACAAGATAGTTGAGCCCTACACCGGGGTTACTCGCTCGAGAACCCTCCTCTCGAGCAGTGTTCAGAAGTTCGCTCCAACTTGGCATCGTTAAAAAGGTTTGGAAAGATTTATGGAAGTACCGGACACGCTGGGGCTGTTATCTTCATAGCCTGAATACTGCTGGTACATGCCATCTTTCATGGGCCATTCGGTCGTGACATACGGAGACGGTTTGTAGTCGCGCATCAGTTGAAAATATTGTTCTGATAAATTATGATCCATGTCTAGTGATTTGTTGTACGCGTTCTCAAAGCAAATATAGCAAAATTAAATGATGAAGCAACACTTTACAAGCATAGTAAAAGTACGACGGAAGCGACAGAAAGTGACAGAGATAAAATAAAATTGAAGCCGTATTGCAATCCACCATTTGGAGTCTTCTGGAAGTTCGCTTCTTAACTGCGGATTCTCGTAGATGAATCGTTTCCCGTAGTTTGTTAAGCTTATTTCGAGAATGTTACCTTAGCAGGTTTCAATTATGTTAACAAGCTTTTTATGTTTTAAGCATAGTGCGGCAATACGGAGTTCATCCTAAACGATAGGCATGTCTTTCACTACATCCCTACCGTTTTTGAGCGCCCGCAGGTTTTTTCTCTCCTTTGGTAAGCCTTATTCCATGCATAAGTTCTAAATTTGCTATTGCGGTGCTGTTTCAACTCTCGAACAGCGTTCCCTCGCTCTGCTGAGCAAAAAGAGCAGAGCAGAATAATAAAACAGAGACGAATGAAAATAGAATCCTTTTTATAAATTCCATAACATTTTTTTGATTGTCATATTTATTGTCCGAAGTTATCTGCCGGTATTAGCTAAATCCATTCCGTCAAAATTTCCCTTCAGTCAAATCCTTATTCGCTGCGGCAGCAACAATCCATTTGGTTACAGAGCCTCGCCAGATGCTCTGTATATTGTTGTGCCGTCATCGCCCTTCACCTCAGTAATCCTGATGGAGTCAATATCTATCTCTGTATAGACAGGATAGTCTGGAGCATTAATGCTCCAGTTCATAATCCTAGGATTGCCCTTTTTCATAAGGAATATCAGGGATTTGCCATATCGCCCCTGTCTGATGAAGGCTGACCTTATGCTAGCCTTATCACTTTCAGTAAGTGGACTGGACTTAGGCTCTGACCAAAGAACCCTTTTCGCAGAAGCACTATTGAATTTCTTCATACATCCCAGGACTTCATACATACGGTAAATCACCGACTTTGGAATCTCCTGGACCATATATCCAGGCGACTTGTTCGTAGGGACGAGAGAGTAATAGTCCGGATTGGAGTTCGGTTCTATGCGCCTGACCGTCCTCATACCGGTCGTGGTCACGATTGCATAAATCTCACCGTAAGGAAAGAAGGAGACGCTAGATATCTCGCCCAAAGCAATGATATCACCATGGTTAATCTCTGGCTCCATCGAGTGGCCTGTAATGTTACACCAACATATCGCGCGATTAAACTCAGGGCAATCTATAAAGTACTCAGGGACCATTGAACTGTCATTGAAGATACGGTCAAAATCTCCCATGAAGTCGACATTGTAGTACGGCACGCCACTGCTCAAACTTTTAGAGGGATTCCCGACAGTCGAGGTGGTATTCTTGAGCCGCCCACCACCTCTAGTAATAAGCCGACTTTTATCCACAGCCTCGCCAGATGCTCTGTAAATTGTTCTGCCGTCATCACACTTCACCTTAGTAATCATGATACTGTCAAGACTGATCTCAGTCATGACAGGATAGTCTGGAGCATCAATGCTCCAGTTCATAATCCTAGGATTGCCCTCTTTCATAAGGAATACCAGGGATTTGCCATATGGCCCCAGTCTGATGAAGGCCGACCTTATGCTAGCCTTATCACTTTCAGTAAGTGGCTTGGACACAGGCTCTGATGAAATAACTCTTGTCATAGAAACAAAATTGAATTTATATTTTCTTCATACATCCCAAGACTTCATACATACGACAAATCACCGACTTTGGAATCTCCTGGACCCCATACTCAGGCGACTTGTTGGTAGGAATTAGAGAGTAACAGTCCGGATTGGAGCTCGGTCCTATCCGCTTGACCGTCCTCATGCCGGTCGTAGTCACGATTGCATAGATTTCACCGTAAGGGATGAAGGAGAAGTCAGGGATCTCACGCAGAGCAATAATATCACCATGGTTGATCTCTGGTTCCATAGAGTGACCTGTAATGTTGCACTAGCACGTCGCGCGATTGAACTCACGGAAATCAATCAGGTATTCAGGAACCGTTGAACTGTCATTGAAGATAAGGTCAAAACCTCCCAAAAAGTCGATATTGTAGTACGGCACTCCCCTGCTCAAATTCTTAGAAAGCTGCCCGGCCGTTGAGGTGGTATCCTTGAGCCTCTCACCATCTCCGGTAATAAGCCAACTTCTATTATACTGAGGATATGTTTCTATTATAGCATCAGCTACTGCGGCAGAAACCTTCTGCGTTTTCCCTGTCTGGATATCAAGGATCCTCTGGTACTTTAAGCCAATACTTTTTGCAAATGTCGGAGCCTTAATGCCTAAATCGCTTAGAATCAAGGCAATTATTTCCTTACCCTCCATAATAGAAAACCTTCTTGTAAATTTTCTTGCGATCAATCTTGTATATAATAGAAAATGTGCTTACATACATACAATAATAGAGAAAATGGACGAAAAAACAAAGGTAAACGTACGAGGAAGCATGGCGACGCTTGCCATCGGGGAGACGCTGTAGTTTTCGACAATCAAATCGTTGATGATAACAGAAAAAGTGAGCGTCCGTTATCGAACGCCCACAACCTCTTTTGATGTCGCCAAACAATCAGAAAGAAGTGTGCGTCAATTCTCGGCCAAACCTGTGCAGAGCATCCTCTATCTTGGCAACCTGCGCCTTCCTTGGCTTTGACAAACCATGCATGTAAGACCATATCTGTTTAGGATGGATTCCAGCAAGTTTCCCAAGAGCTGTTGGAGTTATTATCCCAGAATAATACTCTAGCATCGTGCGAACGTCCCAATGGACGATGAATTCATATTCATCATCTAGCCAGTCTGGGTATATGAAGGCATGGTCACGTCCATCCTCCTTGGTAATACGCAGCGTCTCCTGAAGTTCAGACTTAGCCTGTTCCGGCGTGTCTCCCATCCCAAAGAGTGCAGGATGATCGTTGCAGTATGCACTGTAAGTGCCGTCTCCGGCCCTATTGATGGTTATATCTACCAGTCTCATAATTCTTATTTATTTTTGAGAAAGACTTGGGGATTAAAGAATCCCCATGTCTTTCAAGATTTTCTTAGCAAAACTGTTGTCAATCTCTTTCCCTTTATGGAAAGGAACCGTGTACCTCTTTCCATCTTTCTCATAGCGGATGTGACTGCCTTCCTGTCGAATTTTCGTCCATCCGTTGGAGGAGATGATTTCATGCAATTCAGTTACTTTCATATATCATTCTGATTGTTTGGCATTACAAATATAGACAATTTTCTATTAATTACCAAAATAAAGTTGAAAATTTTCTATTGTTTGACATAATCTAGCACACGTCTGTTAGCTTCATCTACCTTCTTGTAGTCATAGTCTATGTATGCAGACGTAACGGCTGGACCTGAAAATGCATGACCAAGCGCCTGGCTAATCGAGTCTCGAGACACTCCTACTTCATAGGCAAGAGTCGCCCAAGAATAACGTGCCCAATAAAAAGTGATGTCCGGGACACATATTGACTGACCGACTCTACGCAATTTCTTCCTGTAGAAATTTATGAATGTGTCATAGTTGTGATATTTGTCAGCAAAGTTGAGGAGATGGTCAGTACCTTTGAATCTCGCGCAGATGTCGGCGAACTCTGGCTGAACACCAATATCATAAAACCGAGATGTCTTACGCCTTATATACCGTATGCGCCCTCCAGGCAGTCCATCCAAACCATACAGGTCAATAGGATTGATACCCACCGCATAAAAAGACAGAAGGAAGAAATCCCTGGCATCGTTGTCGTGTCCAAAATCCTCATCCCGAAGGATGCGGAACTGCTCTACAGATAGATGTTCTTTAACCTTATGCTCATTTTTTATCTTGAATTTGCGAAACGGGTACGCATCCGTCAGGTCATTATCAATAGCGTCATTGAAGACAGCTCGCAGGCAGCGGAAAACAATCGACCTCGAGTTGGTTCCAATACCGGCCCGCTGCATGAACCGATCAAAAGCCATCAACCATTTGTAGTCCGCATCTTCAAAACGGAGAGCCTCCGATCCAATAAACTGGATAACCTTATCGCGCGTATATATATAGGACTCTTTTGTCTTGTCAGCACGACATCGAAGCGCGTACGTTCTAATAGCATCTGGCAAAAGCATATTCCCTGAAGACCGCCTCTCCGTCAGCCAGTCACGTATCTGAACTGCGGACATCAGTTCCACTTTGGAGCCCAGTCCAAGAAGACGGACTCGGAATTCAGCCATCCTATCCTCCGCGATTCGCCTGTATACAGCGTCTTTCGGGAGCCGGCCATCAAATTCATCTGGAAAGATGGAGAAGTCAAAAGGGATGTCCGAATATCTTCCCTTCTGAGAGATTCTAAGTTTCACTGCACATCGCCCATCCTTCATGGGGCGAGAGCTGTCGATGATTACTGACATCTTCATAAGCGAAAATTGTAAAGTTTTTGTAAAGTTTCCGCTGTTGCAGGATGCCGTGCAATGCCTTGAAATGCCACTCGCGAAACCGGGCGAATGCCGGAAGACATACGAAAAAGGCACCTGCGGTGAACCGTAAGTGCCTGATTTTCATTTTGTGGGAGCTGAGGGAGTCGAACCCCCGACCCTCTGCTTGTAAGGCAGACGCTCTGAACCAACTGAGCTAAGCTCCCGAGCAACCCTTGCTGTTTGCTTGGGATCACAAAGGTACAACAATTTTTACAAACACCAAATTTTTTTTGACTTTTTTCAAGAAAATTTGCAATCTTTGCATTGATGTATTCTTCCGCAAGGTTTAGGGTACACCACTGTCCGGGGATGTTCTGGTTTTGACAGCACCGATTTTGGACAGTAAGCACGCCGGGAGTTGCAGGCTGGCCCGTTAATCCCAACCTCCAAGCCATAACTGGCAACTACAATTACTCATACGCTTGCTAGTCTCCAAGAGACATGGCATCAATCAGGTCCGCCAAGGCTGCGGAACTGACGTATATCCCTCCAGCTTTAGGCCGGTTCAGTCTGGACAAAGGGGTATCATCAAAACCGGATGCAGGAGACAGACGCCTCTAAGTCTCCCCAAGATTCAAGAGGATAAGTCAGGGCTGGCCCGTCTTCCGGCAGGCCATGATCGAAAACCAAAGGAAGAATAAGCGTGTAGAAAGCTGTTTGGGACGATGTTTGGACGAGGGTTCGAATCCCTCCATCTCCACACAGGCAGACCATGCCGCTAAAGATCGAGGAATCTCAGACCGGCGGAATGGGCGTCAATCTCAAGACGCACTCTCGAGCCCTCGACAAGAGGATAGTTCCGGCTTCCGTGCCCGGCAGGGAAAGAACATGCGAGAGGCACTCCCAGTCCTGCCGTAACTGAAAGAAGCATTCTTTCCACTGACCCGAAACCGAACTCGTCGGCACAGTCCGTAAATTCGCCGAGCACAATCCCCCTCACCCTCTTCATCACACCGTGCAGCGCCAGGCTGTTCATCATTCGGTCAATGTTTCTTGCCGGCTCGCCAATATCCTCTATGAAAAGTACGATATCCCCGAAACCGGAAAACATGTCGTAGGCTGTTCCGACGAGAGGTGTCAGCGTGGCGAGATTCCCGCCAAGCAGCACTCCTTCTGCCGCTCCGCTGCGGCATTCAAGTTCTGAAGTCCACTGATATTCAGGGACAGTTCCGCACAGCAGGCCACATGTAAGGCGGACTGATTCCGCATCGGAGGCCGCGGCTAGCGAAGATCCCATAAGTGAGTGGAGGCTCATGACTCCGCAAGCCACACTGGCACTGTGGAGACAGGTGATATCGCTGTAGCCGAGCATCCACTTCGGATTGTCTTCAAACATGTGCGCGGGGAGTGAACCGAGAAGCTGGATGGCACCGTAGCCGCCCCTTGAAGCCATCACTGCTGCGGCATCAGGATTGGAGAAGGCCCATTCAAGCTGCCTGGCGCGCGACTCGGGGGTCCCGGCGTAAAGTCCCTCATGGATATCTTCCGCTCCGGGAGCAGGCAACGGTACGAAACCCATGGAACGCACGGCCTCCAGCGAAGCGGCGAATTCTCCGTCATCGAGGTGGTATGAAGGAGACACAACAGCAATCCCGTCTCCCTTCGATATGTAATCAGGCCTGATCATACAAGCATGGACTCACAGGCCCTGAGAATATCCTGAAACGCAGTCTCGAAGTCTCCGGTATACCACGGATCGGCGACGTCCCGGCCTTCTCCGGCATATGACATCATAAGGTGAACCTTGCCGTCGGGATCCCCGCCAGTAATGGAAAGCAGACGTCTGACATTGCTGGAGTCCATGCATACCAGACGGTCAAAACGCGAATAGTCCGACGGCTGCACCTTGCGCGCCGTCTTGTCAGGGTCGAACCATACTCCATGTTGCGAGAGGCAGCGCCTGGCCGGAGGATAGATATGGCTGCCTATCTCTTCCGACGACACGGCGGCTGATTCTATATAGTATTCATCTTCCACTCCTCTGGACTTGACCAGAGCCTTCATTATGAACTCGGCCATAGGGCTGCGGCATATGTTGCCGTGGCACACGAACAGTATTCTCTTAACCATGGTACAAATATACTCCAAATATGGAAAAAAGTCCTCCTGACGTGCAACAGACCAGACCTCGCATGCATCTAAGAGTCAAAAACATGGAGGAGAACGACATGAGAAATTTCTTTTTGGCCATAGCTTCTATAGTCAGGTTCTTCGCACTCGACATACCCGAGATGAAAGAATCACACACACAAGGTGCCGCCGCATAGGAAGCATCTACATCAGAGACAGAAGGTTGCATCCTGTATTACGGATGCAACCTTTTTTTTAATATTTTTGTGTAATTCGGAATTTGTTATTATCTTGCAGCGCTTAATTGATTATCAGTTAATATTCTAAATAAAAATCACAATGGAAGATCTCGTAAAAAAGATTAAAGAGAGCATGGACCTCTTTGTTGTCAATGCCGAGGCACAGGTTTCTAAGAACAACAAGGCAGCCGGAGCCCGTGCCCGCAAAGCTGCCCTTGAGCTTATGAAAGACCTCAAAGAGTTCCGCAAAGTTTCCGTGGAAGAGTCAAAGAAATAGTTTTCTTTAAAATTTTACGTTTTCATGCAACAAAACCTTTAGCCCCCGCATCTATGCAGTAGGTTTAGGTTTTAGTACACGTCTAAGGGTTGGCTGCCGTGAGGTAGTCAGCCCCTTGTTTTTTTCGTTTTTTTTGCCTAAATCGCAACGGCAAGACGTGTTCTATATGGTTTGTCCCATTGTGATATTGCTGTCCGTTTTCAGGATGGTCGTGATACCGGCCCAGTTTGAAGGACTGCCGTTCACCTGCACCTCAAGCGAGCTTGAAGAGCGGGTGGCCGAGGCGGAGCGCTACTTCAACGACCAGGAGGACGGGACGGTCCAGTACAGTTTCACCCTCGCACCGGTCGTCACGCTCCCCTATGATGTATCCCACTACGGCACCAACTATTCTGACCGCAAGGATGTCCTCCTGCACGAAGCCGTCAGGCTGGCATGCTCGCTGAGCAGGCAGAACGTCGATTTCTCCCTGTACGACAATGATTCCGATTCCGAGGCCGACAATGTGTTCATAATCTTTGCCGGGCCCAGCGAAGCCGACGGTGCAGGCGCGCAGTACATCTGGCCGCAGCACTCGAGCCTTGAGGACAACGGAGGGACACTCTCGGTAAACGGAATCATGATAAACAAATACTCGGTATGTACGGAACTGTGTTCGGACGCAGGTGCAGACCCGAGACCGGCCGGCATAGGTACGTTCTGCCATGAATTCGCCCATTATCTCGGACTCCCTGACTTGTATGACTCGGATCTCGGGGGGAGCGGAGGCCTGTCACCAGGACTCTACGGCACGGGTCTGATGGACACCGGCTTCACGAAGGAAGACGGGAACTGCCCGCCGAACTTCAGTGCCGTAGACCTTGACATACTCGGAAAAGGGACCTGCACCATGCTTGCCAAAGGCAAAGTCACACTGTATCCCGTAAACAAAGGCGGAACTTACCTGAAGCTGCAGAATCCGGAAGAGGAAAACGAATACTTCCTGCTAGAATGCAGGAATGCCAGCGGATGGGACAGCCTGATCGGAGGCAGCGGACTTGTGATATACCACATCGACAAATCGGAGAACGATGCCGGATATTCCGACTATTTCAAGAGGGAGGTCAGCGCCAGGGAAAGGTGGGACAACAACGAGATAAACTGCGCACCGGGATTCGAATGCGCATATCCTGTGACTGTCGCTGACTCTGAAGACGGGACAGAGAGCATCTTCCTTCCTGAAGGAGGCACAACGGTGTTCGGTCAGGATTCAGGCGCGTCATTTACCTTCCACACAGGCTACAGGGCACCTCTGGTATTGCACGGAATACAGCTCCAGGAAGACGGAGCGGTATGTTTCAACGTCATGGAACCGATTGCCGTCAGCTACAGTGCCGTATACCAGGACGCCGCCATAGTCGGCTGGACCATTGACGATTCGATTCTCGGGAAAGAAGAAGGCTACACGGTAAGCTGGACTGACTCAGAGACACGCGGAAGCCTTGATCTTCCCTCAGGCAGCAGAAGCTGCACGATAGAAGGCCTGACACCCCAGACTGCATACACTGTAAGCATATCACTCAAGCTCGATGATGTCAGCTATACGGTAAACACCTCTCTCGAGACAAGATTCCGCAGCAACTCCACGTCACCGTTCATATACCTCGAATCCGGGGACGGGAAACGCAATTCTGACGGAAGTTTCAGATACGGGGCGAAAATCCCTCTCCGGCTGTTCAATGTCTCAAAGGCGTACAGCGTCGAATGGTTCTTCAACGGCAGGCCCGTGACGACAGGGGCCGACGGATTCCTCACACTGACTGAATCCGGCACTCTGAGAGCCGAGATCAGCTTCGAGGACTCCGAGCATATGTGCATAATAAAGGAAATATACCTGAAGTGAGACACGTTCCGTTCATACTCTTGTGCCTGGCAATATGTGCCGGCATGTGTTCATGCAACAAGAACAGGCTTGCAAACGCATTCACGGAAAGCAATGAACTGCGTCTGCAGATAGGCAGCAACGTTCAGTTCAGATACACCGCCCTGGACTGCCAGATGTCATTCAACTCTTCCACTCTGGAGTTCATGGCTTTCAACGACAGCATGGCGGACTACTACTCGATCAAGCTCTCGGAAATTCCCGTGTCGGTCGGCCAGGCCGTATACGGCAATCTCGTCTGGACGACGAGGACGGACGTACTCAGCAGAAACAATGTCGCCTTCGAAACAACAAGAATCGAAGGCGACAGAATATGGCTCTGGAGCAACTCCGCAAGAATCGGAGTCAGCCTGCAGATACTTTAGGCCTGGAATGACTTTGCGATACTGATAAAGTCGGCAGCCTTGAGCGCCGCTCCACCGATCAGGCCTCCGTCAATGTCCGGCTGGGCGAAAAGCTCGGCGGCATTTGAAGGCTTGCAGGATCCGCCGTAGAGTATGGTAACACCGTCGGCAGCCTCGGCCCCGAACTTGTCGGCAATCACCTTGCGGATATAGGCATGGATCTCCTCGGCCTGCGCAGCGGTAGCGGTCTTTCCGGTACCGATGGCCCATACAGGCTCGTAAGCGACGATGACGTGCTTGAGGTCTTCAGCGGTGAAGTTGTACAGGACATTCTTTATCTGTGCAGCGCATACGTCGAAGTGCTTTCCGGCCTCGCGCTCCTCAAGATTCTCTCCTACGCACAGGATGACACCCAGTCCGGCGGCAAGAGCCAGCCTGGTCTTCTCCACGAGCTTCTCGTCAGTCTCTCCGTAATACTGGCGACGCTCTGAATGTCCGAGGATAGTCCACTTGCACCCTACGGCCTTGAGCATGTCCACGGAAACTTCTCCGGTATATGCTCCGCTGACATGGTCAGCACAGTTCTGAGCCGAGAGTTCGACCCTGGATCCGGCAAGAGCCTTGTTCACAGCACACAGGTGTGTGAAAGGAGGCGCAACGATGAGTCCGATCTCTGCGGGGACTTCAGCAGAGAGTTCCGCAACCTGCTTGGCCAGTTCTACTCCGTCAGGCTTCGTGGTATTCATCTTCCAGTTGCCTGCGACAATTTTTCTTCTCATGGTGTTCTATAAAAATAAGTTCAACTTCTTGACTTTCCGTAAAACGGGACACAAATTTCGTCATTATTTATGAAACGAGCAAATAATATGTCAGGCGTTTCCTTGCCTGCGCAAGTATTGTATCGGATTCAAAAAATGAGTATTTTCGCATCTTGTACAACAGCTAATAAACAAACGCAAAATGAAGAATTTTGTTGAGGAACTCAGATGGAGAGGCATGATCCAGGACATCATGCCGGGAACGGAAGAAGAGCTCATGAAAGGTCCGGCTTCGGCATACGTAGGCATCGACCCCACGGGGGATTCACTTCATATCGGACACCTTGTAAGTATAATGATACTCAAGCATTTTCAGGCCTGCGGGCACAAGCCTTTCGCACTTGTAGGAGGCGCGACGGGCATGATAGGAGACCCGTCCATGAAGAGCCAGGAGAGGAATCTTCTTGACGAACAGACGCTTGCACACAATGTCAAATGCATTAAGGAGCAGCTGTCCAAGTTCCTCGATTTCGGGTCCGACGCGCCGAACAGGGCCGAGCTCGTAAACAACTATGACTGGATGAAAGACTACAGTTTCATAGACTTCACGAGGGATATAGGCAAGCTTATCACGGTCAACTACATGATGAGCAAGGATTCCGTGAAGAAAAGGCTGAGCAGAGAATCCACCGAAGGCATGTCGTTCACGGAATTCACCTATCAGCTCCTGCAGGGATACGACTTCCTCTACCTGTACACTCACCGCGGCGTGAAGCTGCAGCTTGGAGGAGCCGACCAGTGGGGCAACATCACTACCGGTACGGAGCTCATACGCCGTACCTGCCAGGGAGAGGCCTTCGCCCTCACCTGCCCGCTGATAAAGAAAGCGGACGGAGGCAAGTTCGGAAAGACTGAAAAAGGCAACATCTGGCTTGATCCCGCAAAGACATCCCCTTACCAGTTCTACCAGTTCTGGCTCAACGTGAGCGACGAGGATGCCGAGAAATACATCAAGATCTTCACCCTTCTGGACAGGGCGACGATCGAAGAGGCGATCGCATCACACAGACAGTGCCCTGAGAAGCGTGAACTGCAGAAACTTCTCGCCAGGGAGGTCACCACAATGGTACACGGAGCCGCAGAATACGAAACCGCGGTGAAGGCTTCAGGAATGCTGTTCGGCAAGGCTACAACGGAAGACCTGCGGGCTCTGGACGAGAAGACTTTCCTTGCAGTCTTCGACGGCGTGCCGACGTTCACGATAGAACGGGGCAAGCTGCCGATGGGAATACTAGATGTCCTCGCCGTAGAGACGGCGATATTCCCCTCCAAGGGCGCAGCCAGGAAGATGATCCAGCAGAACGGACTGAGCATCAACAAGCAGAAGTTCACGGATCCCGCCGGAACCCTCTCATGTGAGGACATAATAAACGGCAAGTACATACTTGTCCAGAAAGGGAAGAAGGACTATTATATAATCGTCGTAAATGGATAAGCCTGCAAGTACCAGACAGCTCAAGGTCGCCAGGGAGATACAGCGCGACCTTGCCGAGATCATCAGGAGCAAGGGCATGGCCGCGTTCGGAGGAGCGATGGTCACCGTCAGCGAGGTGAGGATAAGCCCTGACCTGAGCATCGCCAAGGTTTACGTCAGCATTTTTCCTTCCGGCAAGGCCGGTGCGGTGCTGTCCGCCCTGGAACAGGGCAAAAAAGGCATCAGGGGCGAGCTCGGTCACAAGGTGGCCTCTCAGCTCAGGATTGTGCCTGAGCTGGACTTCTACCACGACACCAGCCTGGACTATGCCGAACATATCGAAGAACTGCTGAAAAAATAGGGAGCCTCCTGATTGGACACCGGACTTTTCATAGCCGCCAGATATCTGTTTGCCAGGAAATCGCATAACGTGATAAACGTCATTTCCGCAATCAGCGCGTCAGGCATGGCAATAGGTACGGCAGCGCTGATTCTGATATTGTCGGTGTGCAACGGATTCGACGCGATAATCAGGCAGAATCTGTCCGACATCGATCCCGACATCACCGTAACAAGGGCAGACGGGGCAAGTTTCGTCCCTGACTCCCTGCTCGTCAGCACCATCGAGGAAGCCTGCGGAGGGAGGACAGTCCAGAAGATACTCGAACAGAATGTCATTGCAAGCTATTCGGGGAAACAGGCTCTCGCAAGCATCAAGGGGGTCGACGCATCGTTTGAATCAGTGACTCCCCTGTCGGGACATCTGGTCTCCGGGGATTTCAAGCTCCATAGCGGAGGCATGCCTCAGGCATGCGTAGGTGCCGGACTTGCACGCCAGATGGGCATCAACCCGAGATTTCTGGAAAAACTTGTACTTCTTTACCCGGGACGGGGAGAGGCCATGCCGCTGCTCGGGGCGATTTCATCTCTGGGCAGCGTGAAAGTCGGCGTCACCGGAGTGTTCAGCATCAACACAAGCGTAGACAGCAGGCTGATACTCATCCCGATCGAGACGGCACGGGAACTGCTCGGCAAGTCAGAGGGAGAAGTGACCCAGCTGACCATAAACATGGAAGGCGAGAATCCGGGACCATCAATCAGGAAGCTCGAGTCTCTGCTCGGAAAGGATGGCTTCAGGGTGCTTGACAGGTACAGGCTTAACCCGTCAGTGTACAGAATGATGAAGTACGAGAAATTTTCCGTCTACATTGTCCTGCTCTTCGTAGTCATAGTCGTGGCTTTCAATATATTCGGCTCAATGTCAATGCTGATAATCGAAAAGAGGCCGGATATGGAGACTCTCCGTGCGATGGGGGCTTCGGACAGGCTTTCCGGCAGGATCTTCATGCTGGAAGGATGGATGATCTCCCTGCTGGGGCTTGCGGTCGGCCTGCTTTCAGGCACCGGCCTTGCACTGATTCAGCAGCACTTCGGGATAATCAAGATGCCTGGGGCATACTCTCTGAACGCCTATCCTGCACTGCTGCTTGGTTCCGATGTCCTATGGACAGGGCTCGGTGTAGCGCTGATAGGGCTGATAATCTCGTATCTTGCCGCAAGAAGCAGCAGAACATGACTTTATAATTTGTATATTTGTAAAATTGCAACCGGTTTCTTCAATGGAAGAAAAGAAATTATACCCGATGAAATTCTGTACCCTTCAGGACGACTACTCCTGGGGCAGTGAAGAATTCAGACTCGCGGATCTCGGCTACAGGGACTCCCTCGTCAGGGAAGGCTGGCTTGCCGGGAACAGCATTGGCGAGATCATGGACACCTACATCGACAGAATTGCGGGTGACGATACGTATGAGTACTACGGGCGGCAGTTCCCTACCTGTATCAGAATTCTGAAAGTGCGCGGGAAGATGCCTCTGGTTGTCCACCCGGATGACGAGACTGCCGAGCAGCGATATGATTTCCTCGGCAAGGACAAGTTATGGTATGTGCTCCGAAGCGGCAGGAACGCAAGAATCGGAGCGGGCTTCCGCGAAGGCACCGATGCCGGGACTTTCTTCAGCGCATGCGTGGACGGCAGCGTGGAAAACCTGCTGAACATTATCGCCCCATACGCCGGGCAAAGCATACACATCGCTCCGGGCACCGTCCATTACGCGGAAGGGGACATTGACATACTCGAGATCGCACAGTCTTCCCCGCTGGACTTCTGCCTGTCTGCATGGGGGACCGAGACAGGCGAGCAGTTTGACCCGTCGCTCACGCTTGCCGAGGCTCTTGACTTTATTGACTACGGACGCTTCAGGCAGGAGATTCCCGACGGGAACACACTTGTGAAGACCGATGCCTTCACTGTTACGAGAATGGAGCTGAACTCACCCGTCAAGTGCAACAATGCCGAATACAACTCGTTCATTCTGTATTCATGCACACACGGAGCGGCATCCGTCCAGATGGAAGTACTCGGGCAGACAGCCATCTTCCCTCTTGTCCGGGAAGAAACACTGCTGATTCCGGCCGAGTGTGAAGACTTCACGATCGTGCCGACGGAGAGGGACACGGTTCTGCTGGAGACAACCTCTGACAGGAAACAGAAGGACTCATACACTGGAGATACGACAACTGCAGACATGGACTGAAAATAAATACAGACGCAATGAAAGGAACAAGAATATTTCTGGCCGACGGCTTCGAAGACATTGAAGCCCTCGCCGTATGTGACGCACTCCGCAGAGGAGGAGTCGAAGTTGAACTGGTCAGCATAGAGCCTGGCAGGAAAGAAGTAGTCTCTTCGCACGGAGTGCATGTGGCCGCAGACAGCCTCCTTGCCGAAGTAGACGACACTCACACTGGCACCGATGAGAAGGATTTCATGATCTTTCCGGGAGGCATGCCCGGCTCGAAAAGACTGGCAGCATGCAGCCCTCTGATTGCCCTTATGAACGCGCATTATGCCGCCGGAGGGTCAGTAGCTGCAATCTGCGCTGCTCCAGGCCTGGTACTCAGCCAGCTTGACACCGACTGGAAAGGAAAGGAGTTCACCTGCTTCGAAGGTTTCCAGGAAGCGCTCACCGCCAAAGGGGCCAGATACATTGTCGAACCGGCAGTCAAATGCGGCAGGATCATTACCGGCCGTTCCGCAGGCCATGCCCTCGCCTTCGGCCTGACCATCCTCAAGGAACTGGCTCCCGAACAGTCTGAGAAGGTACATTACGGAATGTACCTGTACTGAATCGCGTATGGACAGCATTCGCGCTGACAAATACCTCTGGGCAATAAGGATCTTCAAGACGCGGAGCGAAGCGTCAGATGCCTGCAACGGAGGCAAGGTCAAGATAGGAGGAGCCAGCGTAAAGGCTTCCAAGACTGTCAAGGTCGGAGACATCCTGGAAATACGCAAGGGGCCTCTGACACTTACATACCGGGTTCTGAAACTCAGCGGCAGCAGAATGGGGGCGGCCCTCGTGCCGGATTTCGCCGAGAACCTCACTCCTGAGTCCGAACTGCAGAAAATGCACGCACCCAGAGAGACGGTTTACATACAGCGGGACAAGGGCAGCGGACGTCCTACCAAGAAAGACCGCAGACAGATCGATGAACTGATGGATTCACTGGACTTTTAAAGACTTGAAAGAATTACTACCATGTGTGGAATTGTAGGATATACAGGAGGCAGGCAGGCCTACCCAATACTTATCAAAGGACTCAAGAGACTTGAATACAGAGGCTACGACAGTGCCGGAGTCGCTCTTATCAACGACAGCTCGGAACTGCTCGTCTACAAGACCAAGGGGAAAGTCAAAGATCTGGAGAATGTAGTTGAAGGCAAGGATACAGGCGGATGCACCGGCATAGCCCATACGAGGTGGGCGACACATGGGGAACCGAGCGACATAAACGCCCACCCCCATGTATCCGAGAACTGCAATCTTGCCGTCATACACAACGGCATTATCGAGAACTATCTCTCGCTCAAGAAAGAGCTCATGAACCTCGGATACCACTTCAAGAGCGAGACAGACACCGAGGTGCTCATACAGCTCATCCAGTATATGATGGACTCACACGGGATATCCCTTGAGGAAGCCGTTCCGCTCGCCCTCAGGAATGTCATAGGAGCATACGCCATGGTAGTCATCGACAGGACCAGGCCGGGAAGCATGATAGCGGCCCGCAAAGGCAGCCCTCTGCTGATCGGCGTAGGCGAGGACGAGTATTTCGTGGCCTCGGACGCCTCTCCTATCATCGAGTACACTGACAAGGTTGTCTACCTTGATGAAGAACAGATTGCATTCATCACCTGCGGAGAGCCCCTCCGGATAATCGACCTCAAGGAAGTCAAGCAGACTCCGGTCGTCTGCAAGCTCGAGCTGAGTCTGAGCGAAATAGAGAAAGGGAACTACCCTCATTTCATGATGAAGGAGATCTTCGAACAGCCCAGGACGCTCAAGGCTTCCATGCAGGGAAGGCTGAATACGGAACTCGGGACAGTAAAGCTGTCAGGCATTATAGACAACCGGGACAGGCTTCTGAACGCCAAGCGCTTCATAATCTGCGCATGCGGAACATCCTGGCACGCGGGGCTCATCGGCAAATACATTATCGAAGAGTTCACGCGCATACCTGTCGAGGTGGAGTATTCATCCGAATTCCGTTACAGGAAGCCCGTCATCACGCCTGACGACGTCGTCATTGCGATTTCCCAGTCCGGAGAGACCGCCGACACCCTTGCCGCCCTCCAGCTTGCAGGAGAGGCCGGGGCGTTCCTCTTCGGGATTTGCAACGTTGTAGGGTCCTCAATAGCAAGAGCTACGAACACAGGCTGCTATACCCACATCGGACCCGAGATAGGAGTAGCCTCGACCAAAGCCTTCACCGCACAGGTGACCACACTTACGCTCATGGCGCTCAGCCTTGCCGAGGAACTCGGCACGATGACCGAAGAAAGACGTCACGCAATAGTGAACGAACTCCAGCTGATTCCAGACAAGATATCGAAGATACTCGAACACGATCCTGAAATAGCAGAACTCGCAAAGACCTTCACGTACGCGCGGAACTTCCTGTATCTTGGAAGGGGCTACAACTACCCTATCGCGCTCGAAGGAGCCCTGAAGCTCAAGGAAATCTCGTATATACACGCCGAGGGATATCCCGCAGCGGAGATGAAGCACGGGCCGATAGCGCTCATCGACGAAGAGATGCCTGTGGTAGTCATCGCCCCGAAGAGCGGGAACTATGACAAGATCGTAAGCAATGTCCAGGAAGTCAAGGCAAGAAAAGGAAAGATAATCAGCATAGTCACCGAAGGAGACGAAGACGTACGCAGATTATCCGACCATTATTTCGAGATTCCTGACACCGAAGACTGCCTGAGCCCTCTGCTCAGCGTCATTCCGCTGCAGCTGCTCGCATATCACATAGCAATCGCCAAGGGAAGGGACGTGGACCAGCCACGAAACCTTGCGAAGTCGGTCACGGTAGAATAGACACTCCTTCCTACCTGCGGCTGTTGGCGATGGAGATATAATAGAACAGCGTGGCAAGTGAACCTATGGCAGCAATGACATAGGTATAGGCTGCCCACTTGAGAGCATCGACTGCGTAAGGCTTTGTAGTGGCATCGACCACTCCAGAGCCTTCGAGCCATGTTACTGCCCTCTGGCTTGCATTGATTTCAACCGGAAGAGTGATAAGACTGAAGAGCGTAGTCATGGCGAACAGCGCGATTCCGACCCACAGAAGCGTAGGAAACACATTGATCATCAGAACGCCAAGCAAAAGGACCCACTGGACCGTATTGTTGGCGAAGGTCACGACCGGAACCAGAGCTGAACGCATTTTCAATGGAGCATATCCTGTAGCATGCTGTATCGCGTGTCCCGTTTCGTGGGCAGCAACCGCGCATGCCGCAATCGAAGCGCTGCCATATACGGCCTCGCTAAGGTTGACAGTCTTGTCAGCCGGATTGTAGTGATCGGTAAGTTTCCCTGGAACGGACTGTACCGTAACATCGTTGATACCGTTCTGCTTGAGCATGAGCCTTGCCACGTCGGCGCCGGTAAGCGAATGAGGGGAAGGTACGCGGGAATATTTCTCGAACTTGCTGTTGAGCGAAAGCTGGATGACATATGAAAGCACCATCACAGCTATAAGTATTATCCAGATGTTCATATCTTCATTCAATTTTATTTGGGACAGATCAGTATTCTGTACGTGACTCGCATTCCTTCCAGGCGATGAACGGCTCAAGGCCCTTTGGATCATCGAAACGTTCAAAAGGGATGTTCCTGAGTGCCATCGGTTTGGCAATTTCCCGATAGATGAACGAGTCATCAAAGTTCACGGACGCAGCATCATCCTGGGTCGCGGCATACACCACACGGTCAAGGTGCGCCCAGTAGATTGCGCCAAGACACATCGGGCAAGGCTCGCAGGATGTGTACAGCGTACATCCGGAGAGATCAAAACTGTGAAGCTGTGAACAGGCCGACCTTATGGCCTGTACCTCGGCGTGTGCCGTCGGGTCGTTATTGTCAGTCACCCTGTTCACGCCTGTTGCGAGAACCTTACCGTCCTTGCAGATCACTGCACCGAACGGACCGCCACCGTTCCTGACATTGTCAGTCGCAAGGTCGATGGCCTGCTTGATAAATATCCTGTCGTTTTCTGAAATGGCTTTCATATCGATAAAATTTTGAGCGTAGACAAATGTAACAAGAATCCTGCCGACAAGCAACATCACCTGACAGTTTGTCAGTTACAGGAACAGCATGTCCAGAGGCCTGTCCCAGGGATCCACCGGGATATCGTCCAGCAGCCTGAAAGGAAAAGCCACACCGGCAACCCGGCATTCCAGGCTCGCAAGCAGCCTGTCATAATATGCCTTTCCCCTGCCGAGGCGCCATACCTTGCCTGACTGGCCGTCAACCGAAAATGCGACGCCCGGAACAAATGCGAAATCCACGTCGCCCGGCATGTAGAGCTCAGAATCCGCTCCTGGCTCCAGAATGCCGGCATATCCCGGGACAAGGCAGTCAGGCCTGTATTCCCGGAGCTCCAGCCCGTCTGGGGTGACAAGCGGGAGCAGCAGCTTCTTCCTTCCGTACCATGCAGACAGGAATCCGCCGGTAAGCACCTCTCCGGGTATTGACATGTAAGCAAGGACAGTCTCGGCATTCCTGAATTCCGGTGACTGTTCAAGTTTTCCGAGTATCCGTTCCGATTCCGCTCCGGCCTTGCCGGAAGCAAGGAAATCTTTTTCAGCCGCTTTCATGCTGCGGCGTATTTCAACTTTCGAGATCATATGTCCTTTCAGCGCGACGCTCCTCTCTCCTGGCTTCGCGGGCTTCTTTCCTCTCCTGCCTCCGGCGCTGCCTCTCAAGCTTGCGGAGCGTCCTGGCGTCAAACATCATGGACTCGTTCATCCTGACAAGGTCAGTCATGTCCGAGAGTCTTTCCTCCAGAAGGGCGTCGACAGCTTCCGATGTCTCCTTCATCTGGTCTTCAAGCTCGCGTTCATAAATGATGTCCGACAGCATCTCGGCATAGCCCTCACGTGCGACCTCATCCTGATGGCTGTCCTCTTCTGAAACCTCGTCCATATGGACCTTTCTGTCATATATCCCGTTCAGGCTCCTGCGGTTGAACCCCACCACATCCTCAACGTTCCTCAGATAGATATTCCGTATGGAGTTCGCCAGATTCAGCTGGACAGTATCAAGCTGGGCCGTAAACGCCGGAATTCCGCCTCCACTCAGCCTCGCCCGCCCGACAGAGACCTTCCAGTTGTCGACAGTCCCGTACAGATCGATTCCGAAGCGCAGCGGCAGAGGTGACTTCAGCACTGAGACGTGATATCGCATGCTCTTGTCAAAGCCCTGGCTCCCTTGCATGGCAAGCTTGAATCTGTCAATGCCAAGCTCGAATGGGAAGACCTCCAGCCTGCTGTCATGGATGATGGCATCGGCACTTAGGTTGTCAATCCGCATGACTCCGTTCCTGTCGAACAGCAGCCTTCCGGCCAGCTTGCCGAACTGTCCCTCGTCATATAGCTTCATGTTGCGGCCGTTTACTCTGAGGACCCCGTCAAGTGTCGGCATAATAACCGTCATCGTCGAATCCAGGCGTGCAGTCGCAGACAGTTCGCAGCTTATGTTGCCCTCAAAGGTCCGCAGAGCAGGCATCAGGGAGTCAACCAGCGGGACCAGCTGCATCACTCTGTCTACCTGCATTTCCTCAAGATCAAGGTTCACACCTGCAGAAATGTCTTCCTTGCTTCTCGTGGAATAGAATGCATCGGCATATATGTGTCCGAATTCAGTATCGATGTCGGTACTCGTAAGCTGCATTGTCCTGTCCTTGATCCTTATGCCCGAGACAAAGGGGCCGATCTCCGGTTCGAGGAAGTCTACCCTGCCTACACGCGCGCTCAGAAGCACGTCGACATTGCCGGGCACAATGAACAAGGGAAGGTCCTCAATATCGATCGACGCATCGGAGAGCGTATCCGTGACAAAGCTTTCGTCAAGTTCTGAAGACGGAGCGAGGCTCGCATGGTCTTCCTGTCCGACAAGGCTTGCGGCCACAAGTTCGTTTACGTTGACACGCTCCGAATTCAGCCTGAGGTCAGCCCCTATCCTGCTTTTGCGGATAAGGGAATTCTTGATTCCGGTAACTTCGCCGCTCAGATTGAAATCACTGGTGCCGCACCTGATTCCGACAGTGTCAATGACTATCCCCCTGTCGTCAAAATCAGCGTGCAGGGCTGTAAGCCTGGTACGAAGAGGCAGCGAGCGGGAAGCCATGAGGCCCCCGTCAGCCTTCAGATGCCCTGACACAGACCAGTTGCGCAGATACCTGACTACCGAAGAGTCAAGCGAGATGTCTATGTCCGCAGCGGCAAAGTCAAGGTCATGGCGGGCAACGCCGCTTACGACATCAAGAGCCCTGCGTCCGCGCCGTCCCGGAGAACGTCTGGTGCGTGTGGCCCGCCTTTGCGCTGAAGCCTGGACACTTGCCCCCCGCACTCCGTACCGGGCATTCCCGACTTTCAGGAATATCATATCGCTCTGCGTAGACACTGACATCCTTGGAACATAACGTCCCCTGCTGCTGACTTTCTCAATCCCGGCATGATTGTTTATGTTACGTATCCTCGCGACTGTCTCGTCACCGGAATTGTAGTAAATACTGTCAGCCATAAACTGTACATCCAGCCCGGAAGGAAGCGATGAGAGAACCAGTTTCCCGTTGAACATGGATGCGGTGACAGAATCAGACAGCGCCACCGACAGGTCTTCCGCATAAAGGGTTCCGCCTATCAGGGCATTGTGGAACTTGAAGTCAGTCAGGTTAGACTGCCTTGTCGCAGCCTTCAGGTTCAGTTCCAGAGCTCCTCTGGCGTCCGTAAGAGGGATGCTGTCAGGGACAAAGCGCCTGAGACTGGCGACATCCGCCATGGCATCGGCGGAAATCCTGTAGAGCGGATCAGCCCCGAGCAAATCGCTCGCGGAACCGGTCACGCTGACCGAAAGTCCGTCAATTCCGGCAATGAACTCCCTTACTGACACGTCCAGAAGCCTGTCGGGCGAAAGGACTGCGTCCACATCGGCCGCAAGATCAAACCCGGAACCGTTCGGAACGTACACTGTCCTGGAGTCAGGAATACGTACGCAGACCTTGAATTCCGGTATCTCTCCGTCTCCAAGATGTCCCGATGCACTGACGTCTGCCGTAAGGACGGCATTCGTGGAAAATGAGGAAAACAGAGGATAAAGTGCGGACACATACCGCCTGCGCAAGGTGTCAAGGGGACAATCCTCAAGAGACACTGCCGCATCAATGTCAAGTCCGCCGGTCCCCGTACGCAGTTCGCCCTCAACATCCAAAGGGATACAGTCGATACCAAGTCTGAAATCCGAGACTGAGACTCTGGCCCCATCATTATCGGGAATGAAGCCCAAAGTACCGCTCAGGCTTACCGGCACCCTCATCTCAGGCAAACGGGCGGAGGCCAGCCTTGCGGAACTTTCGGCCCTGATGCCGAAGGTCCATTCAGCGGTACGCTCGAGTTCAAGCGAGGATATCTCATAAGACAGAGTGTCTCCTCCGGAAGCCACCGTCGCGGAAAGCGAATCCACAGACATGGCAAGCCTCCCGATTTGCAACTGCCCCTCTGCAGACCGGATACCGATTCCGGCCAGCATCCTGTCAAGGTCCACTCTTGCCCGAATCCCGGACACCTCGTCCTCATATACGGCAGAACAGTCAGGACCTATCCTGAGCAGACCCAGTTCGACATCAGGGAAGCCTCCGGAATTTTCACCGTCAGGGGCAGGTTCTCCGGCTTTGAATACATCCCAGTTCACCGTAAGGGAATCATACCTGTGCGCATGCAGCTTCAGACCGCATAACTCAGCTGCCGGGACAACTATCTTCCCAGCGGCAAGCCTGAACAGATTGACCTTTAGCGAAAGGGCATCGGCAAAGAGCAGCGTGTCGGACGATTCAGCGGGGAATTCCCCGCATGGATTACAGACACTGACCCCGCCAAGCCTCAGCTCGAGCACAGGGAAAGTACCGAACAGACGGACATCCATCGTACTGACGTCCACATCGGCATCGAGCGCATTCCCGGCAAGTTGCACAAGTTTGGCCCTGGGGAAATCAGACTTGAGGACCACCTGCAGTGCCACCAGAGACACTGCAAGCAGTCCTGCAAGCGTTAGGATAAATATTTTAAGGCACCTTTTCACACGGTGCGCCTTCTACAGCCCTATGGTCTTGAAGAAATCGTTGCCCTTGTCGTCAACGAGAATGAATGCAGGGAAATCCTCGACCCTGATCTTCCATATTGCCTCCATTCCGAGTTCGGGATACTCGACGCACTCGATGGACTTGATGTTGTTCTGGGCAAGTACGGCCGCCGGGCCTCCGATAGAACCCAGATAGAACCCGCCATGCTTCTTGCAGGCATCGGTCACGGCCTGGGTACGGTTGCCCTTCGCGATCATGATCATGGAGCCGCCGTGTTCCTGGAAACGGTCGACGTAAGGATCCATTCTGTTGGCGGTGGTAGGGCCCATGGATCCGCAGGCATACCCTGCCGGAGTCTTGGCCGGACCGGCATAGTATACGGGATGATCCTTGAAATACTGAGGCAGGTCCTCTCCCTTGTCAAGCCTTTCATTGAGTCTCGCATGCGCGATGTCACGGGCCACGATAATGGTTCCGCTCAGGCTAAGCCTGGTTGACACGGGATATTTGGTAAGTTCTGCAAGAACGGCTGACATAGGCTGGTCAAGGTCAATCTTGACGGCGTTGCCTTCTCCGGCATTGCGCAGTTCCTCGGGAATCAGCTCGTATGGCTTGTCGTCGAGCTTCTCGATCCAGATGCCGTCGGCATTGATCTTCGCCTTGATGTTGCGGTCGGCAGAACAGCTCACGCCAAGTCCGACCGGGCAGCTCGCACCGTGGCGCGGCAGGCGGATTACCCTGACGTCATGGGCGAAATACTTGCCGCCGAACTGTGCGCCGAGCCCGAGCTTGTACGCGGCGTCGAGCACCAGCTTCTCGGTCTCCAGGTCACGGAACGCCCTTCCCGTCTCGTCACCGCTTGTGGGCAGGCTGTCATAGTAATGCGTAGATGCGAGCTTGACCGTAAGCAGGTTCTTCTCGGCCGAAGTGCCGCCTATGACGAAAGCGATGTGGTAGGGCGGACATGCGGCCGTACCGAGTGTCTTCATCTTCGAAACAAGGAAAGGCACGAGTGTGGCAGGGTTCAATATTGCCTTTGTCTCCTGATAAAGGTATGTCTTGTTTGCGGAACCGCCGCCCTTTGTGACACACAGGAAACGGTACTCGTCGCCCTCGCAGGCTTCGATGTCGATCTGTGCGGGGAGATTGCACTTTGTGTTGACCTCTTTGTACATGTCAAGAGGTGCATTCTGGGAATACCTCAGATTCTCCTCGGTGTATGTCTTGTAGACTCCCAGGCTGAGGGCCTCCTCGTCACAGAAGCCTGTCCAGACCTGCTGGCCCTTCTCTCCGTGGATGATCGCGGTTCCCGTGTCCTGGCAGAACGGCAGCTTGCCCTTGCAGGCTATTTCCGCATTGCGCAGGAACGTGAGAGCCACGTATCTGTCATTGTCAGAAGCCTCGGGATCGTGCAGGATCTTCGCAACCTGCTCGTTATGAGAGCGGCGGAGCATGAAGCTTACGTCCCTGAAAGCAGTGTTGGACATCACGGTGAGCGCCTCGCGGGATACCTTAAGTATCCTGTGGCCCTCGAATTCCGCAGTGCCGACATACTTTTCGGACCCCGGAATCTTATAGTATTCAGTCTTGTCCTCGCCAAGCTGAAACATCGGAGCATACTTAAATTCAGTCATATCAGTTTTGCATTAGAAATGTCTTCATGAATTCGTTGATATCGCCGTCGAGCACCGCCTGGGTGTCTGCAGTCTCATAGCCTGTCCGCAGATCCTTCACCATCTTGTACGGGTGGAGCACATACGACCTGATCTGGGAGCCCCATTCTATCTTCTTCTTCTGGCCCTCGAGCTCAGCCTGCTTCTCCTGGCGCTTCTTGAGTTCGATGTCATAAAGCCTCGACTTGAGTATCCTCAGGGCATTCTGCCGGTTGTCCTGCTGGCTGCGGGTCTCCGTATTCTCGACCATGATGCCCGTCGGGATATGGCGGACGCGTACTCCGGTCTCGACCTTGTTGACGTTCTGGCCTCCGTGCCCTCCCGAACGGAAGGTATCCCATTCGATATCGGCAGGATTAATCTCTATGTTAATCGTGTCGTCGACAAGAGGATAGACAAACACCGAGCTGAAAGTCGTCTGGCGCTTGCCCTGGGCGTTGAACGGTGATATCCTCACAAGTCTGTGCACTCCCGATTCGGCCTTCAGATAGCCGTAGGCATAATCACCCTCGAACTGGATGGTGGCAGACTTTATTCCTGTCTCGTCACCTTCCTGTTCCTCAGTGACAGTCATCTTGTATCCGTTCCGCTCACCCCAGCGCAGGTACATGCGCATCAGCATAGCACTCCAGTCATTGGCCTCCGTTCCGCCGGCTCCTGAATTGATGGTCAGCACGGCTCCAAGCGAATCGCCCTCGCCACCTAGCATGTTCCGCAGCTCCAGGTCTTCGACAAGACCTTTCGCATGGACATAGGCAGCATCCGTCTCGGCGCTGTCGGGATCGAGTTCGAGCAGCACTTCCAGATCGTCTACCGCGCTCTTCGCGGCATCGAAAGAACTTACCCAGGTCTTGACGGCGCTGATGGACTTCAGGAAAGCCTCAGCCTGTTTGGGATCATTCCAGAAATCGCTTTCCTGACTTCTGGCCTCCTTGTCCGCAACCTCGGTGCGCTTCTTCTCGATTCCAAGGCACGAGTCAAGTTTCCGGACCCGGGCCTGCAAATCCTTTATCTGGTCTAGGGTTATCATAATCGACAAATTTAATGAATTATTTCCAATCTGTTTTGAATAATTTGCAGGATGGAGTAATTTTGCCGCATGGCATCAATCGGCATAATGGATTCCGGAGTCGGGGGACTCTCCGTAATGAGGGAGATCGTCAAGATCATTCCCGACGCCGACTGCATATACTTTGCAGACAACGCCTACTGCCCTTACGGAGAAAAAGCCCCTGAATTCATCCTTTCCCGCTGCCGCGCCGTCACGGACATGATGCTGTCCGAAGGCGTGCAGGCAATGGTACTTGCGTGCAACACGGCTACGGCCGCCGCAATAAACCAGCTCAGACAGACATACGGGATTCCCTTTGTCGGGATGGAGCCTGCCATAAAGCCGGCGGCTCTCATGACAAGGAGCGGCACCGTCGGGGTACTCGCCACGGCAGGCACCCTTAAAGGCTCAAAATATCAAGGGACAAAGCACAGGATAGAAGGCAGCGTAAGAATCGTGGAATGCGTGGGCAGGGGGTTTGTGGAGCTCGTAGAGGCATGCGAGTTCTCTGGAGACCATGCTGAAAAGGTAGTCGCAGCCAGCCTGCAGCCGCTGCTCGACGCCGGAGCCGACACGATAGTGCTAGGATGCACTCACTACCCTTTCCTGCTCGACACGATGCGGAAAATCGCTCCGGAAGGCACCAGGTTCATAGACCCGGCCCCCGCTGTCGCGTCTCACCTTCTCGACGTGCTGGTCGGGAACGGCATAGACCCCAAATCAGGTTCCGGCAGCAGGAAATTCCTGTGTTCCGGTCCGGAAAACGCCCTGAAGAGGCTGGCCGGAACAATATTCAATACAGATAATATTTCGCGCTCAGACGTTTGAACGCCTCCACATCGGCATTCCAGTATTCCAGAATGTCCGACACCTTCATGCTGCCGCCGAACACCGTGGACACATAATCCGATCCGCAGACCTTGTTGAACATCGGAATCCTGTCTTCCGAACTTTCAAACGGATTCCTCCCGTAAAGCTCCCATACTGCCTGCATGACATAGAACTGGGTCAGCGTTATGGTGGCTGCATCATAGTCAGTATAGTAATACTGGACTCCATGCACCAGTTTTCCGGCAAGGCGCCCGGAAATGGGTTTGTAGTGTATTGTCCTCCAGGCCACACCAGGTATCCGATAGCTGTCGAGCTTCTCCTTGAGCTCGTCGGCGTCCACCCACTGTTCGGCGAAGGTGGCGAACGGAAGGGTGTATCCTATGCCGATATTGAGATAGTTGTACATCTCCCCTATCAGACCGGCCGAAGGGTAGCATACGGCACTCTCGGGATACGGTATGTTAGGGGAAGGGCTCACCCAGGGAAGTCCGGTCTGAGGGAAAAGCATGTCTCTGTGCCAGCCTTGCATGGGAATCACCATAAGGTCGCACTTCAGCGGCTCCTCCCTGCCGTTCTGCCCGCAGTTAAGGCCTTCCTCGTTGATAAGCATCGCGAGTTCCCCCACGGTAAGGCCGTACACATACGGAATCTTGTACTGGCTGACGAATGAATGGAACCCGTCACGCACAAGCGGGCCCTCAACCTTTTCTCCGCCGAGAGGATTCGGCCTGTCAAGCACCATGAGAGGGACGCCGGTCTCGGCACAGGTCCTCATCACTAGGCCGAGCGTGGATATGAAAGTATAGGAACGGCTCCCGACATCCTGTATGTCATAAATCATAATGTCGATGCCCTCCAGCATATCGGGCGTCGGCTGGCGTGTCGCGCCGTAGAGGGAATATACAGGCAGCCCCGTTTTCGCATCGGTTCCGGATTCGACCGTCTCGCCGGCATAGATGTCTCCGCGCACGCCATGCTCGGGAGCAAAGAGCGCGACCAGTTCGAGCCCCGGAGCCGAGTAAAGTATGTCGATTGTAGAATTGAGACGGCTGTCGACACCGGAGGGATTGGTCACAAGACCCAGCCTCTTCCCCTCGAGCCCGCGGAAACCGTTGTCACGCAGGACCTCGATGCCGGGCTTGACCCGGGCACCGGCAGCGACCGTCAGGAGCACTGCCGCCGAACAAAGAAAGTTACGAATACTGTGGCAAGACAACATACCATTACCATTATGAAAAATCCAACATATCCAAGCATTTCCTGCAGCCAGCCGGAAAACAGGCCCGGAATCATCATTGAAAGGGCCATGAAGGCAGTACATATCGCGTAGTGGGAAGTCTTGAACTCGCCCTCCGAGAAATGCATCATGTAGAGCATGTAGGCCGTGAAGCCGAAACCGTATCCGAACTGGTCAAATGCAACGCAAAGATAAACAATCCATTTCTGTTCCGGAAGAGCGGCCGCCATAAAAAGATACACGGCGCAGGGAAGAGCCAGAGACAGAGACATCGGCCACAGGGAGCGCTTCAATCCGACAGTGGCAGCATATATGCCGCCGAGTATCCCGCCGACGGTCAGAGCTATCACACCGACAGTGCCGTAGACAAGCCCTGACTCCGCAGTGGTCATCCCCAGACCGCCCTCCGTGGAGGGATCCAGCAGAAACGGGGTCAGCATCTTCACGGAGAACGCCTCCGGGAGACGGTAAAGCAGCATGAAAACTATGGCCAGCCACACGCCTTCCTTGCGGAAAAAACTTGTCCAGGCGCGGCCGAATTCTTCGGCAAGCCGGCGCATGGAACCTTTTTCCCGGACCACGCCTCCTTCAGGAGAAGGCAGAGCTGCGAAATGCCACAAGGCTAGCATCCCGAAAAGGACGCTGCACGCCAGAAGAGTCACCCTCCATGCAAGAGGCACATTTCCGGAGCGGAGCTCGAGGACTCCCGCGAGCACGACTATGACTCCCTGGCCGAATACTGATGAAATCCTGTAAAACGTGCTTCTGATGCCGACAAACAGCGACTGATCCTTCTCCCCGAGGGCAATCATGTAGAAGCCGTCGGCCGCAATGTCATGGGTGGACGAGGCAAAAGCCAGCAGATAGAACACCAGCAGGGAAAACCCGAACACGTCCGGGCTCACCGAAAGCGCAAGCAGGGCAAAGCCAAGAGTCATGACGGCCTGCATTGAAAGAATCCACCAGCGCTTGGTCCTGATGATGTCCACGAGAGGGCTCCACAACGGTTTTATGACCCACGGGAGATAGAGCAGAGAAGTAAGCATGGCAAGCTCTCCGTTCGGCATTCCAAGACGCTTGAACATCGTTACGGAAATTACATTGACGATGAAATAAGGTATTCCCTCGGCAAAATACAGGGTAGGCACCCAAGCCCACGGCCTACTGCTCAATTTCCGCACCGACATAGTAGTGTTTCAGTATTTGAATGTAGTCATATCCTTCCGCGGCCATAACGGCGGCGCCTATCTGACAGAGGCCGACTCCGTGGCCCCACCCCTTTCCCTTGAATATGAACCGGTCCCCTTCCCTGCTCACGCTGAATGCCGAACTCTTGAGATGCGAACGGCTCAGGGCCTTTCTTATCGCCAGTTCCTTGCCTATCACTCCGCTGCGCAGGCTCCCCGTGATCCTCAGATATTTAATACGGCCGGAAGGACCGCATTCCAGCGGCTCCAGGCTCTCGACCGTTCCGTAGTCCACACCCGTACGCTGCTTCACGATTCCGGACAGCTCGTCGACAGTGTAGCTCTCCGTCCAGTCATGGAAGTCAGCGGTCTGGAGGTCATAGTCATTAAGTACGGAAGAAAGCACCGAGGTATCCCTGCAGTCACAGAAACTGTCCTCGACACTCTGAAGGTACGGATAGTCCCGGTCCTCCCAGCAAGTGCTGTAAAGTTCGGTGCGGCCCCCGCAACACTTGGAATAACGGGTGTCACACAATTCTCCATGATAGCGCAGAGTCTGCCCCCACGTCTTGTCAATTGCCTCCCTTACGCCGTCACCGACCGCAAAGGTCAGGCCCTGATACCGCTGGCAATGATCGTCCGCACACACGTCGAATGCCTCGTGCGGGGTCTTCCTTCCGGCCTCGCGGTCCGCAAGCCGCGCCTCAAGCCAGCTGCGCGAGATCACGGCATGCGCCTTGAGCAGTTCAACAGGAGCTGATGAACGCATCTCGGAAGAAATCACGCTCATGAGATAATCTTCCTCGCCGACACAGTTCACGGCCGTTATCCTGTCCCCTTCGACAATGAACCTCAGGCCGCCCGCATATCTGAGTGTAAGTTTCTGCTGCCAGTGGAAATCTATGCCTATCGTAACGTCGTAAAGGATAAACGAAGGTTCGGCGAAAAGGGTGGAAAGAGTCATCGAGTCAAAATAGAGCTCGTCATACAGCATGCCGTTGTATGCTATGCGTCCCTCGCACCAGCTTACCTTCTGAGGGCCCGCTCCGTCGGAAATCACTTCAAACACTATTTCCTTCGCAGACAGGAGTCCGACCGAGATCGTCCTCTGGGTACGTGCAAGCCTCCACAGTATCATCTTCTGCTCATCCTCGGAGACGGTGACTTCGGCAAGCATGTCGGAAAGCAGGCCGGCATCAGCCTTCTGGAAATCCTCCTTGAGAGGAGCGACGAAGACCCCCGCCATGTCAGCGGCCCCGGGACTTATGGACAGATGTTCTTCAGGACACTCGGAATAGAAGTGATGCGAGCGTTTTGCAGAGCGCAGGACCACAAAACAGCGGAACTCCGCCCCTTTCACATAACAGTACAGATTGAACTTTGGTTCTCCTTCTCCCGGCTGCCTGTCCGTACAGTCCAGCAGCCTGTAGAAGAGCTTGGTCAAAGACTTGGAAGTGTTTGCCTTCAGTGCGAAGACCCCGTTCACATAATCGGGATATCTGTACAGAGTAGCATCCTTGACAGAACACAGAGGGGCGCGAGGATTGTCAAGAAAAGAGTCGATCGCCTCTTCCAGAGGGAGGTTGTGCCGAGGTATCGCCTGAAAATGAAGGTGGTCCGGAGCGGAAGCCCCGCTCTGCGGACCGTTATAGAATACGAGATAGTCCGGATACCTTGACACGAAGTCAAGCATGTCCGGCATGTGATGCCATATCTCCTGGGGCATGTGCGTGTCCCTGACAATCACAAGGTGCCCGGCAAAGATGGGGTATGGGTTGACCTGGATATTGTACTTGCGGCCCTTGCGGCCCTCGAACTTCAGGTGGAACTGCTCTTTGGGCCGGTTCTCGGAGCACAGGAAGCACTTGCGCGACGCTATCGCCTCCGCAGACGTGTCCGCCAGGGATGAGAGCACTCTCTGAGGATTGTACTGAAGGATGCACCTGAGTCCGTTCACAGTGACCTCCCGGCGTTTCATTGTCTTGAGGGCGCGGAAGTTGGACGATGCAAGCTGCCACACGGAAAGCTGATCCCTTATGAATTTCTTCAGATCCTTCATATGCGTCAAAGCAGAGAAAGAAGTTTATCCTTGATTCTGGCGTACTCCGACTCGAAATTCGGAGTCAGCACACCCTTCCCGATGGCCGACTCGATCTCGCCTGTACTCCAGTAGCGTCCGTCGATGACCTCGACTCCGTCGGGTACAGGATGGAAATTGCCTACAGCCGCAAATACATTCACAAGCTCCCTCTCGACACCGGACTCAAACACATAGCTGCAGATGGAGACCGGATTGAATCCGCTGAAATGCAGTTCCTCCGAAGCTTCCCTGTAAAGGGCCTCCACGATGAATTCGCCGTAGCTGACATGCCCTCCTACCGCAGTGTCCCACATCAGCGGGAGCAGGTCCTTGTCTGCGCTGCGCCGCTGCAGATATATCATTCCCTCCCTGTTGATGATATGCAGGTGCACAACCGGATGAAGAGGTCTGGAGCCGCCGTGGCAGAATTTTCTCGAGGCCTGAGCCACGACAAGGCCGTTGGGATCCACGACAGGAAGCATTTCATTTGCCGCCGCCGTATCACTGCCTTTTAGGGGCGGAGCTATCTGAGCCGGATAAATCAGTTCCATAGTCAATAGTTGATAATCCTGAGTTCCTCAGGTGTATACAATATGGAGTCGATGAAATCAGGCGCGGCATGGGCAAGAATGACAAACACCGCGAGAAGCACGCAGGCGACGGCCAGCAGCACTCCTGAAACTGTCAGGACAATTGAAAGACGGGATCTGCGGCGCACGGCCTGACCGCTGTCAGGCGCAGGTTCCGCGACGGGAACAGGTTCCTGGCCTGGAGCAGGTTCCGAGGCAGGAACGGTTTCCGGAACAGGAACGGTTTCGGAAGCAGAAGAGGATTCCGGGACAGAAGAAGGTTCCGGGACAGGAACGTCATCGGCAGCCTGGATCCTGGCGTCAGGATTGACAAACGGCAGAGGGATCTCGACAGTATCAGTCTCCGCAGGGATGTGCTTCAGAGATACGCTTCTAAGCCCGAATCCGTCGGGAAATATGTCCAGTCCCTCCTCCTGCACAAAGAACAGGGCGTTCTCCTTAGTAGCCCTGAGGCGTCCAAGCCCGGGAAGAGTTATTGTCTTCCTCTCCTCAAGGACTTTCCTCATCTCCTGGAGAAAATCCGTGATATATGTTTCTGCAGCATGCGGCTCCATCCTGTTCGATTTGGCATAGAAGTCCACAAGCAAAGTGTCATTGCACTCACCCTGAATGAACGAGAGCCGCCTGTAAGGAGGATTTATCGTATAGCCCCTGTCCGAGAACGATGCAGGAACCATCTCGGCGACAAAGACGCCAAGAGACGGCAATCCGACCTCATCGTGGGCCGTTATGAGTTCGCGTAAGATTCTGGATAAGAGTTCTACGTCCATGACGAAGACAAAGATAGCACAAAATAATTTAAAAAATTTTGTGCTTTTAAGTTTTTGCTGTATATTTGCAGTCCCGAAACACAAGTACGGGAAACAAATTCCTCTTTAGCTCAGTTGGTTAGAGCACCTGACTGTTAATCAGGGGGTCCTAGGTTCAAGTCCTAGAAGGGGAGCGGAAAAATGAATTAGCCATGAAAAATCTGTCTAAACTCGCATTGTTCGCGGCGGCCATTATTGCCGTATCCTGCGCAAAGCCACAGGCATCGAATGAATACATCGTAATAGAGCCCGACTGGAGTGCCTGCTCCGGAGCCGGACTTCCCGGCAGCTGGTCAGTCAATATCGGTGATGTCTATTCAGCTTTCGAGACAGGGAAGGTGCACACCAGCGACGCAGTTCTCGCTCCAGGAAACTACAGCATTGACATTAAGGCCGGCGATTCATTCCAGGTGAATGACAATGTCATTTCAATGTACCTGCATGACCGGCCAAGTTTCGATTTTTTCCCTGTTCCATGGATAGAGACCATAGACAGCGGCATCTACTACGGACACGCTGATGTCAGCATAAGCGACAGGTCACCGTACATAAGAATTCCAATGGAGCAGTACGCCAGGAGGATAGACGTGGCGTTCATGTCCCGGAGCGGAAAGCCGTGCTATTACCGCCTGTCAGTGGGCTGCATATACCCGGTATACACCAGCCTCGACCTGGACAATGGAGACTATTCCGAGACTGCCGCCCAGCGTATATCGTGGGATGGCAGGAACGCGTTCATGAACATTATGGGCATGCCCCCAGGAGTCAAGACAATAATATGGCAGTTCTACATAGAAGACCCCGACAGCGGCCTTTCCTACAGTGGAACAGTGAAAGACTTCATAGACGCTTCGGTGTTTGAGGGTTTCAACGATAACAGGGACGAGCCTTTCCAGCTTGTCAGGACAATCGAGATATCGCAGGGAGCTGACGGAAACGTGATAAGCATAAGATAAGAGAGGGGGAAAGCTATCCGAATATCAGCGTGAACTCTGTCCGGCCCGGCTCGCTGCAGCTCAACTCAAGGGAGCCGTTGTGGGCGCGCATTATCTGCCTCGACAGACTCAGGCCGATTCCGGAACCGGAGCTTTTAGTGGTGAAGAACGGTATGAATATCTGGTCCCTGCTCCCCTCCGGTATCTGCGCTCCGTCATTGGAGACTCGTACGACAGTCCTACCGGCCAGGTCGTTTTCCGCGCTGATCCACACATGCGCCGCACCGGCTTCCAAGGCATTCTTGATCAGATTGATCAGGATGCGGCTGATCTGTGACTCGTCGGCATAGATGAGAAGATCGTCTTCAGAAGCCGAATAGCTGCACTCGGCACCGGATGCCCTGAACTGCTGCGATGTCAGTTCCATGACCTTGCGGACAAGGTCCGAGACCATCAGTGCCTTTCTGCGGGGACGCGCAACGCCGGCCAGTTCCCTGTATGACTCGACGAACCGTATCAGGTCCTTGGATGAAGAGGATATGGTCTCGAGACCGGCCTTGACCTCGGCATCATGGCCCGGGGTCGATGCATAGCGCCCCAGCACATCGCTCAGGGACGCTATCGGACTGACAGTGTTCATTATTTCATGAGTCAGTACACGGATGAGCCTTGTCCACGACTCCTGCTCGCTCTGCTGGCGTTGCTTCTCCACTATCCACTTTATCCTGTTCAGAGTCCGGTTGAACCTGCTGCGCGGCAGGAACCTGAAATTATACTCCCCGTCCTCGAACGCATCAAGCATGTATTCGAGTTTCTTCCTGTCATGCTCACGCACAAGCAGGGCCGTCAGCACAGAGACGACAACGACTGCGGCCGAGAGTATGCCTATGTCAACCCACGGCAGCATCAGATGTCATATTTCTTGAGTTTCGCATATAGTGTCGGCCTGCTGATCCCCAGCTCTCTGGCCACCAGAGTAAGGTTGCCGTTACAGCGCTGCATGGCTTCGGAAATGGCTGCTCTTTCCGCTTCGTCCAGAGTCCTGACCTCACCGCGCGCAGAACCCGCCCCCTGCCCTGGGTCTTCCTCAGATGCAAGGTCAAAGTCACCGGCACCGAGCTCGAAGCCGTCTGCCATGATCACCGCCTTCTCGACGGCGTTCTGAAGTTCACGTATATTGCCCGGCCACTTCCTTGAACGCAGCATCCTGCAGGCCTCGGACGAAATATCCGCAACGCTCCTGTGGTATTTTGCGGCAAACGTGAGCATGAAACGCTTCGCAAGCGGGACTATGTCGTCAGGTCTTTCCCTCAACGGCGGCAGATGAAGATGGACCGTATTGATACGGTAGTAGAGATCTTCCCTG
>CALUTT010000017.1 GCA_944323775.1 uncultured Bacteroidales bacterium
TATCTGGTTCTGGCGGCCGACGAAATTCCACATGAAATAGCGCCAGTACATCCAGTTCAGCTGGTAATCGAAGAAGAAGCGCAGGTTTGCACCCATGGTAGGCTTGCGGTACGTCGCTCCGGGGACCTTCTTGCCCTCCCCGTCCTTCATGTATGACATGTAGAAGTCCTCATACCTCCCGTCAGGGCTGGTGGCCCACATCCTTGGGAACAGCATTTTGCCCTCGGGACGGTACTCGGCGTCAATAGGGGCCTCGGCCTTGACATATTTCCCGTCAAGCGGCGTCCAGTAGGTACCGGTCTTCAGATCGTAGGGCGCATCGAAATACTGCCCGTACAGCAGAGGAGTCGAACCATACTGCTCGCGAGAGAGATAACGCACCAGAGTGAAGGCGTTGTCAGGCTGGTATTCGTTGGTCGGGGTCTTGGCGCATGAGCGTATGATGTCAATGCTGAATACCGAGAACCCTATTATTATGGTCGTAAAGCAGAGCAGGGCCGTATTCCAGAACACTCTGCCTCTCCTCATCGTCAAGTATATCCCCCAGAAGCACAGGGCAAGCAGGACAAGCATGAAGAACACTGCCCCGCTGTTGAAGGGCAGGCCGAAGACATTCACGAACAGCAGGTCCACATACGCTGCGGCCTTCGGCAGCACAGGAATGATCACGAAGAGCACGACGGCAAGGATGGCGGCACCGACGGCAAAAATGCCGGCACCGTTCCAGAAAGTCACCTTGCGGTCCCCGCGCTTGCGGTAGTAGTAAAGGAATACAATGGCGGGAATCATCAGCAGATTCAGCAGGTGCACGCCAATGCTCATTCCCATGAAGAACGCGATCAGCACTATCCACTTGTCGGCATGAGGCCTGTCGGCACGGTCATACCACATTGTCATCGCCCAGAACACCCCGGCCGTGAACAGAGAGGACATCGCATAGACTTCACCCTCCACGGCAGAGAACCAGAACGTGTCCGAAAAGCAGTATGCAAGAGAACCTACAAGCCCGGACCCCATTATCACCACGGCCTGAGCCGGACTGTACCCGCCCTCAGGACCGGGAAGGATCATCCTCCTGACAAACCACACTATTGTCAGGTACAGCAGCATGATCGTAAGGGCCGAACAGAGGCCGCTCATGCAGTTCACCAATATGGCGGCATGCATGTTGTCCCCGAAAAGAGTGAAGAACCTGGCAATGAGCTGGAACATCGGGTTTCCCGGAGGATGTCCCACCTCAAGCTTGTATGACGAGGCGATGAACTCGCCGCAATCCCAAAACGACGCGGATGGTTCCACTGTCATGAGATATGTCACTGCAGATATGGCGAATGCCGCTACGGCGCATATCCTGTGGAACAGATTAAACTTCTTCTGGTTCATGATCTGCATTTAAGACCGCAAAGATATATCAAGATTCGTTATCTTTGCAAAAATTGTACTCAATGCAGGACAACGACTGGAAAAAACGTCTCGGCGTGGTATACTCCACGAATCCGGATTTTCAATACACGCGCAGCGACAGCACGCCCGAGGAAGCGACTCTCCCTCCGGAAAAGCAGCGGCTGACAGTCAGGATAGACCGCAGGCAGAGAGCCGGCAAGCAGGTGACCCTGGTTGAAGGGTTTGTCGGGAGCGGCGATGACCTCAGCGCGCTTGCCCGCATACTGAAAACCAGATGCGGAGTTGGAGGAAGCGCCAAGAACGGAGAGATAACCATTCAGGGAGACTTGAGGGACAAGCTTGTCCAGATACTCACATCCCTGGGATACAATGCAAAAAGAGGCAACTGATGTACCGGTTCCTGCTGGCGATACCCGGAAAGCTGGAAATGTCGGCTGTCCCCTATGCGGATGCCTCAGCCAGCCTGCAGTGGACTGACGTCATGTCGAACAAGATTCTCGTGGCTGCGGCCGTGGTCCTCCTGATCTTCAACATGAAAGGCATCTTCCGCCTGATGCCGCACCTTGCATATGCGGTCAGCAGGCCAAGGGGCAGCGCCGAACTCGAATACAATCTCAGCCTTGCCATACTGCGGAACCGCACGGCCGCCGTTTTCATTATCCCCTTTGCCCTGGTATGCTCCCGATACGGGCTCTTCATGCCGGATTTCATCAGGGCGCTCCCCTTGCAATGGCACTCGCCGGCTATGGCAGGCATAGTGGCGGGCTACGCGGTTCTCAGGTCCGTACTATACATGATTCCTAAACACAGGCACCTGGGCAAAGAAGGACGGACCGCCGCAAAAAATTGCGCGTACTCATTCTTCATCCTTGCAACTCCCGTCCTGCTTGCATTGTGCGGAACGCTTTGGATTTCAGGAGTTTCATACTCATCTTCAAGAATCGTTCTATACATTGCCGCAGGCTTGTTCCTTGTCGCCTCAATCATCAGGACAGGACAAATTTTGAGGCAGCATTGTAATGGTTTGGCCGCTTTTTTGTATCTTTGCGGTCTTGAAATCCTGCCACCGGCAATATTGGTGCTGGGAGCGGAAGCATTATAATGATGAAGATACTGGTTTCACAACAGGCGCCGTCCAATTTCACACCTTTCGAGGTGATCCAGAGCAAGTATGGCGCAAGCCTGGAGTTCCATCCTTTCTATATGGTGGAACCCTTGTCCGCCAAGGAGTTCAGGGCGGAGAAGATCAACCTGCCCGACTACAGCGCGATAGTGTTCTCCTCACGTCTGGCCATCGACGCATACTTCAGGCTGTGTGAGGAGATGCGTTTCAAGGTCCCCGAGACCATGAAGTATTTCTGTTCCACGGAAGCGGTGGCAATGTATCTGCAGAAACACATAGTATACCGCAAACGCAAGATTTTCTACGGGGACGGGAGTCCCGACTCCATTGTGGCGCTGATAGGGCCAAAACACAAGGGAGAGAAGTTCCTCATTGCGGCTTCCGCAGGGTCGAACATGGACGCGATGACCTCCCGGTTCGACAGTGCCGGTCTTGACTACACTCTGGGGACTCTCGTCAAGGCGGTTCCCCAGGATCTGCATTCCCTGGACATCAAGTCATACGACATGATCGTCATGTTCAACCCTTCGGATGTCATTTCGCTGAAAGAGAATTTCCCCGATTACAACCAGGGCGATACAAAGATGATGTCTTTCGGCAAGTCAGTCGTGCCTGCAATGCAGCAGGCGGGGCTCACCATCAATGCAAAAGCTCCGACCCCGGAAGCTCCTTCCGTCGGGAAAGCGATAGAACTCTATCTTGCTGAAAACTCCTGACATGCCTTCCGTTGCGGCCAATACCTTCTCCAAGGAGGAACGGCTGTGCGGGAAGACCTCGGTCGCCGCACTGGTCTCCGGCGGGAAATGGGGGTCTACGGCTCACATCAGGTACTGCTGGCTGCCTTCGGAAAGGGAGAGTCCCAACCGCATCCTTGTCTCGGTTCCAAAACGTTACTTCAAGCGAGCCGTAATGCGCAATCTGCTGAAAAGACGTATCAGGGAGGCCTACCGCACTCAGAAAAGCCTGCTACATACGGCCGGAACTGACATAATGTTCGCTTACGGCAGCAAGGAATGCGCCGACTACCGTACAATATGCGACGAAATCGCATCCATCCTCTCAAGAATCGACCGTAAAATCAGCCAATGACACGGTTGCGACAAATTGTAAAGACGGTTTTTTCCGCGCCGTTCATCCTGCTTGTGAGGTTCTATCAGATATGCATATCGCCTCTCAAGCCGGGATGCTGCCGCTTCACTCCCACCTGTTCTCAGTATGCCATTGAGGCATTGCGCAAATACGGACCGGTAAAGGGCCTGTGGCTGAGCATCAAAAGAATTATCCGCTGCAACCCCTGGGGCGGCAGCGGATATGATCCTGTTCCATAGCTGTCATCAGACAGCCGCAAGTCTCTATTTCTTCTTGAGTGCAAGAGCCTTCTTGGCAGCCTCGACCAGATGTGCCGAATCAAGGCCGTATGCCTTCATGAGTTCTGCAGGCGTACCTGACTGGCCGAATCTGTCGGCACCGTTCACGAATACCAGAGGAGCGGGAGCGTTGGCAGCCAGAACACCGGCAATCTCCTCGCCGAGTCCTCCGGCCATGTTGTGCTCCTCGGCAACGACGGCGCAGCCTGTCTTCCCCACAGAGTCGAGAATAGCCTTGGAGTCAAGAGGCTTGACAGTAGCCACATTCAGCACTTCGGCGCTGATGCCCTCGTTCTCGAGCGTCTCTGCAGCGACCAGAGCCTCCCATACGAGATGACCGTATGTGATGATGGTCACGTCAGTACCTTCATTGAGGTTGTACACCTTGCCGATCTCGAAGGGTTCGTCAGCAGGAGTGAAGTTCGGGACTGACGGACGGCCGAAACGCAGGTAGACCGGGCCCACGAACTTCGCTGCCGCAACGGTAGCGTTCTTTGTCTGGTTGTAGTCGCAAGGCACGATCACGGTCATACCCGGAAGCGCCCTCATCAGAGCGACGTCTTCCATGGTCTGATGGGTGGCACCATCCTCTCCCAGCGTGATTCCGGCATGAGAAGAGGCAATCTTCACGTTCGTATGACCGTATGCGACCTCCTGACGGAGCTGGTCATACACACGGCCTGTCACGAATTCAGCGAAAGAACCGATGAACGGCACTTTTCCGGTAATGGCAAGTCCGGCTGCAACACCTACCATGTTGGCCTCGGCAATACCGCACTGGATGAACCTTTCGGGGAATTCCTTGGCAAAGGTTCCCATCTTGAGGGAGCCCTTGAGATCCGCTGTGAGGGCGAGCACCCTCTCGTCGGCGCGTCCTGCGATTGCAAGTCCCTCACCGAAGCCGCTGCGGGTATCGACTTTTCCTGTATCTACGTATTTTTTCATACTAATAATCTCCTAATGTTTCGGGTAACTGCTTCAAAGCTGCTTCGCACTGCTCGGCTGAAGGAGCCTTGCCGTGCCACTCGTGGGTGCCTGCCATGAAATCGACACCGTGGCCCATCTCCGTCTTGAAGAGCAGCATCTTGGGCTTTCCGTTTGCCTGGTGGGCGGCGGCAAAGGCGTCAAGTATGCTCTGGAAGTCATGGCCGTTCGCCACAATGACCTCCCAACCGAACGCACGCCATTTTTCCTCAAGGTCTCCTACACCCGCAACCGCAGTAGTAGTACCGTCAATCTGCTGGCCGTTCCAGTCCGTGAAAGCGACAAGGTTGTCGACATTGTGATGGGCGGCCCACATTCCTGCCTCCCATATCTGTCCCTCCTCGCTTTCTCCGTCACCGCAAAGGCAGTAGACACGGTTGACGTCACCGTCGAGCTTCTTGCCGAGCGCTATGCCGGCCGCAACTGAGAGTCCCTGTCCGAGAGACCCGGAAGGCTTGAACACTCCGGGAAGGTGGTCGGTCACGCACGGATGGCCCTGAAGACGGCTTCCGAACTTGCGCAGAGTCCCGAGTTCAGCGGTCGGGAAATATCCCGAACGTGCAAGTACTGAATAGTAGACAGGAGCCAGATGCCCGGCTGAAAGGATAAACACATCCTGTCCTTTCCCGCTGCGGCTCCATGTGGCCGGATCGTGCTTCATCTCGTTGAAATAGAGAGTGGTCATCACGTCCGTGATGCCGAGAGATCCCCCCGGATGGCCTGATTTGGCGGTAGTGACCATCCTGACGATGTCCCTGCGCACCTGAGAGGAAATCTTCTTGAGTTCTTCGATTGTTGCCATATTGTATTGGTTATGTATAAGTCTTTTAACGCGCAAATATACGAAAAAATACGTATTTTTGCGCTCGGTTATGGAAATGAAGAACATTCGCAACTTCTGCATCATCGCACATATAGACCACGGCAAGAGCACACTTGCCGACAGACTGTTGGAGCTCACCAACACTCTGGTGCCCAGGGATATGGAGAACCAGGTCCTGGACGACATGGACCTCGAGCGGGAGAAGGGCATCACGATAAAGAGCCATGCCATCCAGATGGTCTACAGCCATGGAGGCGAGCAGTACAGGCTGAACCTCATCGACACTCCGGGACATGTGGACTTCTCGTACGAAGTCTCAAGGTCGATAGCCTCCTGCGAGGGAGCTCTGCTGGTCGTGGATGCGACACAGGGTGTGCAGGCACAGACGATTTCAAACCTATACATGGCAATCGACCACGGTCTGGAGATTATCCCTGTCCTCAACAAGATAGACATGGATTCGGCCCAGGTTGAGCTGGTGACGGACGAAGTGTGTGACCTGCTCGGCTGCTCACCCGAGGACGTTTTCAAGGTTTCCGCCCGCACGGGAGAGGGTGTCCCGCCGGTCCTCGACGCTATCGTAGAAAGGATTCCGGCACCGCAGGGAGATCCCGACGCCCCGCTGCAGGCCCTCATTTTCGATTCCGTATTCAACTCGTTCAGAGGAGTAATCGCATACGTCAAGATCAGGAACGGCAGCATCAGGAAGGGGGACAAAGTCAAGTTCTTCGCCACGGGCAAGGAATATGAAGTAGAGGAAGTCGGCCTCCTGAAAATGAAGCTCATCCCCTCGGACGGCATAGGCTGCGGGGATGTCGGATATGTCATCACGGGAATAAAGAGCGCTGCCGAGGTCAAGGTCGGCGACACTATCACCCAGGTGGCGAACCCGTGTACCGAAGCCATAGCTGGCTTCGAGGAAGTCAAGCCGATGGTGTTTGCCGGAATGTATCCCGTCCAGGCCGACAAGTTCGAGGAACTGCGTTCGGTGCTTGAGAAATTCCAGCTCAACGACGCATCATTCGTATACGAGCCGGAGAGTTCCCTCGCGCTGGGCTCCGGATTCAGATGCGGCTTCCTAGGACTGCTGCACCTCGAGATCGTGCAGGAGAGACTGTACCGCGAATTCGACATGGACGTGATAACCACGGTGCCGAACGTATCATACAAGGTATACACCACCCAGGGAGGGGTAATCGACGTACACAATCCCTCGGGACTGCCGGCGCCTACGCTCATCGACCACATAGAAGAACCGTACATCCGGGCGCAGATCATCTCCAAGTCAGAATTCTTCGGCCCGATCATGAAACTCTGTCTCGACAGGCGGGGGACTCTCGTCAGCCAGCACTACATTACCGCCGAGAGAGTCGAGCTCAACTACGACATGCCGCTCTCAGAGATAGTATTCGACTTCTACGACAAGCTGAAGACAATCTCCAAAGGGTATGCGTCATTTGACTATCATATCACCGACTACCGGCCGGCCAAGCTCGTCAAGCTCGACATACTGCTGAACGGAGAACCTGCCGACGCTCTTTCCACTCTCATACATGAGGACAACGCATACGACCTCGGGCGCAAGATGTGCGTAAAGCTCAAGGAGCTGATTCCCAGACAACAGTTCGACATCCCCATACAGGCCGCCATCGGTGCAAAGATTATAGCGCGGGAGACGGTCAAGCAGGTTCGCAAGGATGTGACGGCGAAGTGCTACGGCGGAGACGTCACGCGAAAGCGCAAGCTCCTCGAGAAACAGAAGGAAGGCAAGAAGCGCATGCGCCAGATAGGCACCGTCCAGGTTCCGCAGAGTGCATTCATGGCCGTACTCAAACTCGATTCGTAACCCGCTGATGTTCGGACTGGAAAACTGGGGTCTCATTGGCCTGTTCCTCGGCAACATACTTGCCGCGACCATCGTCCCTTTCAGTTCGGACGCCCTCTACATCGCCGTCCTCTCGGCCATGGACGATCCGCTGGCCTGCTTTGTCGTGGCGACTCTCGGGAACTGGATAGGCAGCGTCATTACATATTTCATGGGGCGGCTGGGCCGTTGGGAATGGCTCGAAAAATGGTTCAGGGTAAAGCGTGAGACGCTGCAGAGGCAGAAACAGAAGGTGGACAGGTACGGCCTGTGGCTTGCCCTCGTGGCATGGATACCTTTCATCGGGGATGTATTCGTACTGGCTCTCGGATTCTACAGGACCAGGCCATTCTGGACAATAGTACTGCTGCTGATCGGCAAAGCCGCCAGGTTCCTTGTCTGGACAGCCGTCGTCGGCCTGTTCTGACGGCCGGACGTCAGGACCACTTCCCAAGCTCGGACATTCTCTCCTGAAGACAGCCGGCAAGCCTTGCCTTGCTCTCGCGGGGCCCCAGCGACGGGTCATATGCGACAGGGCTGCCTATGATGAACAGGCGGCGCCTCTTGTCAGAGAACACCGGATAGAACAGCAGATTCTTCCCGGTAGCGTCATGGTACATCTTTCCGACATGCGCGAATCCGGTATAGAAGTTCCTGAGGACCATGGGGTCGTATGCTCCATCACGCGGTAGGTTCGTTGCAAGTTCCCTGGGCTTTTCCGGAAAAATCAGGACATTGTCCCCGTCCAGCAGGGCATCGAGACTCACCTGAAGTGTGTTCATCACGTCCCTTGACGCGCCCCTGACCACAGGGACTGGATTGAACGAGCCGAGCACCCGGCAAACGATGCCTGCCACCGCATGGACAAGCGCTCCCCCGGCACGCTTTCCAAACAGCCTGACGAGTTTATGCATCGACTTGTGCAACTGAGTCTCTGCCCGGCCCCTGTCAAGCATCACGTCATGTATCCACGGCCTGAAATAAGTAGGAAGATAAACGACCGCACTCACCGGACCGTAGACAAACCCGTGATTGCATACAAACACGGACGGATAGTTCCCGGGCCTGAGATTCTCCGCTCCACACACTCTCAGACGCAGGAACAGCTTCGCCATGGCAGACAGTATCCTGACGCCGGAGTTTGCCTTGTGCGGACGCACCAGGACATTCCGCATGCTCTCCTCTATCCTGGCATTCCTGCCTCCTCCCCCCTTGTCATAAAGGATCAGCTTCTCCCTGCAGCGCACATCGAGCGGCTCTCTGAGCGCGAATATTGCAGAGCCTGCCATAAAAGCCAGAGACAGTCCGCAGACAAGCAATGTCAGCCACCGGAGAGACGCATATCCGAAAGCTGGAAGCAGGAACGCGAAGAGTGCCGTCAGAACGAACATTGCCGACGATGAGCCTGCCGATGCAGCCGTTGCAGTTGCAGCATTGGACAAGGAAAGTTCCTTCGGACCATGGCCCGGACCGGCAATCCTGCCTACAGCGGCAAAATCAAGTTCGAAGCACCGTATACCCGAACTTGCAAGAGAAATTCCCCATACCCACAAAACCAGCCATGCCGAGACGCCCCACAAAGACAGCGGGCGGGGCATGATCAGACATGCCGCGATACAAAGCATGACTCCCACACTGAAATATGGAAGCCCGGAACCCCTTATCCTGCGCCACAGAGAGAAAGACACGGGGATATAGGCCGCCAGCATCAGCGCGAGCAGTCCGGATGCGAGCACATAGTGTCCGAGACCGCCCTCCTGCAGCCTGTTCCATGGCATCAGAGCAAGCAGGAATGCCAGAGTCCCGAGATTTGCCCCTACTACCGCACAGAACCTCATTCCGGAAAACAGCCTGTAGGACGAGACGTCCATGAACGGTATCTTCGGCAAGCGGAATCCCGGGGCCGGGCCCCTGACACTTGATGACAGCCCGGCATACCCCGTCACAAGAATCAGGGCCGAGACAAGATAAAAGCCTTCGCGGGGCATCATCGAGTAGACGGAAAGCATGGCCACGGCATCAAGCACAAGGTGGGCAAGGAAAACCGGTCTTCCGCTCCGGACTCCGCGAGAAAGCGGCAACTGTTCCCTCCTCGCCATGTCCCTGGCCGTCAGGGCAAGCACGAACAGGACCACACGTCCTGCGCCTTGATGTACAGAAATTAAAGTACAGGCAAGAGCAATGCATATCCCGCACAGGGTACATGCAGCCATCCGCCCGTAAAGCGGGAACGACCTTGCAATACCGGCAAGAAAATACAGGGATGCGCCATAGAAAGGATTGTCCGCAAGAAAATGCCCCGTCACCATGCATGCCAGCAACGAGAAGTAATCGGTGCGGTACAGGCTGGCGCCATTGAAGTGATGCATACCGTCTTCTGCTGGTCGGGGTACTGTGACTCGAACACAGGACCCTCTGGTCCCAAACCAGATGCGCTGCCAACTGCGCCACACCCCGAATTAGACGACAAATATAGCTTGCTTTTGCGGAAAAAGCAATATCTTTGACACCATGATAATGCTGGCCAAAGACATACACAAGCATTTCGGCGCTCTTGAAGTTCTCAAGGGGATAGACTTCCAGGCTGAGGAAGGGGAAATCGTGTCGATAGTCGGGGCGTCCGGTGCGGGTAAGTCCACCCTGCTGCAGATCCTCGGGACTCTGTCGACTCCAGACGGAGGTTCCCTGACGATAGACGGCACAGATGTGCTCAGTCTCGGCAGAGACGCGCTTTCCGCTTTCAGAGGCACAAGAATAGGGTTTGTATTCCAGGCACACCGGCTGCTTCCGGAATTCACCGCAGAAGAGAATGTGATGATTCCCGCAATGATCGCGGGGAAAAGCCGCAGACAGGCTGCCGCAAGAGCGGCCGAACTTCTTGAAGCCATGGGACTGGAGCAGAGGATGGACCACAAGCCCTCCGAACTTTCCGGAGGAGAACAGCAGAGGGTGGCCATTGCACGGGCCGTGGCGAACAGCCCCGCGATTCTGCTGGCAGACGAACCTACGGGGAACCTTGATTCCGCCACAAAGCAGGAAGTGCAGAAAATATTCTTCGACCTGAGGGACAGGACCGGGCAGACCACCGTCATCGTCACGCACGATCCTGCACTCGCCGCACTCTGCGACAGACGGCTGGTCATGAAAGATGGAAAATTCATTTAGGTTCAGACAATTCGAAGTCCGGCACGCCAGATCAGCGCTCAAGGTAGGCACCGATGCAGTACTGCTCGGGGCCTCGGCGACCGTCAGAGGAGACGAGCGCAGCATACTGGACATAGGCACCGGATCCGGAGTGATAGCGCTTATGCTTGCCCAGAGATCACAGGCAGGACTTATCACCGGCATTGACATCGACCCTCCGTCAGCCGAAGAGGCCGCTCTGAATTTCAGCCTCTCACCGTGGCGGGACAGACTGCAGGCAGTCTGCACTGCGCTGTCAGATTTCGTTCCGGGGAACAAATATGACCTAATAGTCTCCAATCCTCCGTACTATGACTCTTCGCTCAGGAATCCTGACGCCAGAAAGGCCGCGGCAAGGCATTCCGACACACTGGACCTCGCTTCTCTGTGTTCCTTCTCGTCGGAATGGCTTTCCTCCTGCGGAAGGATGTCTACAATACTGCCCGAAGACAGGCTGACTTCCCTGATACGCACCGCCGCCTCATTCGGACTCACGCCTTTCAGAATCATGCACGTAAGGACTACGGCCGCCAAGGCCCCGTCCCGCGCCGTAGCCGAGTTTTCACTCTTTCGCGCTGATCCTTCGGAAGAATACCTCACCTTGACGGAAAACGGCCGCAAGACCCTGGAATACACACGCCTGACCGAGGATTTTTACCTTTGATTTCGCCCCGGAGCGGCAAAACTTACCCCTCAGAACAGGATTTCGCCACAAACGGAGAACTTTTTTGGACAATAAAACGCGATTGGACTAAATTTGCACACAAACATTAACAGTAGATAACATGTACGATATCAAACCTACCGACAACTTCGTTCTGAAGTTTGAACAGACAATCAGAGAGTGCTGGGACAATCCCGCCCTCAACGACTACAAAGGCCCCGTACTCACTTACGGAGAACTGGCCAAAGTCATCGAGACTATGAATCTGGTATGGAAGGCGGCAGGACTCAGGAAAGGAGACAAGATAGCAATCAACGCACGCAGCAGCGCAGAATGGGCAGAGGTGTTTTTTGCAGCCCAGGCAGGCGGCTACGTTGCCGTCCAGATTTTCAACGCTTTCACACCTGATGATACGGTCAACCTTATAAACCATTCTGATTCCCGCATACTCTACACGGAAAAGCAGATATTCGAGAAGATGGATTTCGCAAAGCTCCCTGAGCTGGTTGCAGCCATAGACACGAAGACCGGGGAGCTCCTGGCAAGCAGGAACGGATTCGACCGTATCTATTCTGATGCGGACAGACTCTTCTCGGAGGCTCATCCCCACGGATTTACCGCAGCAGACGTAAGATTCACTCCAGCCGGACTCGATGACACCGCAGCCATCATGTACACGTCCGGATCAACGGGAAATCCCAAAGGCGTCATGCTCGCGAACAGGAACCTGAGCATGAATGTCTACTTCCTTCCCCTGCACGTACCGTTCAGGAAAGGAGAGAACTATGTCAGCGTACTTCCCTACGCACACATCTTCGGCATGACTGTCGACATGATCACCCCGCTGTGCCTCGGCCTGCACCTCGTGGTGCTCGGCGTCCCTCCGGTACCGTCAAACCTGAAGCCCGCTCTCAAGGAATTCAAGCCGCATGTGTTCTTCGCCGTACCGCTGATCCTCACGAAACTCATCGAGGATACTCTGGGAGACTTCATCCACACCAAGAGCGGAGCAGCCAAGCTCGAGGACCATGCGAACAACGAGGATTTCTGCGAGTCGCTTAAGATCATTTTCCAGCATGCCATCGGAGGCAACATTGAGATGTTCGCAACCGGCGGGGCCGCGATTCCGGAGCAGTTCGAAAAACTCCTCGTGGAAAAGCTCAAGCTGCCGTTCGTGACCGGATACGGCATGACAGAGACGGCTCCTGTAATCAGCATCGGACATGTCGGACAATACAAGCTGAGGGAATGCGGCGAATGGATCCAGGAGGGAGTCGACCTCAAGATAGACTCTCCCGAGCCGGAGAAAATTCCCGGAGAGATCCTCGTCAAGGGCAGCATCGTCTTCCAGGGCTACTACAAGAATCCCGAAGCCACAAAGGCAGCATTCACCCCGGACGGCTGGTTCCGTACAGGCGATCTTGCGACAATGGACAGTGACTTCAGCATCTTCATCGTAGGCCGCTGCAAGAACATGCTCCTCTCCACGAACGGGCAGAACATCTTCCCTGAAGAGATTGAGGTCATACTCAACTCTCTCCCGTACGTCGCTGAATCCCTCGTCGTATCAAGGAACGACAAGCTCGTAGCGCTCATTGTCCCGAATACGGACCTTGCGGAGAACATTGACTCGGCAGGTCTGAAGAGCATCATGGACGCCAACATCGAGGCTCTGAACAAGAGACTTCCGGCATACTCCCAGGTATCCGGGTACGAGCTCAGGTACGAGCCGTTCACAAAAACGCCTAAGGGCAGTATCAGAAGATTCATGTATGCCTGACACAACGGCATAAATACGATATCTAAAGTTTCACATATGAATAAAGAGACAAGAAGAGTTGTAATTACCGGCACCGGTGTGATTTCACCTGTCGGGAACGACACCAGGACTTTCTGGGACAGCCTCAAGTCAGGTTACTGCGGAATAGGCCCCCTCGAAGGTTTTGAGGAGTATAACCTGCCCGTACACGTGGCAGGACGCGTCAAGGACTTCGACCCCTTGAAATTCGGTCTTTCGATAGCCGAGAAGCGCCGCAACGACCTCTACAGCCAGTTCGCCCTCGCTGCGGCAAAAGAAGCCGTAGAAAGCAGCGGAATAGTGTCCGGGGAGAACGTCGACGCTGAAAGGTTCGGAGTTTACGTCGGTTCCGGCATAGGCGGCATCAACACTTTCATCACACAGACAAAAGTCCTGTTCGACGAAGGGGCTGAGAGGATTTCCCCCCTGTTCATCCCTATGATGATACCAAACATTGCCGGAGGGAACATCGCCATCAGATACAAGGCCCAGGGGCCTTGCCTGACACATGTTTCAGCGTGTGCGACAAGCACCAACTCAGTAGGGGAAGCATATCTTGCAATCAAGTACGGACGTGCCGACGTAATCCTTGCCGGCGGCGCCGAGGCTGCGATCACTCCTCTTGCGATAGGAGGATTCGCAAACAGCCGTGCGCTAACGACCGAGGAAGACCCGTCCAAGGCCAGCCTGCCGTTTGACGCCCGCAGAGGAGGGTTTGTAATGGCCGAGGGAGCTGCAATGCTGATGCTCGAAGAGTACGAGCATGCCGTTGCAAGAGGAGCCACCATTCTCGCTGAAGTATGCGGCTATGGATGCACCTGCGACGCTCATCACTACACGGCTCCACGCCCGGACGGAATCACCGCCGCAAGGGCTATCAAGGAAGCCCTTGACGAAGCCGGTTACAAAAACGGAGAGAATCTGTATGTCAACGCACACGGCACTGGCACACACCTGAACGACAGCACCGAGACCAAGGCGCTCAAGATCGCTCTCGGAGAGTCTGAAGCCCGCAGGGCATCGGTAAGCTCGACGAAATCCATGACAGGCCATATGATCGGCGCCACGGGAGCCGCCGAGCTCATAGCATCGGCACTCGCACTGAGAGACTCTATAGTGCCTCCGACAATCGGACTTGAGCAGCCGGATCCCGAATGCGATCTCGACTACACTCCTCTTTGTGCAAAGAAAAGAGATCTTGACATTGCAATTTCAAACTCTCTTGGGTTCGGAGGTCACAATGTTTGTGTATCTTTGCGCAAGGCAAAGTGACGCTTGCCGCTAAAATCTAAAACCAGAATAAAATGAACAGAGAAGAAATCAAGAAGATTCTGCCTCACAGAGAGCCCATGCTGCTTGTGGACGAATCCGAAAAAGTCGGTGACGAAGTATTCTCGAAATATACCATACGCGAGAATGAATTCTTCACCCAGGGACATTTCCCCGGCTACCCGATAGTTCCGGGTGTAATCCTGTGCGAGATCATGGCCCAGTCAAGTTTTCTGCTGATACCGAGCGAGGACCTGGTCGACAATACGGCCCTGTATGCAGGGCTTGACAATGTCAAGTTCAAGAATTCGGTATTCCCCGGTGACACCGTATGTGTAAAGGCTCATGCAATCTCCCACAAGGGACCCCTTGTAGTCGTAGAGGCCGAAGCCAGAGTCAACGACAAACTCGCCTGCAAGGGCAGACTGTCGTTCATGCTTGTTCCCAACGCAAACTTAAAGAAGTGACAGTATGGCATACGGATTACTGAAAGGCAAGAAAGGAATAGTATTCGGAGCTCTCAACGACCAGTCCATCGCCTGGAAGGCAGCCCTCAAGGCAAGGGAGGAAGGCGCCGAGCTTGTCCTGACCAACACGCCTGTCTCCATCAGGCTGGGCACGATCGACCAGCTGGCAAGCCAGTGCGGGGCAATCGTGGTTCCCGCCGACGCGACCTCGATGGAAGACCTCGATACTCTGGTTGACAAGGCCATGGAGCAGTTCGGAGGCCAGTTTGACTTTGTACTTCATTCGGTCGGGATGTCCCCGAACATACGCAAGTCACGCCCCTATGAGGACACCAACTACGATTTCTTCAACAAGACTCTCGACATTTCCGCACTCTCCTTCCACAAGCTGCTGAACGTCCTGTACAGGAAAGACGCACTCAAGGAATGGGGTTCCGTTGTGGCGCTGACCTACATTGCAGCCCAGAGGACTTTCCAGGGATACAACGACATGGCGGATGCCAAGGCGCTTCTGGAAAGCATTGCCCGCAGTTTCGGAGCGATCTACGGCAAGAAGCGTCATGTACGCGTCAACACTGTTTCACAGTCACCCACAAAGACCACTGCCGGTAGCGGAATCGCCGGGATGGAAGACATGTTCACCTACGCCGACAAGATGTCTCCGCTGGGCAACGCGAGCGCATCAGACTGCGCAGACTACATTGTCACACTCTTCTCCGACCTGACAAGACACGTCACGATGCAGACTCTCTACCATGACGGCGGGTTCTCGTCAACGGGTCTTACAGCCGATGCGATGGAGATATTCAAGAAAGGAATGTAACAGAGAAGTCTCCAGAAATAACAGGTATGCACCACGCAAGTCAAATGAAAAACTTTCGCGGTGCATATTTTTTATGACCCGCTTAGACCGAGTCAATCGGATATATACGGAAAAAGCACCTGCAGAAAACCGCAAGTGCTTCAGAATCATCAGTGGAGATAAAGA
>CALUTT010000018.1 GCA_944323775.1 uncultured Bacteroidales bacterium
TGCTTACGCAGATGGCGGTAGCGGCAGATGCGGCGAGTAACGCTGCGGCTGTAAGGATGATGATTGCTTTTTTCATGTTGGTTATTGATTTGGTGAATTTTATACCTGATGCGAACAAAGGTAAAAAAAAGTTTTCGATATTTGCAAAGGAAAAGTAATCTAATTGCATATACATATAAAAGTGTCCCGTACCCTTTATCTGATTTTTTTGCTGTTTTTAGTTTCCTGTTCGGCCGGAGGCGGCGTGCAGCCTGAGCTGCAGCCCGACGGTGTCCGAGACGCTTCCGCGGAGACCTTGCCCCCGGAGCTGCCTGCGGAGTTCCTTGCCCTGCCGGAGTTATATTCGGCTCCTGAGGACAGCCTCAAGCGGCGGGCTGCGCTGTATCTGCTCGGGTCGTTGCCGGAGCAGTGGCACTACGATGCGGAGTACTTCGACTCCACGGGCTTCAGGAAGAAGGTGATGGACTACGAGGTCATAACTCCGGAGTACCTCGCCGAGAATATCGAGTATGCCTTCAAGGCGTGGGATCTGCCCTGGTGCCGCCATCTTGACTTCGACGCCTTCTGCTGCCTGATACTTCCCTACAAGATGGCCGACGAGGAGCCTATGTGGTGGCGCAGGCGGCTCTGGGAGGAATATGCCTGGGTGCGCGAGAAGGCCGGATCCACGACCTCGGCCACGGTGCCCTGCCGCCTCGTCAACGACTATGTGAACGGCTGGTTCGTCATCAACTGGGACGACCCCTATCCGCTCGACATGAACTACGACATGGCCCTGCGGCTCCGCGAAGGCGCGTGCTACGGAGCTTCCACGATGATACTCTATCCGCTCCGGGCTCTCGGCGTGCCTGCCGTGATAGACGGAGTGCCGAGGTGGGTCAACCGCAGCGGGGCGCATTACTGGAACGCGGTCTACGACAACGGCTCGATGGGCACCTTCAACGGTCCCGACCGCAATCCCGGCGTACACAAGGTGCAGTTCGTCGGCGTAGGGCGTATGCTCTTCAAGATGCCCAAGGTGTGGCGGAGGGACTACCGAGAGGGCCGGGTCGACGTCACGGCGGAGTATATCCCCGTCTGCGACGTGACGCTGCGGCGTGTCCCGCGCAGGTTCACCGGGGTCTGCCTCGCGTCTTTCGACAACCGCAGCTGGCAGCCTGTGGCCGAGGCCCCTGTAAGCGGAGGAAAGGCAGTATTCGAGGATATGGCGCGGGATGTGGTGTACCTTCCGGTGAGTGCCGCCGTGGACGGCCTGCACTATGTCGTGAGCTATCCCTTGCTTGTCAGGGAAGACGGCAGCTACCGTCTTCTGAAGCCGCGCCTGTTGCGCCGCGAGACGGTGCGTCTTGTCGCCAAGTACCCCGAAGACGACAGCAACAGGATTTTCCCGGGGCAGCGCTACGAGTTATTCTATTGGGACGGCAGGTGGAAGTCCCTCGGACAGCAGGTCGCGCGGCACGACTATCTCGAATACAGAAGGGTTCCGAAAGGGGCGCTGCTGTGGCTGCGCAATCTCGACGAAGGAGTGCAGGAGCGTATATTCATCTATCAGGGAGGACGGCAGATATGGTATTGAGAAGGATATTCTGCGGCGCAACTGGCATCGCCCTTGCGGTCCTGCTGCCTCTTACGGTCAGCTGTACGGCTTCCGTAAGGGTGACTGTGGGCCCGGAGCCGGAGGTGCTGCATGACCCGGAGTGCCTCGCGTCGGTGATGACCACGGCCAACAACCAGAGGGCCGATACGGCTTTCTATCTTCCTCGCGACACGCGGGTGCGCATAGTGTATCAGGGCGAGGGGGCAAACTCCGACATGGCTCCGAGCCTTGTGGAGACCTACCACAATGACTGTGTGGAGTTCTATATCGACACCGACGGGACTGACAGGCAGCTGCGCTTTGTCTGGGGCTCTCGCCTGCTGACCGGGAAGAGCGTGCTGCGCGAAGGTGTGACCTTCGCTCAGGGCGACCCGTCCGATACGGAGTACTGCTTTGAGATAGCCTTGCCCTGGAAGAGTCTCGGGATAGCCTGTCCCGGGGAGGACGGTTCCCTTATTGTCGACTGCTCGGCGATAGACAACGATGCCGAGTCGCGCAAGACCCAGATTGCCTGGCATTGCGAGGACAGCAGGATATACGAGGGCAGCGGGAAGCACGGGACGCTCGCCCTCGCCGGACTGCATACGCCGGAGCCGGTTGAGGTCGACGGGGTGATGGAGCCTTTGTGGGACCGCTGCCCCGCAATGCGGCTGGAGAATGAAATTCTCGGCAAGGTCAGAGACAGCACGGACCTGTCTGCCTCGTTCCGCCTGCTGTGGGACTATGATGCCGTGTATGTGTTCATCAGCGTCCGCGACGACATCAAGAAGATGGCCGAGGTGCTTTTCGACAGGGCGAGCCTGCGCGGTCCCTCCGGTGGGGAAGTGTGGCGTCCGTATCTCGGGAAGACTTTCCATGCGGGAGGAGCCCTGAAGAACCGCCGTCAGGAAGACACGCTGCTGCTCTCCAGAGGCCGCTATACCCTGGAATATTCTACAGATGAGAGTCATTCTGCCGGACATTGGGACGATGTCCCGCCCGCGGAACCGTTCTCCGGAGTCAAGATATACGCCCTGCAATGAAGAAGCTGACTCCGAAACAGGACAAGGTACTCACCGTCGTCATGTGGGTGGTGCTGGCTCTCGCGGCCCTGCCCCTGCTGCACTACGGACGCATGGCTCTGGTATGCGACAGCTTCATAGTCAGAGGAAATTCCATGGAGCCAACCCTGCATCAGGGCGAGAGGGTGTGGGGCAAAAAACTCATAATGGGGCCGCGCATCTATACTTGCTTTGACTTCTCGCACGATACGCTTGCTTGCTTCCGGCTGCCCGGGTTAAGGAAGCCGAGGGTGGGGGACATAGCCGTGTTCAACTATCCCAGGGGCTGGACGGAAACACGCATGGGTTTCCGCATAAATTATGTATACGCCAAGCGCTGCGTCGGAGTCCCCGGCGACAGCGTCTCGGTCGAAGGGAGCCGTTACCGCAATTCCCGGGTCGCCGATGTCGGGATTCCTGCCGCGAACGAGGCTGCGCTTGCCGCGACGGACGATTCCCTGCTGCTCGCCTCGGGCGTCCTGAAGGCGGGGTATTTCGCGGCCCGTGAGGATGAATGGACCATAAAGGACTTCGGCCCCGTGCTGGTGCCCGCTTCCGGAATGTCCGTCGTGATGGATTCCCTGAACCTTGCCGTGTACAAGGATGTCATCGAATACGAGACGCGTACTGAGGCCTTCCGGTGGCTCGGAAAGAAATATGAGTTCAGGGACGACTACTATTTTTTTGCGGGAGACAATGTGGCTGACTCCAAGGACAGCCGCTATATCGGTTTTGTCCCCGTGGACTTCATTGTCGGGATAGTTCCTGACAGATAGTTTCTTGCATATAAGGAATCTTGTTTTTATATTCGTAACCATGAACCAGTTTTTCCGGAAAACTCTGTTCCTTGTCCTTGCCTGTGCCGGGGCGGGGCAGTTTGCGTCTGCCCAGGAGATGACGCTCGAGACCGTGATTGAAGAGGCCCGGGAGCGGTCCGTCGCCGCGGTGTCCGCTAAATCTGAATTCATATCCTCATACTGGGCGTGGCGCTCCTATCTCGCAAGCCGTCTCCCTTCACTTTCGCTGATCGGTAATCTCGGCGGTTTTGACCGCTCTTTGCGCCTGCTGCAGGACTACAATACCGGCGAGCTGGTCTACCGTTCCAATTTCAGCATGGAGAATTACCTGGGGCTCCAGGCGCGGCAGAACATCACGGCGACGGGAGGAACCCTTTATCTGTCCACCCAGCTGAACAGGCTGGACCAGTTCGGGGACAATCCGAGCGTGACCTGGTATTCCCAGCCGCTGAACCTGAGCTATGTGCAGCCCATATTCGGATATAATGACTTCAAATGGCAGAAGCGTATCTCGCCCAAGGAATACGAGAAGGCACGCAGGACATATCTCGAGAGCCTCGAGGACATCAACATAACGGCCGTCACCCTGTATTTCAACCTCATGCTTGCCGACAGGAACCTCGAGACGGCCAGGGAGAACTACCGCAACACCCTTGCGATGCTTGACGTGTCGCGCAGGAGGCTTGAGCTTGGCAGCATCACCAGGGACGAATATCTCCAGCTCGAACTGCGGATGCTCAACGACAGCCTCTCCATCAACGAGAATGAAGTGTCTCTGCGCAAGGCCCGCATGGAGCTCAATTCCCTGCTCGGGTATGACGAAAGCTATGAGATTGTGCCGGTGGTGGAAAGCGGACTCCCGGATATAGTCATGGACTATGAGTTCGTGCTCGACAAGTCGGGGACCAATTCTTCGTTCAACATAGATGGCGAAATCAACCTGCTCAACGCGGAGGCCGCAATCGAGCAGGCCAAGGCAGACAGGGGCATCACCATGTCGCTTAACGCGGCATTCGGCCTCTCGAGTTCCGGGAGCGATCTTCCCTCGGTCTACCGAAGTCCTCTTGACCAGGAAATCGTAGGCCTGACTTTCTCGATTCCTATATTCGACTGGGGCGAGGGCAGAGGCCGTGTGAAGAAGGCGGAGGCGGCCGCGGAAGTCGTGAAGGCGAGTGTCAGCCAGGAGCGCAACGACCGTAGGATAAGCCTGTTCACTTCGGTGGGACAGTTCAACAACCAGCGTCAGATTTGCCTCGTGTCCGCCCGCGCCGAGAACATAGCCCGAGAGCGTTACAGCCTGGTGATGGACAATTTCCGCAACGGCACAGCGAGCGTTACGGATCTGAACACCGCCCGCAGCGAGAGTGATTCGGCCGTTCAGCAGTACATCACTGACCTGAGCAATTTCTGGGTCTATTACTACACTCTGCGCAAGTACACCCTGTATGATTTCATACTCGGTCAGGATATAGAAGTATCACTTGATGAATTGACTGAATAGCCTATGGACAGAACAGTGGCATTGATGGTGTTTTCGGCGCTTATGCTGGCCGGATGCAGGGAGAACGGGGATTCGGCGGCCGGACAAGCCATGCTGGAATACTCCCCCTCGGTCAACGAGGTGGAGGTCATGAGCCTTGAGAAGAAGGATTTTTCCGTTCAGATACTCTCGAACGGCAAGGTCAGCCCGATTTCTGGCAGCAGTCTGTCTTTCCCGGCAGGAGGGACGATAGTAAGCATAAACTTCGAGAACGGGGACCGTGTGGTCAAGGGGGATGTCATAGCCGAAATAGAGAACAGTGAACAGCGGCTTGCCCTGGATGCGGCTTCGATTGCGCTCAGCCGGTCGGAGCTCGAATATCTGGACGTACTCGCCGGACTCGGCTATTCCGATGCCGATTCAGCCCCTGAAAATGTCCGGGAGATAGCCCTTGTGCGTTCCGGCCTCGGTGCTTCGCGCAATGACTATGAAAAGGCAAGGCTTGCCTTCGAGGCCACGAGCCTCAAGGCACCCATATCCGGAGTGGTGGCGAATATCGGGAAGAAGACCTGGGATGTCACGGACGGGGATCCGTTCTGCAGGGTGATCGACGACAGCAGTTTCGAGGTCAGGTTCAACATCCTCGAGTCGGAGTATCCTCTCGTGGCGAAGGGCCAGACTGTCAAGGTCACTCCTTTCGGACAGAACGGCACGGTGCTGCCCGGTACGGTCAGGACAGTAAACCCGAGTATAGACGAAAACGGCCAGATAGAGGTCTGCGCGGCACTCGACGGTTCTCCGATGCTGCTCGACGGAATGAATGTCAAGGTCTCGGTAGACAAATACATGGACAGGATGCTGGTGGTTCCCAAGTCGGCGGTGGTCGTAAGGGACAACCTCGACGTGCTTTTCTGCTATGATTCCGGCCGTGCGCGCTGGGTCTATGTCAATATACTCGCTGCCAACAGCGACAGCTATGCCGTCGAGGCGAATGCGGACCGCGGAGCGGTGCTTGAACCGGGGGATTCGGTGATAGTCTCCGGCAATCTGAACCTTGCCGACGGTTCCGTAGTCAAAGTTAAAGAATAGTTTTTCCCCATGCTGGACAGACTCCTCGGAAAACTGCTGGACAAGACGGTATCGGTCACCATGGTGACGCTGGTGCTGGTGATACTCGGCTGTGTCGGCATAAGGGCATTGCCGGTCGGCCTGATACCCGAAGTGGACATCCCCTATGTCACCGTACAGGTGGACGCCCCTGACATGTCGGCGCGTGAACTGGACGAGGCTGTCGTTAGGACTCTGCGCCAGAATCTCGTGCAGACGGGACACCTGAGCGAACTGCACACCGAGTCGAGGGATGGCAGTGCTTCAATCGTGCTGACTTTCGAGCAGGGGCAGGACATCGACTTTGCCTTCATAGAGGTGAACGAGAAGATCGACAGGAGCATGTCGTCGCTTCCAGGCATAGACAGGCCAAAGGTGCTGAAGGCAAGTGCGACGGATATCCCGGCATTTTTCATAAATGTCACGCGCAGCGACTTGTCCGGGCAGGATGACGCTTTCCTGGACCTGAGCGACTTCGTGGCAAGTGTCATTGCCAAGCGCATCGAGCAGCTTGACGAGGTGGCGATGGTCGATGTCAGCGGAACTGCCGACAGGGAGATACTGGTTGTCCCGGATCTCGAGAAACTCTCGGCCATCGGACTCACTCTCGAAAAGTTCCAGGCGAGTCTGAATGAGGCCAACGTGCGCCTGTCGAACCTTACGATACGTGACGGGGAGTACCGCTACAACGTGAAGTTCCGTTCGTTCGCGTCTGACATTTCGGACATAGAGAACATTTATTTCAAGTCCGGCGACAAGCTTTTCCAGATCAGGGACGTGGCGTCGGTGGTGGAACACAGCGCTGTCCGCAGCGGCCTTGACCGCTCGGACGGAAAGGATGCCATAATGCTCGCCGTAATCAAGCAGAGCGAGGCCAGGATGGCGGATCTTAGAAGTTCGATAGCTTCGCTTCTGGATGCCTTCAGGAACGACTATCCCGACATCTCGTTCACCCTCACCCGCGACCAGACCGAACTGCTCGACTATTCAATACGCAACCTGATACTGAACATCATACTCGCGATACTTCTGGACTGTGCAATCATTTTCCTGTTCATGAAGGATCTGCGTTCCCCGCTGCTCGTATCCATGTCGATACCTGTGTCGCTGGTGATATCGTTCTTCGTGTTCTATCTTCTCGGGATGACGATAAACATCATCTCCCTGTCCGGACTCCTGCTCGGTGTCGGTATGATGGTGGACAATACCATAGTGCTCACCGACAACATCACCGCAAGGTGGCAGAGGGGCGAGAAGCTGCGGGATGCGGTGATCGGTGGAACATGCGAAGTCTCAGGGGCCATGCTCAGTTCCGTGCTCACGACCTGTGCTGTGTTCGTTCCGCTGATCTTCCTCAACGGGCTTGCCGGCGACCTGTTCTACGACCAGGCCATTACGGTTACCGTCCTACTGCTTGTGTCGTATCTCGTCACGGTCATACTGCTGCCTGTCTACTATTGGGTGCTGTACCGGCGTTTCGACAGCTTCAGGCCCAACAGGTTCCTCGGAAAGCTGACTTTCAAGACAGGTCTGCGTATCTATGACGCAGGTGTCAACCTGTTCCTGCGCCACCGTTGGACTTCGTGGGGCGTTCCTCTGCTGAGTGCTGCAGTGGTCGCGGTATGCGTGGTCTATATGCCCAAGGCGAAGCTGCCCCCGATCAGTTATTCGGATGCGGTGCTCGACATAGACTGGAACAGCCACATCTCCCTGGAGGAGAACAGGGCCAGGATTATCGCGCTGGAGGACTTTGCAGGGGAGTCCTGTCTTCAGATCAGTTCAATGGTCGGTGTGCAGCAGTTTGTGCTTGACCATAGCGCCGACCTCTCCATGAACGAGGCTTCGGTATATTTCAAGTGTGAGGATGCTGCCGCCCTGGAGTCGGTGAAGGAGGCCTTTTCCGAAATGATCGGCTCCACCTGGCCGGATGCGGTGTTCGAATTCGGCACCTCGGGCAACATCTTCGACATGGTCTTTTCCGGCAATGATCCCGAACTGACGGCAAGGATCAGGCCCGGGTCTGGGACGGAGCTGACTCCGGCGTCTCTGTCGCCTCTGTTGTCGGAGATCTCGATGGCCTTGCCCGATGTGGCGCTGCCGGCGGTCTCCGTCAAGAAGGATGTACTGTATGTCAGCGATCCCGAGCTGATGAGCCTTTATGATGTCAGCCAGTCTGACCTCGTTTCGGTCCTGCACAGCGGCCTCAACGGAAACCGGGTGTTCGAGATTGTCCAGGGCGGTGAGTCCATCCCCGTAGTCCTCGGAACCGACATGGTGGAGATGGATGAGCTCTTCGAACATGCCGCAATCGACAGGGACGGTTATTCGATTCCTCTGAAGTCCCTGCTCAGGCAGACCTTCGAAGAGGATTTCAAGACGATAATATCAGGAGAGGAGGGGCAGTACTATCCCCTCGCCTTCGTGGTGCCCTCTTCGTCTGTGCCCCGCATTATGCAGACGCTGCGCGAGGTGGTCGCAGACCATCCAGGCTTCGATGTCGGCTTCTCCGGAGCCTATTTCTCCAATGCGCAGATGCTCCGCCAGATGGCGCTCGTGCTGCTTGTCGCGCTTGCAATGCTGTTCCTGATCCTGGCATCCCAGTTCGAGTCCCTGATCCAGCCTGTGATCATCCTTTCGGAGATTGTCATCGACATCGCATTCAGCCTTGCGGTCCTGTGGATTACGGGGACGAGCATCAACATAATGTCGCTGATAGGCCTTGTCGTGGTCTGCGGCATAGTGATCAACGACTCGATACTCAAGATAGACACGATCAACAGGCTCGTGAAGTCCGGAATGGAGGTGGAGGCGGCGATACATGAGGCCGGGCACCGGAGGCTGAAGGCTATAATCATGACCACCCTGACGACGGTGCTGTCGGTGGCGCCGTTCATGAGCAGGGGTACCATAGGCGATGACCTGCAGTTCCCCATGGCGCTCGTCATCATTGCGGGACTCACGGCCGGTACGCTTGTCAGCCTGTTCTATGTGCCGGCCCTGTATGCGGTAATTTACAAACGCAGAAAATCCGGCGTGAAGTGAAAGCGGGGAATCGGGGCATATCTTCTTTTTCCGTGCTTCTGCTGATGGCCGTCACGGCCATTGTCGGAGCAGGGTGCTTCTCGATGCTCCGGGTCCAGTACACGCCTTCTTCTCCCGAAAGGACGGTTTCCGTGTCGTTCTCGTATCCCGGGGCGTCCGCCCGTGTCGTGGAGGCCGAAGTTACCGCGGTGCTGGAGGGTGTGCTGTCGAACATCAGGGGATGCCGGTCGGTATCTTCCGTTTCACGGGCCGACGGCGGTACCATAAGCCTTGAATTCGGCCGCAATGCCGACCTCCAGGCTGTCCGCTTCGAGATGGCGTCGTACATCCGGAACATATATTCCTCCCTTCCCGACGACTGCACCTATCCCGAAATATCCCTCAGCTCTTCGGGCCAGAGATCCCAGACCGCAATATCGTTCAACATACTGAGCAGCCTTCCGTCCAAGGACATAGCCTCGTTTGTGGAGGACCGCCTGATATATCCGATTTCGGCCATAGACGGTGTCGAGGATGTGAGTTTCCATGGATACACCCCGTACGAGTGGGTGATAACCTTCGACTACGACAAGACCCTGAGTCTGGGGATAAGCGCAAGCGACATCGCGGCGGCTTTCAACAGCCAGTACTCGAGCCAGATGCTCGGCATGACTTCCATTGGACCGATGCGCTATGCCGTCAAGCTCAAGAGCAGGACGACTCCGGATCTGGGAATGATTCCCGTAAAGAACGTGGAGGGAAGGATCGTGAGGCTCGGTGACATAGCTCAGATGCGCTATCAGGAGTCCCAGCCTACGAGCTATTTCCGCATAAACGGCCTCAACACCCTGAGCCTTTCGGTAGGGGTCGGCTCCGATGTCAACCTGATAAATGTGGTGGATGCCGTCAAGGCGAAGATCCGGGAACTTGAACCGACCTTCCCACGTGAAATATCCGTGTCCGTAAACTATGACTCGTCGGAGTACATAGGCAACGAACTGCACAAAATATATGTCCGTACCCTTCTCTGCCTGCTGCTACTGCTCGTGTTCACTCTCCTGCTGAACAGGTCATGGCGCTATATGCTGCTGGTGGCCATATCGCTTGCCGTGGATATACTCATAGCGGTATGCCTGTACTGGATAGTCGGACTGGAGATACACATCTATACCCTGGCCGGGGTGACGGTGTCGCTGGGCATAATCATCGACAACACCATAGTCATGGTGGACCACTACTCCCGTTACCGCAACCGCAGCGTGTTCCCGGCTCTGCTGAGTGCGGTGCTGACTACGGTGGCATCGCTGCTCGCGATTTTCCTGCTTCCGGAATCCGAACGCGCGAGCCTCGTGGAGTTCTCCCTTGCAATCGTCATAAACCTGTGCGTGTCGCTGCTGGTTTCGTACCTGTTCATCCCTGCGCTGCTGGACTATCTTCCCGTCAGCTACGACAGCTCCGGAGTCCGCCACGCACGCCGGCTCCGCAGGATCGCCCGCTGGAATTTCCGCTACCGCTCTTATGTGAACTGGGGACTTGCGCACCGCTGGGTTCCTGCCATGGTCCTGGTCGCCTCTTTCGGAATCCCGACCTGCCTGCTTCCGGATGACGTTTCCTGGAAGCCCTATTCGGAGAACCGCAAGCTGATAGACAGTGTCCTCGGATCGAGTTTCGCACTGTTCCACAAGGCTATGGACCGTTCGGACTTCTACCGCGAACCGCAGAGGCCGTGTCTGACCATCTCCGCCGGCATGCCGGAGGGCTGCACGGTTGCGCAGCTGAACGAGGTGATGATGGCCATGGAGAACTATCTCAGTTCGATAAGGGAGATAGAGACTTTCGAGACAGGCATCTACTCGTCTACTGAAGGCACCATCCAGGTGTATTTCAAGCCTGAATTCGAGAACACCTCCCTGCCTTCAATCATCAAGGGCGATGTCATAGTGATGGCCGCGAGCTTCGGAGGCGCCAACTGGTCTGTCTACGGAATAGACGACAGGGGCTTCAGCAACCGTGTCATCTCGGACTACAAGAGCTCAGGCATCTGCCTGAGCGGCTACAACTACGACAGGCTGATATCGTACGCTGACACCCTGATAGCCAGGATGAAGCTCAACCGGAGGATCTCGGACCCCGAAATATGGGGCGGACGTTTCAGCATGTACCAGAGGCCTCAGACCGAGTTCAACATGAATTATGACTTCGAGGCGCTTGCTGCTCTGGGAATCAGCCCCTACGAGTACTATTCGTCGCTGTACTCGCCCCTGTTCGATTCCTATGCCCAGTCCATCCCCTATGATGGCGGATATGTGGACGTGCGCATCGAGTCTTCGGCCAAGGGGCTGATGGACCTGTGGCATGTCGAGAATGCTTCGGTCGAGGTGGGAGAGGGGCGCATGAAGCTTGCCGAGATAGGCAGTATCCACAAGGAAAGGACGGCGCTTCCCATAAACAAGGAGAAGCAGTCCTATGCGGTTACCGTGGTCTTCAACTATCTCGGCCCGTATCAGATGCAGAAGAATTTCACTGCGGAGATGGTTGAGTATATGAACGGGGAAGTGCTTCCTCTGGGATATCTTGCCGAGACTGATTCCGGAGGATGGTTCTATGACAACCAGGACAAGTATGCTGCGCTGATCCTGCTTGTGATAGCCGGCATATTCGTGATATGCGCAGTGCATTTCAACTCCCTGCGCTATCCGTTTTCCATCATCCTGCTGATACCCGTGTCCTTCATAGGGGTGTTCCTCGTGTTCGGCCTCAGCGATCTCGCTTTCGACAAGGGTGGTTTCGCGTCCTTCGTGATGCTGAGCGGAATCACGGTCAACGCCGGGATATACCTCGTTTCCGCCATGCTTGCCGAAAGGGGAGTGGACGGAACCCTCAATGCCCGCCTGAGGGCCTATATACGGGCGTTCAACAAAAAGATAGTGCCCATATCCCTTACGATACTCTCGTCCATACTCGGTCTCGTACCGTTCCTGTTCGACGGACCGTCGGAAGTGTTCTGGTTCAACTTTGCGGTCGGTACCATTACCGGACTGGCCTTCTCTGTCATAGCCCTGGTCTTCTATCTGCCCGTCTTCGCGCTCAGGCGGCCTTCCCGTCATGGACGCAGGCATGGCAGGGTCGCTGCGGATTCTGCCGGAAAGTAGTATATTTGCGCCATGATTTCAGAACAGAAGGCAAAGGAGGACATACGTGAGCTCCTCGAATACATAGGTGAGGACCCCGACAGGGTAGGCCTCAGGGAGACTCCTGACAGGATGCTCAGGATGTTCAGGGAGATTTTCCGGGGCTATGACCCCGGGGCTGCCCCGGAGATAACTACATTCCCGAACGGACAGGACGGGATAGTGTATGACAACATGGTCGTCGACAGCGGTACTTTCTATTCTCTATGCGAGCATCACTGCCGGACCTTTTTCGGCGAATACTGGTTCGCCTACCTTCCCAATCCCAAGGGCCGCATACTCGGCCTGTCCAAAATAGGCCGGGTCGTGGACTATTGTGCGGCCCGCCTGCAGGTTCAGGAGAGGCTCGTGCATGATGTCGTGGAGATGCTCACACAAGCTCTCGGAGAGGAGAACCCTCCTTTCGGAATGGCCCTTATGATGAAGGGCCGGCACATGTGCAAGGAGGCGCGCGGGGCGAGGAAAAGCGGCATGATGACCACTACCTATCTCACAGGAGCCTTCCGCAAGAGCGCCCAGGTGCGTGCGGAGTTCCTCTCGTATGTCAAGGAGTGAGGGTCTGAGTTGGCGCCGGAGCCTCCGGACTACAGTTTGTAGTAGAGCGAAAGCACCCTGGCGAACAGTTTCTTTGGAAGCAGGGTCTTTGCGAGCACGGAGAGTTTCTGCAGCGGTGACGCTATTATGTAGCTGTATGCGGGGTTGTCCTTGCGCACGATGGAGCAGATCTTCCTTGCCAGCACTTCGGGCTTCAGCCCGCCCTTTTCGTCCTTCTCTATGCTCTGCATCGAACGTGAGTATGAGGGGTATGCTTCCAACGCCTGCGGGTCGCTGACGCATTTGCGTGTTGCGGTGAAGTTGGTCGAGAAGTCTCCCGGCTCTATGACCACCACCTTCACACCGAAGCCCTGCAGCTCCAGGCGGAGAGCCTCGCAGTAGCCTTCTATCGCGAATTTTGAGGCTGAATACAGTCCCTGGTACGGCAGGCCCATGAGGCCGCCTATGGAACTGATGCATATTATCTTCCCTCCGCCCTGAAGGCGCATCTGGGGAACGACCCAGTGCAGGAACCTCACCATTCCCATCCAGTTAACGTCCATCTGGCGCCTGGCGTCTTCAAGGGTGCTGAATTCCAGCGGTCCCCCTATTCCCATTCCGGCATTGTTGATGAACACGTCGATGCGGCCTTCGGTGTCGGTCACCCTCCTTACTGCCGCCTCCACCTGCGCGTCGTCGCTCGCGTCGGCCTTGATGTACGTCACGCCGGGGATGAATTCCCTGGCGTTCCTGTGGGTCCCGTAGACCTTGTGCCCTTCGGCGGAGAGGGCTTCGGCCATTGCCTTGCCGAAGCCTGAACTTATGCCTGTGATCAGGATTACCATTGCCGATGCCTTTATGCGATGACTCCGAGATTCCTGAATATCGACGTGAGTTTCTCCACGGCTTCATCGACCTGCTCCCTGGTGTGGGTTGCCATGAGCGCGAAGCGTATCAGGGTGTCGTTCTCAGGTACGGCCGGAGCGATGACGGGGGTTATGAAGATTCCTTCGTCGTATGCCATGCGTACGATCTTCATGGCCTTGAGTGTATCGCGCACGAAAAGCGGTATGATGGGCGACTGTGTGTGCCCCGTGTCGAATCCGTTGTCCTTGAATGCCTTCTGGGCATATCTTGTCACATCCCAAAGGTGTTCCCTGCGTTCGGGCTCTTCTATCATTATGTCCAGGGCTCTTGAAGCCGCGGCGACCGCCGCAGGAGTCATTGATGCGCTGAATATCAGAGAACGGGACTTGTGCTTGAGGAAGTTGATTATGTCATTGCTGCCTGCGATGAATCCCCCCAGGGAACCGAAACTCTTGGAGAAGGTACCCATTATAAGATCTACCTTGTCCGTGAGACCGAAATGGCTGGCCGTTCCGGAGCCGTTCTCTCCGATGACACCTAGTCCGTGTGCATCGTCCACCATAATCGAAACGTTGTATTTTTCGGCAAGTTCGACCATCTTCGGAAGCGGGGCGATGTCTCCCTCCATTGAGTAAACACCGTCGACGACTATGAGCTTTGGTGCGTCTATGGGTGTGTGGCTTAGCTTCTTGTCGAGGTCGTCCATGTCGTTGTGGGAGAATTTGCGAACATCGGCGAATCCGAGTCGGCTGCCGTCGATTATGCAGGCGTGGTCAAGCGCATCGAGAAAGGTGTATCCTCCATGGAAGCCCAGGCTGCTTACGACTCCGAGGTTGACCTGGAATCCTGTGCTGTATGTTACTGCTGCATCCTTGCCCACGAATCTGGCAAGTTTGGCTTCAAGCTCTTCATGTATGTCGAGGGTGCCGTTGAGGAAACGGCTGCCGGAGCAGCTTGTCCCGTATTTTCTGATGGCGGCGATGGCCGCTTCCTTGAGTCTTGGATCGTCGGAGAGCCCGAGGTACGAGTTGGAGCCGAACATCAGGACTTTCCGTCCGTCAGCCATGGTCACTACCGGGTCCTGCCCGGACGATATGGGACGGTAATAGGGATAGATTCCCATAGCCTCAATTTGCTGAGGCACTGTGTACTGAGCACAGATTTCTTTCAATGTACTCTTCATCGGAATAGGTTTTAGTCAAACAGACGGCCCAATGCCGCCGACGGCAAAGATAGTGAAAAAATTACAAATGTTCCGATGCGAGCCATGCGGTGGACCATGCGGCCTGGAGATTGAATCCTCCGGTGATGGCGTCGATGTCGAGGGCTTCGCCGGCAAAGAACAGTCCTGGGCATATCCTGCTTTCGAGGCTCGAAGGGTCCACGCCTGTCAGGCTCACCCCTCCGCAGGTCACGAATTCCTCCTTGAAGCGTGCTCTGCCGCAGATGGAATAGCGGTCGTCCGACAGGGTTGCGCAGATTTTCCCGAGTCCCGCCTTAGGGGTCTCCGCCCAGCGCACAGTTTGGTCCTGTCCGGCCCTTGTCAGGATGTGTCTCCACAGCCGGTCGCTCAGCCCGTCGGGACGTGCTCCGGCAAGCGTTTTCCTGCCTGCGGCGGCCGCGAGGGAGTATACGGTCTGCCTTGTGCCGGACTCGTCCATGCCTGTCCAGTTGATGGACAGGGTGCCGCGGTAGCCGTTGTGCGCGAGTTCCCGGGCGGCGTATGACGACAGTTTCAGGGTCGCTGGCCCGCTGACTCCCCAGTCGGTTATGAGCAGCGTCCCGCGGCTCTGGATTTTGGTACCGTCTAGACGCAGCAGGGCGTCTTCCACTACTGTGCCCATAAGGCTTTTGAGTCCATGGTCATCCAGTTTCAGCGTGAACAGGGACGGAATGGTGTCCGTGACTTCCTGCCCTTCCGGGAGCATGTCCGCGAGCGTCTGTCGGGAGCTTCCGCCACAGCAGAGCACGACCCGGTCGGCGGTCTCGCTGCAGGCGCTGCCGAAGCTTATGAACAGGCTGCCCTGCCCGGCTCTGATGCTGGTAGCCTTCATGCCGCATCGGAGCTCGATCCCGCTGCTTTCCATCAGGTTTCTCAGGCAGCGTACGATCTGCATGGCGTCCTGGCTCTTAGGGAAAACGCATCCGTCTTCCTGTACGGTCAGCCTGACTCCCTGAGCCTCGAACCAGGTCATGGTGTCGTCCTGGCTGAATGAGTACAGTGCCCGTTTCATCAGCCTTTCGCCGCGAGGGTATGCCTCGGATAACCTGCTGACCGAGGCGAAGGTGTTGGTCAGGTTGCACCTGCCGCCTCCTGTCAGGGCAAGTTTTGCCATGGGTGTCCTGCCCGCTTCGTAGACGCTGACTTTCCAGTCGGGATGCCTGAGTTTAGTGACGACGGCACAGAAGCATCCTGCGGCACCTCCTCCTATGATGGCGACCCTCTTCACGGTTTTTCGTAACTGGCTTCGGCTCCTTCGTATTCCTCCACATCCACTCGGAAGCACTTGTCCACGTGTTCGCATATCCAGCGGGCGAGATTTTCGGTAGAGGGGTTGCAGGGAAGCACCTCGTTGAGGTTTCGGTGGTCGAGCTTGTCGCGGAGAAACTTCTCTATCTGCAGGAAGTCAACGAGAAGACCGTCTTCGTCGAGCGCGTCTCCGCAGCAGTGGACGGTGATTTTCCAGTTGTGCCCGTGCATGGGTTCGGCCGTTCCGGATGCCTTGAACGCCAGGCTGTGCGCGGCGCTTACGCTTACTGTCTTCTTTACTCTGTACATGTGTCTTTGTCCTTTACGTATATTGCCCTGTTGCCGTCAGTCTCCTCTACGCATACCTTGTAGCAGTTCGGGATTCTGGAGCAGATCCAGGCCGCGATGTTCTCGGAAGTAGGGTTGAAGGGGAGTATTTCATTGAGGTTGCGGTGGTCCAGTACGTCGCACACCCTATCCTTGACGAGGCGGAAGTCCGTCACCATGCCGTTGGCGTCGAGCTTTTCGGCGCGGCAGTGGACTTCTATCCTGTAGTTGTGTCCGTGCAGCCGGCTGCACGGGCTTGTGTAATCAAGCGAGAGGCTGTGTGCGGCTGCTATTTCGAATGTCTTGGAGATGTAGTACATGGCTCAAAAATGATTCTGTCAGGCAAAAGTACGGAATAAATTCATATCTTTGCTTTTTGGAAAAAACATAACATTCAATATGTACAGAACCAATACTTGCGGCGAGCTCAGGCTTGCCGACAAAGGCAGGAAAGTCACCCTTGCCGGATGGGTGCAGAAATCCCGCAAACTCGGAGGCATGACCTTCATTGATCTGCGTGACCGTTACGGCATCACCCAGCTTGTCGTGGAGAGCGACGCTGCGCCGGAACTTGTGCAGGCGGCCTCGTCTCTTGGAAGGGAGTACGTGATCCAGGCAAGAGGAGAAGTTGTGGAACGTTCGAGCAAGAACATGAAGATGCCTACGGGCGAGATAGAGATAAGGCTTGAGAGCATCAATGTCCTGAACAAGTCCGTCACGCCTCCTTTCACGATCGAGGAGGAGAGCGACGGAGGAGAGGACCTCAGGGCCAGATACCGCTATCTTGACCTCCGCAGGCCGCCTCTCCAGAGAGCGCTTGCCCTCAGGCACAGGCTTGCCCAGGAGGTGCGCAGCTATCTTGACGGGCAGGGCTTCATGGAGATAGAGACCCCGTATCTTATCAAGTCAACCCCTGAAGGAGCGAGGGATTTCGTGGTGCCGTCCCGCATGAATCCTGGCACTTTCTATGCCCTGCCGCAGTCTCCCCAGACCTTCAAGCAGCTGCTCATGGTAGCCGGATATGACCGCTATTTCCAGATTGTCAGGTGCTTCCGTGACGAGGACCTCAGGGCCGACCGCCAGCCGGAGTTTACACAGATAGACTGTGAGATGAGCTTCGTGGAGCAGGAGGACGTGCTGAATGTGTTCGAGGGCATGATGAGGCAGATGTTCCATAATGCGCTCGGCGTGGACATTCCGGACCCTCTGCCGAGGATGAAGTGGTACGACGCAATGGACAGGTACGGCTCCGACAAGCCCGATGTCCGTTTCGGAATGGAGATTACAGAAATAACTGATCTTGTCAAGGGGCACGGGTTCGGGGTTTTCGACGAGGCCCGGTATGTCGGCGCGATTGCCGTCGAGGGCTGCGCAGGCTATACCCGCAAGCAGCTTGACGAACTGACCGAGTGGGTCAAGCGCCCGCAGGTCGGCGCAAAGGGGCTTGTATATATCAGGCTCAATTCCGACGGAAGCGTCAAGAGCAGCGTTGACAAGTTCTATTCTGCCGAGACCCTGCGTGAAGTCGCTTCCCGCTGCGGTGCGCATGACGGGGATCTCGTGCTTGTGCTTTGCGGTGAGAAACGCAAGGCTCAGACGATGCTCGGCGTGCTCAGAATAGAGATGGGTAATCGCTTGGGCCTCAGGGACCCTCATGTATTCGCTCCCCTGTGGGTGGTGGATTTCCCCCTGCTCGAATGGAGCGAGGAGGACGGAAGGTTCTATGCCATGCACCATCCGTTCACCGCTCCCAAGCCCGAGCACGAACAGTGGTTCTATTCCGACAGGAAAGAGGATCTCGAGAGGGTGTGCGCCAATGCATACGACTTCGTCCTTAACGGCACGGAGCTCGGCGGAGGCTCGATCCGTATCCATGATGCCCAGATGCAGAGCCGCATGTTCGAGGTCCTCGGTATCAGCAAGGAGGATGCTGAGTACAAGTTCGGATTCATTATCAACGCGTTCAAGTATGGAGCCCCGCCCCATGGCGGTCTGGCGTTCGGTTTTGACAGGGTCTGCGCCCTGTTCGGCGGGCAGGAGACCATCAGGGACTATATCGCATTCCCGAAGAACAATCAGGGAAGGGATGTGATGATCGATTCCCCGTCCAGAATTGACGATACTCAGATGAAGGAGCTCTGGCTTGAATCCACATTCAGGCAGTAGAGTGAGAATCAAACTTAAATACGACCTCAGCTCGCAGAACACTTTCAGGATGAAGGTGAGCTGCGAGTGTTTTGTCGAATACGGGAATGTCACCGAGCTTGCCGGGCTGAATTTTGACAGGCTGCCCAAACCTCTGCTTCATATCGGGGAAGGGAGCAACCTCCTGTTCACCGGGGACTTCCCTGGAACAGTGCTGCATTCCGACATCGAGTTCATCAAATATGTGGACATCGGGCTCGACGAGGTGCCGGTCATGGTCGGCGCGGGTGTGAGTTTCGACAACTTTGTCAGCGAGGCCTGCCGGCACGGGCTCTGGGGTGCGGAAAATCTTTCCCTGATACCCGGAGAAGTCGGCGCTGCTGCCGTACAGAATATCGGTGCATATGGTGCCGAAGTTGCGGACATTGTTTCCGGTGTGGTGTGCTTTGACCTCAAGGAGAGGAAGAAGGTAAAGTTCTCCCGGAAGGACTGCCGCTACGGCTACAGGAGCTCCATGTTCAAGGAGCCTGAATTCAGAAGGCGTTTCGTGGTGACGAGCGTGCTCTTCCGCCTGAGCCGCAAGCCTGCTCCCAAGACAGGCTACAAAGGGGTCTCCGAGGCTCTCGGCGGCAGGGTTCCGCAGTCTCCCTCGGAGGTTCGGGAGGCCATAATCCGCCTGCGCCGCGAGAAGTTGCCGGATCCTGCCGAGACCGGAAGCGCGGGGAGTTTCTTCAAGAATCCCGTGATGAGTGCTGAGGCCTTTGCCCGCATAAGCCCTGACGGTTCCGCGCCGCACTATCTGCTGCCGGACGGAATGGTCAAGGTCCCGGCGGCATATCTGATAGACAGCTGTGCCCTCAAGGGGGCTTCGGTAGGCGGTGCCGCCGTCTATGAGAAGCAGCCTCTGGTGATCGTGAACCGCAGTGGGGACGCGACTCCCGAAGATGTCCTCGGGCTTGAAGAGAAGATTGTAAACACTGTCAGGGAGCGCTTCGGGGTGGTCCTTGAACCTGAAGTCGAACACATATGAGTTCTTTTGTCATAGAGGGAGGATACCGTCTGAGCGGAGAGATAGAGCCGCAGGGGGCCAAGAACGAGGCCCTCGAGATAATCTGCGCCACGCTTCTTACAAGCGAGCCGGTCGCGGTGTCCAATGTCCCCGAGATAACCGACATACTTAACCTTGTGGCCCTTCTGGAAGGCATGGGTGTGATGGTCAGCCATCCGGCCAAGGGTGAGTACGTGTTCACCGCGAAGCACGTCAACGAGGTCTACATACGCAGCGCCGAATTCGTGCGCCGCTGTGCCCAGCTGCGCGGATCGGTGATGATCACAGGCCCGGTTCTCGCCCGGTTCGGCCAGGCTTACTTCCCCAAGCCTGGCGGGGACAAGATAGGACGCCGCAGGGTGGATACGCATATCGCCGGCTTCATGCAGCTCGGCGCCACTTGTGCCTATGATACCGACAAGCGGGCGTACAACCTCTACGGAGGCCGTTCCATGAAAGGCTGCTACATGCTGCTCGACGAGGCTTCCGTGACGGGAACTGCGAACATAGTCATGGCTGCCGTGCTCGCGGAGGGAGAGACGACGATCTACAATGCCGCCTGCGAACCCTATGTGCAGCAGCTCTGCCGCATGCTCGTACGCATGGGCGCGAAGATCGACGGCATAGGCTCCAACCTGCTCAGGATTACCGGTGTGAAGCAGCTCCACGGTACGAGCCACCGGGTGCTCCCTGACATGATCGAGGTGGGCTCCTTCATAGGCATGGCTGCAATCACGCAGAGCGAGCTTACCATAAAGAACGTGTCGTGGGAGAACCTCGCCATCATCCCCGAGTGCTTCCGCAGGCTCGGAGTGAAGCTTGTGCGCAAGGGCGATGACATCTATGTGCCTTCGCAGGACAGCTATGAGATAGAGTCGTTCATCGACGGCTCCATAATGACCCTGGCCGATGCCCCGTGGCCCGGCCTGACCCCGGACCTGCTGAGCGTTATGCTTGTTGTGGCCACCCAGTGCAAGGGCAGCGTGCTGATTCATCAGAAGATGTTCGAGAGCAGGCTGTTCTTTGTCGACAAACTGATAGACATGGGGGCGCAGATCATACTTTGCGACCCTCACAGGGCGGTCGTGATAGGGCATGACCACAAGATTTCGCTTAAGGCCGGGAAGATGACCTCTCCGGACATACGTGCCGGAATCGCGATGCTTCTTGCAGCCATGTCGGCCAAGGGGACATCCCAGATAGACAATATTGAACAGATCGACCGGGGCTATGAGAACATAGAGACGCGTCTCAATGCTCTTGGCGCGAGAATAACGAGGAAACCGTAATGCAAGTTCTGAAATTCGGCGGCAGCAGTGTGGCGGATGCCACCAGAATATCGGCCGTGCTGGACATAGTCGAAAAAGAGATACTGAGAGACAGGATGATACTTGTCTGTTCCGCCATCCGCGGGTGTACGGACAGACTGGTCGAAATGGGCAGGTGCGCCGACCCCGGCGAGCGTCTTGGCATTGCCGAGGAGATTGTGGACAGACACAGGGCGATAGCGGCCAGGCTTTTCACCGGCGACGAGAGGCGGCAGGCCATGGAAGAGCTTGACGGGCTGCAGTCGGAGCTTGCGGCCGCACGTCCCGAGGATTGCGTATGTTTCGGAGAGCTGCTCTCCACCCGTCTCATAGCCCGCAAATGTGCCTGCGAAGGAATCAGTGTCCGTTGGCTTGATTCGCGAAAGATAATTCGCTGCAGTTCCGGCCGTGTGCTCACGGACATAACCGGCTCGAATATAATGCAGAGTGTAGCCTCCAGTCCGGAAACTCGTCTGTTTGTGGCACCGGGATTCATCGCTTCGGAGATGGACGGGCGGCCGACGACGCTCGGCAGAGGCGGGTCGGACTACAGTGCGGCCCTGTATGCCGCGGGATCCGGAGCCGACACTCTTGAGATATGGACGGATGTTCCCGGAATAATGACCGCCAATCCCAAGACGGTGCCTGCTGCAGTAACCATACCTGAAATATCATACGAGGCTGCTCTTAAGCTCGCGGAGGCGGGGGCCAAGGTGCTCTATGCGCCTACCGTCACACCGGCGATGCAGGCCGGAATCCCTATACGGATACTCAACAGTTATGACCCTTCCAGCCCTGGAACGGTTGTCGGCCCGTATGTTGCCTCTGGTCCTGACAGATGGATGGGCGTCACTTCAATGCCTGACGTATCAGAATGCGGGGTTTCGGTGCTGTGTCTTGTCGGTGAGGGTGTCAGCAAGCGCAGCGTTGCCGTGTCGCGCATCCTTTCGGCGCTTTCTGATGCAGGCGTCAAGCCTCTGTGCGACGTGTGGGGCGAGGGGTCGGCATTTTACCTGAAGGTCCGCAGCATAGTTGAGAATGAGGCGCTGGCGGCCATACACCGCGAGTTCTTCGAGTCCAGGACTCTCACCGAACTGCCTGTGTTCATAGCGGGCTATGGAGCTGTGGGAAAGGAACTTGTCCGGCTTGTCGAGGCTGGCCGCGACAGGGTTGCATCAAGGCTGGGGCGGTCCATCAGGATTGTAGGCGTGTCGGACAGCCGCAGGTTTGCCGTTGATTTCCGCGGAATGCACGCCGATGACATCGCGGATATGCTTGAAAGGGGAGAAAGCGCTGCCGGCGGGGCGTTCATCGATGCCGTATGCTCGTGTGCCGCCCGCAAGTCGGTTTTCGTGGACTGTACCGACGACAGCTTCCTGCATGAGAGATACCCTGACCTGTTCCGCGCCGGCCTCGGGGTAGTTACTTCCAACCGCCGCTCGCTTGCCGTGCCTTATGTGCAGTATTCGGCAATCAAGGACGCGGCCCGCGAGAACGGCTGTTTCTTCAGATATGACACCACTGTGGGCAATGCCATACCGATACTGGAATATCTTGCGGGCGGTGCCAACTGCTGCGATTCCATAGAGTCGATAGAGGCTGTGGTGTCGTGTACGCTCAACTATGTGATCACTGGCTATGACGGCCCACGTACCGACGCCCTCTCTGAGCTGCTGCGCAGAGCCCAGGATGTCGGCCTGACCGAGAAGGACCCCAGGACTGATCTTGCCGGCAAGGATGTGCTGCGCAAACTGCTTATACTTGCACGTGAGGCTGGTGTTCCTCTTGAGGAGTCCGACGTAAAGGTGACTCCCATGCTGCCGGAAGACTTTTTCGACTGTACCCTCGACGATTTCTATCGCCGGCTTTCCGACTATGAGCCGCATTTCATAGAGCGGGAGGCTGAACTTGACAGAATGGGCAAGAGGCAGAGGTTTGTCGCATCGCTGCGCCGGGATCCGTCGGCGCGTCTTGGCTACAGCGCGGAAATCAGCATGCGTCTGGTTGACGAGGACAGCCCGTTCTTCCGTATCAGCGGGACCGAGAACGTGATTGTGGTGCGCAGCGAACATTCAGCCCCGCTGGTGATAAAGGGAGCGGGTGAGGGTGTGCGTCTTGCAGCCACAGGAATAATAAGGGACATACTTCTGTAGAATGGATACCATGCCTGGATACAGTCTGCTCGGGAAGATGCTTTCCTTCGACTCCACGTCCGGACGTGAGAGGGAATTCGCTCTTTGGCTTGCCTCTGTGCTCAAGGCCGGAAGGACCGAGGTGATGGAAGTCGGGGACGGGAGTCTCAACCTGCTTTTCCTCTGGGGAGAGTCTCCCAGGGTGGTGTTCTGTACGCACATGGATACCGTGCCGCCATACATTCCGCCTGTCTTTGACTCGGAGTTCGTCCGCGGCAGGGGTGCCTGCGATGCCAAGGGACAGATATTTTCGATGTACAGGGCATGCGAAAGGCTTTCGGAAGCCGGCCGTGACGGCTTTGCCCTGCTTCTTCTGAGCGGAGAGGAAACCGGGTCCTTCGGGGCCAAGGCGTTTGCCAGGACAGATTTCCGCGCTCCGTACGTTGTGGTCGGCGAACCGACTGACAACCTGATGGCAAGCGCATCCAAGGGCACAAAGTCGTTCGCTCTGACGTTCCGTGGCGAGGCGTTCCATTCCGGCTATCCCGAAAGAGGTCGCAGCGCCGTTGACATGTTTGTGGATTTCATGGACAGGCTCAGGGCTGAGCCTTTCCCGACAGATCCGGTGCTCGGGGCCACCACCTGGAATGTCGGGGAGCTGCATAGCGGCAATCCCCAGAACATTCTTAGTCCCTGTCTGAGTTGCAGGCTCTATTTCCGCACGACTTTCAGCTCCGACGATTCGGTGGTGCGCTTTATGCATTCCATGCGCTCGGACAAGCTCGAGGTCATTGACAGGGGAGGTGATACGCCGAGGGAGTACCATGTCCCCGAGGGGTTCGGCTCTGTTCCCGTGTCGTTCGGAAGCGACGCCCCTCATCTGTCCAACTTCGGGTGCAAGAGTATATGCGGGCCCGGTTCGATTTTCGTAGCCCACCGTGATGACGAGTGCGTGAGGCTGTCGGACCTTGACGCCGCAACGGAAAATTATGTGAAGATATATGAAAGTTGTAATTAGCGGATATGGCCGTATGGGCCACATGGTCGAGACCTCTCTTGCCGAAAAGGGCATTGCGCTCGCTCTTGCCACAGACGATGTCTGTTCGGTTGACGATGCTCTTGCCGCAGAGTGCATATGCATAGATTTCTCGACTCCCGAAGCCTTCAGGGCCAATTACCCTGAGATAGCGAGGAAATTCAAGGCGGCTGTCGTAGGCACTACTGGCTGGTACGATATCAAGGAAGAGGTGTTCGAGTCTTTCCGAGCCTGCGGCAAGACACTTGTGTGGGCTTCAAACTTCTCTCTCGGGGTGAATGCTTTCTTCGCCGCGGTCAGGAGGGCCTGTGAGGTGCTGCGTGACAAAGGCTATACTCCGCACGTTGAGGAGGTGCATCACGTCCACAAGCTTGACGCGCCCAGCGGCACGGCCAAGAGTGTCGGGCAGATTATCGGAGACACTCTCGGGGTCGTCCCGGAAATAAGCTCGAGGCGCATAGGCGAGGTTCCCGGCATACACACTGCGGAATTTGTCTCGAGTGTTGACAGGCTCAGCTTTACGCATGAGGCCTTTTCCCGCAAGGGCTTTGCCGACGGTGCCGTCTATGCCGCCGAACTTGCCGATGCCAGGGAAGGAATATTTGAATTCAAGGATCTGATACTATGACCAAGGATATGCTTAAAGGATGCGGAACGGCGCTGGTTACGCCTTTCGTTGAAGGTGAGGTGGATTACGGCGCCTATCGTAAGGCTGTCATGAGACAGCTGGAATGCGGCGTGGATTTTCTTGTGCCGCTCGCCACGACCGGTGAGACTCCTACCCTCTCTGCGGAAGAGAAGCGCAGGCTTCTCAGGCTTACGAGGGAACTCGCTCCGGATACGGTGATTGTCGCCGGGGTGGGTACGAATTCGCTTGCCGGTACTCTGGACAATATCGCTCTGCTTTCCGATTGCGGGGCGGATGCCTTCCTGGTAGTCGTGCCGTACTACAACAAGCCGACCCAGGAAGGGCAGTACGCTTATTTCAAGGCTGTCGCAGAGGCGAGCCCGGCTCCTGTGGTGATATATAATGTGCCAGGGAGGACCGGAGCGAACATGACGGCCCGTACCGCTGTGCGGCTGGCGAGGGAGTGCCCGAACATCATTGCCACGAAGGAGGCTTCCGGAAATTTCTCTCAGGTCAGCGAGATAATAATGAATGCGCCTGAAGGTTTTTCGGTCCTGAGCGGAGATGATGACATGACGATAGCCCTGATGGCGGCGGGAGCTTCAGGAGTGATCAGCGTGGCTTCCAATGTCGCTCCCTCCGAGGTGACTGCGATGACCTCGGCGATGCTTGAGGGCAGGCTGTCCGATGCAAGGAAGCTGCACCACAGGCTTTTCCCGCTTTTCAAGGCCTGTTTCGTGGAGTCGAATCCTGTCCCGGTCAAGGCGGCGATGTCGCTTCTGGGCCTGATGTCGGATGAGGTCCGTCTCCCGCTCAGCAGGGCGACCGACTCAACCGTGGAACTGATGAAGGAAATACTGGCAGAATTATGGAAGTGACGCTCGAAAGATTCAATGAAGTCATGTCTGCCCTCGAGGCGGGGCAGCTGCGTGTCGCCGAAAAGGTCGGTGGCCAGTGGAAGGTAAACACCTGGGTCAAGGAAGTCATACTTGCAGGGTTCAGGCTCGGCGCCATGTGCGAGATGAGCGAAGGACAGTTCCCGTTCTTCGACAAGGACAGTTATCCTGTAAGAAAATTCTCGCTCTCCGACGGAGTGAGGATAGTCCCTGGCGGGACATCGATAAGACGAGGCGCGTACGTTGCTCCCGGAGCCATTGTCATGCCTCCTTCATATATCAATGTCGGCGCGTTCGTGGATGAGGGTACCATGGTGGACAGCCATGTCACGATAGGTTCCTGCGCCCAGGTCGGCAAGCATATCCACATCTCCGCGTCAACTCAGATCGGCGGAGTCCTCGAGCCGGCAGGCGCGATGCCTACGATAATCGAGGACGGTGCGTTCATCGGCGGGAACTGCGGTATTTATGAAGGTACAATAGTGCGCAGCGGGGCTGTAGTGGCCTCCGGGGTGATCATCACGTCTTCGACGGCGATCTTTGACGCCACGAAGGGAGAGTTTCTTGCCCGGAATGCTGACGGAAGGGTAGAGGTGCCACAGGGAGCGGTTGTCGTGTCCGGAAGCAAACCCGTCTCCAGAGGGCCGGCAGCCGGCTCGGGAGTTTCTCTTTACTGCCCCGTGATAGTCAAGTATCGGGACGAGAAGACTGCGGGTTCGGTAGCCCTTGAAGATATGCTGAGATGAGCGTGCTGGAAAAATATTCAGGCGCCGGCAATGACTTCGTAGTCGTTGACGGGCGCGTGTCTGACGTGTCGGAATACCGCGACCCTGCCGTCATCCGTGCTCTGTGCAGCCGCAGGGACGGTTTTGTGTCTGCAGACGGAACGGTGGGCTCTGACGGACTGATGATTCTGTCCGGCTCGGATTCGTCCGACTTCAGAATGGAGTTCTTCAATCCTGACGGATCCTCTGGAATGATGTGCGGCAATGGAGGCCGGTGCATAGCCGCCTTTGCGGACAGGCTCGGTATCCGTCCCACAGACGGGAAGACCTTGCGTTTCGATGCACCTGACGGGCTTCACACGGCTTCTGTTGTCTCAAGAGACGCTGATTTGTACACCGTGTGTCTTGGGATGAGGGATGTCTCGGAATTCCGCCGGGTGCTTGACGGATGGTTCCTCGATACCGGGACCAGGCATTTCGTGCGTTTCGTCGATGACGTCGAGGCCCTGGATGTCGACGCTCTCGGTCGCAGGTATCGTCACGATCCCGTGTTCTCGCCTCAGGGAGCCAACGCGAACTTCGTGTCGGTGCTCCCGGACGGATCGCTCAAGGTGCGTACCTTCGAGAAGGGGGTAGAGGCCGAGACACTTGCCTGCGGCACAGGAATAGTAGCGTCGGCGGTGGCGTCGGAACTGGAGAGCCCGCATCCTTCGTGCGGGAGTTTCCGCAAGACCGTCCATGCACGCCGCGACACCCTGACAGTGGATTTTGTCAGGGAGGGGAGTGCCTGCAACCCGGCAAGGTTTGTCTCTGTCAGGCTTACAGGCCCGGCTGAATGGATACATTCTCAAGTTAATCTATAAATTCTTATGACAATATGAAAACCACAAGATTGATGACCGCATCGCTGGTGATGCTTTTTTCAGCTCTTGCCGTGTCGTGCAACAAGACACCCGAGAGGTCTGTCGTCTCGATTGATTTTGACAGCGACGCCATGGCCGGGGAAATCGGCAGGCCCTTTTCCGAATTCGTGGAGAAAAACGCAGACTATATTTTCGCGACCAACATGGCCGACGGCGTTGTCGTGCTGAACGGTCTGGGCGACATTGACGGGCAGCAGGTTGACCTGAACATATTCGTCACTTCCGACTATGAGGGCAACGTCGCCAAGATCCTCGCCCAGCCTGTCGACTACGGCACTTACGGCAGGAAGCTGTGGGACTATTATACTGCCGGAGCAGGGATGTCCGGCCTGGGCAGCTTCGTTTGCGGTAAGTTCAGGACCTCGGAAGAGGTCGGTGTTGTCGGAAGCATATCCGAACTTGATGAGATGATAGGTGTCGACGGCTCTGACGGGCTGTTCGTGTGCGCGGTATTCGAGTATGTCCCGGACAAGACTGTCATGGTGCCGATTTATGAGGACAGGGCCAGCGCGCTGCTCATATCCGCCTCCCATGTCACGGTACATTACGATACGGCCGGAGAGATCCTCTATTCCGACTATGAGACAGTACGGAACGAGAACTTCATTCTTTCGACCGTCGTTTCGGAAGAGAAACTCAAGAGCACCACGCTCGACGATGCTTCCGACGTGCTCGGAAACAGGGTAGACTTCACAGTCTTCGCCGATGTGGAGAGCACGCGTGTCAGAAACATAAATGTCACTCCTCTGGATGCCGGTTCCCCTGAGGCGATGCAGTCTTTCTGGAAAAGTTATGTGGAGAACGCCGATGGAGACCTGAAGCTCGGCAAATTCGAGAGCGCGGCCCTGGTCACCGATGGAGAGGACACGGAGGATGTGGAATTCGAGAAAGCGGAGCTTGCCGTTGACTACCTCGAGCAGAACGGCATGCCCTCACCGGGGCAGACTCTGACCGTAGGCTTCGTCACGAATGACATACACTACAGCATCTGCCTGGATTCTGAATCCGCGTATCTCGACATCAGGAATTCAGCGTACGTCAAGCAGTGACGAGAGTATCCTGACCCCCTGCTCCATCCTCGGCTTGTCGAGGAACGAAAAGTTCAGGCGCATGGTGTTGCGGTGGCTCCCGTCGACATAGAAGAAAGACCCTGCGACATAGGCGACTCCGGCGGTGAGTGCCTTGTCGTAGAGTCTGACGGTGTCAATTCCGTCAGGAAGGGTGAGAAACAGGAAAAGCCCTCCTTCGGGATGTGTCCATGTCACGTTTTCAGGCATGTACCTTGACAGCAGGGAGAGCATGTGGTCCCGCTTGTCGCGATAGTAGTCTATGCTTTTCGCAAGGTTGCTGTCGAGTGCGCCGCTGCCCATGAATTCTGCGGCGATGTACTGGTCAAGCACCGGCGGACACAGGTCCAGAGACTGTTTGCAGACATAAATCTTGTCAAGCACTTCTTCAGGGCCTATCACCCATCCCAGTCTGAAGCCCGGGGCGAAAATCTTGGAGAAGCTTCCCAGGTGCAGGGTCCTCTCCGGTGCCATGGAGTAGATTGACGCTACCGGCTCGCCGGAGTACCGCAGTTCCCTGTACGGGCTGTCTTCCACTATCAGGAAGCCGTACCTGCGTGAGAGTTCTATGAGCGAGAGCCGCTGGGCGAGAGTCATGGTCTGGCCTGTCGGGTTCTGGAAATCCGGAATCACATAGCAGAACTTTGCTTTAGAGAGCAGGTCTTCGGCGACTCCGCAGTCTGCCGCATCGTAGGACTTGAGCGCCACGACTCTGGCCCTGTATGACCTGAATGACTGCAGTGCGCCGAGATAAGTGGGGTCGGATGTCAGGATAATGTCCGAAGGGTCTGCAAGTATCCTGGTGCACACGTCGATTCCCTGTTGGGACGAGGTCACTATCTGGACATTGCCGACGGGGACTGAATAGCGTTCCGCAATGACTTCGCGCAGCCTGGTAAGTCCCTGGGTGGCACCGTACTGCAATGCCGCGGCCCCGTATCTTTCAAGTACGGAGCCGCTTATGGCTTCTATTTCCCGGATCGGAAAGGTTACCGGGTTGGGATATCCTCCGGCGAAGGAGAATATCGAGTTGAGGTCTACCTTTCTGAAGATGTCCCTGACAGGGGAGCGCATGAAGTTATGCACGTCCTGTGCGTACAGCCTTTCGTAATCCATCTCTATCTGTATTCTTCGAATTCCGGCATGGCAAGCTGCGATAGGAATTCCTTGAGCTTCTTTACGTCCCTGGGACATATCATCAGCACGTCCGGGGTGTTGATGACTATGAAGTCCTCAAGGCCGCGCAGGGCCAGGAGCTTCCCGGGCTTGTCGCAGTAGACTATGTTGTTCCTGCATTCGTTGACCAGGCTCTTGTCGCGTATGCTCATGGCGTTGCCGTTGCTGTCATGTCCTGAAAGGCAGTCGTACAGCGAATCCCAGTTGCCGATGTCGGCCCAGCTGAACTTTGCCGGATACACCCAGGCGTTGTCTGTCCTTTCCATCAGTGCATAGTCTATCGACGCCCTCGGCATGTCGGTGTAGATCCTTTCCAGAAAAGCCTTCTGGCCCTCGGATCCCAGCATCTCCTGCCATCCGTCCCACAGCCTGGTGATTTCGGGCATGTGCAGCTCGAGCTCTTTCTTTATCTCGATGGCCTTCCATATGAATATTCCCGTGTTCCACAGGAATTCTCCCGTGTCAATGAAGACCTTGGCGAGTTCCTCGTCCGGCTTCTCGGTGAAAGTCTTGACCTTGACGGGCCTGTCCTCGCCGCGGCCGTCTTCCACCATCTGGATATATCCGAAGTTGGTGTCCGGCCTGGTCGGGACGACGCCGATTGTTATCAGCGCGTCGGTGCCTGCTGCATATGAGAATGCGTTTGCGATTATCCTGTTGAATTCCTCGTGGTCGCCTATCATCTGGTCTGACGGCATGACGAGGCACACGGCAAGAGGGTCCCGCTTGAGTATCGTGTAGGTTGCGAATGCCAGGCACGGGGCCGTGTCGCGGTTGTAGGGTTCGAGAAGCAGGTTCTCTTCCTTGAGTTCCGGAAGCTCTTCGCGGACAAGTTCATGGTATCTGTCGAGAGAGACGACATAGATGTTCTCGTCGGGGACGAGGTCTCTGGTCCTCTCGTATGTGAGTCTCAGCAGGGAATTCCCGGCTGACGTCAGGTCAAGGAACTGTTTCGGCCTGTCTGACCTGCTTATTGGCCAGAAGCGTGAGCCGACTCCTCCGGCCATGATTATGCAGTATGAATGGTTATTAAGCATATAGTGGTATGAAAACTTGTGGATAGTATTCTATTTCAAAGTCGGACCCGTCAATGAGCACCGTTATCGCGTCGAAACTCACTTCGAGGTCTGCGGGCAGTGTCTTCCTGAGCGGCGAGTTGAGGAAAGCCTTGGCCGCCGTGACCATCCTGCGCTTCTTGGCGGCTGTAATGCCTGCATGAGGAGGTGTCATGGCCGGAATGATCCTGCTTTTGACCTCGACAATGTGCAGGGTGCCTCCCTCGATGCTCACGATGTCGAGTTCCAGGTGCGAACATCTCCAATTCCGTGCCACGATGCGGTGTCCGAGCCCCAGCAGATAGCGCTCGGCGTACTCTTCTCCCTTTCTGCCGGTCAGCCGTGTGTCCTGTCTCATGACAGTCTGACTATTGTGACACCTGCGCCTCCGTTGCGTATGTCTTCGTCGCTGACGCTGATTCCCGGAATGGTCTTCAGGTATTTCTGGATCTCCTCGCGGAGCACTCCGGTGCCTTTGCCGTGTATGATTCTGACACTCTCCATGTTGAGCATGATGGCGTCGTCGATGTATCTCGTGACTATGTTGAGGGCGTCCGCGAGCCTTTCTCCCCTTATGTCAAGTTCGGGCGAGAAGTTCAGCTTGCGTTCCGTGATTGCCGAGTCTCCGCCTGAGGACGGCCGCTGTGCGGCCGCCTTGCGTGTGGCCTCCCTGAATTCGTTGGAAGATATCCTCTCGACCTTGTCAGGGGACATCGTGCTTGTGATGTTCCCGACTATGATGGTTATGCTGCGGGTGCTGACTTTCGAGACTTCGCCGACCATCCCGTTGTCCAGGATCCTTACTTTTTCGCCTACCTTCAGCGGAGCGGACTTTGCCTGCGTCTCCTGCGTGGCCGTCCTTCTTGCGTTGCGCTTCCTGAGCTGGCTGAGCTTACGGTCGATGTATTCCTCCCGCGCCTTGCTCTCCTTGTCCTTGTGCTGCTGGATTGCCTCGAGGAAGCCCTGCAGTTCCGCCCTGGCCGCCTTGGTCTGGGTCTTTTCCGCCTGGGCCTCCCGGATGTCCCGTATGGTCTTCTCTACCTGGCGGCCTGCACCCTTCACTATCTCCTGGGCTTCGGCCTTCGCCTGGTTTATTATGTCTTCGCGGACTTTCTTGATGTCTTCGAGTTCTTTCTGGTACTTCTCGGTGAGTCCGGACAGGGTCTTGTCGCTGTTCTTGACTTTCTGGAGCTTCTCGTCCAGAGCCCGGCGGTTCCTGGCTATCCTGCGCAGGTTGCGCTCTATGCCCACGAACTCTTCTCCGGCCCTGTTCTCTGCGTCCTTGACTATAGGCTCCGGGAGCTTCATCTTCCTGGCGAGCTCGAACGCAAACGAGTTGCCCGGGAGTCCTATCTCGAGCTTGAACAGGGGGGCGATGCGCGAAGAGTCATACAGCATGGCTCCGTTGACGACTCTCGTGTCGGCTCCCGATGCATATAGCTTGAGGTTGGTGTAGTGTGTCGTTATGACTCCGTAGACGCCTCTGCGGTCGATTTCGGCGAGTATGGATTCGGCTATGGCCCCTCCTGCAGCCGGTTCGGTGCCGGAGCCGAATTCGTCGATCAGCACGAGTGTCCGCTCGTCGGCGCATGAGAGCATCTGCGTCATGTCGGCAAGGAAGGAGCTGTATGTGCTCAGGTCGTTCTCAATGTTCTGGTTGTCTCCGATGCTGACGAAGATCCTGTCGAATACCGGGAGTTCGGAAGTTTCCGATGTGGGTATCAGCATTCCCCACTGGAACATGTACTGCAGCAGCCCGGCTGTCTTGAGACATACCGACTTGCCTCCGGCATTCGGACCGGAAATCAGCAGAATGCGTTTCCTGTCGGTGAGGCATATCGTCAGGGGGACAATCTGCCGCCCTTCAGATCTCAGGGCCTTCTCGAGCAGGGGATGTCTGGCCTTCCTCAGGCTCAGGCTGCCGTCGGTGGATATTACCGGCATGCCGGCGATGAAGTCCAGGGCCGTCTTTGCCTTTGCCATAAGGAAATCCGTCTCCCCGACGAATCTCGAGCCTGAAATGAGTTCAGGCAGGTAAGGCCTGAGAAAATCGGAGAATGCGAGGAGTATCCTCTGGATTTCGCGGCTCTCGTCGAACCTCAGGGAACTGATCTCGTTCTCGAGCTCGATTATTTCGGCAGGCTCCATGAACGTCGTCTTCCCGGACGCCGACTCGTCGTGGACGAAGCCCTGTACTTTCCTCTTCGCAGAACTGTTGACCGGTATGAGGTATTTCCCGTCACGCACATTGACGCTTGCGTCCTGGTCGGCGTATCCGTCGGCCTGGGCCTGGCGCAGTATGGCCGCCGCCCTTTTTGATATGGCTCCCTCCTTGGTGCGTATGCTGTTGCGTATAGACAGAAGGGTGTCGGAAGCGGTGTCACGGATGTCTCCGTATTTGTCGAGTATGTCGTCTATGCGTTTCTGGACTTCCGGATATGTGCAGACGTGCGAGGCCATCCTTTTAAGGCGCGGGTAGACTCCGTCCTTGACGGAACCGAAGAAGTGCACCAGCTTGCGCATGGTCTCGGTAATTGTCTTGAGCTTTCCAAGTGAAAGCACGTCGATGGTGCTGCCGGGCTTCTGCAGCGATTCCAGGAACGGGATCGCGTCGATGTAGCCTGTCGTGGGGAAGCTGTCCTCGAACATCATGATCAGCCTCATCTCGTCGGTAAGGGCAAGCCTCTCGGAGATCTGCGCAGCATCGTGCGAGAACTCCTCCCTCTCGACCCTGTCGGCGGCATAGTCCGTCATGCAGCAGTCGGAAATCATCTTGCGAATCTTGTCGAAGCCGAGCCGGCTTTCAAGTTGTCTGTCCGTCATTATGCTTTTTCTCCCAATAGCAGTTTCAGGTTGTTGATGCTGTCGATTGTCTTGATCTTTCCGCCGCGCACGAACGAGATCCTTCCGGTCTGTTCGCTGACGACGACGACGTCGGCGTCGCTCTGTTCGGATATGCCGACGGCCGCCTTGTGGCGCATGCCAAGCCTTGCCGGTAGGTCGGTCCTCTCGGTTATTGGCAGGGTGCATCTCGCCGCGATTATCCTTCCGTCTCCTATTATCATGGCCCCGTCATGCAGCGGCGAGTTCTTGAAGAAGATGTTCATTATGAGGCGGCAGCTGATCCTGGCGTCTATCGTGTCGCCGGTCTCGATGATGTCCTCGAGGACGTCTCTCTTCCTGATAATGATCAGGGCTCCCGTCTTCTGGTCGGACATTTCCTTGCATGCCTGGGCGATTTCTGCTATGTCCCTGGTCGCGACCGTGTCTGCGGCGCCCCTGACGAATATCTTCTTGAGCATGGGCCGTTTTTCAAGGGTGTCCCCAGCCTTGCGCCCGACGGAGTTCAGGAAGCGGCGTATCTCCGGCTGGAATATCACTATTATCGCGACTGCACCGACATCTATGAGAGTCCCTATTATCGAGGATATCATCTTCAGGCCTATCGCCGAGGCCAGTATCTGCACCAGCAGCACGATTATTATCGCGATGAATATGTTTATCGCCGAAGTCCCCCTGATCCAGCGGAATGCCAGGAATATGATCAGGGCGACCATCAGGATGTCCAGAAGGTCTATAAGTGTGAAGTTCAAAAATCCCATCATGCTCCCGTGGCCGCGCCTTAAGTTGAGTATTGCAAAATTAGCAAAAAATCCTCTATATACAACCTTGGCCATGTCTGTCTACCTTGTCCAACTGTTTGGAATTTGGAGAAATAAATCGTATATTTGCAGCCCGCGTTTTTGCGCGGTAGCTAAAAAAGTTTTATAAACAATTAATTATCAAACCAATGCCTGGATTGATTGGAAAGAAAATCGGAATGACTTCCGTTTTCGGTGCCGATGGCAAGAACATACCATGCACCGTTATCGAGGCTGGTCCGTGCGTTGTCACGCAACTCCGTACAGTAGAAAAGGATGGCTATGCCGCTGTACAGCTTGCCTATGACGAAACGACAGAAAAGCACACCAGCGCGCCTCTTATGGGGCATTTCAAAAAGGCAGGGATTACTCCGAGGCGCAAGCTCGTCGAGTTCAAGGCGGATTTTGCCGGAGATCCCAAGCTTGGTGACGTGTTCACCGTGGCCGATGTCTTCACTGAGGACGTGGCTTTCGTGGACGTTACCGGTACTTCAAAGGGTAAGGGTTTCCAGGGCGTTGTCCGTCGTCACGGATTCGCCGGTGTGGGCGGTCAGACCCACGGCCAGCACAACCGCCTTCGTCACCCCGGTTCAATGGGTGCGTCTTCATGGCCTTCACGCGTGCTCCCCGGAATGCGCATGGCGGGCCGTATGGGAAACGACAGGGTCAAGGTCGCGAACCTTCAGGTTGTAAAGGTCATCCCTGAGAACAATCTCGTAGTAGTGAAAGGTTCCGTTCCCGGAGCCAAGGGTTCTTATGTAATTTTGGAGGCTTAGGATTATGCAGTTACCAGTTTTGAAGATTGACGGAACTCCTTCCGGAAAGAACGTGACCCTCGAGGAGAGTGTTTTCGGCATCCAGCCCAATGACCATGCTATCTATCTTGACGTGATCCAGTATCTCGCCAACCAGCGCCATGGCAATGCCAAGACCAAAGACCGTAGCGAGAATGCCCACAGCACCAAGAAGCTCGGACGCCAGAAAGGCGGCGGCGGTGCACGTCACGGCAGTCTCAAGTCCAATATTTTCGTAGGCGGCGGCCGCGTTTTCGGACCGAAGCCCCGTCTCTACCGCAACAAGTTGAACAAGAAGCTCAAGGCTCTTGCACGCAGGTCCGCCCTGTCATACAAGGCTACCGAGAACTCCATCATCATGCTTGAACCTTTCACGATGGAGGCTCCGAAGACAAAGGAACTGATCAACATCACCGCTGCCATCAAGGCCGGCGACCGCAAGGTTCTCTACGTGCTTCCCGAGAATTCTAACAACATCTATCTTTCATCACGCAACCTTCCCTATGTGAATGTCATCTGCGTTGACGAAATCAACACCTACGCCATCATGAACGCGAACAAGCTCGTTCTGATAGACGGTGTGCAGGATATCCTTGCACAGAGGAATATGCGCTAAAAGGACACAGAGATGGAAATTATCATTAAGCCAATAGTAACAGAGAAGCTGACGGCTCAGGGCGAAAAGTTGAACCGTTACGGCTTTATCGTGGACCGTAAGGCCAACAAGCTTCAGATCAAGGAGGCAGTGGAGAAGATGTACAATGTCTCCGTTGCCGATGTCAACACGGTCAATTATCACGGAAAGAGGAAGAGCCGCTACTCAAAGGCAGGTATGCTCCGTGGACGCATGAACCATTTCAAGAAGGCATACGTCACCCTTTCCGGCGAAGACAAGATCGATTTCTACGCTAACATTTAAGGGAGGGACAGACAATGGCAGTAAGAAAATTCAAACCGGTTACCCCCGGACAGAGAAACAAGGTGATAAGCGCATTTGCCGAAATCACCGCCAAGAAACCTCAGAAATCATTGCTGGAGCCTCTCAAGAGCACGGGCGGACGCAACAATACAGGTCAGATGACCATGCGTTATATCGGTGGCGGACACAAGAGAATGTACCGTATCATCGATTTCCGCCGCGACAAGGACGACTGCAAGGCTACCGTTCTTACGATCGAGTATGATCCTAACCGCAGTGCCCGCATCGCGCTCGTCCAGTATGAAGACGGCGAGAAAAGATATATCATCGCTCCCCAGGGACTCAAGGTAGGTCAGGTGATCGCTTCAGGCAGCGGAGTCGCTCCCGAGGTGGGCAACTGCCTTCCCCTAGGTGAAATTCCTGTCGGCACGCTCGTCCACAACATCGAGCTCCGTCCCGGACAGGGTGCGGCCATGGCCCGCTCTGCCGGTACGTTTGCACAGCTCGCGGCACGCGAGGGCAACCACGCGGTACTCCGCCTTCCTTCCGGCGAGACCCGCATGGTGCTTGTATCATGCCGTGCGACGGTCGGTGTCGTCTCAAATGCAGACCACAATCTGGAAAGCCACGGAAAGGCCGGCCGCAAGCGCTGGCTCGGTGTCCGTCCTCACAACAGAGGTGTTGTCATGAACCCTGTAGACCACCCGATGGGAGGTGGTGAAGGACGTGCCTCCGGAGGACATCCTCGCTCACGCAAGGGACTTCCTGCAAAGGGCTACAAGACACGTAATCCTAAGGCTGCTTCCAACAAGTTCATCATTGAGAGAAGGAAAAAATAACAGGAATTAAACTTTAGAGATTATGAGTCGTTCTTTAAGAAAAGGTCCATATATCCAGGAGGCCCTGGAAAAGAGGATTCTTGCTATGAATAACGGTAGCAAGAAGAAGGAGGTGGTCAAGACCTGGTCACGCGCCAGCATGATTTCTCCTGACTTCATCGGCCACACCATAGCCGTACACAACGGGAACAAGTTCATTCCTGTATATGTCACGGAGCAGATGGTAGGCCACAAGCTCGGCGAATTCGCACCTACACGTACGTTCAGAGGTCATTCAGGTAACAATAAGAAGTAATCATTATGGGAAAGCGTAAAAAACTCATGGCTGAACGCCTCAAGGCGGAGAAGAAGGTTACAGCTGTTGCCAAGCTGAATGACGTGCCTACCTCACCGCGCAAGATGCGTCTCGTGGCCGATACGGTACGCGGTGTTGAGGTCAACCGCGCCCTCGATCTTCTGAAGTTCTCCAAGAGGGAGGCTTCAGGACGTCTGGAGAAGCTCCTCCGCAGTGCAATTGTCAACTGGGAGGCCAAGAACCCGGACAAGACAAAGGAACTGGACAACGGAAACGTCTATGTCAAGACCATCATGGTCGACGGCGGACGCATGCTCAAGCGCATACGCCCTTGTCCTCAGGGCAGGGCCGGCCGCATCCGCAAGCGTTCCAACCACGTTACCGTCATCCTTGACGTAAAACAACCAGTAGAGAATAAGTAATATGGGACAGAAAACAAATCCTATCAGCAACAGAATCGGTATCACCCGTGGTTGGGACTCTAACTGGTGCGGTGGTAACTATGCAGAGAAGATAGCCGAGGACTACGAGATCCGCAAGTATCTCGCAAACCGTCTGGCCAAGGCAAGCCTCAGCAGGATCATCATCGAGAGGACCCTCAAGCTCATTACTGTCACAATCTATGCTGCACGTCCCGGTTTCATTATCGGCAAGGGCGGCACCGAGGTTGACAAGCTCAAGGCAGAGCTCAAGAAGGTCACCAAGAAGGATGTCCAGATCAACATTTATGAGGTAAAGCGTCCCGAGGTTGACGCGAACATCGTTGCGGACAGCATCGCCCGCCAGATCGAAGGCCGTGTGTCTTACCGCAGGGCGATCAAGATGGCGATTGCAAACACGATGAGGGTCGGCGCCGAAGGAATCAAGGTTCTCATCAGCGGACGTGTTGGCGGCGCTGAAATGGCACGCAACGAAATGTTCAAGGAGGGACGTACCCCTCTGCATACTTTCCGTGCGGACATCGACTACGCCCTCGCGGTTGCACATACCAAGGTCGGCACTCTTGGAATCAAGGTGTGGATCTGCAACGGTGAGCGTTACGGAAAGCAGGATCTCACTCCTGCCGCACTTTCGGCTGCCAATGCGCAGGCTGCAGGTTCGAACCGCGGCGGACGTTCAGACCGCCGTCCCCGCAGGGACGACCGTCGTTCACGCCGGGACAACCAGAAGTAATTTGAATAAAATTGCTATATTTACGACCGGCTCCGCGCCAGCGGAACCGGTTTTTTTTGAATCCAAACACATTACAGAATGAAAAGATACATTTATCTGGCAGCGTGCCTGATGTTTGTCGCAGTGGCATGCAAGTCCAACATCAAGACTCTTGATGACTATCGTGCATGGTGCACCGAGTTCATGAACTCATACAACGAGAGCGCCATGGCTATCCAGAATGATTCTACACTTACCGATGACGCCAAGATGGAGAAACTCGAGGATCTCTATGAGACCAGTACTGACGAATTCGCGAAGACCGGTGTGGAATTCCTCAAGAAGAACAGCGATTCCGGAGAGGCTGCGTCAGCCGTTCTCGAGAACGTCGCCTTCCTGCTGGATGCCGAAGAGCTTGAGTCTGTGCTTTCTTCCCTGAAGGGAGACGCGGCCTCTCTGGAGCTCGTGACCAACCTCAAGAATGCGCTCTCCGCAAAGAAGGCTACGGCCGAGGGGCAGAAGTTCACCGACTTCACCGTCGTGCAGGACGAGAACGACCCTGAGGGCAGCACTGTCAAGTTCTCCGACTATGTCGGCAACGGAAAGTACGTGCTGGTTGACTTCTGGGCAAGCTGGTGCACCCCCTGCAAGGAGGAGATTCCCAACATCGCCGCCGTCTACGAAAAATACAAGGGTGACGACTTCGATGTACTCAGCGTAGCTGTATGGGATGACCCTGAGGATACCAAGGCTGCTGCTGCCGAGCATGGAATTGTCTGGAACCAGATCATCAACGCCAATCAGATCCCGACTGACATCTACGGTATCGAAGGCATTCCCCATATCATGCTGATCGGTCCTGACGGAACCATCCTCAAGCGTGATCTCAGAGGAACGGCTATCGAGCAGGCAGTTTCAGAGGCACTTGGACGTTAGAGACAAGATAGCGCTTTTGCCACATTCCCCCGGAGTGTACAGATACTACAACTCCGAGGGAACTGTGATTTATGTCGGCAAGGCTAAGGATCTGAACAAGCGTGTTGCGCAGTATTTCGTCTCTGCCGACAGGCTGAACACGAAGACCAGGGTCCTTGTCTCGAAAATCGCCGACGTACAGTATTCTGTCGTCGACACTGAGGCTGACGCGCTTCTTCTTGAGAACAATCTCATCAAGCAGTACAAGCCCCGCTACAATATCCTGCTGAAGGATTCCAAGACATATCCGTGGATATGCGTCAGCGACGAGGAGTTCCCGAGGATATATCTGACACGCAGGATCCAGAAGGGAAAGGCCAGGTATTTCGGTCCGTACAGTTCCGTGATGCATGCCCGTGCCTTGCTTGAGTTTCTCGAGAACAGCTATCCGCTGCGCAGCTGCAAATACAATATCACATCAGATGCCGTGCTGAGACACAAGTTCAGGCCCTGTCTTGACATGCATCTGGGCCGGTGTCGTGGGTGCTGCGTCGGTGGCGTGTCACGGGAGGAGTACTCGCTCTGGATAGACGAGATCGTGAGACTCCTGAGCGGTGGACTTGGAGGCGTTATACGCAATTACAAGGCTCTGATGGCGGAGGCGGCCGGGAATCTCGAGTTCGAGAAGGCACAGATGTACAAAGACAGGATCGAAGCCCTTCAGAGCCATTATTCGAAGTCTGTCATTACGGCGGCCGGCGACCGGGACGTCGACGTCTTTTCCCTGGTGTTCGACGCGTCGGAGGGTTTCGGCAATTTCCTCCGCATTAAGGGCGGCGCCGTCATCCAGTCCCTGAATCTCGGGTTCAAGATGAATATCGAGGAGTCTCGGGAAGCAGTGCTCAGCGAGTTCATTGCCGAGATTGCCTCAAAGTTCGGGGCTCTGAGCCAGGAGGTGATCGTGCCTTTCAGGCCTGATGTCGACTTCCCCGGAGTCCAGTTCCGGATTCCTGCCAGAGGTGACAAGCTTTCGCTGCTGGAACTCAGCGACAAGAATGCGAGGGAATTCCGCTTCAACTCGCTCCGGCAGAGGGAACACACGAACCCTGACGAGTTCAGGGCCGCGGTCCTGGATGAACTGCGCAAGGCGATAGGCATGAAGGAGCTGCCGGTACATATGGAGTGTTTTGACAACTCCAATATCCAGGGTACGAATCCCGTCGCGTCGTGCGTTGTCTTCCGCAATGCGGAACCCTTCAAGAAGGACTACCGCAAATTCAAGATAAAGACTGTTGTCGGGGCGAATGACTATGCTTCCATGAAGGAGGTGGTGAACCGCAGGTATGCCCGTATGCTGGAGGAGGCTCCGGACGATCTGCCGCAGCTCGTTGTGATTGACGGCGGGAAGGGGCAGCTTGATTTCGCATATCAGGCGATATGCGAACTCGGCATCCAGGACAGGATGACTGTCATCGGCCTGGCCAAGCGCCTGGAGGAGGTTATCCGTGTCGGAGACCCATACCCCCTGTTCCTGGACAGAAACTCTCAGGCTTTGAAGCTCCTTCAGCGTATACGTGACGAGGCTCACCGTTTCGGAATAACATTCCACCGCTCGTTGCGCAGCAAGTCTGCCCTGCATTCCGCCCTTACGGATATCAGGGGAGTAGGGGAACAGACAGAGCAGAGACTGCTCATGCATTTCGGAAGCGTGGCGCGTATCGCCGAGGCTTCGGTCGAGGAACTCGAGGCTCTTGTCGGGCGGACACTGGCTATTAGAATCCAAAAACAACTGAGAAATGACAGCTAACGACAGATTCAACAAGTGGTTCAACATTTTCATCCTTGCTGGGATGACACTTGTCATGGCAGTGATGACGCTGCTTGAACTCAGGGATGCCGACAGCGGGCAGGCCCTGCTTATTGTAGCGGCTTTCGGCTCCCTGATGGGAGTGCTGAGCACCGTCTGTTCGGCCAACGCCAAGATCATGACTTTCCTTTTCGGTCTGTTCGACGTGGGAATCTACGGCGTAATGTGCCTTATGAGCGGGAAATACGGGAACGCCGCACTCCATCTGCTGTATTTTGTCCCGATGCAGTTCGTCGGCTTTTTCCAGTGGAGGATGAGGGGTGCCGGATCTCATCTCAGGCCACATGCGCGCCGTCTGTCGTCTTCGGCCAGGCTGCTGTGTTCCGCCGCCTTTCTTGCAGGGCTCGCCCTGTGTTATTTTATTCTGTACAAGGTGTCCGGTACTGCAGATCCGACAGTCTCTGGTGATGTCGCGACTTCTGTCCTCAAGCTCGGCATCATTGCGGATGCGTTTTCGACCGTATGCAATATCCTGGGTCAGCTGCTGATGTCCATGGCCTACATGGAACAGTGGATTTTCTGGATAGGCGTCAATGTCGCCTCAGTACTAATGTGGTCGGTAGAACTGAGTTCTTCGCATGGAGATTCATTTGCCGTGATCTACCTTGTAAAGTACTCTTTCTATCTGCTCAATTCTCTGAACGGTCTGCGCATCTGGCTGCGCCTCAGCAGGCCTGCCGCGCAGTCTGCATGACATTTATGGACATGCATCGCCATGTCTATTTGGATTTTAGGATTTTTTTTCGTTAATTTGCAGCCACTTTTGGAGTGAATGTACTAATAAAACTTAATATCTAACGTTATGGAGTATTCTGAAATCTTTGAAAAAGTAAAGGCTATCATCGTTGACAAGCTCGGCGTTGAGCCTTCAGTAGTGACGGAGAACGCAAGCTTCACCAACGATATCGGTGCTGACTCTCTTGATACGGTTGAGCTTCTTATGGAGTTCGAGAAGGTTTTCGGCATCAAGATTCCTGATGAGGAGACCAGTTCAATCGTTACTGTAAAGGATGCTTGCGACAAGGTAGCAGAGAAGCTTTCTTAATTTCAGCCACATACGGTAATTAAAAGAGGGAGGAGCCTGATGGTTCCTCCCTCTTCTTTTTATTCCTTCTGTACCCGGTGGCTCCTGCCGTTTGTGGTTCTGCCTCCGTGTTATTCGGCAGTATTGGGAACTGCGAACGTCAGTTCCAGATACGGAACCCTGCCGTCCGGGCTTTCGGGTCCGTTGAGCGTCGCCTTGTAGAACCTGTCCTTGTCGAGCATGACCACGTTGCTGGTGCTCGTGGATGAACTTGCCGCGTAGGCTGCCATCATCGAATAGTTGTAGTAGTTCGAATAGTAGCTGCCGTATCCGCCGTACCCGTATCCGTAGTATCCGCCGCCGTACATGCTGTTGTAGTAGCTCTGGTATGCAAGATAGTTGTACATGTCACTAAGATCCTGATTCCCCGCTGTCGTCGTCGTGATCTTCTCGTTGGCCATGATCAGCAGCCAGACGTCGTATCCGCCTTTAAGCAGTGTCTGTGTCTTGGTATCTTCAGTGTCGGAGCGGTCTATCCTTATCAGTTCCTGCATATGATAGGTGATGTCGGGGGCGTAGTTCAGTATGGAACGGTTGACATCGCCCTGATTCTCGTCACTTGAACTTGAATCCGTGAGGCCGATGAACGTCGCTATCTTGTTTTCGTCGTCATCTTCCGATACGAGTTTGCATGTGGGCGAAAGTATCTGCGGCCAGTAGTTCATGTCGCGGTAGTCGGAAGGGAATTCGAACGGGAACACCAGGGACGCCTTGTTGATGACGGTCTGTGCGGGATCGGCCCCCTTTGACTCTATCGCCTGCCTCGCTATGTCTATAAGGTACTCGGCCTTGACTACCGGCTTGAGTCCGCCTCCTCCCTCGACCTGGATTCTGTCCGTAGCGTATCCGGTGCGGTCCTGTGTCTGCTGGCTGGTGAGGTTCAGCGCATACTGGGGGAAGTTGCCGCTTGTCGTCGAGGTCAGCAGCGAGTCTATGTCATTGAACTGTGCGGGGCCGTAGTAGAAGAGGACCGATGTGTCTTTCCTCTCTCCGTCAAATTCCGCGCTGTAGTAGAGTTTCGCGAAATTGCCCGTGAAATACTGGTAATCAGTGTCATATCCGAGCTGGAGAGAGAACAGGTTGATCCTGCCGCCGTCCGATGAAGGTTCGTCCGTGTCAAGATATATTCCGGGGAATTTTTTCGTGTAGGAGTCGAAATCCTTCAGGTCCTCGCTCGTGAGTGACAGGAACTTCTCGCCGTACTCGCGTGTGAAGTAGAATACGAGCGAGTCACCGCCGTCGTATACCGGAGAGCCTTTGGCTACTATTCTGTCGGAAGGCTCGAGGGGCTTGTTGCAGTCGTAGTCCTTTGCTGCATCGAGGGGCTTGTCGAGTTCACGCACCCTGATGTTCTGGATGATACGCCTCTGGTCTTCGCTGTTGGATGAGAGGGTGTCTTTCCCTATTGCGAAGCGGAAACTCTTGAACTGGGGGTTTTCGCCCATTTCCAGCTGGTCCCTGAATATGGGGACAAGGGTGATGGCGCTCGATCTGGTGGTAAGGCCGTACTCGCCGTCCCTGACGGCACCGAACACGACTCTCGAAGACGAGTAGCCGGACAGGCTGTCCGCCATTCTGACCTCAACCTGCTCGATCGGTATGCGTTCAGTGTAGAACTTGTAGGTCTGGTCTATCGGAATCAGGTCTGTCCCGAGAGTGTCGTCCGTAGCTATGCACGACGCGCAGCACAGAAGCACTGCAAGTCCCGCGGCAAAGTTGATGTTCCTTCTAAAGCTTGTCATAAAAATCGCAGTACTTGTCCACGTAGGATCCGTCTTCGAACGAGGCTTTGTCATACCCGCAAAGCGGAAGCCCCGTTGACTGGCAATACTGAATTATTTCCCTGTCAATGTTTTCGGCGCCGAGAATGACTCCGTCCGAATACTGGACGGCAGTCAGAGCAAGATTTATGCCATCGGGCTTCTCCAGAAAGGGGATGTCCGCCCTGGATACCGGGCCGAAGCAGGCTTTTTCGGCGAAAGCACTGTCAAAATCCTCATGCGGAGTGTCTCCGTAAAGGGAGAGCACTATCTTGCTTGTCGAGAAAATGGGGTCGTCGCGGTAGGCTTTCTTCAGATAGACCGGCACGAGGTGGGAAATCCATCCGTGGCAGTGTATGATGTCCGGAGCCCAGCGCAGTTTCTTGACTGTCTCGAGCACGCCGCGGGCGAAGAATATCGCCCTCTCGTCATTGTCGGCGAAGAACTTTCCGTCTTCATCGAAGAAAGTCTGGCGGCGCTTGAAGTAATCCTCGTTGTCGATGAAGTATACCTGCATCCTGGCTGAGGATATGGATGCGACCTTGATTATGAGCGGCCTGTCCACGTCGCTGATTATCAGGTTCATGCCGGACAGGCGTATGACTTCGTGAAGCTGGTTCTTCCTCTCGTTTATCATGCCGTACCGCGGCATGAACGAGCGTATCTCGCGTTTCCTTTCCTGGACGCCCTGCGGCAGATAGCGGCCGATGTCGGCAATGTCCGATTCAGGGAGATATGGGTAGATTTCGGAGTTGACGAAGAGTATTTTCTGCTTTATCTCACTCATAAATACAAAGATAATAAAATTTTTTTAGAAAGTGTCTGACATTTCACTATCTTTGCCACGACAATTTGAAATTGGATAAGTATGCCCAGACAGGACAGCCGGATGATTAGAAGGCGCATTGCAAATGCGTATCTGTCGAGTGTAGTCAGCATTTCTCTGGTGCTGCTGCTCATCGGCGCAGCTTCGCTGGTCCTGGTCAATGCCGGAGCGGTCACGCGGTATCTCAAGGAGAACATGAAAGTCTCCGTAGTGCTTGTGTCCGATGCGGATGAGGACGATGCCGAGGAGTATGCCGAGTCTGTCCGTTCTCTGCCGTACGTGCGTGAGGCCGACGTCATTTCAAGAGAGCAGGGCGAGGCCGAGCTTGAAGAGATGCTGGGAGAGGATTTTCTCGGGGTCTTCGAGGCGTCGGTGGTGCCCGTCTCTGTGGATGTCACTCTGGAAGCTGAGTATGTCCATCCCGACAGTCTGGCTTTCGTGACGGGAAGGCTCTCGGAGTCTCCCCTTGTCGACGAGGTAGACGCGCGCCAGAATCTGGTCGAGCTGCTTACGTCGAACATAGCCAAGATTTCCGCAGTGTTCGCGGTCTTTATCGCGCTGCTGCTTTTCATAAGTTTCGTGCTCATCAACAACATGGTGCGTCTGAGCGTGTTCGCCAGGCGTTTCACTATCCATACTATGAAGCTCGTAGGTGCGACCCGTTCGTTCATCGTGGCGCCGTTCCTGCGGAACGCTGCAGTCCAGGGCCTTGTCTCCGCCGTCATTGCCGGAGGGGTGATCTGGGTGGCGGCCGCACTTCTGAAGAACTCGTTCCCGCAGCTCTTCTCGGTATTCAGCATGTTTTCGCTGCTGGTGACTACCGGCATTGTGCTGGCGTGCGGGGTGCTGATATGCGTTCTCAGCACTTTGTTTGTTGTGAACAGGCTGGTGTCCGCCTCAAAGGACGACTTGTATTATTAATTGCTTTCTGTATAAAATGGACGACAACAGGATGGCCGTTACGCCGCGAGGGCTGAAATTCATGATCGTGGGTGTCGCAGTGCTCATTTTCGGCTATGTGCTCCTTTCCGGCGGCGGCATGCAGGACCCGGAAGTTTTCAACTATGACATGTTCAGCTGGCGCAGGATGGTGCTCGCCCCTGTCGTCATGCTCGCAGGGCTTGCGATTGTGGCCGTAGCGATTCTCGGCGGCTTTGAAAAGTCCGGAAAACGGTAGTTCGGCATGGAATGGTGGGAATCAATAGTTCTCGGCCTGGTCCAGGGCCTGACCGAGTTTCTGCCTGTCAGCAGCAGCGGGCATCTGATGATCTCCAGGGATCTGCTCGGGGTTGACCCGGAGGGCTTCCTTGACTTTACCGTTACAGTCCACTTCGCCACGGTGCTCAGCACGATTGTGGTGTTCAGGCATGCGATATGGGACCTTGTGAAGGGGGTGCTTAAATTCCGCTACAACGACCAGACTGACTATTTCCTGAAGCTTTGCGTGTCTATGGTCCCTGTTGCCGTGGTGGGATTCTTTTTTAAGGACAAGGTCGAGGGTCTTTTTGGAGACGGGCTGCACGTGGTTGCGTGCTGCCTTCTTGTGACTGCGGCCCTGCTCTGCTTTTCCGATATCTTCACGCGCAAGGTCCACATCTCGAATACGAGCCGAAACGGGATCTCGTGGTGGCAGGCCTTCGTCGTAGGCCTGGGCCAGGCGTGTGCCGTTGCGCCGGGTCTTTCGCGTTCGGGAACCACGATAGCTACCGGTCTGATCTGCGGAGTCAGGCGTGAGAGCATGGCTCAGTTCTCTTTCCTCATGGTGCTCGTCCCCATTATAGGGGAACAGGCTCTGTCGCTGCTGGAGACTTCAGTTTCAGGCGGAGCCGCGGCTACCGCTCACCTCGGTCCGGTCCAGCTCGTTCTGGGCTTTGTGTCTGCTTTCGTCTCCGGGCTGCTTGCCTGCAGGCTGATGGTCTCTCTTGTCAAGAAGGCCAGGCTCTCATGGTTCGCGCTCTACTGTGCCGTCGTCGCGATTCTGATATTCGTATTGTCGTGACGGATGGGAACTGTGTCAAGGAGAGAGGTCTATTTTGTCTCTGACGTCCATCTCGGGCTTGAGTTCCGGGATCCTGCGGAGAGGGAGGAGCGGTTCCTGTCTTTTCTCAAGGCCCTGCCTCTGGAGAGGATGCGTGCGCTGTACCTGCTGGGTGATATCTGGGATTTCTGGTACGAGTACCGAGATGTCGTTCCCCGCGAGGGAGCCCGTGTGGTGGCCAGGCTGATTGCCATAATGGATGCCGGGGTGGAGGTGTGGTTCTGCCCTGGAAACCATGACATCTGGACTTTCTCGTTTTTCGAGAGCCTGGGAATGCACAGGTTCGAGCAGCCGGGCTTCTTCAGCATCGGCGGCAAGGAATTCTGTCTCGGGCACGGTGACCTGCTCGGCGGGGCTCCGCGCGGATATTCGATGATGATAAGGCTTTTCCGCAACCGTATTGCACAGCGGCTGTTCTCCCTGCTCCATCCATGGATTGCGTTCCGTATTGGCGGAGGATGGTCGAATTCGAACAGGAGGAGCCATGCACCGTACCATTTCAGGGGTGAAAGCGAGCCTCTGTACCGGTTTGCCGAGAGCGTGCTGCGTTCACGGCACGTGGATTTCTTTGTGTTCGGACATCTGCATGATGCGGTCGACATGCCGCTCGGCGGAGCGTCGAGACTGATCGTGCTCAAGGACTGGATGGACGGCGGGTGGAGCTATGCCGTGTTCGACGGGGTCACTTTCTCACTGCACTCTTCAGAGAGTCCGTCTGAATGACTGTCCGGCGGGGCAGCTCCATGAATATCGAGTAATAGAAATTGTTCCAGCCACCGCTGTCCCATATCTTGCAAAGTTCCTCTATCCTCGCGTCTTCCGGGTTGCGCCCGGGATCGTACCGTGTCTTGAGGTTCTGCGAGAACAGCCTTGCCACCAGCTGCCAGAAGTTCGCGGCGAACCCGCTTTCGTAGGTCTTGATTATCTCGTAGGCGTTCATGCCGCACTCTCTGTCCACGAGTCTCATCAGCACCAGGCCCTGGCTGACGGTCATGTTGCGTATGTCTTTCTCGAACAGACGGAAGAGTTCCTTCTCGACATCGCTTATGTAGCGGTTGCGCTGGGAGCGCCTGGTCACGTCGGCGGCAATCGTGCTGTCTACCTGGGCCATCATCTTCCGGCCTGCGAGTGCGTAGGGGTAGACTCTGTTGAAGTTGTAGACGAGTTTGTAGAATCTCCGCCAGTCGCCGCTTTTCATCTTCCTCCCTTTCGGAAACACCCATATCGGATCAAGGGTCTCCATGAAGACCGTGTCGCCCTGCTCGTCGATCGCGAAGTACATGGGTATGCCCATGGACTGTCTCTGCTGTGCGTGGCAGAGAGAGCACATGAATGCGAACAGCAAGAATATGAGCGGTATCCTTTTCATTGCGGCCGGCCGTAAAGATACAAAAAAATCGGGGCCGGCAATACGGCCGTAAATTTACTTGTGATTGCCTGTCGAAACGGGAAAGAATTTTTTTTGGCCTGACTTTGCAAATAATTGAAAACCCGTCAGTTGAATTGCAAGATTGCCTGTCGAAAATTATGTAAAAAAATATCCGGAAGTGATGGTATTTCAAATATTTTTACTAAATTTGCAGTCCCAAAATTTGGCTTCTTTCCGCGTAAGAGGCTGATTTTCAGGAGCTTAGTTGAATTGTTATTTTAAAGTAATACTGAGATGTTACAACCTAAGAGAACAAAATTTAGAAGGGAACAGAAGAACCGCATGAAGGGCAATGCCCAGAGGGGCAACCAGCTCGCGTTCGGCTCGTTCGGTATCAAGACCCTTGAAAATTGTTGGCTTACTGCTCAGCAGATTGAGGCAGCCCGTCAGGCCATCTCGCGTCGCATGAACCGTGAAGGCCAGATTTGGATCAGGGTCTTCCCCGTGAAGCCTATCACCAAGAAGCCTCTCGATACCCGTATGGGTAAAGGTAAGGGCGATCCTTATGCATTCGTTGCCCCTATCACCCCGGGCCGCATCATTTTCGAGGCCGAGGGTGTTCCCCTTGCCGTGGCCAAGGAGGCCATGCGTCTCGGAGCCAACAAGCTCCCCATTGCAACGAAGTTTGTCGTCCGCAGGGATTATGTTGAATAGTTTATCGGAGAAAGAGAAATGAAAGCATCAGAAGCACGCGAAATGTCTGTAGCAGACCTGCGTCAGCGCATTGAGGTTGAAAAGAGCAATCTCAACACAATGAAGATTAATCACGCAATTTCTCCGCTGGAGGACACTTCCAAAATCAGTAAGACCAGAAGGGATATAGCTCTCATGATCACTATCCTTGCTGAAAAAGAAAAACAGAACTAAATCAGAAGTCTTATGGAAAGAAATCTTCGTAAGGAAAGAATAGGAGTAGTGGTCAGCGACAAGATGGACAAGACCATCATCGTTGCAGTCAAGACAAAAGAGAAACATCCTTTGTACGGAAAGTTCGTCAAGAAGACCACCAAGTTCGTTGCCCAGGACGACAAGAACGAGTGCGGTATCGGTGATACGGTACGCATCATGGAGACCCGTCCTCTGAGCAAGACCAAGAACTGGAGATTAGTAGAAATCGTTGAAAAAGCAAAATAGCATATTATGATACAGCAGGAAACACGTTTGCAGGTGGCCGACAACAGCGGCGCGAAGGAAGTCCTTTGCATCCGCGTGCTTGGCGGAACCAACCACCGTTATGCGACTGTCGGTGACACTATCGTAGTCGCGATAAAGAGTGCCTTGCCAGGCGGCGACGCCAAGAAGGGTACAGTCTCAAAAGCTGTCGTAGTGCGCACCAAGAAGGAGATCAGGCGTCCCGACGGATCATATATCCGTTTTGACGACAATGCCTGCGTGCTTCTCAACAATGCCGGAGAACTCCGCGGAACGCGTATCTTCGGACCTGTTGCGAGAGAGCTCCGCGCAAACTTCATGAAGATTGTTTCACTGGCACCGGAGGTCCTTTAATCATTAGCAAGTATGAAAAAGATACATATCAAGAAGGGTGACACCGTATATGTGAATGCCGGCAACGACAAGGGCAAGACCGGAAAGGTGCTTGCAGTCGATCCTTCAAAGGACCGTGTACTCGTCGAGGGTATCAACATGGTCAGCAAGCATACCAAGCCCAACACCAAGCAGCCTCAGGGCGGAATCATCAAGCAGGAGGCTCCCGTACATGTTTCAAACCTCAACCTTCTCGACCCCAAGACCAATACTCCCACCCGTGTGGGCTACAGGATGGAAGGAGACAGGAAGGTCCGTTATTCTAAAAAGTCTGGGGAGGAGATCAAGTAATTATGGCAAAGAAAAAAGCACCCGCAGTAGAGGCTCAGGTTGTGCCCGCAGGTTATGTTCCTGCCCTCAAGAAGGTCTACAGAGAGGAAATAGTTGAGAAGCTCACCAAGCAGTTCTCATATACTTCAGTTATGCAGGTTCCCCGCCTGGTCAAGATTACCATCAATGAGGGTGTCGGAACCGGTACACAGGACAAGAAGATCGTTGAGGAGGCTGCCGAAGAGCTCTCTATCATCACCGGTCAGAAGGCTGTCGTAACGACTTCCAAGAAGGACGTTTCAAACTTCAAGCTCCGCAGGGGCATGCCTATCGGAACCAAGGTGACCCTCCGCAACGTCAAGATGTATGAATTCCTGGAGAAGCTCATCAGGGTAGCGCTTCCCCGTATCCGTGACTTCAACGGTATCGCCGAGAACATGGACGGACGCGGAAACTACACCCTCGGACTCAAGGAGCAGATCATCTTCCCTGAAATCGACATCGACAAGAACCCGCGCATCCACGGTCTTGAGATTACTTTCGTAACTACGGCCAAAACCGACGAGGAGTGCCACGCCCTGCTCGCTGCTTTCGGCCTGCCTTTCAAGAAACATAACAACTAAGAGATACCATGGCAAAAGAATCAATGAAAGCCCGCGAGGTTAAGCGCGCGAAACTCGTTGCTAAATACGCGGAGAAGAGGAAAGCCCTCAGGGAGGCCGGTGACTGGGCCGCTCTTGACAAGCTTCCCAAGAACGCTTCTCCCGTCCGCCTTCACAACCGCTGCTCTCTGACCGGCCGTCCGAAGGGATACATGAGGGCGTTCGGCATCAGCCGTATCCAGTTCCGTGAGATGGCCAGCAACGGTCTTATCCCCGGCGTCAAGAAGGCAAGTTGGTAAAAATTAAAAGAGATAACAGATATGACTGATCCTATTGCAGATTACCTCACCAGAGTGCGCAATGCCTATGCTGCAGGCAAGAAGGTAGTGGAAGTCCCTTCGTCAAAGATGAAGGTAGCCATTACCCAGATACTCTGTGAGAAGGGTTATATCCTCAGCTACAAGGTAGTTGAGGGCACCCCGTTCAACACTATAAAGATTGCTCTCAAGTACCATCCCCAGACCAAGGCCGCTGCCATCAAGAAGATCGAGCGCGTCTCTACTCCCGGTCTGCGCAAGTACACCGATGTTGAGAACATGCCCCGCGTCCTGAACGGACTCGGCATCGCGATCCTCTCTACATCAAAGGGCATCATCACCGACAAGGAGGCCAAGGAGCTTGGCGTTGGCGGTGAAGTCATTTGCTTCGTATATTAATCGTTTAATACAATATCCAAATGTCACGAATTGGTAAATTGCCTGTAAGCCTTCCGACCGGGGTGAGCGCCGAGCTCCTTCCCGGCAACGTGCTGAAGGTTAAAGGACCTCATGGTGAGATGAGCCAGAAAGTCGATCCGGACATCACCGTAACCATTGAGGACAATCAGATCAAGTTCGCCCGTCCTACGGACCTTCCGCGCCACCGCTCGATGCACGGCCTTTACCGTGCTCTTGCGCACAACATGGTCGTGGGAGTCAGCGAGCAGTTCACAATCAAGCAGGAACTGGTGGGTGTCGGCTACCGTGTTGCCATGAACGGCCAGATCCTTACCTTCTCCCTCGGTTTCTCGCATGATATCCAGCTCATGCTTCCCAAGGAAGTCGCTGCCGAGGTTCCCGATGTCCGCAAGGGCGAGAATCCTGTCCTGATCCTCAAGAGCTGTGACAAGCAGCTTATCGGACAGGTTGCAGCCAAGATACGTTCATTCCGCAGGCCTGAACCTTACAAGGGCAAGGGTATCAAGTTCGTCGGTGAGCAGCTCCGTCGCAAGGCCGGCAAGACCGCAGGCGCTAAATAATAAGGAGAGTAGAATATGGCACTCAATAGAATTGAAAGAAGAAGAAGGATTCATTATCGTATTCGCAAGCACGTCAACGGCACTGCCGAGAAGCCCCGCATGGTGGTTTTCCGCAGCAACAAGCAGATCTACGTGCAGGTGGTTGATGATGAGCAGGGAAAGACTCTCTGTGCTGCGGCATCCAACGACAAGCAGCTTGCCGCTCAGTGCAAGGGCAAGACCGGAATTGAGGCGGCGGCTATCGTAGGAAAGGCCATTGCCGAGCGCGCTATCGCGAAGGGAATCACCACAATCTGCTTCGATCGTGGGGGCTACCTTTTCCACGGAAGAGTTAAAAGTTTGGCTGATGCTGCCCGTGAAGGCGGCCTCGTATTCTAACAGCAGAGACTATGGCAAATACAAATGTTAAAAGAGTAAAGACTTCTGACCTTGAGCTCAAGGACAGGCTTGTTGCCATCCAGAGGGTTACAAAGGTGACCAAGGGTGGCCGTCACTTCCGCTTTGCCGCAATCGTGGTAGTGGGTGACGAGAACGGCGTTGTAGGTTATGGTCTTGGAAAGGCTAACGAAGTCACCGCCGCCATCGCTAAAGGCGTTGAGGATGCAAAGAAGAATCTCGTGAAGATCCCCATCATCAACACCACCATCCCTCACGAGCAGGAAGCCAAGTTCGGCGGATCCCGCGTATTCATGAAGCCTGCCGCTCCCGGTACCGGTGTCAAGGCCGGAGGTGCGATGCGTGCCGTCTTCGAGTCTGTGGGCATCCAGAACGTGCTTGCGAAATCAAAGGGTTCATCCAACCCTCACAATCTCGTCAAGGCTACCGTAGCGGCGCTCACCCAGATGAGGGACGCCTATACCGTTGCCGGCCTGCGCGGCGTGTCTATGAACAAGGTTTTCAACGGATAACAGGAGGACACGAATATGGCTAAATACAAGATTACACAGATTATCAGCAGCAACGGCGAGACCAGGCGTCAGAAGGACAACCTCCGCTGCCTGGGCATCCGCCGCATGCATCATACGGTTGAGGTGGAGAAGACTCCGGTAACCGCCGGCCAGGTGGCCAGGATCGCCCATCTCTGCAAAGTAGAAGAGATAGACTAAGGAGGACCGAAAGATGAAACTTAACAATTTGAAACCTGCTGTTGGTTCTACCCATACAAGCAAAAGGCTCGGTCGTGGACAGGGCTCAGGCAAGGGTGGCACTTCAACCCGTGGTACCAAAGGTGCACAGGCTCGTGCCGGATATGAGCACAAGATCGGATTCGAGGGAGGCCAGATGCCTATCCAGAGGCGTCTGCCCAAGTTCGGCTTCAAGAACCCTACCAGAGTCGAGTACAAGGCTGTCAATCTCTCTGACATAGAGGCGATTGCCGCCAAGCTTGGAGTCAAGGAGTTCGGCGTGGCTGAAATCAAGGCTGCCGGCTATGCATCCAGGAACGATCTCGTGAAGGTTCTCGGCAACGGTGAAGTGAAGTCTGCAGTGACCGTCACCGCCGATGCATTCTCAAAGTCTGCAACCGCCAAAATCGAAGCTGCCGGAGGCAAGGCAGTGATAAACGAATAGTCTTCCCATGAGATTCATAGAGACTATAAAGAATATCTACAAGATCGAAGAGCTGCGCAAGAGGCTCGGCTACACGTTCCTCCTTATCCTGGTGTACAGGTTCGGATGCTTCGTGGCCCTGCCGGGTATCGACGCATCCATGCTCGCCGGTCTCCAGTCTTCCACGCAGGAGGGTCTGGTAGGACTGCTGAACATGTTTTCCGGCGGTGCGCTCGGAAACGCTTCGATTTTTGCCCTGGGTGTGATGCCATACATTACGGCATCCATCGTAGTGCAGCTGCTGGCGATGTTCGTCCCCCGCTTCAGGAAGATGCAGATGGAGGGCGAGGCCGGAAGAAGGAAGATGAACCAGATCACAAGGCTGCTGACTATCCTGATCATTGCGATCCAGGGGCCTGCATACCTCGCGACTATCCACAGTCAGATTCCGGCTTCCGCTTTCGTCGCCGTCAATTCTCTCGGATGGAGCAACTTCGTCTACAACATCGTCTCCACGGTTATTCTCATGGCCGGATCGATGTTCGTGATGTGGCTCGGTGAAAGGATCACGGACCGCGGAATCGGAAACGGTATTTCCATCATCATCATGATAGGAATCGTAGCCCGTCTGCCCTATGCGATCGTAGCCGAGGTCGGCGAGAAGCTTTCAGTGAACAACGGTGGCCTGATTCTCCTGCTTGTGGAGTTTATCGTATGGTTCTTCGTGATCCTGGCTGCCATCGCCCTTGTACAGGCCGTCCGCAAGGTGCCTGTACAGTATGCGAAGAGAGTCATCGGCAACAAGCTTTACGGTGGAGTGCGCCAGTACGTGCCTCTGAAGATCAATGCTGCCGGCGTGATGCCTATCATCTTCGCCCAGGCACTGATGCTTTTCCCTCTGCTGTTCTCCCGCTGGGATGCGACCCGCGGGCTTGCAGCTACGCTGGGCGACTATACCGGATTCTGGTATAACGCGATTTTCTTCGTCCTCATCGTGCTGTTCACGTTCTTCTATACCGCTGTCACTGTCAATCCCAGGATGATGGCCGACAACCTGAAGAACAACGGAGGATTCATTCCCGGCGTGAAGCCCGGAAAGCAGACCATAGAGTATCTGGACAATATCATGGACAGAGTCACTCTCCCCGGTTCTTTCTTCCTCGGTTTCATCGCCATACTTCCTGCGATTGCCATGATTTTCGGTATCAACAACTCATTTGCCAGCTTCTTCGGCGGTACTTCCCTGTTGATTCTGGTAGGTGTGGTTCTGGATACGCTTCAGCAGGTTGAAAGTTATTTGCTGATGCGCCACTACGACGGTCTCATGAAGACTGGCCGTCTCAGCGGGCGCTCGGGTATGTAATAGTTCTTTGATTTATAAAAACTAAAGGTTGTGTTCAAGCCTAAAACTGAAGAAGAGATTGCTCTCTTGCGTGAAAATGCCATTCTGGTCTCAAAGACCTTGGCCGAAGTCGGTAAGGCGGTTGCCCCGGGTGTGACAACTAAGGAGTTGAATAGGGTTGCCGAGACTTTCATTCGCGACAACGGTGCAATTCCGAGTTTCTTGGGTTTTGAAGGCTTCCCCGCAGCGATATGTGCATCCGTCAACGATGTCGTGGTCCACGGTTTCCCGTCAGACTATGTCCTCAAGGAGGGCGACATCGTGTCGGCTGACATAGGTACCCTCTACAAGGGCTATAATGGCGACTCCGCGTATACCTTTCCTGTCGGAGAGGTTACGCCGGAGACCAGGAAGCTCCTTGATGTCACCAAGGCATCGCTCTACAAGGGCATAGAGGCGGCTGTGGCTGGTGCGCGAATCGGAGATATCGGATACGCGGTACAATCGTACGCCGAGTCATTCGGATTCTCGGTGGTGCGCGAACTTGAAGGTCACGGGATCGGAAAGGAAATGCACGAGGATCCCGGCGTCCCCAATTACGGACGGCGGGGCCACGGCACCCATCTGGTCGAAGGAATGGTGCTCTGCATCGAACCGATGATCAATGCCGGGTCCAGAGGGGTTTACCTCGACAGGAACGGATGGGCGGTGCATACCTCTGACCACAAGAATTCGGCGCACTTCGAGCTTACGGTTGTTGTCCGGCATGGCCGTGCAGAGCAGCTCTCGACCTTTGATTTTATCGAGAAAGATAGCAACATTAAATTTTAAGTGTAATTTTCATGTCAAAACAAGTAGCGATAGAACAAGATGGAAAGGTGATTGAGACCCTCCCCAACGCGATGTTCAAGGTCGAGTTGGAGAACGGCCACGTCTTGCTCTGCAATATTTCGGGCAAGATGCGTATGAACTTTATCCATATTCTTCTTGGCGACAGAGTTAGAGTAGAAATTTCACCGTACGATTTAACGAAAGGCAGAATATCTTTCAAATACAAATAAAAATTCACGGATATGAAAGTCAAGACATCCATCAAGAAGCGTAGCGAAGACTGCAAGATCGTAAGGCGCAAAGGCCGTCTTTACGTGATCTGCAAGAAGAACCCCAAGTTCAAGATGCGCCAGGGATAATAATCAGTAATCAAATAAAGTAAAAGTATAATTATGGCAAGAATAGCCGGTGTTGATTTACCTAACAACAAGCAGGGAGAGATAGGCCTCACCTATATCTTCGGCATTGGACGCCCTTCCGCCAAGAAGATTCTTGAGAAGTGCGGCGTTGACCCTACCATCAAGGTAGGTGACTGGAACGACGATCAGATTGCCAAGATCCGCGCCGAGATCAATGAGGAGTACAAGATTGAGGGCGAACTCCGCTCCTCTGTCCAGATGGACATCAAGCGTCTCATGGATATCGGTTGCTACCGTGGAATCCGTCATCGTCTCGGACTTCCCGTTCGTGGCCAGAGCACCAAGAACAATGCGCGTACCCGCAAGGGCCGCAAGAAGACTGTTGCCAACAAGAAGAAGGCGACCAAGTAAAAATTGATGAATTATGGCAAAGAAAACTACAACATCCAAAAGGGTTGTCAAGGTTGAAGCTTATGGCGAGGCCCATATTTCATCAACCTTCAACAACGTGATCGTATCGCTGACCAATGCACAGGGTCAGGTCATCAGCTGGGGCTCTGCCGGCAAGAGCGGCTTCAGGGGATCCAAGAAGAATACTCCCTATGCTGCCCAGGTCGCTGCGGAAGATGCCGCCAAGACCGCTTATGATGCAGGTCTGCGCAGAGTCAAGTGCTACGTGAAGGGTCCTGGTGCAGGTCGTGAATCAGCTATCCGCACCATCAACAACGCCGGTATCGTCGTGACCGAGATCATTGACGTCACTCCGATGCCGCACAACGGATGCAGACCGAAAGGCCGTCGTAAAGTTTAATTTTAAATCGTAGATTACTATGGCAAGATATACTGGTCCCAGCACCAAAATCGCCCGCAAGTTCGGCGAGCCCATCTTCGGTTCAGACAAATACTTTGAGAAGAGGAATTTCCCTCCGGGACAGCACGGTCTGGCTGCAAAGCGCAAGAAGCAGAAGGACTATGCCATGCAGCTCAAGGAGAAGCAGAAAGTCAAGTACATGTACGGTGTGCTCGAGCGTCAGTTCCATAATACCTATGCCAAGGCATCACGCATGGCCGGACAGAAGGGTGAGAACCTTATCACCCTGCTTGAGTCCCGTCTCGACAACGTGGTCTACCGCATGGGTGTGGCTCCTACGCGCGCAGCTGCCCGCCAGCTGGTTTCGCACTGCCATATCACCCTTAACGGTTCGGTATGCAGCATCCCTTCAGCTCAGGTAAAGCCCGGAGATACGGTTGCAGTAAGGGAGAGGTCAAAGAGCCTCGAGGTCATCCAGAACAGCGTGGCTTCAGTCACCAAGTATTCTTGGATAGACTTCGACGCCAAGAATCTGAGTGGCAAGTTCCTCAATGTTCCCACGAGGGCCGAGGTTCCCGAGAACATCAACGAGCAGCTCATCGTCGACCTCTACTCCAAGTAATATTAACACCGTAACGATATGGCAATCTTATCATTTCAGAAACCTGACAAGGTCATTGTACTCGAAAGTACCGATACTTACGGCCGTTTTGAATTCCGTCCTCTCGAGCCGGGATACGGTCAGACTATCGGGAACGCTCTCCGCCGTATCCTGATTTCCTCTCTGGAAGGTTTTGCCATCAGTCAGATCAAGATCTCCGGCGTCGAGCAGGAGTTCTCCACGATACCGGGCGTAATCGAAGGTATGCAGGATATCATCCTGAACCTCAAGAGAGTGCGCTTCCGCCGCATGGTGGATTCTGTGGATACTGAGACGGCAAATATCGTGATCAGCGGCAAGCAGGAGTTTACGGCTGAGGATATCTCCAAGGGATTGTCTTCTTTCATGGTGTTGAATCCTGAACTGCACATCTGTTCTCTCGAGCCCTCAGTCAAGCTCGAAGTATCGCTGACCATCACCAAGGGCCGCGGCTTCGTGCCTGCCGAGGAGATGCGCGACGAGAACACTCCGATAGGAACTATTCCCGTGGACGCAATCTATACGCCTATCAGGAAGGTCAACTGGACGACGGAGAACTATCGTGTCGAGCAGAGGACAGACTATGACAAGCTGATCCTCGAGATCGAGACCGACGGTTCTATTTCACCCAGCGTAGCCCTCCACGAGGCCGCAAGCATCCTCATCTACCACTTCAAGCTCTTTACGGACGACAAGAAGATGTCCATCGAGAGTTCTGTCGAGACCGAGAACAAGGAGCTCGACGAGGAATCTCTGCGCATGAGGCACCTGCTGCTGACGAAGCTTTCAGACGTAGGTCTGTCCGTACGCGCTTTCAACTGCCTCAAGGCTGCCGACATCGACACCTTCGCGGATCTTGTTTCATATTCGCGCTCGGAGCTCATGAAGTTCCGCAACTTTGGCAGGAAGTCGCTCAACGAGATCGACCAGCTTGTGGACAAGATGAAGCTTTCGTTCGGTATGGACGTTTCCAAGTATAATATCGAAGTTAACAAAAAGAACGTATAATAAAGATGAGACACAATAAAGCAGTAAATCATCTCGGTCGCAAGAGCGGTCACCGCAAGGCCCTCCTCTCCAACCTGGCGACTTCTCTGATAATGCACAAGAGAATCACGACCACCGTTGCCAAGGCCAAGGCTTTGAGGTCTTATGTAGAGCCTCTTGTCACCAAGTCGAAGGAGGACACGACCCACAACCGCCGTATAGTGTTCAGCTACCTCAAGAACAAGGAGGCAGTGACCGAACTCTTCCGTACGATTGCTCCGAAGGTAGCCAGTCGTCCGGGCGGATATACCCGCGTGCTTCATGTCGGCTTCCGTCAGGGTGACGCTGCCGAGATGGCTATGATCGAGTTCGTCGACTTCAACGAGGCTGCACTTGCTTCAGCACAGCAGAAGGCCGGTGCCGCCAAGAAGACGACCCGCCGCAGCCGTTCAAAGAAGGCTGAGGCCGCTCCTGCCGCTGCTGCAGAGACGGCTCCTGAAGTTCAGGAGGCCGTCCCCGCTCAGAGCGCGGAAGAACCGAAAGCCGAGTAGAAGTCCGGATAGGATTTTTTGACGCAAGCCTCATCGTCGATGACGATGGGGCTTTTTGCTGCCATGGACGCGACGGCAAGCATCATCGCCATTCTGTGGTCATGGTATGAACTGTAGCTGCCGCCTTCGAGCAGCCTTGAGGAGAGTATGCGTGAACTCAGGGATTCTCCGCATATGCACATTTCATCGCCCTGGACTGAGACATCGACCCCCATTTTCGCAAGCGTCCCGGTGATTGCCGCTGCACGGTCGGATTCCTTGGAAGCAAGCCTTCCCACTCCGGCGATTCTGGATTCGCCAGCGCAGAAGGCGGCAAGCAGGGCACATATGGGGAACAGGTCTGGAGCGTTGTTCAGGTCGGTGTCGAAAGCCTCGAGAGGGGCTTTGGTCACGCTGACGCAGCCGTCTTCGAGTTCGGAAACTACGGCTCCGGCTTCCACTAGTATGTCGAGTATCGAAATGTCAGCCTGTATTGACTTGGTGTCCAGGCCTTGGAGCGTCGCTCCTCCGAAAAGTGCTCCTGCCACCAGAAAATTCGCGGCCGCACTCCAGTCACCTTCGATGTCGAAGTCGGCCGGACGGTATGCCTGCTTCCCTCTGATGCGGAACTCTATCGCGCTGCATGAGGACCAGTCTTCCTCTTCCAGCATCTTTGCGTCGCCTTCCATCTCGCTGCGGGTCTTGATGCCGAAGTGGCGCAGGACGTCCAGCGTCATGTACATGTATGGAAGGCTCTTGGGGTCGTTTACGCGCAGCACCGAGTCTGCGTCACAAAGAGGCAGTGCCATCAGAAGTCCGGAAATAAGCTGTGATCCGCCGCTCCCGGGTACGTTCGCCGTCCCCGGTATCAGGGTCCCCCGTACGGATACCGGGACATATACCTCGCGTTCAGGCCTCTTCTCGGTATTGGAGAGCAGGACCCCGAACGCCGCCATGATGTCCGCCGCAGAGTTCAACGGACGTTTCTGAAGTGTGCCGCGGCCTTCGACGGTGAACGGCACGGAGTCGAGGAGCGAGACTACCGGAATCGCCAGCCTGGTAAGCAGTCCGGACTCACCGGTATCTATCCTGGAGACTGACAGCTGGCCTGGATGCGCTGATATCCCTTTGATGGTCAGGGTGTCCCCTGAGCGGCTGACACTTGCGCCCAGGCTTTCTGCAAGGGCGATCGCGGATTCCGAGTCGCCGCACGGGCTGTATGCATGTAGGGCTGACGTGCCGTCTGCAAGCGCCGCTGCGAGGATCGCCCGCTGTGCGAAACTTTTTGAAGAGGGCATCCGGACGTCGTTCCAGCGGCGTGAGGGGCAGGATCCTCCATAGAGAGCCTCGTGCATCTGCGCCGCGGTCCACTGCCCGGGGGCAGTGGCTTCGCTCTGCGAGAGGGCGCAGTATGTGAACGGCGCCCCGCGGCGCAGGCATTCCAGCCTTGACTGCCTGCCGGCTTCTCCCATGGCGAAGGCGATAAGCCTCCCCTCAAGAGTGGGCACGCCTTCAAGTACTACCGAATACAGCGCTTCTGTGCGGGCCACATCTGCGGGGTCTTTCGCCATGGTCGCTATCTTGGCAATGTCCGCTCCGTAACGGAAGCAGCGCGCGAGGGCCATGTGCAGCATTTCATCGTCGGGGGTGCCGCCGAAGTCATGGAACGACCTGATGATCTCCGTTCCGTTGTCGCGGCACATAGCCTGGAATTCCTTGCTCATCCTTGCCCCTGCCTCGATTTCGAGGTCGGCAAATCTTGCTCCTGCCTCGATTGCTGTCTTCAGCCTGTGCTCCGCTGTCTTTTCGGAACCGCATACGGCAATGCGGCAGGTGGCGACGAGCGGAATGTCGCTGTCTGAGAAAAGTTCGCTTATCTGGGAGTCTTCCAGCTGGCAGAGGTCAAGCCTGATTTCGGCGAGCTCCGTGCCCGGAGCCGAAATTATCTCAAGGATTTGCCGGTAATCCTTGTTCTGTATGCAAGTGCAGATCATTCAAATCTTTGATTATAACGTCTCCAATGTCTCTTATCAGCACGAAGTGTATGATTCCGTGCTCGACTTTCTTGTCTTTCCATATTGCTTGTTCGAGCAGTTCCGCCGGGAAGGGAAGTTCTGTCGGCAGCCCGCATGATGCGAAGTCGCGCGCTATCCTTTCGGCGAGCCCTCTTGCCGCGATTCCCATGTCCTCAGACATCCTGGCCGCCTGCACGATTCCTATGGCAACGGCTTCTCCGTGTGAGAGCCGTCCGGAGCCATCAGCCGCTCCCTCGCGGCATGTGCTCTGGTACCATTCGATTGCGTGCCCGAACGTGTGGCCGAGGTTGAGCAGCCTTCGGGGCCCTTTCTCCCGAGGGTCCTGGGCGACGATTCTTTTCTTGACGGCGGCTGCGGCCTCTATCAGCGGGGCTAGAGAATCCGGGTCTGACATAGCCTTCGGGAGCAGTGCCACGGCTTTTTGGTAATTGTCCCTGTCTGCTATGATAAATGACTTCAGCATTTCCGCGGCCCCGCTCCGCAGCTCTCTGGGAGGCAGGGTGCGCAGGGCGCCGGGCAGTATCCTGGTTTCTTCCGGGAACCAGACGGTCCCGAGTATGTTCTTGTATCCGTCCAGGTTGACCCCTGTCTTTCCTCCCGTTCCGGCATCCACCTGGCTCAGCAGAGTCGTGGGGTAGTTGACATACCTTATACCTCTCTTGTAGATGCTTGCGGCGAATCCGACCATGTCGGTGGTGACGCCTCCGCCTACCGCATAGAGGACGGCGTCCCTGTCTGCTCCATGTTCAAGCAGCCAGCGGCAGATCTGCATGACTGTGTCCATGGTCTTGTGGGCTTCGTCAGCGGTGACAGGCAGCAGAGGGCTGCCCGGGGATATCTCCCTCGCGAGCTTCTCGACATTGCGGTCGCATATCACGAAAATTTCCTGACCATCATTCATGACGGCTAATATAGTGAAAATATTCGTTTTGATATGTCATGGAATTTGGATACCTTTGCATCTCTGTATTTGTCGCGAAGACGCGGCTTGCAGGCCCGAGTGGCGGAATTGGTAGACGCGATGGACTCAAAATCCATTATCCCTTAAAGATGTGCCGGTTCGAGTCCGGCCCCGGGCACTTCTCATTCAGGCACAATGCCGATTCCCGGCGCATCGCCGAGCGACAGTCTGCCTTCCACTACCTTTACTCCGTTGAAGATATCGTTGCTGATCAGCAGGTGGCCGTCCAGGTCGGCAAAGTCTACGGCAGGTGAGAGCTGCGCTGCCGCCGATACGGCACACGACGTTTCTGTCATGCATCCGAGCATCACTTTCATGCCCTCCGCTCTTGCGTAGTTGAGCATTTTCCATGCTTCCCGCATGCCGGTACATTTCATGAGTTTGATGTTGATGCCGTTGTAGGCTCCCTTGATTCCCGGAATGTCGGCGAGTCTCTGGACCGCTTCGTCCGCGAAAACGGGAATCGGGCTGCGCTCGCTTATCCATGCGTTGTCGTCAAGGCGGGCTGCCGGCATTGGCTGCTCCACCATCAGCACTCCCATTTCCTTGAGCCAGAAGATTTCGTCGAGGGCGGCCTGCCTGTCTGTCCAGCCCTGGTTTGCGTCCACGACAAGCGGAAGGTCTGTGACTTCGCGTATGGTGGAGATCAGTTTCCTGTCATCCGGAACTCCAACTTTTGCCTTGAGCACCTTGAACCGTCCCGCACATTCGAGGGTCTTTTCCCTGACGACTTCAGGAGTGTCGATCCCGATAGTGAAGCTCGTGCAGGGAGCCTTCTGAGGGTCGAGTCCCCATATCCTGTACCAGGGGGCTCCGAGGAGTTTGCCGACGAGGTCGTGCAGGGCGATGTCTACCGCCGCCTTTGCCGCAGTGTCGCCATCAGAGAGTCCGTCAACATAAGAGAGTATGTCCTCGAGCAGGAAGGGGCTCGGAAATCTGCCGAGGTCTACCTTACGGAGGAATGCCATGACGCTCTCCGTAGTCTGGCCCAGGTACTGCGGCATGGATGCCTCTCCGTATCCGGTGAACCCGTCATACCATATTCTCAGCTGTACATCCGGGGTAGTGGTCCTGGAGTATCCCGAGACGGTGAAAGTATGGCGCATACGGAGTTCGTACGGCTCGAAGCCGATGGCGAATCTTCCCTGGCGTCTGTCTCCCGGTCCCGGTGTGTCGTATCCTTGTCTGCCGCAGCCGGGAAGCGGCTCACGTAAGCCGGCTGCTCCCGCGCCTGTTGCGGCAATGCCGGCTGCAACGGCCCCGGCCGCTGCTTTCTTGAGAAAGTCCCTTCTGTCCATATGAATGCTAATATAATGCTTTTCATTGTTGAAATGCCTATATTTGCGATACAATCTTCAAGTCTCTCAGATGAAACGCATTGCACTGATTGTCCTTATGCTGCTGTCGCTGGCCGCCAATGCCGGTGAAGGCCGGAAGTGGGCCGTGGTGAATACCTCCCTTTGCTACCTGCGGGCCGAGCCGGATTATGAGTCTGCTCTGGAAAGCCAGGCGCTTATGGGTACGGTAGTCGAGATAACCGCCGCCGACGGGTACTGGCGCAGAGTCAACGTCCCTGACTACAGGAACGTGTGGACGAACGAACTGGTCCTCGCGGAAATGGACGACAGCCAGCTGGAAGAGTACCGGAAAGCTCCGAAGTGGATATGCACTGCTGCCCACAGTGTGCTGTACAGCCGTCCCGATGCAGGTTCGCCAAGGGTATCGGATTTCCTGCTCGGAGACGTGGTACGCAAATCCGGGAAGGAGATGGTCCGCCGCGGAGGGGTCGAGTGGGCCGGGGTTGTCACGGCCTCGGGGGATGAGGCATGGGTCCCTGCCTCCGACGTGGCCGATCTTGAGTCATGGACCGGGAGCAGACATGCGGACGGGGAGTCCCTGGTGCGCACGGCTCTCGGATTTACCGGCATTCCGTACCTTTGGGGCGGCGCTTCCGTCAACGGCTTCGACTGCAGCGGCTTTGTCAAGACAGTCTACCTGATGTGCGGAATTGTCCTTCCGAGAAATGCCCGCGAACAGATCCTGTGCGGCTCGGATGTGCCGTACGATATTGACCTGATGCAGCCGGGGGATCTTGTTTTCTACGGGTCGAGGGCCTCTGACGGAAGCATACGTTCGGTGTCTCATGTTGCCATGTATATCGGGAACGGCCGGATAATCCATTCCTCGCAACTGGTCAGGGTGAATTCGATTGTGCCGGGGAGCGACGGATATTACGGAAGGGAGGCCGTCGGGGTGAGGAGGCTGCTCGGCAGCCAGGACAGCGGGACCGGTGTCTGGAGCATTGCCGCCAGACCGTGGTTTTTGCAATAAAATTCTTATATTTGTGCCCGATAACAATAAACTGACAAGTACATTATGAACCTTAGAGACATTAAAAAGGACATCGAATACGTTCTCGGCGCTTTCATTGAGGACTGCTCGGTTGCGGCAACTGTCAACCCCAAGATTGAAGACACCAAGACCGCAAGCCTGATGGAAGAGGCTGTCAATCTCTACAATGAACTCAGGGACAAGGTCAACGCCAAGGTCGAGGGTCCGAAGAAGGCCTACTATACCGCTCTTCGCAAGGAAATCCTCGAAAAGACCGACGCCCTTTACGAAAAACTCAGCTCCGCAGTCAAGGAAGCTGCATAATGAGGGCAGCCGTAATCACGATATGCGTCGCGCTTCTACTTGAGGGTTGGAGCGCGACTGCTGCAGTTGGGCCGCACGCATCGCGCTACACGGTGGACAGCCTGTGTGCGAGCATGCCGCTTGCATCGTCTGCGGTGGGGGTCTTTGCCGTCAGGATGGACGGGGATACCATAGCCTGCGTGAATCCACGGCTAAGGCTGATCCCGGCCTCAAACGTCAAGCTCTTCACGACCGGGCTCTCGCTTCTCGAACTTGGCGAGGACTACCGGTTCGAGACTACAATTGCATATGACGGCAGCATCGAGGACGGAGTGCTGCACGGTGACCTGTACATCGTCGGTGGCGGGGATCCTACCACAGGGGCGAGAGTGCCGTGCGCGGAGCCTTCCCGGAATCTCTTTTCAGAGTGGGCGGAGATGGTGCGTGATGCCGGGATCACAAGGATAGAAGGCCTTGTTGTCGGGGACGCCAGGATTTTCTCCGATCCGATGCACGAAAACCTCGGGTGGACTTACGACGACCTTGGAACCTACTACGGTGCCGGTCCGTCAGGGCTTAATTTCTTCGAGAATGCGCAGGACTTTACTGTGGTTCCGGCCGGCAAGGCGGGAGATCCTCCGGTCTTCCGCGAATCCTATCCGCGCACTCCGTGGATGGAGTATGTGAACATGGCCACGACGGGGCCGGCAAGAAGCGCAAACAGTGTATATTACATTAACACGCCTCTTGCACCTGTCGGCAGTTTTGCCGGGTCTTTCCCTGTGGACAGGAGGTCCTATCTGCTCGAGTGCTCCAACCGTTTCGGGGCATACACTTGTGCCTGGTACTTCAGGAATTATCTGACGGAGAGCGGAATAGAGTCGGAAGGTGCTGCCGACATCACCCATGACGGGATGCTCAGGACTGTTCCTGGCGGGGACGGTCTGCGCCCGGCGGCCGGATCAGCCCGGCTGCTGGCATTGGGGTCGACTTTTTCTCCGGGCCTCGTTCCGATAGTGCGCGAGACCAATTGCGAGAGTGACAATTTCTTTGCGGAGACTCTGCTGCGCGCCATGGCCCTTGCCAGGACCGGATCGGTGTCTCATGATGCATGTATCGATGCCATCGGAGCCGCAATGTCGGATCTTGGCCTCGAGACTGACGGCGTGTGCCAGATATTCGACGGAAGCGGCCTGTCCCGCAAGAACTATGTCAGTACAGGTTTTTTCGTGAATTTCCTTGTCAGGATGTTCAACAGCCCCTGCCGGCAGACATATCTGAGCTGCCTGCCGTCCCCCGGGGAAAGGGGGACTCTGGAATACAAGTTCCCTTCTGAACCTGAAGGGCTCAGGAAGCGTATCCGGATGAAGAGCGGTTCGATGAACGGTGTCCGCAGCTACAGCGGATATATCCTGCCCTCGGACGCAGACCCCTCGCACACGATAGTCTTTTCGCTCATTGTCAACAATGCGGTCTCTCCGTCCTGGGTTCTGAGTCCGGTGATTGATTCGATAATACTTTCTCTGGCGTCGGAAAACTGACCTGCATTTCAGTTTTTCAAAACTGTTTCTTAAATTTGCGGAATATGCGAGGATTTTCGGTATTTGCATGTTCTCTTCTGCTTGTCGCCGCATTCCAGTCGTGTACCTTGATGTCGTCACTGGTGCATGACGGCGAGGTCATTGCGCGGGTCGGGAAGGCGAAGCTGTACAGGCACGATGTCGAGAAGTACATACCCAAGGATGCGAGTCCCGCAGACAGCGCGCTTCTCGCGTCCAATTATGTTGATTCCTGGGTCAAGGACCGGCTCTTCCTCGAAGAGGCGGAGCGGCAGCTGTCCAAGTCGGAGATGGACGTCTCGGAAGAGCTTGAGGCATACCGCATGTCGCTGGTGCGCTACCGCTATGAGCAGAGATACATTTCCGACCGTCTGGATACCTTGGTGACCGAGTCCCAGATCGAGGAGTATTATGATTCACACAAGGACCAGTTCGAACTTGCGGCTCCTGTGCTGAAGGTCAGGTTCATTGATGTCATGGATGACTCGCCGGCAAAACGGGAGATGCTCGGGATGATTTCGTCCGACGACTATTCCGTGCTCAGCCGGCTTGACAGCCTTGCGTCCACTGCCGCGCTGCGCTATTTCGACAATTCGGACAACTGGATGTCTGCGGAGGAGCTCGCGGCGGAATTCGGCCTGGATTATCCCTCGCTGCTGTCCCGCATGAAAGGGGACATGATAGAGTACAGGCCTGAGGGCAGGGGTGATGTCCTGGTGGCATATGTCTGCGACATCATCAGGACAGGTACAGCTCCTCTTGAGTACTGTTCGTCTGCAATAAGGAATATCATCCTCAGTTCAAGGAAACACGAACTTCTGCAGGGTTTGGAACAGGACTTGCTTGACAATGCCCGCGAAAACAGAAAAATTGAAATTTACCAGCAGAAATGACAAAGTCGTTGAAATTTGTTGCATCGGTGGCCTGTGCCCTGGCATGTGTGTCGTCAATGGCCCAGCGGTATGACGGTATAGTGGACAAGTCCATAGCCGTAATAGGATCCGAGCTCATTACGCTTTCCGACCTGGAATCCCAGGTCAGGCTGTCGGGCTACGGCAGTTATGCATCAGGGAAAAACATACGTTGCGAGACTCTTGAAATGATGATGGAGTCGAAACTCCTGCTTGCCCAGGCGAGGATAGACTCCCTTGTCGTAAACAACGAAATAGTCGATGCCCAGCTGTCGCAGAGAATAGACATGCTCCGCACGAATCTGGGAGGTGACGCCCAGGTTGAGGAGACTTTCGGCAAGCCTATGTACAAGCTGCGTCAGGAATGGCGCCAGCAGCTCGAGGAGCTGACTCTTACACAGCAGGAGCAGGAGGAAATCAGCAAGAAAGTCCCGACACTCACGCCATATGACGTCAAGCAGTATCTCGATACGGCTGATGTCGAGAGTCTTCCGCTGATACCGGCCAAGTACCAGATGAGCCAGATCTGCATATATCCTGACAGGGAAGCCGCGAATCTTGCCGCGCGCGAACGTCTGCTTTCCATCCGCGAGCGCATCATGAACGGTGAGAGTTTTGCCACCCTCGCCCGTCTGTATTCAGAGGATCCGGGCAGTGCAAGGAGGGGCGGCGAACTCGGCATGGCTTCAAAAAGCATTTTCTGGCCGGCTTTTTCCGATGCGGCCATGTCTCTGAAACCCGGGACAATATCCCAGATTGTAGAGACTCCCGACGGCTTCCATATCATAGAAGTTCTCGAGAAGAACGGCGACATGTTCAATGCCAGACATATACTCGTGACTCCCCAGTATACTCTCGAGGACCGCGAGAAGGCTTTCCACAAACTTGACAGCATTCGGACTGCGATTCTTGACAGTACCATCACTTTCGAACTTGCGGCCAGATTCTATTCCGAGGATCCTGCGACCAGGACCAACGGCGGCCAGATGTCTGATCCTAATACCGGGTCTTCATATTTTGAGGTCGACCAGCTCAAGCCTCAGGACTATGCGGCGGTGGAGAATCTCGAGCCGGGGCAGATCAGCGAACCTATCGAGTCTCTCGACAACGAGGGCCGCAACGGAAACGTAGTCTACAAGATAGTGCGTCTGGACAAGATTGTCCCGGCCCATACTGCCACTTTCGAATCGGATTACGACGACTTGCTCTCTCTCGTGCAGGTGACAAGGCAGAACGAGGCGATCAACAGCTTCATTGACGACAAGATCAAGACTTCCTATATCATTATCGACCCCATGTTCGGGGATTGCGATTTCAGCCGTAAGGGATGGTTGGAAAAGGTAAGAGAGGACTATTAGCGCTTTTTCTGGCGTTTCTGAGTTCCGCGTGGACTGTTCTGCCTGCCCGCAGCAATGACTCCGGGCAGGCGGATTCCCTGTTTCGGCTTGAGCGTTCAGACTATGTGCAACAGTTCGAACAGGGCGACGACCTGATCAGAAAGGTCGTCAACCCGGTATTCCTGCACAACGGGACTTATCTTCAGTGCGACTCTTCGCTGTGGAGCCTCAACAACAATGTCATCAACTGTGTGGGACATGTCGTCATGACGCAGGGTGATGCGGTACTGACCAGTGACAAGCTTGACTATTTAATTGACGACGACCTTGCCCAGTTCAGGGGGTCTCTCGTCGAACTTGTCAACGGGCAGGGCAACATACTGCGCACGAACGAGCTGGACTATAACACGAAAGACAGCCTGGCCGTGTTCCGCAACGGTGCCTCGATGCGAAGCAGCGACGGGCAGATAATCGAGAGTGACGAAGGCACTTATTCAAATCCTGACAGTTATTTTACCTTTACCGGGAACGTGAACATGTTCACCGATTCGGTTTTCGTGAGTACCAGCGAGCTGGACTATGACTCCGGCAGGGAATTCGCCATCTTCAAGGCACCTATCGATTTCTGGAAGGATGACAACATGCTCTCTGCCAGGAAGGGCTGGTACATGAGAGGGGACGACACGTTTTTCTTCAATGACGATGTCCGGGCTCTGACAGAGACTCAGGAAACATGGAGCGACACGCTGTACTACTACCGGAAGAGCGGTGATGTGGTGATGAGAGGCAACGTACAGCTTCAGGACAGTTCGCGGAATGTCGCATCGGTGTCGGAATATCTTTACTACAGCGACTCGCTTTCCTCTGTGACCCTGCTTGGAGAGGCGGCGATTGCCATGTGGGAGGAGATGGAGAACAGCGTGGATACGACCTGGTGCGGGGCTGACACGATATTGTACAGGGGCGTACGCATGTGCGACATTCCTGCTGCGGAAGTCGATCTTGCCCGGCAGAGGAGGGAAACGATAATGACAGATCCCGTTGCCGAATATCGCCAACGGGCTGCGGAGGAGCGTGCACGCAAGGAAAAGGAAGAACGGGACAAGGCTGTCGAGGAAGGCCTTATGGCGCCCGGAACTTCGGTGAACAGGGCCGGAGGAGTCAAGACTGCCGGGTCCGATTCCTCTTCTTCTGCTTCTTCTACCGCCACTGTCCCGGCCGATATTGTCTCAGGGACCGATTCCTTGGCCGTGGGGGACTCCCTTGCCGTTGGGGATTCACTTGCGATGGCGGACTCGCTGTTGGCGGGTGCCGTCATGCCGGTGGCGGAGCCCGACACTACCTCGATAGGTTTCGTCTCCGGAATGGGAAATGTGCGTATATTCCGCAATGACATGCAGGTCAGGTGTGATTCTCTGGAGTTTTCGCAGCTTGACTCGATTGCCAGGTTCTACCGTGAACCTGTTGTGTGGAATGAAGGGAAGAGACAGTATTCCGCCGATTCGCTTTTTGTCCTCGTGCGGGAAGGGGGCCTGGACAGGGCCAGTCTGATGTCCAACGCTTTCATTGCCGTCCAGGAAGACAGTTCGCACTATGACCAGATCTCAAGTTCGGAAGGTCTGGCATATTTCGACGATTCAACCCAGCTCCGGCGTTTCGATGCGCTGGGCAATGTCTCGGCCATATTCTATCTTGAAGAAAACGACGTGTTGTCTACAGTCAACAAGTCCGAGAGCACGATGATGTCCGCGACTCTGAAAAACGGCGAACTCCAGAGCGTGTACTATTTCGAGAATCCTAAGAATGACGCATATCCTATAGTCCAGCTGACAGAGAGGGAGCAGACGCTCCGCGGTCTGCAGTGGCGCCCTGAACTGCGGCCGCGTGGAAAGTCCGACATCACGACTCTTTCCATAAGGCCTTCTGCCCGTGCCGCCATGCTGGCCAAGAGCCAGCCTTCGTTCCCGAGGACTGAATTGTATTTCGAAGGCTATATGGACGAGGTCCGCTCTTCGCTCGCGGCAGCGAAAAAGGCGCGTGAAAAGGCGGACAGCCTCTCTGCCTCCATGCCGGGTGATTCCGTTTCCGTGGCGGCAGACAGCGTCTTCAACCAGGCGGATACCCTGGCTGTGGCCGATACTCTGCTCCAGGAAGACAAGACGCCTGCGGCAGATTCAGTGTCAGTATCGAATCCCGTGTCTGAACGGGAACTCCGCAGGCAGGAGCGCATAGCGGCGAGGGAAAAGCGCTGGGCTGAACTCGATGCCAGGGATGCCCGCAGGCAGGCCGAACGCGAGGCACGCGCGGAAAAGAGACGCCTCCGCAGGCAGGAGCGGCTCGCAAAAAGACGAGAGCGCCAGCGTCTCAAGGAAGAAGCTCTGCTTCAGAGATATATAGAGTTGTACGAAAAACAGAAGGAAAAAGATGAAAGAGAACAGAAATCTGAGCCTGCCCGAGAACGCACATCGGGAATTGAAACCGGGGGAGAGCTACTCCCCGTTGTTGAGCTCGAAGAGCAGACCCCTTGAGGTTACACCTTATTCAGTTACGCTGGGACTGCTGATGACGGTCCTCTTTTCTGCCGCCGCGGCCTTCCTGGGACTTAAGGTGGGACAGGTCTTCGAGGCGGCGATCCCCATTGCCATCATAGCCGTAGGAATGACGGGCGCCCTGGGGAAGAAGGACGGTCTCGGCCAGAATGTGATAGTCCAGAGCATCGGAGCATGTTCGGGCGTGGTGGTCGCTGGTGCAATATTCACTCTGCCTGCCATCTACATACTCGGGCTCGAGGTGAATTTCTGGCAGATGTTCCTCAGCTCTGCGCTCGGAGGCTTCCTCGGCATCCTGTTCCTGATACCGTTCCGTAAATATTTTGTCAAGGACATGCACGGAAAGTATCCTTTCCCCGAGGCTACCGCCACGGCGCAGGTGCTTGTCAGCGGCGAGAGCGGTGGCAAGAGCGCGAAGGTTCTGCTTTCTGCTGGTCTGATCGGCGGTGTGTATGATTTCCTTGTATCCACTTTCGGAACATGGGCCGACACAATCAGCACCACTTTCATGCACTGGGGGGCCACGCTTGCCGAGAAGGCCAAGCTTGTGGTCAAGTTCAACACCGGTGCGGCTGTGCTCGGTCTCGGTTACATCGTCGGCCTCAAGTATGCTTTTGTAATATGCTGCGGGTCGTTCCTCGTGTGGTTTGTCGTTATACCGCTAATGAACCTTGTCTGGGGTGACCAGGTGATAGACCTGATGGGCACCGGTCAGATGCTGACTGTTTCTCAGATGTCCGCTGACCAGATATTCTCGGAATATGCCCGTCACATCGGTATAGGCGGCGTTGCCGTTGCCGGAATCATCGGAATAATCAAGAGTGCCGGAGTCATAAAGAGTGCGGTAGGCCTGGCAGTCGGGGAGTTCCGCCGCAAGGGCGGCCCTGCGGAGGAGGTGGACCGTACCCAGCAGGACATACCCATGAAGACCGTGGTATGGGGAATAGTGCTGACCCTGCTTGCCGTGTTCTGTTTCTTCGGCCTCGGCGGAGTGGTCGACAATTTCTGGCAGGCTCTTGTGGGACTTGTCATCGTTGCAGTGATTTCCTTCCTTTTCACAACCGTGGCAGCCAACGCAATTGCGATAGTGGGAACCAACCCCGTGAGCGGCATGACCATAATGACCCTGATAATCACGGCTCTCGTGATGGTGCTTGTCGGGCTCAAGGGCAATGCCGGCATGGTGGCCTCGCTGCTTGTCGGCGGTGTTGTCTGCACGGCACTCTCCACGGCAGGAGGGCTGATCACCGATTTCAAGATAGGCTACTGGATAGGCACTACGCCCAAACGTCAGGAGAGCTGGAAGTTCGTGGGTGTTGTCGTTGCCGCGGCTACGGTGAGCGGAGTCATGATGATACTCAACAAGACTTTCGGCTTTACAGGAGAGGGCGCGCTTGTCGCTCCCCAGGCCAATGCGATGGCAGCGGTCATACAGCCGATGATGAACGGTGGCAACGCTCCCTGGCTGCTCTATGGTATAGGCGCCGTGATTGCCGTGCTGCTAACCATGTTCAAGGTGCCCGCGCTTGCCTTCTGCCTCGGCATGTTCATTCCTCTTGACCTTAACCTGCCTCTGCTGCTCGGCGGCGCGATATCATGGTTCGTCAGCTCGCGCAGCAAGGATGCTGCGGTGAATGCCGCACGCCAGGAGAAGGGTACGCTGATTGCCAGCGGGTTCATCGCCGGCGGTGCGCTGATGGGAGTGCTCTCCGCAATACTCAGGTTCGCCCAGGTGGACTGGTTCCTCGAGGGTTGGAACACCGTCCTTCCCGGAAGGGTAGCCTCCAATGCCCAGGCCATAGCGATACTCCCGCTCGTCGCCATCTGCGCCTATATGATATACGCATCAATGCGCAAGGACAGGAAGTGATGTATAACAGGAAGTGATGTATAAAGTATGGCTGAGAAACAAAGGATAGTGTTTTTGGACTGGCTGCGTGTTGCGGCCTGTTTCATGGTGATGTTGGTCCATGCCAGCGAGTGCGTCTATTCGGACGACTATTCCTTTTCCTTTCCTTCGGAGCTCGCGCGGCGTAGCGTGATGTTTATCCAGAGTTTTGTGCGCCCCGTAGCCGTGCCGTTGTTCCTCATGGCTTCCGCCTACCTGCTCGTGCCGGTGAAGACGGATACGAAGTCTTTCTTCAGGAAGCGTTTCAGCCGTGTGGGCATCCCGTTCGTGGTGTTCCTGTTCCTGTATACGTTCCTTCCGGCCGTCTGGGGTGAATTCTCGTGGGCTGAGGCATGGGCGAACGTCAAGCAGGCTGGAATCAATTTCATCCCCCGCGAGTCGCACCTCTGGTTCGTCTACATGATGCTGGGACTGTATCTTGTGATGCCGGTGATTTCCCCTTGGCTGGCCAAGGTCGGAAAGAAGGAAGAGTTCTTTTTCCTGGCGATATGGGCTTTCACGCTTTGTTTCTACTGGCTCCGAGATGTCTTCGGCCCCCTCTTCGGCGAATGCTGGTGGAATCCCTATCCTATGTTCTATTATGTTTCCGGCTTTATCGGCTATATAATACTCGGACATTATATCAGGACCTACCTGAACTGGTCCGCCCGCAAGATCCTCGCAGTGTGCGTGCCGGTCCTGGCTGCCTGCTATGTGTTCGGCGTGTTCCAGTTCTATCACCGTAGCTTTATCGTATCTACCCCGCAGGAGCTGGAGATGCACCTGCAGAATGATACCATAGTAGCCGGTCTCATGAGCGCGTGTGTTTTCCTGCTCTTCAGCCTTGTCCGCAAGGCAGGCAGAGGCTATGGCCTGGTCCGTAAGGTCTCCGAGGCAAGCTACGGAATATATCTGATGCACATGCTGATGCTCCCGGCTGTCTTCCGTTTCCTGAACCCGCTGCTGCCGGTGCCCTTGACAATCATTCTTACTGCAGCCGTAACCTTTATCCTGAGTTTTGTGATATCCCGTCTCATAGGCAGGCTCCCGTTCGGGAAATACATAGTCGGCTGATGCCGCCGGCAAAGGATAAGCCCCAGGAAGCATTTTCTTCCCGGGGCTTATGTCTTGGGGGAGGGAGTCCGGCTTCAGCGGATTGTCTTGAGTACTTCCGAGATGTCGTAGCGCCGGATAAGTTCCCTCTCCCTGTCGAGGGTGTACAGGAATCCGCCGTCGGCGTCTATGTCGAAGACCGACGCCCCTTCATGCATCACGAGCTCGGCTTTGGGACTGCCGTCATAGCCGAAGAGGTATATCTTCGGATCGGGAGCTTTCATGCCCGGCAAGGGGAACTGCTTACCGCCACTGTACATGACGGCGAAGAAGGCGTCCTTGAGGATGAGCCTTGTGAAAGTTTCTTTGAGGGCCCTGGCTCCCTTGTCGCATATAGAGTCTATGTCATCGGCTCTTTTTCCGATGCATATTGTCTTTTCGAAATCTCCGCCCAGAGAGTACATGTCGATGGTGTTCAGCATCAGGGAGGCCTCGATGACGATATCTCTTGAGGCATTATACCTGGAGAAGGACGACAGGACATTGACCAGATATCCGTCGTTCTTTACCGGAATGGTGCGAGCGTTCAGCTTTTCCATCGACTTTGTCGTGATTCTTTCGTCTCCGCACTGGAGGTAGCGTGTCTGGCTGTCCGCCTCGCCGGACAATGTCCGGCAAATGTAGGTGCTGTCATTGACATAGATGGAGTAGAACAGCACCGGTGCAAGGGAATCGCTGACAACTTCGACATCCGGCTGTGAATCCTCGAACAGTCCGTGCAGCCTCCATTTCAACATGTTCCCCTTGCCGTCTGAGAGAATCAAAGCTGTTCCGTCACCCTGGCTTGTCTTGCTCACGCTGCCGAAGAACGGGGCATAGAGCAATTCTCCGGGGCCGTTGCCCTGTCGGAAGAAATCGGCCGACATGGTTCCGTCGTCAAGGTTCATCGCAGTGATATATCCGCCGCTGTCCTGCGTGGATATCAACATCGTGTCGCTGCCGCAGAGCATGATGTCCTGTAGTCCTATCCTGTCGGTTTCCACGACCTCTCCGTCTCTTACATCATAGACGACAGGGAACTCCTCCACATATTCCACATCATCGAACGGCAGTCGGGAAGCCGTGGATGAGCAGGCACAACACATTACGGAAAGCAACAGGAGCTCCGCCATTTGATGGATAAGTGCTGAAGCAGTCGCAGGAAAATGAAAGTGATTAATCACGCAGCTTATAAAGTTAGCGAATAATATCAACTGGGGGGATTTGACAGGAATTATTTCTCTGCGAATATCTTTACCAGGTTGAGGATTACCGCCGAGGCCTTCTGCATGTTCTCGAGGGTCACCCACTCGTATTTGCCGTGGAAGTTCATGCCGCCGGCGAAGATGTTGGGACAGGGCAGGCCCTTGAACGAGAGGTTGGCGCCGTCGGTGCCTCCGCGTATGGGCTGGATGCGTGGCTTGACACCTGCCATCTCCATGGCCTTGACCGCAGCCTCGACTATGTGGTAGTGCGGTTCGACCTTCTCGCGCATGTTGCGGTACTGGTCCTTGATGGTAAGGGTGACTGTGCCCTTGCCGTAGCGGGCATTGATGAAGTCGGTGCACTGCTCGAGCGTACGTTTCTTGAGTTCGAACTTGTCGCTGTCGTGGTCCCTTATGATATAGGAGAAGTCGCATTCCTCGACGCTGCCCTTGATTGAAGTGATGTGCAGGAATCCTTCGTAGTCGGATGTGTATTCAGGCCTCTGGTCGACGGGCAGCAGGGCGTTGAACTCCTGGGCAATAAGTATGGCGTTGCGCATCTTGCCTTTTGCATAGCCCGGGTGGACATTGCGCCCCTGGATGTGCACGCTTGCCGAAGCCGCATTGAAATTCTCGAACTCCAGCTCTCCGACCTCTCCGCCGTCCATCGTGTATGCATAGTCGGCACCGAATCTGGCGACGTCGAACTTCACTACGCCCCTTCCTATCTCTTCGTCAGGAGTGAAGGCGACGCACAGTTTGCCGTGCTTGATTTCGGGATGCGACATTATATACTGTACAGCATTCATGATTTCGGCGACTCCGGCCTTGTCGTCCGCTCCGAGCAGCGTGGTGCCGTCGGTGGTGATGACAGTCTCTCCCTTGTGGGCTGTGATTTCCGGGAAGTCCTTTGTCCTGAGCGTCATGCCGGGCACTCCGGAAAGAGGAATGTCCCCGCCGTCATAATTCTCGACGATCTGCGGCTTCACGTCCGCACCGCTTGCATCGGGTGATGTGTCAACATGTGCTATGAAACCTATTGCAGGGACATCCCTGTCCATGTTCGATGGTATGCTTGCCATTACGTAGCCCCATTCATCCAATTCGGCTTCTGCTCCCATGGCCTTAAGCTCGTCGCGGAGCATCTCCAGCAGTTTCAGCTGCTTTGAAGTCGAGGGCTGGCTGTCGCTGAGTTCGTCGGACTGGGTGTCCACGGCGACATAGCGGAGGAATCTTTCCAGTAAACTTTCCATTTTATTCAGTAATAGATTTTGTGTTCAATAATGTAGAGGCAACCTCAAATATAGTAAAAAAGACGGGAGCGGAACTGCATCCGGGCTGATAAAATTCGGACCAGTGAATTTTTTTGAATAAAAATTTCGAAAAAATTTGTGTTTTAAAAAAAAGTGCTTACCTTTGCATCCCCTTTCGAGGGGAACACACTTGAAAGATCATTGACAATACTGAGAGAGAACACGAGGTAAAAGAAGTAAAAGAGATTAGTCTAAGAGAAAGAATCGAGTTTTTTCGTTTTTTAATCTGGGACTACAATTGCATAGGCAGAGAGAAGCCGGTCGGTGTGCGAGAGCACACGGAGACCGGGATTCACTCAGAAGGAGGAAAGAGAGCAAGAGCGAACGGGGGATGCCTAGGCTTCCGGAAGTGATGAAGGACGTGGTAA
>CALUTT010000019.1 GCA_944323775.1 uncultured Bacteroidales bacterium
GCAAGAGATACCCGCGAACAGCCCAAACGGGAACCCATCCGCGCAGAAAAGACAGTAGGACGCAACGATCCCTGCCCCTGCGGCAGCGGCAAGAAATACAAGAACTGCCACGGAAGATTTGAACAATAAGGAAAATGAAAATGCAGAAGAGTTTGGACCACAGCGCCGATGCGAATGACGTGACCCGCATCTCCAAAGGCGCCAGGCTCGAGGGAAAGCTCGTGTCCTCCGGTGACGTCAGGATAGACGGTGAGATCAACGGTACGCTCTGTTCCGGCGGCAGGATTGTCGCCGGAGAGGATGCCGTGCTTGCCGGCGGCCTTTATTGTGCGAACCTTGATCTTTGGGGAAAGGTGGAAGGCGATATTTTCGTAAAGGAAGTGCTGACACTCAAGAGTACGGCCGTCGTGAACGGAAACATACGAGTCAACCGTCTCCAGGTAGAGATTGGCGCCCAGATCAACGGAAGCTGCAGAATGATAGACGAACAGGAATTCGAAAAACTTGCCGCCAAGGCGGGAGGTGCCGAATCCTAAAGGATATTCATCGACTGTTCGCGGATTTTTTCAAGCTCGTCTTTCATCTGAACGACGAGCTTTTGTATTGCCGAATGGTTGGCCTTCGAGCCTGTCGTGTTGATCTCCCTGCCCATCTCCTGTATTATGAACCCGAGTTTCTTGCCTGGGTTCGGCTCTGAGTCGATCGTGTCCATGAAGTACTTGCAGTGCTGGCGCAGTCTTACCTTTTCTTCGTTGATGTCATATTTCTCGAGGTAGTAGATCATCTCCTGCTCAAAGCGGTCCTTGTCAAGCTTGACTCCCGTCTCCTGAGCCGCATTCAGTATTCTGGTGCGGACTGTCTCGGTCCTTTCATGTTCGTGCTTCTCGACTTCGTCGTAGAGTGAAAGAATGGTCGACACCCTTGAGGTGACATCCTTGTAGAGAGCCTCTCCCTCACGGATTCTGTAGCTGTCCACCATGTCCAGACAGGCATCGAGCGCCGCGCTAACGCTGTCCCATTCATCTTCGGAGACTGCGGCCGGCTTTTTCGTGTCTACGATGTCCGGAAGCTGGAGCACTGCCCCGAGCAGTACGGGCGAGTCAGGCGAAATCCCGAATTCACTTGCCACGGCCCCTGCCTGCCTTAGGTACGAGCGCAGGGTTTCGAGGTTCACATGCCCCTCCGATTCCTGGGCCCCTGCTTCCCAGGTGAGGAAAACGTCTATGGTGCCCCTGACAAGGCGCGAGGCTATCCTTGACCTGACTTCAAGTTCACGGTCTTTGGGGAGGAGGTCCCGCTTCAGGCTGATGTCTGCAGTCTTGCCGTTGAGCGTTCGGATTTCTATGGTGAGTTTCCCGTTTTTCAATGTGGTCTCGGACTTGCCGTACCCGGTCATGGATCTTATCATAAGAATTGGATATGAATTCGTTTACAGTGTAAATCTACAAAAAAAAGCCGTTGCTACAAAGAGAACAGAAACCCGAATGCACGTTTCCAGTTGCGGCTCTCCAGTGCATCGCGCGCAAGCATTATGTTGAATGTCCCGCAGTCATAGAACGTAAGGCCGGTGTCGTCGTCCTCGTCGACCTGCAGCAGGCTTATGCATCCCGGAGTCTGTTCCCTGACATCATCGTAGAACGGTAGTCCGAGCAGTCTGTGGCCGTAGCCGGTAGCGCTGCCGTCGCTGAATTCTATTGCGCGGGCGGGCCGTGCCATTCCGAGACCGTCATCGTCTATGACCATCCATGTCTTGAAACTTTTCTCGTCCACGTGCCGGGCATATCTGACTGCCACACCTTTCTTCTGCCAGTGTCCGAGAGGAAAACTTTCCGGGCAGTCATGTCCCAGAAAATAGTCGATTGCCGCGAAGAAGTAGAGCATGCCTTCCCGCGGGAGCAGCCCTTCCTTGTCGAAGGGCGCCGCCTCGGAGCAGTCAATCTGGCATATGAAGGCAAGAGGGTAGCTGTCCCTGTTCCCGTCGGAGTCGACATATTCCATCATCGGGTATTTCATGCGCGGCGGAAGGTCGGGGTTGCCCCACCATTTGCTCCTGCAGTACAGGGCCGAGTCTGTCTGTCTGGTTTTCAGTTGAATGGCCATGCCTGTAAAACTTGGGTTCAAGAATGCAATGTACGATTTTTTTTCTAAATTTGGGTCGTAATCATTGGTAGGTATTATGGAAGAAGCGAAGAAGCTCAATTTCCTCGAGGAAATCATCGAGGACGATCTCAAGTCGGGCAAAGTTCCCTCAATATTGACAAGGTTCCCTCCCGAGCCCAACGGCTATCTCCACCTGGGACACGCGAAGTCGCTATGTATCAACTTCGGCCTTGCACAGAAATACGGAGGCAAGACGAATCTCCGGTATGACGACACGAATCCCGTCAAGGAGGATGTCGAGTACGTAGACTCTATTAAGGAAGACATCAAATGGCTGGGGTTCCAGTGGGAGAAGGAATGCTATGCGTCCGACTACTTCGATCAGCTGTACGAGTGGGCTGAAGAAATGATAAAGCGCGGTCTGGCATATGTAGACGACCAGACCCAGGAAGAGATATCGAAGGGGAGGGGAACGGTCGACACTCCGGGTGTGGACAGCCCCTACCGCAACCGTTCCGTGGAGGAGAACCTCAGGCTTTTCCGTGAAATGCGTGACGGCAAGTATGCAGACGGCGAGAAGGTGCTCCGCGCAAAGATCGACATGTCGCACCCGAACATGATGATGAGAGACCCTCTGATGTACCGCATCAAGCACGCAACCCATCATCGTACCGGAGACAAATGGTGCATCTACCCCATGTATGACTACACGCACGGCCAGTGCGACTCGATAGAGCACATCACTCACTCCATATGCACGCTGGAGTTCGACGTGCACCGCCCGCTGTATGACTGGTTCATAAACACGCTCGGGATATATCCTTCGCATCAGTATGAATTTGCCAGGCTTAACCTGACGTACACTCTGATGTCGAAGCGCAAACTTCTTGAACTCGTCCAGAAGGGGCTCGTGGCCGGCTGGGACGATCCCCGCATGCCGACGCTCTGTGGAGTCCGGCGCAGAGGCTATACCCCCGAGGCTCTCAAGATGTTCTGCGACAAGATCGGCGTATCGAAACGTGACCAGCTGATGGATATCCAACTGCTGGAATGGTGCGTCAGGCAGGACCTCAACGCGCGGGCGAACCGCTATATGGTCGTTCAGGATCCGGTGAAGGTGACCATCACCAACTGGGAGAAAGGGAAAGTCGAGTGGTTTGACTGTCCGCTCAATCCTGCCGAACCGGACGGGGCTTCAAGGAAGGTGCCGTTCACGGGCGAGCTCTGGATAGAAAGGGCGGATTTCATGGAGGACGCACCCAAGAAGTTCTTCCGTCTCAAACCGGACGGTGAGGTCAGGCTGAAGTACACCTACATCATCAAGTGCGACAAGGTCATCAAGGATGCTGACGGCCGCGTCACGGCTCTCGAGTGCAGCTATGACCCGTCGACGCGTCCGGGAGCCGGTGAGTGGAGGAGCGTCAAGGGAACCATCCACTGGGTGTCCTGCGAGCATGCCAGGAAGGTCGAGCTCCGCAACTATGACCGTCTCTTCACACTGGCTGACATGAGCCAGGTACCTGAAGACAAGGACTACAAGGATTTCCTGAATCCTGATTCGCTTACTGTTTCAGAGGCTTACGCCGAGCCTGCCCTGACCGGGGACAACTCCGGAATTGCCGTGCAGTTCGAGAGATGCGGCTACTATATCAAGGACAAGGATTCGACTGACGAAAGGCCCGTATTCAACAAGACGGTATCTCTGAAGGATTCATACAAACCGGACCAGGCTTAGTCCGACAACAGTTCGAGCCATCTGGTCTCCAGACTTTCAGCCTCCTTGAGAAGCTCGCTTATTCTTGAGGAGGCTTTCTGGAGTTCCCCGTATGGCAGGGATCCGGAACTCATCTCCTGCTCCAGCTCTGCCTTTTCCTGTTCTATCTCAGGAAGCCTCGCCTCGATTTTTGCGACTTCCTCTTTTTCCCTGTAGGAGAGTCTGCCGGGTTTCCTTGAGGGCTTGGCAGCCGTGTCCGGCGACTGGACGGGGGCGGCAGGCTGTCTGTCTTTCTGTGCTGCAGCCTTCTTCCTCTCAGATTCGAAGTCGTGGACCCATGCCCGGTATTCGCTGAAGCTGCCTATGAAATCCTTGACAACCCCTTCTCCGCAGAATACCAGCAGGTGGTCAGCCACCCTGTCCAGGAAATGCCTGTCATGGCTGACGACAATCAGACTGCCCGAAAACTCGCTCAGATATTCCTCGAGGATGTTGAGAGTGACTATGTCCAGGTCGTTTGTAGGCTCGTCGAGAATCAGCAGGTTCGGATTCTTGACAAGAATGCTTAGCAGGTACAGGCGCCGTCTCTCTCCTCCTGACAGCCGCGATACACGTGTGTCCAGCATGTCATGGCTGAAGAGGAAGCGGTTGAGCAGAGAGAGGTCGGGGATAATGTCCATGACGGTAGCCTCGGGGCTGAAGTCCATCCCTTCCTGCCTGTAATATCCGATGACGGTCGATTCTCCTCTGTCGACAGTCCCGCTGTCAGGCTGGAGCGCGCCGGTCAGTATGTCGAGGAAGGTAGACTTCCCGACTCCGTTGCGTCCGACTATCCCTACCTTGTCGTATTTCTGGAAACTGTAGCTGAAATCTCTCAGTAGCGGGTGTCCGTCCCAGCTGTAGTCCATGTGGGAACAGTCGATGATCTTGTTGCCGAGACGGGAAGCCTCTCCGATGCCCTTCATGTTCACCTGGCTCGTGGTGTATGTCTGCGAGGCTCTTTCCGAAAGTTCATGGAAGGCATCGATCCTGTATTTTGCCTTGCCGCTGCGGGCGCAGGGCGTCGCCCTTATCCATTCGAGCTCTCGTCTGAGGAGATTGCGCACCTTGTCGGTCTGGGCATTGTAGTTTTCGATTCTCTCGGCGCGTTTCTCGAGATAGTTCTGATAGTTCCCCCGGTACGAATATACGGCGCCGTGGTCGAGTTCCATCACAATGTTGCAGACCCTGTCCAGGAAATATCTGTCGTGTGTCACCATCAGCAGCGTGCAGCGGCTTCTGCGCAGGTACGACTCGAGGTATTCCACGGCCTCGATGTCAAGGTGGTTGGTAGGTTCGTCCAGCAGCAGGAAGTCTGCCTCGAGGGCAAGTATCTCGCTCAGCGCCACCCTTTTGACCTCGCCTCCGGAGAGGGTCTTCATTTTCTTGCCGAGGTCAGTGAGCCTGAAGTTGGTCAGGTGTTCCCGGAGTCTCTGCCTGAACGCCTCTTCAAGTTCGGGATGGATTTCCGGAGCCAGTCCTCCGTGGTGACGGACGGCCTGTTCGAATATGCCTGCCTCCGGGTCGAAATCATATTCCTGTTCAAGGTAGGCTATGCGTATATCCTTGAGGAATATTATCTTGCCTCCCGAGTCTGACTTGTCTTTTCCGGCAAGGATGCGCATCAGGGTAGTCTTGCCCGTGCCGTTTGGGGCGACCAGCGCTATCTTGTCGCCTTCGTTCACGTTGAACCCGATGTGCGAGAACAGCACCTTGGGGCCGTAAGATTTTGAGATGTTCTCTATTTGAAGATAACTTGGCATGGCGCTACAGAAGTCCAAGCACCTTGTCGCGGGACAGCAGGCAGTCTCCTACGGACGCAGCCATTCTGTCGAGTCTGGACAGTACGATGGAGGTGTCTGATGACACTCTGGAGAGGCACAGACGGTTGACGGCGGTCTTGATGGGGAGCAGCAGGTAATCCTTGCCCACGATCAGACGTCCTCCGATGACTACGAGGCCCGGGTTGAACACGTTCAGTACACCCGCGATTCCGCGTCCGAGCGTGTCTCCTACCTTTCCAATGCAGTCGATTGCCAGCACATCGCCCTCTTCGACTGCGCGGAGTATTTCCTCGAGTTCAACATCCCCCTTCTTCTCGTACGTCTTGAGCAGGGATGACGAATGGCCCTTGCGAAGGCTGTCGACGACCATCCTGTGGAGCGCGGAACCGGAGGCTCCCGTCTCCAGACAGCCTACCTTGCCGCAACGGCAGATGATGTCGTTGTTCAGGGCGGGGAAGTGCCCCAGCTCGCCGGAGTATCCTGATTTGCCGTAGAACAGCTGTCCTCCCATAATGATGCCCATGCCGAGGCCCCAGCTGATGTTGATGAAGATCATGTTGGGGTCGGCCTGCTTGCCGAGACTCATGTACTCTCCGTAGGCCATGGCCCTGGAGTCGTTCTCGATGTTGACCGGAACATTGAATTCCTTCTGGAAAATATCCTTCAGAGGAAGGTCGTCGCTGACGAAGTATGTGAGGCTGTAGCCTTTCTCGGGGTTCACCCTTCCGGAAAGGCTCACGCCGACTCCGAGGACCATCGTCCATGGGATGCCGCATCTGGTGACCTCGTCCTTTACCATGCGGCATATGGTCCTGAAGGACAGCTCGCTTGCCTCAAGTACGAACTCTATGTCCTGGATGAACTTGATGATTTCTCCCTTGAAGTTGCTGATGGCAATGTGGAAATGGTGCCTGGCGACGTCCACGCCGACGAAGTAGCCTGCCTCGGGGTTGAGTCCGTAGACGCTCGGACGGCGTCCGCCGGAGGTGCCTATCTTGCCCTCGTCCTGCAGGAAATTGTCCTCTATGAGCTCTCCTATCAGTTTCGTGATCGTAGGGACGCTGATGCTCAGAGCCTTGCTGAAGTCTGCAATGCTGTAGCTCTGGTGAGCTATGCAGAGTCTCAGCAACTCACGCTTTATCAACGTATTCTTCGAGCTGTTGTCGTTGAGGAAAGATGATGCCATAATTGGTAAGGCGCTTGCGTACTAAAATTAGTGTCACTGCAAAAATATGAACTTTTTTATATATTTGTAGATTATTTTTGAAATAATTTTAAAAATTAATGGGGAAGGTTCTCAAAAAACTTAAGTCTGTCAGGCTGACCTTGAGGTACAAGCTTGTCCTCAGCCTTCTCGCGATAGCCGCGATACTGCTCGTGTCCTCCACGATTTCCGTCATGGAATACTCGAGCATGAGCAACTATGTGTCGACCCTGATAGCGGGAAACATACGCAACATCAATCTCTCACAGCGGCTTGCCGAGATGAGCAGCAGCTACAACCTCGAGATACTTGAGATAATAGGGGAGGAAAGCCCTGATGGAATGCCTGAATTCGACGATGAGTACTTCAAGGCGCACTGCGATTCGCTCAAGTCCGGCAACGGCAGCCTGGCGAACCCTCTGGCTGATTCGGTAATGTACTCCTATGCCGCATACATGCTGACTTCCCTGGAACTGCCCAAGGTGATGTCCTCGGATTTCATCAATAACCGTGACTGGTATTTCGAGCGTCTCCAGCCGAGGTTCGACAGGCTCAAGTCCGATATCGACGCGCTGACCGAATCGATGTACCGGGAGCTTGAAAAGAATTCCGCGACCTTCGACCGTGGCTTCTACCGCAGCATCATTCCCGGAATAGTCGCCGTCGGCGTGGGGCTTCTGCTGGTGCTCATGTTGCTGTTCTTCATGCTTGCGTTCTACGTCAACCCTCTCTACAGAATGCTCGAGTCGCTTCGGGCCTATCGTGCGACCGACAAGCGCTATACCGTGAAGTTTGACGGAGACGACGAACTTGCAGAACTCAACGAAGGGATCACAGAGCTGGCCACGGAAAACCAGCAGCTGCGGCGGAGGATCAAGGCACTCAAGAAATGAACTGGAAGGTAATTAGCAGGAATACGGGCTATGCCCTGCTCGTGAGCGCACTGTTCATGCTGTTCTCAATCATCATATCGATGGCGGACGGCAACGACTCTGCGCTTGCGGCTCTGATCATATCTTTCACGATTACCTTCATAGTCGGAATCTTTCCTTTCATATTCGTCCGCAAGACCGAGGTCATATCCCTGAAGGAAGGGTATGTGATTATTACGCTTTCATGGCTCATGTCCTTTATCTTCGGAATGCTTCCGTATGCACTGTGGGGCGGTCCGTTCACGCTGCAGAATGCACTTTTCGAGTCAGTAAGCGGATACACGACCTGCGGAGCGACAATCCTTGACAAGGTAGAGGTTCTTCCGCGGAGCCTGCTTTTCTGGAGGGCGTCCACCCACTTCATCGGCGGTCTGGGAGTAGTAGTGTTCCTTCTTCTGATTATTCCGGAGTCCAGCCCGATGCGCATGAGACTGACCAACATGGAACTGACTTCGCTGAGCAGGAGCGGGTATTCTTCGAATACCAACAAAGTCGTTTACATATTCGCTTATGTGTACATAGTGCTGATCCTTCTCGCCTTCATAGCATATATGCTGGCTGGAATGTCCCCGTTCGAGGCCATATGCCATGCGATGAGCGTCGTGTCGACCGGAGGGTTCAGTACCAGGAACCTGTCGATAGCGGCTTTCGACTCGGTCGCCGTCGAGGCGGTAACCATACTGTTCATGTATCTTTCCTCGCTGCATTTCGGCGTGCTGTACCTCACCGTGATATCCCGGTCATTCAAACCGCTGAACAATCCCGTCTTCAAGGTCTACACCATTGGCCTGCTTTCGGTATCCGTCATCATAGCCGCGGGACTGAAGTTCTCGGGGCAGTGCGAAAACTGGGGTGATTCCCTCTGGGGAGCTCTGTTCAGTACGGTATCCTTTGTGTCGACGACAGGTTTCGCGATTCTCGACAATGCCACCTGGCCGTTCTGGATGGTGCTTCTGATAGCGTTCTGCTGCTTGATCTGCGGCAGTTCGGGCTCTACATGTTCGGGTCTCAAGGTGGACCGGGCTGTGCTGTTCTTCAAGTCCCTCGGCCGCTATGTCGGGAACATCCTTCATCCGACGTCCGTGAACGAGATCCGTATGGGGAGGAAGATACTGCGTGACGAAGAGGTCTATCCGCATCTTCTGTACATCGGACTGTACATGCTCGTGCTGCTGATTTCAACTTTTATATGTGTGGCATCCGGAATGAAGTTCGAGGAGTCGTACGTGGCTTCCGTGATGCTGACCGGCAATGTCGGGCCCGGATGCGGAGCAATGGGCACCATGGGCTCTTTCAACAGCATCCCCATGCTCGCGAAGATAGCGCTGTCGGTGGACATGTTCCTCGGAAGAATCGAGATCTATCCGGTGCTTGCCGTTGCCGGAATGATTTTCGGACGCAGGAGGAGGTGACATGGAAAGGAGCGACTTCCTGTATTCAGCGTTTCTCAGACGGTTCGGGGCTGATCCGACGACGTGCCAGGATTCTCTTTTCCGTACCGCCGCGGAATTCATCACATGTGACGATTCGGACATACTCGTTGTCAACGGATATGCCGGCACGGGCAAGACGACTGCCGTTTCGTCCATAGTGTCGGCCTTGTCAGACATGGGGGCTCCCTCGGTGCTGCTGGCTCCTACGGGACGTTCGGCAAAGGTTCTTGCCGAGGTGTCCCGCCGCCCGGCCTTTACGATACACAAGCACATCTACCGGCAGAAAGCCATGGGAGAAGACGGCTACGGGAGTTTCTCGCTTGCTCCGAACAAGTCGAAGAGCACACTTTTCGTAGTTGACGAGGTGTCGCTGATCGGAACAGGGACTGCGCAGGACGGAGCCGGAGTGTCGTTCGGGTCGGGCAATCTGCTCGAAGACCTGGTGACGTTCGTCAGGAACGGAGATGACTGCCGGCTGGTGCTTGTGGGTGACGCCGCCCAGCTTCCTCCCGTCGGGATGGACTCCTCTCCGGCTCTGACAGAAGATTACATGAGGCTGTTCGGGGGAGTGAGGTTCTGTACTCTGACCTCAGTCGTGAGGCAGGGCGCCGAGTCCGGAATATTGCGCAACGCAACTGCCCTGAGGAAACTGATTTCATCCGGGGAGACGGCTTTCAGAGGTGTGAAATTCGACCTTTCCGGCTGCACTGACATGAGCCGTGTCAGCGGTCCGGAGCTGGTCGAGTCCCTCTCGGACGCATACTCCCGTTATGGGGAAGACGAGACGATAGTGCTGTGCCGTTCAAACAAGCGGGCAATCCGATACAACATGGGAATCAGATCGATGGTGCAGTTCAAGGAGGAAGAGCTCGTGCGCGGAGACAAGCTGATGATAGTGAAGAACTGCTACCAGTTCGTCGAAGACATCCCCGGGCTTGACTATATCGCCAACGGCGACATTGCAAAGCTTGTCTCCCTGTCTTCCCACGAAGAGCGGTACGGACTTCATTTTGCAGATGCACTCCTGAGTTTCCCTGACTATGACGATGCCCATGTGAGGGCCAAGGTCTGTCTCGATACTCTCTGCTCCGAGTCCGCGACACTTACGCGGGAGCAGCAGGATGCCCTGTTCCATGGAGCATGGGAGGACTATTCCGACCGTGGAAGCAAGAGAAAGATATGGTCATCGGTCAGGGAAGACCCGTATTTCAACGCCCTGCAGCTGAAATACGCCGATGCCGTGACCTGCCACAAGTCACAGGGCGGACAGTGGAAATGTGTGTTCATAGACTTCCCGTTCTGGCTTGACGAATTCAGCCGGGATGACCTGAAATGGCTGTATACCGCCCTCACGCGTGCCGTCGAGAAAGTCTTTCTGGTCAATTTCCCCGACAGCTTTTTCGCATAGCCGCCCTTGAACCGACAATGTTGTGATACTGCTATGACTGATATGAGAAAAATCGTTTTTTCAATTGTTTTCCTGGCGGCTCTCGCCGCAGTGGGAGGCACTGCGCGGGCCGCATCCGCTCTGCCGGAGAACCCGACCCCGTCCCCCGACAGTACCATGGTCGCCTTCACCAGAGACGGGGACCTGTGGGTCATGAATGTTGCAGACTCTTCCGAGACAAGGCTTACTTTCGACGGTTCGTCCGAAATACTGAACGGCTATGCGTCATGGGTGTATTACGAGGAGATTTTCGGCCGTGCCTCGAACTACAGGGCGTTCTGGTGGAGCCATGACTCGCGGAAGCTTGGATTCTACCGCTTCGACAATTCAGGTGTCGGAGTCTTCCCCATATTCTCCCCGTTCGGGCAGAACGGCAGCCTTAGGCTGACACGCTACCCAAAGGCCGGACAGCCGAATCCTTCCGTAAGGATCGGTATCGCAGATGTCTGCAGCGGAGAGACGGTCTGGGCGGATTTCCCCGACGACTCCGGGCAGTATTTCGGAACCCCGTTCTGGGGCCCGGACTCACGTGAACTCTACGTGAGCAGGGAGCCGCGCAGGCAGAGTGTGCTCGACCTCTATGCGGTCAGCGCGGATGACGGCAGCAAGAGACAGGTCTACCATGAGGAATATCCCACCTGGGTCGAATGGATAGAAGGAATGCTGTTCACTGACGACGGTCTCTACATGGCAAGGAACTTCGAGACAGGATGGGAGCAGGTGTATTTCCTCGGCTATGACGGTTCCCTGAGGCGTCTGACAGACGGAGAGAACTGGGATATCGACCTCCTTCGTGCAGACCCTCGGCGCGGTGACGTGTGGTTTACGGCCAGGCGTGACTCCCGCCTCCATACGGCACTCTACAGGCTGGACCGCCGTGGCAGGGTGACTGCACTGACGGACCCTGAGATGAACGTCAGGTCGGTGGAGTTTTCAGATGACGGAAAGACTTTTACCGCGACGGCGTCCACTGCAAGGCAGCCGTGGCGGAAAATCGGCGGCAGGACCGACAGGTGTGACTGGAAATACCTCACTGACCTGCCGGACACTGACCTTTCTGCGCTGCCTTCTCCTCAGATAGTTAAGATCGAACATGACGGATACGATCTGTATGCCCTGATGAGCCTTCCCGACGGCTTCGATCCGGACAAGCGCTATCCTGTGGTTATGCAGCTGTACGGCGGACCGGGCACTCCGTACGTCCGCGATACCTGGGCAGACAGGGATGCCTCTGATGCGTGGTGCTTTTCGAACGGCGTGATATATATCGTGTGCGACCCGCGTTCATCCGGCGAGAACGGCCGCAAGGGCATGGACGAAGCCTTCAGGCAGATGACGGTGATCGAGCTGGACGATTATATTGCATGGGCGGAGTGGCTGCGCAGTCTTCCTTATGTCGACGGGGCCCGGATAGGGGTGAAAGGTTTCTCGTTCGGAGGGACGACCACCGCCATGCTGGTTCTTCGCTACCCGGAGTATTTCCGCTGCGGAATAGCCGGAGGCGGAGTTTATGACTGGACTCTTTACGATTCCCATTACACGGAGAGGTTCATGGACACGCCTCAGGCGAATCCGGAAGGGTATGAGAAGGCCGGAGTGATAGCCTGGGTGCCGAAGGTGTTCGCATCTGGCTCCGGGGACTTGCCCCAGCCTGGAGCGCTGAGACTCACCCACGGGACGGGAGACGACAACGTGCACTGCCAGAACACCCTTCTTCTTGCAGATGCCCTGCAGAAGGCAGGATACCAGTTCGAACTGATGCTGTATCCTGACGGCATGCACGGATACCGCGGATATCAGGGGGCCCATGACAAGGCTGCGGAGGCCGCCTTCTGGACCAGGTGGCTTCTCGGAGAGTGACATGCCGGAGAGACAGGCACAATTACGGCCGGGAAGAGATTCCCGGCCGTAATTGCAAAATGCTGAGTCGAAGTGTCAGTCGCAGAACTGTTTCTTGAGAGCCTCCACCTTGGCATCGGCATCGTCACCTTTGGCTCCGAAGTAGAACTTGATCTTCGGTTCCGTGCCTGAAGGACGGACTGAAACCACGTCTCCCGCCTCGTCGAAGAACTGGAGCACGTTTGATGAAGGCTGTCCAGTCTTTTCAGGCTCAAGGTAGTCGATTACTTTCGTGACGGGCGAGCCGCAGAGCTCTTTCGGGGGATTGGCGCGGAAGTCCGCCATCATCTGCTGGATTTCTCTGGCTCCTGCGATTCCCTTGCGGACAACGGACACCAGGCCCTCCTTGCGGTACCCGTACTCGCCGTAGATTTTCTGGAGCAGCTGGTAGAGCGTGAGTCCCTGCTCGGCAGCCCATGCGGCGCACTCTGCAACCATCATGGAGCTGACCTGGGCATCCTTGTCGCGCACGAACTGGCCGACATTGAATCCGTAGCTTTCCTCACCTCCGCATATGAACTCGCCTGTGGCCTCATTTCTCTTGACAACTTCGGCAATGTACTTGAATCCGGTCAGCACGTTGTATACCGGGACCCCGAAACTCTTGCAGATGTCGGTGATGAGTTCGGTCGTGACTATGGTCTTTACAACGTATTTCCCGGGTCCGAGCGTGCCGAGTTCCTTGCGGCGGCTGAGAATGTAGTAGGTGAGTATCGATGCCGTCTGGTTGCCGTTCAGCAGCACGAGCCTGCCGTCATTGTCTCTCACCGCGATTCCTAGACGGTCCGCGTCAGGGTCTGTTCCCATGACGAGGTCCGCACCGGTCTGCTCCGCCTTCTGGAGGGCCAGCTTGAGTGCGGCCGGTTCCTCAGGGTTGGGCGATACCACGGTAGGGAAGTTGCCGTCGGAAACATCCTGCTCAGGGACATGGATGATGTCGGTGAATCCGAGCCTGCCGAGGATTTCCGGAACGAGCCTGACTCCGCATCCGTGCAGAGGAGTGTAGACTATCTTGAGGCCGGAATGTTTCCTGCATGCTTCGGGGCTCAGGCTGAGCGAGAGAAGGTCGTCTACGTAGCGCCTGTCAACGTCTGCGCCCATTGCCTCTATTTCTCCGCAGCGCAGGCCGGACTTGAACTTGACCATCGAGGGATCCGTGATCTTGGCCACCTCGGCGACGATCTCCTTGTCGACCGGGGACGTCACCTGCCCTCCGTCGGACCAGCTGACCTTGTATCCGTTGTACTCCTTTGGATTGTGAGACGCGGTTATCATGATTCCGGCAACCGCCTTTTTCAGCCTGACGGCGTAGCTCATTTCAGGCGTAGGACGGATGTTGTCGAAGATGTATACGTGGATGCAGTTCGCAGAAAGGACATCCGCCGCTATCTTTGCGAACTCCTTGCTGTTGTTGCGGGAGTCATAGGAGATGCAGACTTTGGGGTCGTCTCCGTCATAGTGGGACAGGATGTAGTTCGCAAGGCCCTGAGTGGCCATTCCTACGGTGTACTTGTTCATCCTGTTGGTCCCGACGCCCATTATGCCTCTCAGACCGCCGGTGCCGAATTCCAGGTTTTTCCCGAATGCGTCCTCAAGTTCGGCGGGATCGCCTCCCAGCATCTGGCGTACCTTGATCTTGGTTTCCTGGTCGAAGTCCCCCTCGAGCCAGGCTCTGGCTTTCTGTTCAAATTCTTTCATTGGTAAATCAGTTTGATATCTGTTCAGTCAAGTGTTTGCAACTCTCAAAGTTAAGAAAAAATGTCCATAATTAGCTACCTTTGCCGTCATGAAAAGCAAAAAGAGTTTTGCACAGATTCTCCAGGGAATGGAGACGGAGCAGAACCGCAGGATCCGTCGCAAGCTCCCTGCGTGGCAGGGACATGACATCGTGGTCCCCACGGCCCTGGCTCTGGAACAGTGTTCCTCCTCTGTAACCGCTTCCTATAAGGCGTCGCTTGTCGTCTCCCGTTTCGGCGGAAGGCTGCGCTCAGTGTGCGACATAACCGGCGGCCTTGGTTCGGACTGCGCCGCATTCGCCGCCGTCTCCGACAAGGTCTGGTATTTCGAGAAGAACCCGAGGCTTGCCGATGCCGCCCGTCACAACTGTTCCCTGCTTGGACTGGAAAACATAGAGTTCCGTTGCGGGGAGGTCGGACCGGATACCCTGCTTCCGGAATGCGACCTGATCTACGCCGACCCTGCCAGGAGGGATTCTTCCGGCCACAAGCTGTTCATGCTTGAAGACTGTTCGCCTGACATCGCAGGCCTGTATCCTTTCCTTCTGGAACGGGCTCCGGTGCTGATGGTGAAACTCTCTCCGATGGCGGATCTCAGCATGGTGGCGGGACGCTTCGGCTCCAGCCTGCGCGAAGTCCACATAGTCTGCCACGGAGGTGAGGTGAAGGAACTGCTATGCGTTCTCGAGGCGGAGGAAGGCCGATTCCGCGGCATTCGCGTGGCCGTCCTGTCCGGAGACAGCGGGGAGGTATCGGCCGGTTTCTCGTTTCTTCCTGAAGAAGAACAGGCTGCGCCGCTCCTTCTTGCCGACTGCCTGCATGCGTCTCAGGTGCTGCTCGAGCCAAGTGCCGGAATGCTCAAGTCCGGCGCGTTCAAGCTGGTATGTACACGGTTCGGGCTGCGGAAACTCGCTCCGTCCACCCACCTGTATGTGCTTCAGGGAGAGAGTCTGCCTCCCGAGGGCCTTTTCAGGCGCTATGCCGTCGAGGAAGTCCTCCCGATGGATTCCGGCTCGATTGCCGCCGTCAGGTCCCGTGGCCTGCATGCGGGCGTGAGCGCTAGGAACATAAGGATGGACAGCGAGGAACTGAGAAAACGCACGGGATGCATTCCTGGCGGAGACATGCATCTGTTCGGCTGCATGACGAGCTGTCAGGGAAACGTGCTCGTGGTCTCGAGGCGCATCCTCTGAGCCTGCGGGACGGTGGTCAGTTCCCGTTGTGCCTGCACCACTGTGAGAGCGGGCACTCTGGACATTTTGGCTTCTGGGCAGTGCAGACGTATCTCCCGTGCAGGATAAGCCAGTGATGGGCAATCGGGCGCAGCCTTTCCGGGATATGGCTTTCAAGGTCTTTTTCTACCGCGAGGGGAGTCTTCCCGTCGGAGAGCCCGAGCCTTTTTGAAACGCGGAACACATGGGTGTCGACGGCAATGACAGGTTCTCCCCAGCATATCGAGGCCACGACGTTTGCCGTCTTTCTCCCGACGCCCGGAAGCGTCGTCAGTTCCTCGATCGTGGACGGCACCTGTGATCCGAAATCATTTACGAGCCTGCGCGCCATTTCCACCAGATGTTTCGCCTTGGCGTTGGGGTATGAGATGGACTTTATCAGCCGGTAGACATCTTCCGGAGAAGCTTCGGCGAGCTGCTTCGGTCCCGGATACGCCTCGAACAGAGCCGGGGTCGTCATGTTGACTCGCTTGTCCGTGCACTGGGCTGAAAGCATCACGGCGACAAGCAGCTGGTAGCGTGAACTGAAGTTCAGCTCCGACTCGGCGACGGGAACATTCTTCTCGAAATACCCGAGGATTGCGCTGAATCTCTGCTCTGTAGTCATGGCTGGGCCGCATGTTCGCGGCAGACTTCGTCCCTTATTTCGTAGATGCGTCCCGGGTAGCGTTCACATATGCTCCTGTTGTGTGTGACCATCACGATTGCGGTGCCTCTCTTCTCGTTTATGCTCTTCAGAAGGCGGAGGATTCCGTCTGCAGTCTCGTCGTCAAGGTTCCCGGTCGGCTCGTCAGCCACGATCAGCTCCGGTTCGTTGAGCAGGGCCCTGGCTATCGCAATGCGCTGCTGCTCTCCGCCGGAGAGCTGGTGGGGCATCTTGTGGGCCTTGGTAAGCATGTCCACTGACTTGAGAGTCTGCTTGATTCTCTCGTCCATAAGCCTTTTCTCCTTCCAGCCGGTCGCCTTCAGCACGAACGCAAGGTTGTCCTCGACGGTTCTGTCCATCAGCAGCTGGAAATCCTGGAAGACGACCCCGAGTTTGCGCCTGAGGTACGGAACGTCCTTTGAGCGCAGTCCATCGAGCCTGTACCCGCATACTGTACCGCTGCCTTTACCGAGGCGGTTCTCTGCGGTTATCGTCCTGATTATGGATGTCTTGCCGGTGCCGACCTTGCCGACTATGTACACCATTTCCGATGGGAAGACCTGCATGTCCAGCCCGTAGACCACCGTGGTCTCGCCGTTTAGTATGTCCGCATCGGAAAAAGATATTACCGGAACAAGCTTTTCTTCCATGGGGGAGTATATTTTTTGGTGAACACTGCAAATATAGTGGAAAAATGAGTAAATTTGTAAATTACGAACCAAGAATAGACATGGCATACAAGAAAATACTGGCAGTGCTGCTGGCGATACCGCTTGCGTGTTCATCGCTTCAGGCCGCGACGGACAGCGGCCACGAAAAGTACCTCAAGGCTCTGGAGCTCTATGACAACGGAATGTATGAGGAAGCGCGTACGATATTCGAATCTCTCCCGTCCGACGCCCTTACAGACGGCTATGCCGTCCTTTGTGCGGTGAAGCTCCGCACGGCGGACTACGAATCCCTGATGGGAGCGTACGAGAGGAATTACCGCTCTTCGATACTCTCGTCCGAGATACGCTTCGAGAACGCCAGGATACTCTTCGACAAGGGGCAGTACGGTGAGGCGGCCCTTGTTTTCTCCAAGGTTGACCGCGCTTCGCTCTCCGATGAGCACGAGGCGGAACTTGTGTTCAAGCATGCATACTGCTGCTATGAGCTGGGAATGTACGGCGACGCCTTCTCGATTTTTTCCGAGATGGACGGGCTGCCCGAGAATGAGTACTCGGCTCCCTCTGAGTATTTCCGGGGCGTGATCCTGTACACGAGGGAGAATTTCCCTGAGGCCAGAAGGATGTTCTCATTGACCGTCGATGATCCCAGGTTCCGCAGCCTGTCGGAATTCTACATAGTTGACTGCGAATTCAACATGCACAACTACCGCTTCGCCCTCGAGGAAGGGGAGCGCATATATCCTGATGCACCTGAGGAAAGGCGCGAGAGGCTGGCAAGGATAGTTTCCGAATCCGCCCTCGTCCTGGGAGACGCTGACAAGGCGAGGAAATACTATGACGGCTTCTCCAAGCAGGACATGAACCGCAACGACCTGTTCTATGCCGGCTCCGTGATGTATTCCGTGAAGGACTACCAGGGGGCGATAGACAATTTCGTCAGGATGACAGACCGTAGCGACTCGCTCGGCCAGATAGCGAACTACCATCTCGGCAATGCCTATATCCACACCGGCAACCAGGTTGCGGCAATGGAGTCTTTCCGCCAGGCCGCTGCAGTGCGCTTCGATCCCCAGATTACCGAGGATGCGCTTTTCAACTATGCCAAGCTGGCCTTCGACCTCAACAAGGACACGAAGGGCTTCGCGGAATACATCGACAGGTACTCGACTTCGCGCAGGGGCGTGCAGATCTATGGCTATATGGCCCTTGCAGCCCTGTACGACAAGGACTATGCGGGTGCCGTGGCGGCATATGACAGCATAGACGAGCTCACGCCGGACATGCGGAACAACTACACCAAGGCGAATTTCCTGCGCGGAGAGCAGCTCTTCGAGGGTGGCTCGTACACCGATGCCATACCCTACTACCGTGCCACGGCGTATTATCTGCCCAAGACCGACAGGCTCAACCAGCTTGCCCGCTACCGTCTCGCCCAGGCGAACTTCCTGACCGGGAAATATGACGCAGCGACGAGGGAATATACCGACCTCTACAACAATTCCGCGCTTTACGGCCTGCCGCAGGGGAACATCCTTCCATACAACATCGGCTACTGCTGGTTCAAGCAGGGCCGTTATTCCGATGCTTCACGGTGGTTCGACATCTACCTCGAGTCCGGTAATCCGCTCTACAGGGAAGACGCCCTGACCCGCAGGGCAGACTGCGACTTCGGCAACCGGGACTACAAGGCTGCCGTCGCATCCTACCAGCAGGTGCTCAACGAGTTCTACTCTCCGGACAGGATATATCCTTACTACCAGCAGGCTCTTTCCTACGGACTTTCCGGAGACAAGAGACGCAAGGTGTCCGTACTTGCGCATGTCAAGGAAGCCTCTCCCGACTCGCCGATGTATGACGAGGCGTGCTACGAGCTCGGACGTGCGCAGATGGACATGGGCGACGGCAAGGGCGCCGAGGCGACGTTCTCTGCCTTGAAGACCACGACAGGCGACAAGACTTATGTCGCCCGCGCGACGATAGGCCTGGGAATGGTGTACCGCAACTCTTCCGAATACGACCGTGCACTCGAATGCTACAAGGAGGTAGTCTCGATGATGCCGGGAAGCGAATATGCAGAGGAATCGATGCTTGCCATAGAGTCCATCTACCAGCGGCTCGGCCAGCCCGGAAAGTTCCTCGAATACATGGAGCAGAACGCCCTGAATACCTCGACCACCGATGCCGAGCGCGAGAAGATGTATTTCAATACGGCCGAGCAGCTGTATCTGGCCGGAAACTATTCCGAGGCAGCCTCTACTCTGACGAAGTTCCTTGACAACTATCCTGCGAGCGCCGATGCCCCTCAGGCATGGTTCTATCTTGCCGAGTCATACAGGGAGACCGGTGACAAGGAGAAGGCCGTGGCTGCGTATTCAAAGGCCATGGTGTCAGAAACCGACCTGCCATTCGCGGAGATGTCCAAGTTGCGCTATGCCCAGCTTTCATTCGAACTGCAGAGATACCAGGATGCGTACGAGGGTTACAGCTCGCTGTATGCCGCGTCGAGGATGGAAAGCAACAGGCGCGAGGCTGAAGTCGGCATGATGAATTCTGCATACCGCTGCAAGGACTATGTCAATGCCGTCAAGGCCGCCGAAATGGTCGAGGCGGATCCCGACACGGACACCGAGCTCATGGAGGAAGCCAGGTACATAAGGGCAAAGTCCCTGCTCGCAAGCTCACACAGGGATGAGGCAATGGCCCTGTTCTCCCAGCTCGGAGCCAATCCGTCCACGTCCAGGGGCGCCGAGGCCAAGTACCTGCTCATCCAGAATCTTTTCGACACTGGCGACTTCGACTCTGTCGAGAAGGAAGTGTATGATTTCTCGCAGACATCCGGAAACCAGTCATACTGGCTGGCCAAGGCTTACCTTGTCCTCGGAGACTCGTTCTACGAAAGAGGTCTGAAAGACCAGGCCAGAGCCACGTATGAAAGCATACGGGACGGATACGTGCCTTCCGGAAGCGGTGACGACATCGCCGAAGGTGTCGCAAGACGACTGGCCCGTTTCACTGATCCCACCAACGAATGAACAAGATGAAAAAGTCAAGCATAATCATTTCGGCGCTTTTTGCCGTGTGCATCTCATCGGCCGCACAGGGCATCAACCAGAGTGTCCAGGTCACCAACGATTTCGAGACCGTTTTCTCTGACTTCAAGAAGATGGAGCCGGACCTGGCGCTTCCGGACTCCCTGTACCGTTTCGACTACAGTTTCGACTATTCGGTGTTCGATTCGCCGTACAGGGGCTCCTATGAGTTCTCGCCGTACAACGTTGACGTGGTTCCCGAACCCGAGAGGATCAGGCCGTCCCGCCTTTACCTCAGGGCAGGAGCCGGATATACACTGCATCCCGTGCTGGATATAGTCTACACGCCGGTAGCCGCAAGGAGCGCCGGGCTGAGCCTGTACAACTTCGGCCGCGGATATGCCGGACCTGAATTCCATGACCTGTACGACAGGGCAGGAGTGTCCGGGCGCTGGTCCATGTCTGGCAGCGTGCTTGAATACGGCCTCGGATATGACGGTATCTTTGCAGGGGCGGTGTCTTCCAAGTCGACATGCTACCACAGCGGATATGCCTCGCTCGGTTTCCGCTCGGTGAATTCCGACCCTACGTTCCTCAGCTATCAGCTGAATCTCGACTACCGCTATTCTTCCGACAATCTGCCGGCCGCCGTGACTCGGGAGAACCTCTTCCAGCTTGACGGATCCGTCGGGCCTGTGATTGCGACCAACTACCGTTTCCTGCTTGACTTCAGCTTCGACATCGCCGCTCTGACCGACACGCGTCCGGAAGTGGCGTCAAGGACGGCGAATTTCGCGTCATTCCACCCTCATCTGAAATTCACGCCCGGAATATTCGACATTGACGCCGGACTTGTAGTGGACTATGTGCTTGACGGAACCTCGAGGTTCTATCTTGCACCTGCCGTTACCGCCGGAGTCGACCTGTTCGGAGGCTCTACTGAACTAAAGGCGAGCCTCAAGGGCGGGTCTTCGGTCCTGTCATATCATTCACTCAAGAGCCTGAACCATTTCTATACCAGGGTTTCCACCGCTCCGGATGTCACCAGGACAAAGCTTGACGCATCGCTCTCGCTTGCCGGAAGGATAGGCCGGATGCTGCAGTACAGCCTTGACGGCGGATTTGCGGCGCTTGCCGACGCTCCGCTGGATTCGCTCGGAACACTCGGCTTCGCCTCCTATAACCTTGCCTATGCTGACGCCCGTCTGGCATGGAAGTCCGAGAGGTTCGATGCCGACCTGCTCTTCGAGTTCAGGCACAGCATAATCGATCCGTCAGTGAGTCTGTATCCGGAGCCTAAATTCGGTGTCAGGCTTGACATGAGCTACAACTGGCTTGAAAGGATATACGCATCGGTGTTCCTTGACGCCGCCTCCCGCAGGTCGGATCCTTCAGGAGTGCTGCCCGAAGTCCCGTCATATGCCGACCTCGGTATAGGCGCCGACTATCGCGTCAGCCGTATGCTGTCCGTATGGGGCAGGGCCGGGAACCTTCTCGGCATGGAGATCCAGCGTTGTCCCGGATTTGTTGAGAGGGGACTGTACTTTACTCTTGGACTCAGCCTCAAGATCTGATGTTCTTCAAAGTTTTTTCGTATCTTTGTGAGATTTTCGATTATTGCAAACAGGAATGATGGATAGAGAAGAGATGAAGCGTGCGGAGGAGCAGTATTCCGCGGACAGTATTCAGGTGCTTGAAGGGCTCGAGGCAGTCCGCAAGCGCCCGTCAATGTATATAGGTGACATTTCCGAAAGGGGTCTTCACCATCTTGTATACGAGGTCGTCGACAACAGTATCGACGAGGCCATGGGCGGTTTCTGCGATTCTATTGACGTGCAGATACTCGAGGGCAATTCCATACGCGTCCAGGACAACGGACGAGGAATCCCTACGGGAATGCATGAAAAAGAGCACCGTTCGGCGCTTGAAGTCGTCCTCACCGTCCTTCATGCGGGAGGAAAGTTCAGCAAGTCAAGCTACAAGGTTTCCGGAGGACTCCACGGAGTGGGTGTGTCATGTGTCAACGCTCTTTCCGATTCCCTGGTGGCGGAGGTCCACCGTGAGGGCAAGATATTCAGGCAGAGCTACTCCAAGGGCAAACCGCTCGGACCTGTCGAGGTCGTAGGCACCTGCGATGACACCGGAACCACGATCACCTTCCATCCCGACCCCGAGATATTCACCCAGACCACGGTCTACAAGTATGATACCCTGTCAGCCCGTCTCAGGGAGCTGGCTTTCCTCAACAAGGGCATCAGGATCGAACTCACCGACAGACGCGAACTTGTGGACGAGATGGTCGAGGATCCCAATACCGGCGAGTTCAAGGCCACCGGAGCCAAGGTTTTCCGTCACGACGTATTCTACTCCACCAAGGGACTGAGCGAATTCATCAGCTATCTCGATGCCGGTGCGCAGACTCTCATCCCTGATCCGATCTGCGTGACTTCCGACAAGATAATCCCCATCGACATAGCCCTGCAGTACAACAACGGCTACTCTGAGAAGATATACTCTTACGTCAACAACATCAACACCATCGAAGGAGGTACACATCTCCAGGGCTTCAAGATGGGTCTGAGCCGCTCTCTTAAGCAGTATGCCGAGAAGAACAAGCTGCTTGACAAGTTCAAGGGAGACATTGCTCCGGAGGATTTCAGGGAAGGACTCACGGCCGTGATTTCGGTCAAGGTCGCCGAACCTCAGTTCGAAGGGCAGACAAAGACCAAGCTGGGCAATACGGAAGTGACCTCAGCCGTGTCCCAGGCCACTTCGGCTGCCATGGAGACATATCTTGAGGAGCATCCCAGGGAAGCCAAGCTCATCATCGAGAAGATCGTGCTCGCCGCTACCGCGCGCAACGCCGCGAGGAAAGCCCGCGAGATGGTGCAGCGCAAGGGCTACATGAGCGGAGGCGGAATGCCAGGCAAGCTTGCCGACTGCTCAGACAGGAATCCCGAACACTGCGAACTGTTCCTGGTCGAGGGAGACTCCGCGGGCGGAACCGCCAAGCAGGGCCGTGACAGGAATACCCAGGCGATACTGCCGCTCAGGGGCAAGATTCTGAATGTCGAGAAGGCTTCGGGAGACCGTGCCTTCGACTCGGAGGAAATCCGCAACATCTACACAGCTCTCGGTGTCACCGTGGCCCAGGAGGACGAGACCGGAGAGAAGCATATGGACCTGAGCAAGCTGCGTTACCATAAGATAATAATCATGACCGATGCGGATGTGGACGGCTCGCACATCGCCTGCCTGATCCTGACATTCTTCTTCAGATACATGTTCGATCTGATCAAGAACGGCTACGTCTATCTTGCCACACCTCCGCTCTATCTGGTCAAGAGAGGGAAGGAAGAGATATACTGCTGGACCGAGGCCCAGCGCGAAGAGGCCGCCCTCGCTCTCGGAAAAGGTTCTGACAAGGGATATACCGTCCAGAGGTACAAGGGTCTGGGTGAGATGTCAGACGAGCAGCTTTGGAACACCACCATGAATCCGGCCAAGAGGCGTCTGCGCAAGATTACGATAGACAACGCTGCCCAGGCGGAGAGGACCTTCTCCATGCTTATGGGCGACGACGTGCCGCCACGCCGCCAGTTCATCGAGGAAAACGCACATTACGCTAAAATTGATGCTTAATACAAAAAAAGATTATGGTAGACATATTTGAGAGGATCCACAAGGATTCAGGCGGCCCGATCGGCCAGTATTTCGAGGAAGGTTTCGGGTACTACATGTATCCCCGTCTCGAGGGTGAGCTTGGCCCTCACATGACTTTCAACGGGGTTCCCGTGCTGAACTGGAGCCTTAACAACTATCTCGGCCTGGCCAACCACCCGGAGGTCAGGAAGGCGGATGCCGAGGCAGCCGCAAAGTGGGGTCTCGCATATCCCATGGGAGCCAGGATGATGACCGGTCACACCAGGTATCACGAACAGCTCGAGAAGATGTTCGCCAAGTTCGAGAAGAAGGAGGACGCCTTCCTGTACAACTTCGGTTACCAGGGAATAGTTTCTACCATCGACGCCCTTACCGCCCGTCATGACGTAATCGTTTACGATGCCGAATGCCATGCCTGTCTGCTCGACGGCATAAGGCTGCATATTGGCGAGAAGTTCAAGTACCGCCATAACAACATCGAGGACTGCGAGCATGTGATCAAGAGAGCATGCGAGGTCGCCGACCAGAACGGCGGAGGAGTGCTCCTCATCACCGAGGGTGTTTTCGGCATGACCGGTGCCATGGGAATCCTCGACAAGATTGCCGCCCTTAAGAAGAAATACAACTTCCGCATCATGATAGACGACGCCCACGGCTTCGGACTGCTCGGCGAGCACGGAAGGGGAACATCCGAGCAGCTTGGCTGCATGGACGACATCGACCTCTATATCGGAGCCTTTGCAAAGTCCATGGCCTCTATCGGAGGCTTCGTGGCCGGTCCTCACTACGTCATCAACTATCTGCGTGCGAACATGCGTTCCCAGATGTACGCCAAGTCCCTTCCTCTCGCTTTCGTGCTGGGAAACATCAAGAGGATGGAGATAATCGACTCTCCTGAAGGAGACGAGCTGAGGCGCAAGTGCCTGCAGATCACCCATGCCATCCAGAAAGGCTTCGTCGAGGAGGGCTTCGACATTGGTGAGGCTCAGGCCTGCGTGACTCCCGTGCATGTACACGGCAGCGTCGGCCAGGCTACCAAGATGGTCAAGGATCTCAGGGAAAACTACAAGATTTTCTGCTCCATCGTGATTTATCCGGTCATCCCCAAGGGCATGATCATCTTCCGTATAGTCTCTACGGCCGCCCATACGATGGATGACGTGAATTATACGCTCAGCGCCTTCAAGGAGATCAAGGCAAAACTCGACGCAGGTGCGTATGACGGCGACGACATTGCCGCCATGACGATACTGTAAGCCATGGACAAGGCGCTGGTTCGCAAGCTGTTTCCGTTAGTGATCGTGTTCCTCGTCATCGTTCTGACGATGCCGAGGAACTCGAACTTTCCTTACGAATACCGTCAGGGACGCGAGTGGAAATACGAGACTCTGTTCGCGGAGTACGATTTCCCGATATACAAGACCGACGAGCAGATCCGTGAGGAGCGGAGCAAGACTTCCAGCAAGACAATCCCGTACTACAGGTATTCAGGCGACATCGCCTCGAACGTCGTTCTCGATGCGGACGCTCTTCCTCTGGGGAACCTGTCTTCCGCCGTGGTGTCGAGCCTGAGAAAGATATATTCCCGCGGCGTGATAGCGGACGAGAGCCGCCGCAGGAACGACAAGTTCGGAGACGTCGACGTGCTCTACCTCCAGAAGGACAAGAGGGCGTCGAAAGTCCCGGTTACGGAACTTTACAGCCAGGCAGACGCCAAGGCCAAGGTCCTTGCGGACATCAGGCCCCTGTCGAGACTCAACGTCGACTCTCTCTTCAAGGCCACGGGGCTCTATGACCTCATAGTCCCGAACGTCATCTTTGACAGCCAGACCACTGAACTGGTCCATGAGGAATCTTCAGATGAGATTTCGCCTACTTCCGGCTATGTCACCGCCGGACAGCTGATCGTGAGCAAGGGAGAGCTCGTGACCGCCGATATCGAGCAGATGCTGGATTCCTACAAGCGTGAGTTCGAGCTCAACGTCGGCTACGGCGGGACGCCGGTGCTCTCGATTGCCGGCAATATCATCATTGCAGCGGCCCTGATCGTGCTGCTGTACTTCGTGATTCATTTCTGCTGCCCGTCAGTGTTTGCAGATTCGCGGTACTACTACGTGCTGACGCTCTTCACGCTTTCCACGGTCGCCACGATGCTGCTCTCGGGAGCTGACGAGGATCTGCTGTTCTTCATGCCGTACACACTGTTCGCGATAATGTACCAGGCCTTCATGCCCCCGAAGGACATCGCGCCGATATATATCGTATCGCTTGCCCCGCTGCTTATATCCTCACATTCAGGTCACGTCCTGCTCTTCATGTATGCAGTCAGCGGCCTTGTGATGATATTCATCTTCAAGTTTTTCCAGCAGGGGTGGAAGCAGTTCCTCGCAGCGGTAATCAATTTCGCCATGCTTGTCGTGATATACCTTGGCTTCATGGCGTCCGATATTGTGCCCTCCGGATCATGGCATTCCGTCCTCGGGCTTCTTGTCGGATCGATGTGTTCCGTGGCAGGATACCCGCTGGTGTTCCTGTTCGAGCGCATCTTCAACATGGTGTCCAATTCCAGGCTTGTTGAGTTGTGCGACACTTCCAATCCGCTCATCCGCAATCTTGAACAGAAGGCGCCGGGCACATTCCAGCATTCACTTCAGGTCATGAACATGGCCGATGCCGTCGCCAGAGCGATAGGTATTAATCCCGACCTCGTGCGTGCCGGTGCCCTGTACCATGACATAGGAAAGATGCTCAACCCTCTGTGCTTCATCGAGAACGAGTTCATCGTCAAGGGTGACGCTCCGAGGTACCACGACGGACTCTCTCCGCTCCAGAGCGCGCACGACATCCTGAGGCATGTTCCTGACGGCGTCGAGATTGCCCGCAAACACAGGCTGCCCGAAGTCATCATAGGGTTCATATACAGTCATCACGGGACGACAGTCGTAAGGTATTTCTTCGACAAGTTCGTCAAGGAGGGAGGTGATCCCCAGCAGATTGCCGACTTTTCCTATGAAGGGAAGAAGCCGGCCGACAAGGCACAGCTTGTGCTCATGCTCTGCGACAGCATCGAGGCTGCATCACGCACCCTCAAAGGGTCGAGTGACAAGGCTTATTCCGATTTTGTCGAGCGCATAGTTGCCGACAAGATGGAAGAAGGGCAGTTCGATGACGCTGACATGACAATCCGTGAACTGAACGTAGTCAAACAGACGCTCAAGCAGTATCTTGCACAGCTGAACCATGAGCGTATAGTATATCCCAAGAGTAAATTGCACATTAAATAATTATGAAAGTATTAGAAAACAAGATCGACGATCTGAACCTCGAGCTTACAGTCGAGGTCGATGCTGCAGATTATGCAGAAACGGAAAGAAAGAAACTTGCAGAACGCAAGCGCAACGCCGATTTCAAGGGATTCCGCAAGGGAATGGTCCCTGCTTCTCTGATTAAGAGAATCTATGGCGAGCAGTGCCTGGTCGAGTCTGTCAACAAGGCAGTGGGCGAAGCGCTTGACAAACACATATCCGAAGCAAAACTCCACATTCTCGGTGAACCGCTTCCTTCAGAGAAGCAGCCCGAGGTTGAATGGACGGACGGAGCAAGCTTCACTTTCGTGTTTGACGCCGCGCTTTCTCCCGAACTCTCTTTCGAGGTCGGAAAGGATGACACCGTTCCCTCATATACCGTCAGCGTAGCAGACGAGGACAAGAAGACCATGGTGGAGAACCTCAAGAAGTACTATACCGAGAAAAAAGAGGAGAAATCCGACGAGGATATAGACAAGGAGGCCTCCGAGCGTCTCGAAAGCCAGTACAAGAACGAGGCCGAGTGGCGTCTGTCAAAGGACATCCGTGAGTATTTCGTCAACAAGTCCGCAATCAGGCTCCCCGAGGAGTTCCTCAAGAGGTGGCTTCTTGCCGTCAACAGGGACAAGGTCACCAAGGAAGACATCGACAAGGAGTTCGACGGCTTTGCCGCTGATTTCAAGTGGCAGCTTGTCAGAGGGTATCTCATGCGCAAGTTTGACCTCAAGATTGACGAAAAAGACATGAACGAGGCCGCTGAGGCCTATGTCGCCTACCAGTACGCAATGTACGGAATAGGCAATGTCCCGCAGGAGATGATCAAGGAAGCCGCCGTGAATGTCCTCCATGACCAGAAGCAGGTGGAGAGAATCGCAGAGCAGGTGGAGGATCAGAAGGTGCTTGCAAGGCTCAAGGAAGAAATCACCCTCAAGCCTGAGACCGTTACCTCTGTCAAGTTCCGGGAACTGTAGTTAGCGCGACGGAAAACACGGCTTTTTGTTACATTTATTTTTACCTGTGCAACATTTCCTCTTTTTTGATTTTGTTTCGCTTGCAAAAGTAATTGTTTCGTGATTTTCCGTTTTTTACCTGAATGCGCCATATCTTTGTCCCGGATGGTTAAATTGGTTAAATTATTTGTTGTTCTCGCCTTCCTGTCTCCCGTATGTTACGGCCAGGAGGGCGGGAAGTTTATTACCTTCAACACATCCGAATACGACTTCGGCGAAATCGACGAGTTCTCCAGGCCGCTGTCCTGCATTTTCATGTTCATAAATTCTTCGGGCGCGCCGCTTGACCTTGCGGCTCCTGTGTCGAGCTGCAGCTGTGTGAACGCCAAGCTTTCTGACCGGCATCTTGAACCGGGGCAGAGAGGCGAGGTCGAGGTCATCTTCGATCCGTCCGGAGCGAGTTTCAAGACATACAGAACAGTCGACATCTACTCCAGGGACGGAGAGCATCTCCAGACGCTGAGCGTGAGTGCGTATGTCAACCCCTCTGATTCCGGAATATCCGAACGGTATCCCGTCGTCCTTTCCGAAGGCCTCAGGGCGACCCGTTCAGACGTAGGATTCGGGTATGTATACTGGGGCGAGTCCGCGCTCAAGACCATAGGGCTCGTGAACACCGGCAAAAAGGAAATGCGCGTACGCGCGCGCGTCCGCACGCACGGCTTGGGTCTAGAGGTCTCATGCCCGTCAGTAATCGTCCCGGGCAGCGAGGAGATGATCAGGCTCGAATACTCCATGCCCTCAGATCCTCACCAGTATCTGGCCGCATCCGATACTGTCGAGCTTTATATCGACGGCAGGAAGGCGGCTCAGCAGATACTGACAAGCTATATACTCATGGGCAGGCTTGATAATGCCGAAGCCTCTCCCTCATTGAGGACGTACCCGTCGGTATCGCAGCTTTCGCGCGGACTGCTGTCCGGGAAATATTCCGGCGAGGCTGAACTTTTCAACGACGGTCCCGGCACACTCGAGATACTCTCCGTCAACGGCTCAGCCAAGTCCAACCTCAAGCCCGGAACCATTCTGGCGCCGGGATCCTCCCTGAAAGTCAAGGCTTCTTCGCAGGAGAGCGCCTTCAAGATCGAGATTTTCACAAACGATCCCGTGCGTCCGTACAAGGAACTGATATTTCAATACTGATAACCATCATAACGTTATGAACAAAAATCTGAAAATTGCGGGACTCTCCGCGCTTTTGCTGGCTGCGGCAGCTTGCGGCCAGAAAAACTATGAGTACCCCTATCAGAATCCGAAGCTCCCTATCGAGGAGAGAGTCGAGAATCTGATGTCGCTGCTCACCCCCGAGGAGAAGGTAGGCCTCCTCATGAACAAGAACATCTCGATCGACAGACTCGGGATCCCGTCCTACAACTGGTGGAGCGAGGCATGCCACGGTGTACGCCAGGACGGCTATACTGTATATCCGCAGTATATCGGAATGGCGGCCAGCTTCAATCCCGAGCAGGTCTATGAAGTGTTCACTACAGTTTCAGACGAGGCACGTGCCAACTGGAACCGTTCCCAGAGGGAGTTCAACGTCGATTTCGGCGCCAGGTACTATCCCGGCAACCCCGAACTGTCTTTCTGGTGCCCCAATGTGAACATTGTCCGCGACCCGAGGTGGGGAAGGGGACAGGAGACTCCTGGTGAAGACCCTTACCTGTCTTCAGTGATGGGAATCCAGACTGTCCTCGGAATGCAGGGTGATGACGACAAGTATTACAAGACCCACGCCTGCGCAAAGCATTATGCCGTGCACAGCGGCCCGGAGCCTCTGCGTCACCGCTTCAATGTCTCAGTGTCACAGCGCGACCTCTGGGAGACATACCTTCCCGCCTTCAAGGCCCTCGTCACCGAGGCTGACGTACGCGAGGTAATGTGCGCATATCACCGTTACGAGGGTGTTCCCTGCTGCACCAACGACAGGCTTCTCGTCGACATCCTCCGCGACAAGTGGGGATATGACGGAATCGTGGTTACCGACTGCGACGCCATCAGCAACTTCTACAACAAGGGCCAGCACGAGACCCATCCGGACGCCGAGCATGCATCAGTAGACGCAGTGCTCCATGGCACCGATCTGGAATGCGGTATCAGCTTCATCTCGCTCAAGGACGCGCTCAAGGACGGAATGATCAAGGAGTCTGACCTTGACCCTCATGTGCGCAGAGTCCTCACCGGACGTTTCGAGCTCGGAATGTTCGACCCTGCAGAAGACCTCCCCTGGGCTGATCTCGGTCCCGAGGTAATAAGCAGCGAGGCTCACGACCAGCTCGCAATCCAGAGCGCAAGGGAGTCCATGGTGCTTCTCAAGAATGCAGGAGTGCTCCCTCTGTCAAAGAGCGTCAAGAAGATAGCCGTTGTCGGACCCAATGCCGACAATGCCGAGATGCTTAACGGAAACTATGGCGGCACCCCTACCGCAGAGCATACCCGCACAATACTCGAGGGCATCAGGCGTGCAGTTCCCGGTGCAGAAATCGTCTATGACAGGGCCTGCGAGATCGAGGACGAGTACAACACCACCAACTTCCTGCCTCTCTTCAATGACGGAAAGGGCATGTTCGCACAGTTCTACGGCGGCCGCTCACTCAGTGGCGAGCCTACCGTCGAGAGGTACTACAATGAGGAGGTAAACTTCAGCACCTTCGGAGCCTACGGATTCGCCGAGGATGTCGATGCAGATGACGTTGCCGTAAGGCTCAGCGCAAGCTACACTCCCGACTATACCGGAAAGATCAGCTACAACATCAGCTCTGACAACGGCTACGTGCTCAAGGTCAACGGAAAGGTCGTTGACAAGGGTACCTCAGGACGCCGCGCTCCCCGCTGGGGAGTACCCGAGTACAAGACTTTCGACGTACAGGCAGGCAAGCCTTACGAGATCGAGGTCGAGTATGTCAGGGGTGACGGCGCGTTCGCGATGCTTTCGGCACAGTTCTGCCGCCGCGAACTCGCAGACTTCACCAAACTCGCAGAGTCAGTCAAGGATGCTGACGCAATCATAGTTGTCGGCGGAATCACAGCCCGCCAGGAGGGAGAAGGCGGCGACAGGGCTGACATCGAACTCCCCGTCGTTCAGCAGAGGCTCCTCAAGGCCATGCATGCCACCGGCAGGCCTGTTGTCCTTGTAAGCTGCTCCGGCTCGGCAATGGCTCTCGGCTCAGTTGAGGACCAGTACGACGCCCTTATCCAGGCATGGTATGGCGGACAGGGCGGTGCATACGCTCTTGCCGACATCATCTTCGGAGACTACAACCCTTCAGGCAAGCTTCCTGTAACGTTCTATGCTTCAACCGACCAGCTGCCTGACTTCCAGGACTATGACATGGACGGACGCACCTACAGGTACTTCGAGGGAACTCCTCTGTATCCTTTCGGCTACGGACTCAGCTACACGACCTTCAGCTATGGTCAGGGCACGCTTTCAAGCAGCTCTGTAAAGGCCGGTGAAGGTGTCGAGATCACGGTTCCCGTGACCAACAGCGGCAGCGTTGACGGTGAGGAGGTTGTACAGGTATATGTCAAGAGTCTCGACAATCCCGACGCTCCCATCAAGGCTCTCAAGGGCTTCAAGAAGGTGGCCATCAAGGCAGGAAAGACCGCCAAGGTCAGCATCACCCTCGAGCCCGAGTCATTCGAGTACTATGACGAGAAGGTTGACGGACTGTCTGTCTTCCCCGGAAAGTACCAGATTCTCTACGGTTCATCGTCAGCTGACAAGGATCTCCAGTCACTTGACTTCGAGGTTATCTAACCAGGACGTGCCGCAACAGATATGAAACCGACATCCATAATGTTTACCACCCTCGTGCTGGCAGCCCTCTCAGCGGGCTGCTCGGCACCGACGGGTGAGAGCGTACCTCTGGTGTATTCGGAAGAGAATACCGGGGCAGAGTATGTTACCCTGACGGGATTCCCGGAAAGCGGACTTGAAACTCCCGTGAAGGAACTTCCGGATCCGCTGGCGTGGGCTTCAGGCAAAGGCAGAGTCAGGAACTTCAGGGAGTGGGAGAAAAGACGCAACGAAATCTTCTCCCAGATCCAGTTCTACGAGACCGGCACCAAGCCTGCGGTTGACCCGTCTGCGGTGAAGGCCCGAATGAGCGGCGACACCCTGTATGTCGACGTCACCGTAAACGGAGAGACCCTGAGCCTCTCGTCCAGGATATTCTATCCGGACGACAGCGAGGGTCCGTTCCCTGTAATGATAGGGACGAGCAGAATGTCCCTCCCACACGAACTGTTCGAAGACCGCCCCATAGCGATCATGGACTACAACGAGCGCCAGGTCGTCAACTACGGGCAGTGGGGCCCTCACGACTCCAGGGGAAGTTATGCCTTTGACAGGCTCTATCCCGAGCTTGTCGACAACGGAGCATACGCCGACTGGGCCTGGGGACTCAGCCGTCTAATCGACGGACTCCAGATTCTCGGCCCCGAGGTTACGAAGATCGACGTCTCCCATATCGGTGTGACGGGATGCTCGTATGCCGGAAAGATGGCTCTGTTCTGCGGAGCCTTCGACGAGAGGGTAGCTCTTACCATAGCCCAGGAACCCGGAGGCGGCGGAGCTGCGGCATGGAGGGTCTCCCACACTCTCGAGGAGGTCGAAAGTCTCGAGCGCACAGACTACAACTGGTTCAAGGAAAGCCTCAGGGAGAACTTCTCCGGCGACAGGGTATACAACCTGCCGTACGACCGTCACGAGCTTTGTGCGATGGTCTGCCCCCGCGCCCTTCTGATACTCGGCAATACCGACTATCAGTGGCTGGCTGACGAATCCGGATATGTGTCCGCGAATGCGGCCCGCAAGGTCTGGGAGGCTTTCGGCATAGAAGACCGCATGGGGTACTCAATAAACGGCGGGCATCCGCACTGCATGCTGCCTGAGTCTCAGTACCCGGAGGTCGAGGCCTTCATCGACAGATTCCTGCTCGGAAAGACTGACGTCAACACGACAGTGCTCAAGGCCGAGAAGTTCGAAGGGACGACCGACCTTTCCAAGTGGATCAAATACTAGCACTTCAGTCAAGGTGTAAATGCTTTTTTGACGGGGGCGTCCTGCGGATTTGCGGGATGCCCTCTTTGCGTTGAATTATTGCGCCGCTGAAATGCCGAATTGTCAGTATTATAACTATCTTTGTAACCAATATGGAAAAACAATCTTTGAATATCGCGGTGGCCGGTACCGGATATGTCGGGCTGAGCCTCGCCACGCTGCTCGCCCAGCACCACAAGGTGACGGCGGTTGACGTCATACCAGATAAAGTCGACAAGATCAACCGGAAGATATCCCCTATTCAGGATGAATACATCGAGAAATACCTTGCCGAGGTGCCCCTCGACCTGGTTGCCACGCTTGACGGACGCTCGGCATACTCGACTGCGGATTTCGTAATAATCGCCGCTCCTACCAACTACGACAGCCAGAAGAACTTCTTCGACACCTCTCACGTCGAGGAGGTCATTAGTCTCGTGCTGGAGGTGAATCCCTCGGCCGTCATGGTGATCAAGTCCACCGTCCCGGTAGGGTATACGGCCTCTGTCAGGGAGAAGTTCTCCCGCGGGGGAGTGAAGCCCAACATCATCTTCGCCCCCGAATTCCTCAGGGAATCCAAAGCCCTGTACGACAATCTCTACCCCTCGAGGATAATAGTCGGCTACGACAAGTCATCTGCTTTCCTTGAGAGCGCCGCAAAGGAGTTCGCGTCCCTGGTCAGGGAAGGGGCTCTCAAGGAAGATGTCCCGGTGCTGCTCATGAACACCACGGAAGCCGAGGCGGTCAAGCTCTTCGCCAACACCTATCTTGCGCTCAGGGTGTCGTATTTCAACGAACTTGACACCTATGCCGAGCTGAAGGGGCTCGACACACGCTCGATCATCGAAGGGGTGTGCCTCGATCCGCGCATCGGAAACCACTACAACAATCCCTCGTTCGGATACGGCGGCTACTGCCTGCCGAAGGACACCAAGCAGCTGCTCGCGAACTATTCCGAGGTTCCCGAGAACCTGATCCGGGCAATCGTCGACAGCAACAGGACGCGCAAGGACTTCATTGCCGACCGCGTGCTCGAGAAAGCCGGCTACTACAGCGCCAACAGCAGCTGGAGCGAGGCGGGCGAGAAAAAGGTCACGGTCGGAGTCTACAGGCTCGTGATGAAGTCCAATTCCGACAATTTCCGCCAGAGCTCGATCCAGGGAGTCATGAAGAGGGTCAAGGCCAAGGGCGCCGAGGTAATAGTCTACGAACCTACCCTGGATGCCGGGACTACGTTTTTCGGAAGCGAGGTGGTCGGAGACCTTGCGGAGTTCAAGCGCCGCTCCGACTGCATAATCGCAAACCGCTACGATGAGGACCTTGCCGACGTCAGGGAGAAAGTTTATACAAGAGACATATTCAAGCGAGACTGAAAATATCATGAAAGGAATCGTACTTGCCGGAGGTTCCGGCACAAGACTCTATCCGATTACCAAGGGCATATCCAAGCAGCTGATGCCGATATACGACAAGCCCATGGTATACTATCCCATCAGCGTGCTGATGCTTGCCGGCATCAGGGACATACTCGTGATATCCACCCCGTACGACCTTCCAGGCTTCAAGCGCCTGCTCGGCGACGGGTCTGACTACGGCGTGAATTTCAGCTATGCCGAGCAGCCTTCGCCCGACGGACTGGCTCAGGCGTTCACGATCGGCGCCGAATTCATCGGTGACGACAGCGTTTGCCTGGTTCTCGGAGACAACATCTTCCACGGTTCGGGCTTCACGGATATGCTGCGCGAAGCCGTTAGAACGGCGGAGGAGGACAGCAAGGCCACGGTGTTCGGCTACAGGGTCAGCGATCCCGAGCGTTACGGGGTGGCTGAGTTCGACGCCGACGGCAACTGCCTCAGCATCGAGGAAAAGCCTGCAAAGCCGAAGTCCAACTTTGCTGTCGTGGGCCTCTACTTCTATCCAAACAAGGTCGTCGATGTTGCAAGGCACATCCAGCCTTCCGCGAGGGGAGAGTACGAAATCACAACCGTGAACCAGAAATTCCTCTCTGACGGGGAGCTCAAGGTCCAGACTCTCGGCAGGGGCTTTGCCTGGCTTGACACCGGCACCCATGACTCTCTTGCAGAGGCGTCCAACTATATCGAGACCATCGAGAAGCGCCAGGGACTCCAGATCGCCTGCCTCGAGGGGATAGCGTACACCAGGGGCTGGATCGACGAGCAGCGCCTGCGCGAGCTTGCGGCGCCCATGCTCAAGAATCAGTACGGTCAGTATCTGCTCAAGGTAATAGACTATTTCAAGGAAAACGGAAGCGTCGATTTTGACTGACACACGACATGGAAGTTATAAAGACAGACATAGAAGGTGCAGTAATCATAGAGCCCAGGGTGTTCCGTGATTCCCGCGGATACTTCTTCGAGAGTTTCTCCCAGAAGGAATTCGAACAGAAGGTCAGGAAAGTGAACTTCGTCCAGGACAACGAGTCCTGCTCGTCATACGGCGTCATGCGCGGCCTGCATTTTCAGGCTCCGCCTCATTCACAGAGCAAGCTTGTGCGCTGCGTAAGGGGCAGGGTGCTGGACGTTGCGCTCGATATCCGCCGCGGCAGCCCCACTTACGGCAGGCATGTGGCCGTTGAGCTCAGTGAGGAGAACCACAGGCAGTTCTTTGTGCCGAGAGGCTTCGCCCACGGGTTCTCGGTGCTCAGCGAGACTGCGGTTTTTCAGTACAAGTGCGACAACTACTACTGCCCCTCTTCAGAGGGAGGGATAAGCATCACCGACTCCTCGCTCGGTATCGACTGGATGCTTCCGGTCTCTGACGCCATCCTGAGCGAGAAGGACGGCCGGCATCCACAGTTTGCGGATTTCGTGAGCCCGTTCGACTACTCGGACGACCTTTACCCTGAATTCATCTGAATCAATATACATTCATTTACAGACATATGTCCAGAAGAACAATAGTCATCACCGGCGGCGCCGGTTTCATCGGAAGCCACGTAGTCAGGCTTTTCGTGAACAAGTATCCCGACTACAGGATCATCAACCTCGACTGCCTGACCTATGCCGGGAACCTTGCCAATCTCAAGGATGTCGAGTCCAGGCCGAACTACCGTTTCGTCAAGATGGACATCTGTGACTTTGACGCCTTCCTCGCCCTGATGCGCGAAGAAAAGGTTGACGGAATCATACATCTTGCTGCCGAGAGCCACGTGGACAGGTCCATCAAGGATCCGTTCACATTTGCAAGGACCAATGTTCTGGGCACCTTGTCTCTTCTGCAGGCCGCGAGACTCTACTGGGAGTCCCTTCCCGAGAAGTACGAGGGCAAGAGGTTCTACCATATCTCCACCGACGAGGTATACGGAGCCCTGGAGATGAACCGTCCCGAAGGAGTGGAGGCTCCGTTCTCGACCAAGGCCTCTTCCGGCAAGCGTCATCTCGCCTTCGGGGACGAGTTCTTCACCGAGACTACCAAGTACAACCCCCACAGTCCGTACAGTGCGTCCAAGGCCTCTTCCGACCATTTCGTAAGGGCCTTCCATGACACCTACGGGATGCCTACGATAGTGACCAACTGCTCCAACAACTACGGTCCGTACCAGTTCCCGGAGAAGCTGATCCCGCTGTTCATCAACAACATCCGTCACCGCAAGCCCCTGCCCGTATACGGAAAGGGAGAGAACGTGCGCGACTGGCTCTATGTCGAAGACCACGCCAGAGCCATAGATGTGATCTTCCATCAGGGCAAGACAGCCGAGACATACAACATCGGAGGATTCAACGAGTGGAAGAACATCGATATCATCAAGCTGCTTATCCGCACCGTAGACAGGCTGCTCGGCCGTGCGGAGGGCGAGGACATGGACCTGATAACCTATGTCACGGACCGTCCCGGGCATGACGCCCGTTATGCCATCGATTCACGCAAGCTCCAGCGCGAACTGGGCTGGGAGCCGAGTCTCCAGTTCGAGGAGGGCATCGAGAAGACGGTCAGATGGTATCTTGACAACCAGGAGTGGATGGACAACGTCACCAGCGGAGACTACCAGAAGTACTACGAGAACATGTATTCCGGCAGATAGGCCCAGGGCGAGGTTGTATCATTAGTTTCTTTTGCCTATATTTGTAAGACAGCGCAAGAGTACCACAGACATACACACGCAAATACCAATAATTCAGTTCAGTATGAAAAAATTAGCTTTACTGCTTCCGGCAGTCATCCTGGCCGCTGCCTGCAGCAAGACATCGGACGACTCGCTCGTGCTCAATGACCTCGAGTATTTCGAGAGGCCCGGAGTCAACGTCCTGGTCTACAGCAACCTGTTCTCGGGAGGATTCAACGACGAGAAGAATTCCGGCCTCGAGATCATCCACCACGGTGTCAGGACCGTACAGGGCGGTGCCGTGCGCCTGTCCAAGACTCCCGAACAGTGGGATCTTGTCCCCGCGACTCCATCCAGGGTGGTCGACAGGGACAACAATTCCATCGAGGTGGCCCTCAGGTATGAGGACTATGATTTCGACTCACGTATCGTGGTCACCGGAGAGGGCAAGGCCTTCAGGATAGATGTCTATCTTGACAAGCCCGTCCCCGACTCACTTGCCGGAGATGCCGGATTCAACCTTGAGTTCCTGCCTTCACAGTACTGGAGCAAGGCGTACATCATGGACGGACGTCCCAACCGCTTCCCCCGCTATGCCGTGAGCGAGACCATCACTCGCCCCAACAGCGAGAAGCACAAACAGTACAAGGGCTACCGTACCTATGACGACAGGGGAACCGGCCGCTTTGTGGACCCTCTTCCGATGGAGACCGGACACACGATCCTCATGGCCCCGGACGATCCCGAACGCATGATCAAGATCACGTCGGAGGATGTCCCCCTCGAACTTTACGACGGGCGCATGATAGCCCAGAACGGATGGTTCGTCCTCCGCAGCGTCCTCCCCGAGGGCAAGACGGGAAAGGTGCTCAGCTGGACAGTGGAGCCCAATTCGGTCGAAGGATGGATCAGGGAGCCCAATGTCGGGTTCTCTCAGGTAGGCTACATCCCTTCTCAGCCCAAGGTGGCCGTCATCGAGCTTGACAAGAGGGACAAGCCCGAGAAGCATGCTTCCATATACAGGGTAAACGACGACGGTACCACCACCAAGGTCTTCACCGGCAAGACTGATGTATGGGGCCCTTACTACAAGTACAACTACGTGAAGTTCGACTTCTCCGACGTCAAGGACCCCGGAGTCTATTTCATCGAGTACGGTGACGTTCAGACCAATAACTTCATCATTGACAACAGTGTCTATGACAAGATCACCGATGCTACGAGTGATGTCTGGATCCCGATCCACATGAACCACATGTTCGTGAACGAGGCATACCGCGTATGGCACGGCGAACCGTTCAAGGAAGGATACCTGCAGGCTCCGCCCAGCACTGACCACTTCGACCTGCACTGGCAGGGACCTACCACCGATACCAAGTACAAGGCTCTCGAGCTGATCCCCGGACTGAATGTAGGAGGATATTTCGATGCCGGTGACTTCGACATCGAGACCGGCTCGAACATCAGCGTAGTCCAGAACTTCGTATCAGCATGGGAGCTCTTCAGGCCCGAGAGGGACATGACTTTCGTCAGCGAGGAACAGAGATATGTCGACCTTCACCGTCCGGACGGAGTTCCCGACATCCTCCAGTTCATAGAGCACGGAACGCTTAACCTTGTCGCACAGGCCGAGCAGATAGGCCACATGGCCCAGACCCTGTCGAATTCAGTGCTCGACAACTATCACCATCTCGGTGACGCCGCATCCCTGACCGACGGCCGCCACTATGATCCCAGACTCGGACGCTACGAGGTGTCTGCCGACGGAACACGCAGCGGAATAGCTGACGACATGTGGGCATTCACGAGCAGGGACCCGGATCTCGACCTCAGGGCGGCTACCATGTTCGCTGCAGCCAGCAGGGCTCTGGAAGGCTACAATGACGACCTGTCCGCAAGGGCTCTCAAGCAGTCCAAGAGGCTCCTGAAGGAGGCCAACGAACTGATCGCGAAACGTCCGACTTCGGCACGCGGCAGAATGAGTGGCGGAAACGTTGCCACCAACCTGCAGCTTTATGTGTCAACCGGCGAAAGCCAGTATCTGGAGCTGTTCGAGTCGCAGATATGGGACATGCTTGACCGCAACGTCAATTTCGGAATATCCACGGCGCTCGACGCGATTCCGTATATGGACGAGGCATACAAGGAGAAGCTGCGCCCTTACGTCGAGAAGTACAACGAGTACATACTCAGCCTCGAGGAGTCAAACCCCTACGGTGTTCCTATCGGACTGGGCAACTGGGCCGGAAGCGGCAACGTTGTGTCTTTCGGTACGACTGTATGCTTTGCCAGCAAGTACTATCCTGACATAGTTTCCCCGGAACATGCCTACAAGGCCACGAACTATCTGTTCGGCTGCCACCCTTACCACAACTATTCGCTTGTGGCCACGGTGGGAGCGACACGCCCGAAGGCCGTCTTCTACGGAAACAACCGCGCCGACTTCTCATTCATCCCCGGAAACGTGGCCCCCGGCCTGCTGTTCAGGCAGCCCGACCATTTCGAGAACTATGACGACTGGCCGTTCCTGTGGGGACAGAACGAGGGTACGATTGCCGGCAACACGGCATATCTGATCTTCGGCCATGCCTTCAAGAATCTTGTTTCCGAAGAACAGTAGCATATACCTGCATATTATTCTGCTGGAACGTCTTTTGGCGTTCCGGCTTTTTTGTTAACTTAGTGGTCTACATAACCACACAATCCTATGACAGGAACAAAGACTCTTGCGGCACTCGCTGTGCTCTGCGCATCCTGCGCGCTTTTCCCCCGGTATTCCGCTGCCGGTCCCATATCCGGCCCTGAACCGTTCCCGGTCAGCGACGTAAGGCTGACTGAAGGTGAGTTCAGGCATGCCCAGGACATGGATATACGCTATCTTCTCGCTCTTGATCCGGACCGTCTGCTCGCACCCTACAGGAAAGGTGCCGGGCTCGAGCCTCTCTCGGACAACTATCCCAACTGGGAGAACACCGGACTTGACGGTCACATCGGCGGGCATTATCTCTCCGCGCTTTCGTACATGTACGCTGCGAGCGGCAATGCCGAGATCAAGGACAGGCTCGACTACATGATAGCCGGGCTGAAGGAGTGCGCCGAGGCTTCCGGAAACGGATATGTCGGCGGCGTCCCTGACGGAAACAGGCTTTGGGACGAGATCAGACGCGGAGACATTCGTGCCGAGCCTTTCGGGCTGAACGGCGGCTGGGTGCCTCTGTACAACATCCACAAGACATACGCCGGCCTCAGGGATGCCTGGACGGTAGCCGGCAGCGAGGATGCGCGCGAGCTGTTCCTTGGTTTTGTCGAATGGATGTACCAACTCACATCCGGCCTCAGTGACGAGCAGCTCCAGGACATGCTGCGCAGCGAGCACGGCGGCCTGGCCGAGGTGTTTGCCGATGCTGCTGCGATCAGCTCGGATCCGCGCTATATGGAACTGGCGCGCCGCTTTACGCACAAGGCTGTACTCGAACCTCTGCTCAAGGGAGAAGACCGTCTGACGGGCATGCATGCGAATACCCAGATCCCCAAGGTGATAGGAATAAAGCGGATCGCTGACCTGGAGGGTGACGAGGCCTGGGATGCCGCCGCGGCGTTCTTCTGGTCCACCGTAGTGAACAACCGGTCCGTCAGCATAGGCGGGAACAGTGTCAGGGAGCATTTCCATCCTGCAGATGATTTCTCGAGCATGCTCGAGAGCGAGCAGGGGCCTGAGACATGCAACACCTACAACATGCTGAGACTTACGAAAATGCTCTATCTCGGCAGCGGCGACGGCTCATATATGGATTTCTACGAGCGCGCCATGTACAACCATATCCTTTCGACCATCGACCCGGTTCAGGGCGGATTCGTCTATTTCACGCCCATGCGTTCCGGGCACTACAAGGTATATTCCCAGCCGCAGACCAGCTTCTGGTGCTGCGTCGGTTCTGGCCTGGAAAACCATGCCCGCTACGGTGAGATGATATATGCCCATGAAGGCGACAGCCGCCTGATAGTGAACCTGTTCATACCCTCCACTCTGCGCTGGGGAGACGTGACGGTCGAGCAGCAGACACGCTTCCCGGATTCTGATGTGACTGCAATAAGTTTCTCCGGATTCCGCGGCACCAGGCGTTTTGCCCTGAGCGTCCGCGTACCGTCATGGACTGACGCAGGGAACGTGAGGATACTTGTCAACGGAGAAGCCGTCCGTGCCGAAGAGGATGGAGGCTACGTGACCGTAGAACGGAAATGGAAGGCCTCCGACAGGGTTGAAATCACTCTGCCGATGCACCTTTACGCCGTTGGGCTGCCTGACGGGTCTCAGAACTATTCTTTCATGTACGGTCCGGTGGTTCTCGCTTCGAGGACGGGAAAGGACCGTCTTGACGGCATGTTCGCCGACGACAGCCGCGGAGGGCACATCGCCTCCGGCCCGAAGGTGCCACTTCAGGACATGCCCGTGATTGTCGGCGATGCGGAGTCTCTCCTCTCGCATATCGTCAGGAACGAAGGTCCCTCGCTGGAATTCACGCTCAGCGGCGTTTATCCCGAGAGCTGGGGCGAGATGCTGCTTGAGCCTTTCTGGCGTATCCAGGAGTCCAGATACATGGTTTACTGGCCTCTGGTTTCCGAGGACGACCTTGCGAGGATGATCGAAGAGACGAAGCTCCGCGAACAGGAGGCCGCGGCGCTGGATGCGAGGACTCTGGATGCCGTCGTGTGCGGCGAGCAGCAGCCGGAAAGCGACCACTCCGTGAAGATGGATACCTCCCGGAGCGGTGACGACGACGGCGTCCACTGGAGGGTGCCTGCTGCATGGTTCAGCTACATGCTCGACTGCGGGCCGGACTGCTGCGTGCGGGTGACTTTCCGTCCCTCCGGAACGGCATCCACCTGTGTGTCGGCCGATGGAGAGGTGCTCGGCTGTTTCGGTGACGGAGACCCTTCGGAACTCAGCTACGTGGAGTTCCCTCTTCCCGAAGGCCTTAGTGGCAGCGGCAAGGTTGAGGTCAAGATTTTCCGTGCCGACGGAGAGTCGCGCCCTCCGAGGATATATGAGGTGAGAACTGTAACCAAACAATAATACACAAAATGAAGAAAACACTATCCGCAGCAATGCTGCTAATGGCCTCGGCCTGCGTCATGCATGCCCAGAATCCTGCCATCAGCGCCGTCTACACGCCGGATCCGGCACCTTACGTGCATGGTGACACGGTGTACCTGTTTACGGACCATGACGAGGATGACGCCACCTATTTCAAAATGAACGACTGGCTGGTGTTCAGTTCCCGCGACATGGTCAACTGGACATACCTCGGGGCACAGGTGTCGACCGCGACCTTCGACTGGGCGGCCCAGGGCGACAGGGCATGGGCGGCCCAGGCAGTCGAGCGTAACGGAAAATGGTACTGGTACCTGTGCTGCAATACCGCAGACGGTAAGGATGCCCTCGCCGTAGCCGTGGCCGACGACCCTCAGGGGCCGTGGACCGATGCAATCGGCGGGCCGCTTGCAGTGGGGTTCGGCTTCATCGATCCGACTGTTTTCATCGATGATGACGGCCGTGCATATCTGTTCTGGGGCAACAAGGGCCTCTGGTACGGTGAACTTGGCGAAGACATGGTCTCCTTCGTCGACGGATACAGGGAAGTCCCCGGATACCATGACCCGGAAGCTTTCGGAGAGCTCCAGCTCAAGATGAACTGGGCAGTCGGAAAGGACGAGTGGATGACCCAGTATGAGGAAGGCCCGTGGGTCACCAAGAGAAACGGTACCTACTATATCGTATATCCGGCCGGCGGCGTGCCTGAATACATGGCGTATTCGACGGCACCGACGATAGACGGCCCATGGACTTTCCGTGGAAGGATAATGGACGAGGCCGAGAACAGCTTCACGATCCATGGTGGCAATATCAATTTCAAGGGGAAGGACTACATGTTCTACCACAACGGCGCGCTTCCGAACGGCAGCGGCTTCCGCCGTTCCACCGCAATCGAGGAATTCACCTTCAATCCTGACGGAAGCATTCCTTTCATTCCTTTCACCAAGGAGGGCGTTGAGCCTGTCGCCACACTGAATCCGTATGAGACAGTCCAGGCCGAGACCATGGCTTCGTCATGGGGTGTCAAGCTCGACAGGCTGGACGGCACCAGGCACTATGTGACCTCTATACACAACGGAGACTGGATCAAGCTGCGCAATGTCGATTTCGGGGAGGTGGAGCCCGTCCTTCTTTCGCTCGAGATACTCAACTTCAAGAATGATGGAAAGATAGAGTTCTATCTCGACGAGATGGGCGGCAAGCCTATCGTCAGCATGGACATCATCAACGACAACATGATGGTCAAGGCCCCCGTGACCCCCGGAGTCACCGGAGTGCATGACCTGTACATCCTGTTCCGCGGCGGCGACGAGGAACTCTTCGACCTCGACTGGTGGAAGTTCAACTATCACCTCAACATGCCCATCATCCAGACCAAGTACACCGCCGATCCTGCTCCCATGGTCTACAGGGACACTATCTTCCTGTATACGTCGCACGACGATGACAATGCCGACAATTTCGTGATGAAGGACTGGCTGCTGTACACGTCGACCGACATGGTGAACTGGCAGGACCGCGGGGCGATCGCATCTCTGAAGAATTTCGAGTGGTTCGACGGCGACAACGGAGCCTGGGCGGCATGCGTTGTGGAGCGCAACGGCAAATTCTACATGTATTGCCCCATCCACGGTCACGGAATCGGAGTGCTCGTCGCGGATTCACCCTACGGGCCTTTCCATGACCCTCTCGGGAAGCCTCTCGTATGGCAGAAGGGACACTGGTATGACATCGACCCTACGGTCTTCATCGACGACGACGGCCAGGCATACATGTACTGGGGCAACCCTTACGTGTACTATGTCAAGCTCAACGAGGACATGATCTCATACAGCGGAGGAATCTACAGCCTTGACTACAAGATCGAGCACTATCAGGAAGGACCGTGGTTCTACAAGCGCGACGGCCACTATTATCTCGCCTTTGCCTCAACCTGCTGCCCTGAAGGCATAGGTTATGCGATGAGCGACAGCCCGGTCGGGCCTTGGAAATCAATGGGACACATCATGGACCGCACCTGGAGGACCAGGGGCAACCATCCCGGCATAATCGACTACAAGGGAAAGAGCTATCTGTTCGGCCAGAACTACGACCTGATGCACCTCGAGACATTCTACCATCACGAGAGACGCAGCGTTTCGGCCGCCGAGATGCACTACAACGAGGACGGCTCGATCCAGAAGGTGCCTTACTGGCTTGACAACTTCCTCGAGCCGATAGAGACCTTCGACCCTTACCGCAAAGTTGAGGCGGAGACGATGGCCTGGGGCTACGGACTCAAGACAAGAGAGGATGAAAAACTCGGAATAATAATCAACAATGTCGATGAAGGGGAGTCCCTCATGCTCCGTTCAGTAGATTTCGGAGACGGGGCGAAGAAGTTCATTGCAAGCGTCTCCAATTCCGGCGAGGACACAGCCTACATCGATGTCAGGCTCGACTCGAAGGACGGGCCGCTCTGCGGTACTCTGAAAGTCGCTCCCACGAAGGGATTCAAAACGCTCTCCTGCAATCTCGAAGGAGCGGCAGGAGAGCATGACCTTTACTTTGTCTTCCGCGGAGAGGCCGGAAAGGACCTCTTCGAATGGGACTGGTGGGAAATGAAAAAATAGTCCTTTTATCTGAACAGCCTTTCGGCGGTGAGCTCAAGGTAATCCCTGCAGTTCATCCAGGTGTGGCCACCGCCGGGGTTGTAGAATACATGCTCGACTCCCTGGGCCGTAAGGTAGGCGTCAAGCCCGCGTGAAGCCTCGATGAGAAAGTCATCGCTTCCGGTGCCGATGAACAGGAGCCTGAGATTATCCGCAACTTCCTTGGTCGAGTCGTATACTCCTCCGAGGAAGTTTGCTTCATATTCATTGCCGAATATTGCCGGAGCGTATGCGCATACCCAGTGGAACTTGTCGGTGTTGCCGAGTCCGCATGCGAGCGCCTGCCTTCCTCCAAGCGAGAATCCGGCGATGGCGCGGTTGTCAGCATCTGTCAGTACGTTGTAGTTCGATTCAATGAACGGAATCACCTCGTCCATGATTTCGGCCGTGACAAGGTCCGTGTCCAGAGTGTTGGGAGTTGCCGCAACCCCGCTTTTGATCATTTCAGGATAGGGATTGGCATAAGGCATCACTACGATCATTCTTCTGGCCTTGCCCTGTGCGATCATGTTGTCGAGTATGACGTTGGCCCTGCCGACCTTGAACCAGGTCTCGTAGGTGTCAGTCATGCCGTGTATCAGATAGAGGACGGGAAGTTTCTCGTCCCCGGCAGGATCGTAGCCGGCAGGAGTGTAGACGCACATCGGACGCTCTATGCCGCCGCAGGTCTCCGAATGGTAGAATCTGTAGCTGACCTTGCCGTGGGGTACGTTCTGGACGTCCTGCAGTGACGGAGCCTCTCCTCTGACGTCGGCCAGGCTGTACTTGAATCCTTCGTTTGGGAAGATATACATGTTCGAAGGGTCGGCTATCTTGGTTCCGTCGACCACGAATGCATACGGATAGATGTCCGGCCGCTCGGGGCGCACTGTCACTGACCATACGCCGTTCCCGTCCTTCTGCATGGGAGTGTTCGCAGAGAACATCTGGCATTCGAGTTCTACGGCAGAAGCGTCGGGAGCCTTGAGCCTGAACGTGACGCTTCCGTCGGCGTTGTATTCGGGCGATACGACTGGTGCGGGGAACAGTCTGGCCATTACCTCAGGGGTGAGCCTCTGCTCGCCGCTGCCGGTGGCCTGGGGAGTCTGCGCGGCGCAGGTGGCCGCAACGGCGAGTGCCGTCACGGCAAGTATCATGTGTCTGTTCATTGTCTTGAGAATATTGCGGGTCATTGTTGTAGTCATTGGAAAAGGAGTCTGAGAGACTGGTCGAGGAAATATTTGGCGTTCATCCATGTATGTCCGAACTTGTCGTCGGTGAATACCTTGATGTTCTTTATCCCCTTGCTGTCAAGGAAGTCCATGTAGTCCTTCGCGTCGGCATACAGGAAGTCATCCGTGCCGACTCCGAGCCAGAACAGGTGCAGGAGGCTGTTGATGTCAGGATCGTCGTATGCCGGGAGGTCCATCGTCGTGAACGAGCTGTACGAACACAGCCACGAGAACTTGTCGAGGTTTCTCAGTCCGTTTGACAGAGCCTGGTTCCCTCCTCTCGAGAATCCGCCGATGGCACGGTGGTCACGGTCGTTGATGGTCCTGTAGTTCTTCTCGACGAAAGGCATAAGGTCGTTGACCAGGTCTTCGGAGAACAGGTCCCCCTTGCCTCTGAGGTCGGTCCCGGCAGGATAGTATTTCGAAGGGTTCCCGTAGGGGAGCACGACTATCATCTCCTTGGCCAGGCCGTCGGCTATCAGGTTGTCGAGAATGAAATTGACTCTTCCGACCTTGAAGTAGACTTCTTCGGTGTCGGTAGTCCCGCTGATCAGGTAGAACACCGGATAGTGTCTGTCCCGGTTGGCGTCGTACCCGGCCGGAGTATAGACGATGGCGTTTGCGAACAGGCCGAGAGTCTGCGACCAGTATGTGACGTAGTCTACGCTGCCGTGCGGAACGTTGCGTGCGGAGTGTATCAGAGGCTCGCTGCCGCGGATGTCCACGATGCTGTTCTTGAAGCCCTCGTTGGGGAACCAGTCCGGATTCAGCGGGTCCATTACGCTGATCCCGTCGACGATGAAGCAATAGGGGTACATGTCCGGCTGCGCGGGGCCCAGGGTCACGGTCCATACTCCGTTCTCGTCGCGCTTCATGTCGTGTCTTCCGGCAAACTGGACGTCCACCTTGACATCTGAGGCCGAGTCGTTACGGTAATTGAAAGTGACCGTGCCGTCAGGATTGACCACTGGGGATTCCACCTGCGGGGCTCTCCGGGCCTGCTGGGCGGACAGTGAAAGGGCAGACGCGGCTATGGCGATGGCAGCGGCTGCGGATTTCAGAAAAGTTGGCATAAGATTGCAAAAACTTGGTTATATTAGTGACAAAAAAAACCGCATTAACATGACACTGATGAACAAGCCCCTGATTGCGGGCGCATTTTTCTCAATCCTTGCGGGCTTGAGCCTGCCGGTATCCGCCCAGCCTGACTCTCCTGCCGGGAATTACAGCGAGAAACAAGTATACTCCGGACCTGACGTCGTGTTCCGGCAGATTGACGGCCATACCTGGGAGGGCAACGGCCATCTCTGTTACAACGAGTCGGTCTATATCGTTGAAGGGAGCGAGCGGGCCCTGCTCATCGATGCGGGCACCAAGATAGCAAATCTTGACGAGATTGTCGCACAGATTACCGAAAAACCGGTGACTCTCGTCGCGACCCACGTGCATCCGGACCACACCGGTTCTGCCATCGGACTGTTCGACGAGATATGGATCAATGCGGCCGACATGGTCAATGTCGAATCCGTGATGCCTGATTACAAGGGAAAGATAAGATACCTTCATGACGGACAGGTCTTTGATCTCGGGGACCGGCAGATCGAGGTAGTCTTCACCCCCGGCCATACTCCCGGGTCGACGACCTTCTTCGACAAGGAGGCCGGCTACGGATTCAGCGGAGACGCATTCGGGTCCACCAATCTTCTGCTGTCGACGAATTTCTCCACACTGATATGCACGACGTCGAGAATTGCCGCCTATATGGAGAAATACGGTATCACCAAGCTCTATCCAGGCCATTACCACGGAGACAATCCGGAGACCCTGAAGAGGGTGCAGGACCTCAATCTTATGGCCAGGGAGGTGCTTTCCGGAGAGCGGAAGGGAGAGTATGAGGAGGGGATGCTCGGCCTTAACGCGGCCGTAAGCGACTACGGCGTGACCATAAGGTACAACTATCCCGAAGGCGTGAAATGACGACCGGGAAGCAGCCCCGGACATTACTTGCAACAGACCCCGGAAGCCACCTGCTCCCGGGGTCTGTTGTCATGTCTGAAGGAAAGGCCGCTACCTTGAGCCGAGTTCCTTGTCGAACATGTAGACGGCAGCCTTGTCATCGCCGATGTACTTGAGAGCATCGATGATGCCGCTGGCGGTAGCCTCTTCCTCTACCTGCTCGTTGACGAACCACTGCAGGAAATTCGCTGTCGCGAAGTCCTTCTCGTCTGAAGCGAGGCAGCACAGGGAGTGGATCATCGAGGTGACCTTCTTCTCGTGCTCCAGGGTCTGCGAGAACATTGCTGCGATGCTCTCCCAGCTTGACGGAACTTCAGCCACCGGCTTGAGCTCGACCTTGGCGAGCTGCCCCTTCAGATAGTCGATGAACTTGAAAGCATGGCTCATCTCCTCGTCATACTGCTTGCGGAACCATGATGCGGCTCCGTTGAGCCCTTTGAATGAAGCGTCGAGCGACATAGCCATGTAGAGGTATGCCGACCACATTTCGGCGTTGATCTGCGCATTTAGCGCATCCTGCATCTTATTGCTGACCATAATCTTCAATTTTTAATTATTTTAATTGAATTTCTTTGCAAATGTATTGCAAACAGTGAACAAAAGCAACTTCGGGAGTAATAATTTTACTAACTTTGGGCGTTTTTTAATTACGGATCATGAGTTTTATAGGCAATATTCTTTGGTTTATCCTGGGAGGTTTCCTGCTCTTCCTGATGTACTTCGTTGCGGGACTGCTGATGTGCTGCACGATAATCGGAATCCCGTTCGGAGTGCAGCTTTTCCGCATTGCGTTTCTCGCCCTGTGTCCCTTTGGACGGGACGTCGATGTCCTTAGCGAATCCGGCTGCCTTGCCATGGGATTCAATGTGCTGTGGGTGCTTTTCGGATGGTGGGAAATCGCACTCGTACACCTGCTGCTGGCTTTCCTGTGTGCGATCACGATAATAGGCATACCGTTCGCCAAGGCTCATATCCGTCTCATGAAGCTTAGTTTCATGCCGTTCGGCTCAAGGATATCCTGCTGACTATGACAGGGCAGATATGGTTAAGCGCGGCTGGACTTTCCGCCGCCACTCTGCTCGGAGCGCTTATCGGCTTTGCCGTGAAGCGGCTCCCGCACAAGTGGAACGATGCCGTTCTGGGGTTCTGTGCCGGAGTGATGCTTGCTGCGTCGACCGTGGGGCTCATTGTGCCGGCATCCGAACAGGCAGGGGATGCGTGGTGGCTTGTTGTCGCCGGCGTCGTAACCGGCATGCTGTTCCTGAACCTGCTCGACCTTGTGACTCCACACCTCCACATGATAACCGGACTTGACCGGGAAGAACACCTCCACAACGCATCACTCAACAGGATACTGCTGTTCGTGATGGCGATTGCCCTGCACAAGTTCCCGGAGGGCATCGCGAGCGGAGTGGGTTTCAATTCTCCGGACAGTACCGATGCATGGACTGTCGTCGTCGGTATAGCCATACAGAACGTCCCCGAGGGCATGGTCGTGATAGCCCCGCTGCTGCTTGCAGGCGTGAGCAGGCTCCGCACTCTGCTGATTTCCCTGGCGATTGCCCTGCTCGAGGTCGCGGGGATATGGGCAGGATATGCCATGGGAGGGCTCAGCGAGGGCATGCTGCCTCTGATGCTGGCATTCGCTGGGGGAGCAATGCTCTACGTGGTCAGCGACGAAATGATACCCGAGACTCACGCCCATGGTTTCGAGAAGGTGGCCACGTACTGCCTTGTACTGGGCTTTGTGGGGCTCATCCTTCTCGAGAGACTCCTGTAGGCGCTGCTATTGAGGCAAGTTCCCTGAATTCGTCAATGATATAGTCCGGGGCGACGGAGGCGAGCTTCTGCCGGCTGTGGTTGCCGTAGCTGACTCCGCACACGCGGCATCCTGCGCCCTGGCCCATCATGAGGTCGAAGGTAGTGTCGCCGACCACCAGCGTCTGCGTGGCGTCAAGTCCCAGTTGATCCAGGATTCTCAGGACCATGGCCGGCGAAGGCTTCGGCGCAAGTCCGCTCCCGGCGGTCAGTATCATCCTGAAGTGCCTTCTGAGGTTGAATGCGTCGATTATTCCGCCCAGCGAGTCGGTTCCTCTGGATGTCGCGATTGCCATCGTCACGCCTCTGCCGTCAAGCAGTTCCAGAGTATCCTCCACTCCGGGGAACAGGGTTATGTGCGGGGTGGCGATGTCGAAGAAGATTCTCCTGTATATTGCGGCTGCCTTTGCGGCCCTCTCGTCGTCCAGGCCTGCCACCATCTTGAGCGACTGTTCCAGGGGAAGCCCGATCGCGTAGGTCATCTGTTCCCTTGACGGCTCCGGCAGACCCATCTGCCTGAAGGTTTCCAGTTCCGTACGGACTATTCCTTTAGCGGTGTCTGCCAGGGTCCCGTCAAAGTCGAAAATAACGTTCTTTATCATAACAGTTTCAGCCTTGTCTTCCTGCCTGAATAGAACACTGTCCTGACCGTGTCGCCGATTACGACGTCAATGGTGCGTCCAGCCTCCATTCCCGGGAAAGTCCCTTCCCTGCGGCCCAGGGTCAGGGTGCCGGAAGACTCGTCCCAGCTGAATGTGATGCTGGAGGAGAGACCTTCGAGGTAGTCCATGTCATCGCCGGCGTCTTCATACAGCGTGAAGGATGCGTCCGCTCCGGGGTACACGGTCAGCTTGAGGTAGCCGTCCGTGTCTTCGGCACTGTGCATGATGTCCTTGCCGGTCGGGACTATCGACCCGGCCTTCACGAATACGGGAATGAAGCTGTCGTCTACGCTGACCTGGACGCTGCATCCTCCGTCGTAGTGTCTGCCGTCGTGCAGGCCATACCAGCCGGCCTCCCATTCGGGAAGGTAGCAGTCAGCCGTCACGGCGTCGGCATCGGTTACGGGGCATACGAGGAAGGCGCTGCCGAACATGTATTCCGTCTTCTGTGCGAGGGCTTCGGCGTCATCGGGGAAGTCGAAGACCAGAGGTCTCATCAGAGTCCATCCCTCCAGGCTGACGCGGGCCGCTTCGGAGTATATGTAAGGCAGGAGCCGGTATCTGAGCCTGATGTTGTCGGTTATCACTTCCAGTGCGCGGTCTCCGTACCTCCACGGCTCGGTGTCGCTCATGTAGCGGTGCACCCTCATCAGGGGAAGGAATACCGAGCATTCGATCCAGCGGAGCATCGTATTGATGTATTCCTGGTTCTCATACTGGTCTGCCGGGCGGAAGAACCCTCCGGCATCGTAGGTCCACCATGCCTGTCCTGCGGCCATCATGCCGAGTCCGGCGCTTATCTGGTAGGCAAGAGTCTTGCCGTCGCATCCGACATCTCCGGACCAGGTTGCCGTCCCGTAGCGCTGCATGCCGGGGAAGCCGCAGCGGGTGAAGACAAGCTGTCTTCTTTCGGGGTCGTCCCGGCGCAGCCCTTCATACACGGTCCTGTTGACAACCAGGGGATAGGAGTTGCGCAGCAGTTCACCGGGGTATTTTCCGGCGTCTATGCGCCTTCCCGCAAGGTCGTCATTCTCCGGCTCGGTCGCATCCTGCCACCATGCGTCTATGCGGTAGGGGTCGAGAAGGCGCGAACTGAAGTTCTTCCAGTACTCGTCGGCGGCGTCAGGGTTGAAGAAGTCCACCCAGTCGGTGCCCGGTATCAGGTAGCCTTTTTCTTTCATGGCGCTTCCGACCGTGCTTGCCTGGTCTACCTTCGACCATACGGAGAGCATCAGTCTCATGTCCATCGCGTGCAGGCTGTCTGTCATTGCCCTCGGGTCAGGGTAGTTTGCCTTGTCGAAGTCCATGGCGTTCCAGCCCAGGCTGCCCCAGTACTGCCAGTCCTGCACGATCATGTCGATCGGAATCCCGCGCCTGCGGAATTCCGTGGCGTTCTCGAGCAGCTCTTCCTGGTTGTGGTAGCGCTCCCTGCAGTGGATGTATCCCAGTGCCCAGCGGGGTATGAGAGGAATTTCGCCGGTAAGGTGCCTGAACGAGGCGGTCACCTCGTCCGCATTGCCGACAAATACGGTATAGTCAACGCTCCGGGCCACAGGTGAAGACAGCACGGTGCTTCCGTCAGCCTTCCTCCAGCCGAGTACGGGAGTGTCGTTGCGCTCGAGTTCGGCGCTGACCCTGTGCGTTCCCTTCTCGAGGTGGACGATCACCGATGCGGTGGGGGGAAGCCACAGGTTGCGCATGTCCAGTACAGTCTTCCCGTCGATGCTGAGGTTGTGCCTGCGGGCCATTTTCTGGCCTACGTCGAGCAGCAGGGCATAGTCGCCTTCCTCGTCAATCTCGATCTCTGCCTCGAAGATGTTACGCATGCGTACTTCTCTGGTCCCTCCGTGTGCCGATGTGACGTCGACTACTTCCTGTCCGGCTGTCCCTTCCAGCCTGCGCAGGCTGACCTGGTGCTCGGACGGATTGAAGTCGACCATCCCGTAGTTGTTCCACAGCAGGCCGTAGCCGAGACTGGAGACATACATCGGCATCGAAATCTGGGTGTTAACCTGTGTAAGCCTTCTTGTGAGCCCACGGACGTCGAGATAGCCGTCCTGAAACTGGCCGAGGCCGAAAAGATGCTCCCCGGAGGGGGAGTCCGCCTCGAGAGTGGCCCTGTAAAGCTGCATTCCGTCAAGAGTGGCCGGCTCCAGACTGTGCCCGGTGGCCCTGAACACCGTCTCGCCGGCGGCGTTCCTGACGGTGAGAGTCGATGCCGCAGGATCAGCTTCGATGCTCATCTGCGGCATGGTCACGACGGTCACCCCGTCCCGTGTCTTCGCACTGTATCTGACCTTGTCCTCCTGCCCGAGGTAAATCCATTCCGGAAACGGCCCCTGCATGTCGTCGTCCGTTCCGTACTGTATGCGTACGCTGCGCCCGTCAAGGGGAGTCAGCCTGAGGGTCCCGTCCCCGAAATCAAGCTGCACCTGGGCCTGTGCTCCGGCGAAAGGGAGCAGACACAGCCAGGTGCAGGCAATAAACCGTCCGAATTCCATCAGTTTTCAGTTATGTATCAATAGTTTTCGGCGTGAAGTTCGAAGTAAGACTGGGGATGGTTGCATGTGGGGCATATCTCGGGGGCCTTGGTCCCGACTACAATGTGGCCGCAGTTGCGGCATTCCCACACCTTCACCTCGCTCCTGCTGAAGACCTCTGCCGTCTCGACGTTCCTGAGCAGGGCGCGGTAGCGCTCCTCGTGGGTCTTCTCGATTGCGGCCACCAGACGGAACTTTGCGGCCAGCTCGGGGAAGCCCTCCTCTTCAGCCGTCTTGGCGAATCCGTCGTACATGTCGGTCCACTCGTAGTTCTCCCCGTCGGCTGCCGCCGCGAGGTTGGCTGCCGTGTCGGCTATCCCGTTGAGTTCCTTGAACCATAACTTGGCGTGTTCCTTCTCGTTGTCGGCCGTCTTTAGGAACAGGGCTGCGATCTGCTCGAATCCTTCCTTCTTTGCCTGCGAGGCGAAGTAAGTGTACTTGTTCCGTGCCTGCGATTCGCCTGCGAATGCGGCTTCCAGATTCTTCTCTGTCTGGGTTCCTGAATACTTGGTCTTCATATCTCTTGTTGTTAGTGTTTTGCCCGGTTGAGGCTATTATTTTTGACAAACATAGCAAATTTTTAATATATTCGCGACATAAGGTATGGTCATTTTGACTACTGAGCAATATGGAAATCAAACAAGCAACTCGAATTCAGACTTCTATCCTGAATGCGGCCGAGAAGAAGGTGCTCGTCTGGCTGGCGGAGAGGCAGCCGCGGTGGGTCACGTCCGATACGCTCACCCTTGTAGGCTTCCTTGGCGCCGTGACGATCGCCGCAGGCTATGTGCTGACGAACATAAACTTCAACTTTCTCTGGCTTGCCTCCCTGGGCCTGCTGATAAACTGGTACGGGGATTCGCTTGACGGTACGCTTGCCAGGGTGCGCGGCCACCAGCGCCCGCTTTACGGGTATTACCTTGACCACACCATGGACGGGATCAACGAGAGCATCATGTGCATAGGCGCAGGTCTGTCTCCGCTCATGCATCTTCCGCTTGCCCTCGGCATTCTGGTGGTGTACCAGCTGATGACAGTCAATGTCAGCATCAACGCCCATCTGCGCAAGGAGTTCAAGCTCACTTATGCAAAGCTCGGCCCGACCGAATTCAGGCTGATAGTCGTGATCGTCAACACGGTCCTCGCCCTCGTCAGACCGTTGAGGGAATTCACCATAGAGTGCACCATACAGGGCGCGCAGGTGAGTCTGGGCGCTCTGGACATAGCCGCTGCGGCGATTCTTGCCATACTTCTGGTGATATATGTCGTGACGGTAATCGGTGACACAAGGTACTACGGGAAGGCCGATCCCAAGAACTGGTAGGTGCAATGCCTGTCTGGCTGGAAATACTCATCGCACTGGCAGTCGCGAGCACGGTGACGCTCGTGATTACCCAGGACCGCCATCCTGTCAAGACCCTTGCCTGGATGATGGTGCTGATATTCCTGCCGGTAGTCGGGCTGATCCTGTATTTCCTCTTCGGAGTTGACAACAAGCACCGCAGGCTGATTCCTGACCACGAGCTTCGCCGGCTCAAGTCCCGGACGGAGTCGATGTACGCCCCGGCGGGAAAGGTGGACTCTCCGGACGCGGACCTCGCCAACCAGCTCCGCACGACCAACATGGCGATCCCCCTGCCTGGCAACGGGGTTCGGATCTATACCGGGTTCGACGATATGTTCGCCGATCTGATGGCGGACATGGACGCGGCCACAGACCACATCCACTTCGAGTTCTTCAAGATCGAGGATGATCCTGTGGGACGCCAGGTCGAGCAGCTCTTCATCCGCAAGGTCCGCGAGGGCGTTGAGGTCAGAGTCCAGTACGACGATGCCGCGAATCTCGGGCGCAGGCGTTTCTTCGACCGTCTCAGAAGCGAGGGAATCCAGGTACAGCCCTTCCTGAAGGTCCCCATCCCGTTCATCTCCAGCGACACCAACTACCGCAACCACCGCAAGCTGGTCATCGTCGACGGCAAGGTTGGGTATCTGGGCGGAATGAACATTGCCGAGCGCTACTCCACCGGAATCAGGGGAGGAGTCTGGAGAGATACCCACATGAGGGTGGAAGGCCCGGCCGTGGCCGAAATGCAGACGGCCTTCGTGGTTGACTGGCAGTTCTCGTCGCATATTCTGCTTGACTCCGACCGCTACTTTCCCAGAATCGGCCGCGGCGGCGACGTAACCATGCAGGTGGCGACTAGCGGCCCGATGGACGAGTGGCGGGTCATCATGCAGGGCATAGTCCAGATGATAGCCTCGAGCAGGAAATACGTTTATGTGCAGTCCCCGTATCTTGTCCCTTCCGAGCCGGTGCTCTTCGCTCTGAGGAACGCGGCCCTGTCCGGTGTCGACGTGCGGGTGATGATCCCGTACCGCGGAGACAGAGGGATTCTCGTGCCTCTCGCTTCTCGCTCTTACGTGAATGACGTGACGGCTGCCGGGGTGAAGGTCTTTTTCTATACCGGCGGGTACATGCATTCAAAGGCGATAGTCTGCGATGACAGGGTGTGCACCGTCGGCTCGACCAACATGGATGTGCGCAGCTATGAACAGGATTTCGAGGTGAATGCCTTCATATATGACAGGGAGACGGCCGTGCAGCTTCGCGAAGCCTTCCTGAAGGACCAGCTGAGCTGCTGGATGGTTGATCCCGTCAAGTGGAACCACCGTCCATGGCTGAAACGCTACACGGAGTCACTTGCAAGGCTGCTCTCGCCGCTGCTCTAGAATGCTGCGCCACCGGTGGGAAATGCTCCGGAAAGGGATGAGAGAATAGCACTGTAGCATGCCGAGTTGATGGCGAAATCATGGGCGGTTCCGCCCTTGGATTCCGTTATTCCTCCGCATATGTCGGCTCCGGCAAGCCTTCCCGTGGCGGCCGCCCTTCGGACGACAGAGCACAGCGAGGGGAGTGTCATGGAGCCCTGGTCCCAGTCGGTCGAGGCATATTCCCCGGACAGCACGTCAGTGTCGACAGACAGGTACAGGAGCTTGCCGCGGAGTTGCTCCAGCCCGCGGGCGTCATCCTCGCTTCGTATCCACAGCACGCTCTCGAGCAGGGGGAGCCTCCGCGCGTGACGGACCCAGTTCCCGCAGCTCAGAAGCTCCTCTCCGAAGGCATCCTCCTGGTCATCGGGGTGGTTGTCGACAAGAACGAGCGAGAACGGCTCCCGCATCCTCTCCAGCCAGAAAAGGGTCTGGTAGTGGTAGTCCCCTGTGCCTGTCAGGTGAACTGCGCGAAGCTCCATTCCGGCTATGCGCTCCCTGATCGCTCCCGCACTTTCCGGCGAGCAGTAGCAGCTGGTCCCGGGGAGAGCGGAGAAGTCGCAGTCCAGGACATTCATGCCTTTTTGTTGAAAAACATCCATAAATCCGGTCTCAGGTTCGTAAAAATACGTTTTTTCCATAAAAATTCCTTATATTTGCTAGGAAATCTTAACAGTAAATGCTTTCGGACGAGGAACAATTGAAGTTAGACCCGGAGAAAATCTATTTCTCTATGGATGAATTGACGCTGGATACGGAGGATGGTCCAAAGACGCTCAAGCTGGGCGCGTGGATCAACTTCGACCCTGTCCGCATCCACAAGATGATAGTACGTGAGAAGGTTCTGCACGTCGACGAGTTCGAAGTCCTCAATCCTCTGGTCAGCAAGCTGCGCCGCGCCGATCCGCAGTACTACAAGCGGTTCATGGGCCTGAAACTGGTCATCGACTATCCCGGTTATGGTACGGGAATTGTTGCCAAGATTCCCTTCGAGAATGATCCCGTAGGGTTCTATAAATGGTGGCGCAAGGGAAAGCATGAAGACAAGGTCTATCTTTCGCCGGCGAATCAGGTGAAGCTGTTCCAGAAGGTGTACATGATGGACCCGAAGATGATTCTCAAGAGAGACCTCGAAATAATCAAGTAACAACTTTTTACAGCAACGATGGAAGATCTGTTGAAAAAGACTTGTCTGCACGGACGGCATCTGCTCCTTGGTGCCAAGATGAGTCCCTTTGCAGGTTATGACATGCCGATCCAGTACAGCGGCATAATTGACGAGCACAATGCGGTCAGGCATGCGGCCGGTGTTTTTGACGTTTCCCACATGGGAGAGATATTCGTGTCCGGTCCGGATGCGGGCAGGTTCGTGAACCACGTGTTCACGGGTGATGCCGTGTCCGTGCCTGCCGGGAAGATTGTCTACGGGATGATGCTGTATCCCGACGGCGGTACGGTGGACGACCTGCTAGTATACAGGGAGTTCGAGCCTGACAGTTTCCTGCTGGTGGTCAATGCCGCCAACATAGAGAAGGACTACGAGTGGATGGTTGCCCAGTCGGCCGGATTCGATGTCAGGATCGACAACCGTTCGGAGGAATGGGGCCAGATCGCAGTTCAGGGTCCGGAAGCCGAAAAGGCTGTTACCGGCATACTCGGGTTCAAGGATGCTGCGGGCCTGGGCTTCTATGAATTCATGAACGAGACCGTCGACGGGAAGAGAGTCATAGTCAGCCGCACCGGCTACACTGGAGAGGACGGATTCGAGATCTATGCCGATCCGGAGCTTACATGCAGGTTCTGGGACGCTCTGATCGCAGCCGGCGTCAAGCCCTGCGGCCTGGGATGCAGGGACACCCTGCGCTTCGAGGCGGGCCTGCCGCTCTACGGTGACGAGCTGAGCGCCGAAATCAGCCCCGTGATGGCAGGACTGGGAATGTTCTGCAAGCTCGACAAGCCGGAGTTCATCGGCAAGGATGCGCTTGCAAGGCAGAAGGCCGAAGGTGTGGAGAAAAAGATCGTCGGGCTTGCCCTTGACGACAAGGCCGTCGCCCGTGCCGGATATCCCGTCGAACTCGAAGACGGGACTCCTGTCGGGACCGTTACCACAGGTTACCATTCCATCAGCCTCGACAAGAGCCTTTGCTTCGCGCTCGTGGACAGTGCGCATGCCGCTCTCGGCACCCGCCTGATGGTCCACATCCGCAAGAAGGCCTTCCCCGCCACGGTGGTAAAGAAAAGATTCTATCAGACAAAATATAAAAAACAATAAATACCAAAAACAGAAAATGAGTAAGATAGTTGAAGGACTCCTGTACAGCGAGTCACACGAATGGGTGAAAGTCGACGGCAACGTCGCAATAATCGGAGTGTCTGACTTTGCCCAGAGCGAGATGGGCGACATCACTTATGTGGACATGCCGGACATCGACGACGATTTCAAGGCAGGCGAGGATTTCGGAGCCCTTGAGAGCGTCAAGACGTCGAGCGAACTTATCACTCCCGTATCCGGAAAGGTGATCGCGCGCAACGACAGTCTCGAAGACAGTCCCGAGCTCATCAACGAGGACGCCTATGCTGCGTGGATAGTCAAGATCGAGATGTCAGACTCTGCGGATCTCGACTCCCTGATGAACGCCAAGGCATACGAAGAGTTCCTGAAGTAAGAAGCTCTGTCATCATGGCAACATTCAACTATTTCCCCCATACCCCGGAGGATATCAGCTCCATGCTCGAAAGTATAGGGGTGGGGTCGCTGGACGATCTGTATTCGGACGTCCCAAGGGCCTGCCTGCACGAGTCAGGCTTCGATCTCCCTTCCGCAATGAGCGAGCAGCAGGTGCGGGATTTCTTTTCAGACCTTGCGTCACGCAACACCTCTCTCAAGGTTTTCGTGGGACAGGGAGCGTATGACCACGTCACCCCGGCAGTGATACCTTATCTCGCCTCGCGCAGCGAGTTCCTGACCGCCTATACGCCGTATCAGTGCGAGATATCACAGGGAACGCTGAGGTACATCTTCGAGTGGCAGACAATGATCTGCAACCTTACCGGCCTTGACTGCGCCAACGCCTCCATGTACGACGGTCCTACTGCCGCCGCAGAGGCTGTGAGGATGTGCGTCGCCAGTACCAAGAAGCGCAAGTCAGTGATCGTCTCTTCCGGACTGCTCCCGCATGTGATTGACGTCATCAGGACCTATGCCAGGTATGAAGGGCTGAACATAGTCGTGTCCGACAAGGTAATGGAGGACGTGTGCGAAGGCGTGCTCGACCTTGCCGGTGTGGTAGTGCCTTCCGTCAACCGCTACGGCATTGTCGAGGACCTCGAAGGGCTTGCCGACGCCGTGCATTCACAGGGCGCCCTGCTCGTCGAGTACTGCGACCCTTCAGTGCTTGCAGTTGTCAAGAGCCCCGCTGACTGGGGTGCCGACATCGCTGTCGGAGAAGGCCAGAGCCTTGGTATTCCTCTTAGTTACGGAGGCCCTTACGTCGGCTTCATGGCATGCCGCGAGGCATACATGCGCAAGATGCCCGGCCGCATCGTCGGCGAGACCTCTGACGCGCAGGGGCGAAGGTGCTACGTGCTCACCCTCCAGGCCAGGGAGCAGCACATACGCCGCGAGAAGGCGACGTCCAACATCTGCTCCAACCAGTCCCTTATGGCACTCTGGTGCACGATATATCTTTCCGTAATGGGCCCCGAAGGACTCAGGAAAGTCAACGAACTGTGCTACGGACTCTCTCACCGTCTGCGTGACGGCCTGCTTGCGAGCGGCAAGTTCGAGCCCGTACATGAGGGAGAGTTCATCAAGGAGTTCGTGCTGCGTCCGCTCTGCAAGGTCGACAGGCTGCAGCAGGCCCTGCTTGACGCCATCAAGTTCGGCGCCCTGGTCGAGAACGTTGTCCTCGATCCCGAGACCCGCGAGCCCGACTACACCGACGGCAGCCTGACCGAGAACACCCGCGTCGGCTATCCTGTCGACTACATCCCCAA
>CALUTT010000020.1 GCA_944323775.1 uncultured Bacteroidales bacterium
CAATACCGACGAGCATGACTTCCAGTTCAAGCTGAAGCATGCGATGGGCTTCCTCCAGGAAGAGTCCAAGGTCAAGGCCTCGATTTTCTTCCGCGGACGGTCGATCATGTTCAAGGACCAGGGGGAGAAGCAGCTGCTCAGGTTTGCCGTGGAACTGGAGGAATTCGGCCATGCCGAGAACCTGCCTGTCCTTGAAGGCAAGCGAATGACGATGATGATTGCCCCCAACAAGAAGAAGTAGGGGTACATATATTAACAACTTTAATTTCTATTAACAATGGCAAAGCTTAAGACCAATTCCGGTGCCAAAAAGCGTTTCGCGCTTACCGGATCGGGAAAAATCAAGAGGAAGCATGCTTACCACAGCCACATCCTCACAAAGAAGACCAAGAAGCGCAAGAGAAATCTTGACCACTTCGCTCTCCTCGAAAAGGTGGATTACACAAGGGTGAAAGAAATGTTGGTTCTCTAAAAGTTTTGAATTATGCCTAGATCAGTCAATTCAGTAGCCTCAAGGGCTCGCCGCAAGAAGATTCTCAAGAGAACCCGCGGTAACTTCCTTGCAAGGAAGAATGTTTGGACCGTAGCAAAGAACACCTACGAGAAGGGTTTGACATATGCGTATCGTGACCGCAGGGCAAAGAAGCGCAACTTCCGCGCACTCTGGATCCAGAGAATCAACGCCGCTGCCCGTCAGTACGGAATGTCCTATTCTCAGTTCATGGGCAAACTCAATGCCGGCAATATCGGGCTGAACCGCAAGGTGCTTGCCGATCTTGCAATGAACAACCCTCAGGCTTTCGAAGCTATTATCAACTCTGTAAAGTAGCCTGAAGTGAAGTGGAAGGAATTCACCTCGAACAAGTGGACAAGGTTCGTTTTCTGGGCTTTGCTCTATGTGGCGTGGGTGATCTGGCTTGGAAACTACTGGTGGCTTTTCGGACTGGTCATCGTATTTGACGCCAATGTCACTGGTAAGGTCCACTGGAACTTCTGGAAAAAACGCTACAAACCCGGAGAAAAGCACAGTTCATGGAATGACTGGCTTGATGCGGTGGTGTTTGCGGTGATTGTTGTCACTTTTGTCAACATTTTCTTTTTCCAGGCTTTCAGGATTCCTTCTTCTTCAATGGAAAGGACTCTCTATACGGGAGACCGGCTGTTCGTCAGCAAACTTGCGTTTGGACCCAGGGTCCCTCAGACCCCGCTTACCATTCCGTTCACCCATAATGTGTTTCTTGGAAAGGAGTCTTATTCTACGCTGATCCAGAAACCGTACCGCAGGCTCAAGGGCTTCCGCAATGTCAGGAGGGGAGACTGCGTGGTTTTCGGGTTTCCGAACGGTGACACGGTTCTGAGGAGCGCTCCTTCCGAAGACTACTACACCCTCGTCCGGGTTTTCGGCCGTGAGAGAGTGAAGTCGATGGGGGAACTTATAGTGAGACCCGTTGACAAGAAAGACCACTACGTCAAGAGGTGCGTCGCCCTCCCGGGTGATACCCTTGAGGTCAGGGACGGACTTGTTTGGGTAAACGGCGTGCAGCAGGAGGTGTATCCGGGCATCCAGCTTTCATACACCGTCAAGACAAACGGCCAGCGCATCAATCCGAAGATTGTCGACGAACTTGGCCTGAACGTCTCGGAGCTCGTCTTCGATCCGGCACTGCCCGGATATCCGGCGATGTACCTTACGCAGGACATGCTGGGGAAGGTGAAGTCTCTCCCCAACGTCGTAGGAGTCGAGGACAACCTTGACAGGGATACTTCCATGTCAAGCATGGAGATTTTCCCGTTCAGTCCTGATTTCGCATGGACGAGAGACTATTTCGGTCCCCTCTGGATACCGTCCAAGGGGTCGACGGTGTCTCTCACGGAGGAGAACCTGCCGCTTTACGAGAGGATAATATCCGTTTACGAGCATGGAGATGTCCGTGAGGCTCTGGAAAAAGGAGAGTACACTTTCAAACAGGACTATTATTTCATGATGGGAGACAACAGGCACAATTCCCTTGATTCGAGATATTGGGGCTTTGTTCCTGAAGACCATATAGTCGGACGGCCTATGGTCATATGGCTCTCTACAGATAAGGGGAAGGCATTCCCCAAGAATATCAGGTGGGACAGATTCCTGAAATTTGTTTAGGCTTCCATTTGGAAATCATAAAATTATCAGCGATATTTGCAACCCCGTTGTGAGAAAATAATAAAAAGAAATATCATGGCAAAAGTTTGTCAAATAACCGGAAGAAAGAGAATGAAAGGCAACAATGTTGCCCATTCCAAGTTGCGCACGAAGCGTGACTTCTCTCTCAACCTCAAGAAAAAGCGTTTCTGGAGCGAGGAAGAGCAGAGGTACGTCACCCTCAAGGTTTCTTGCAAGGGTATGAGGATCATCGAGAAGAACGGTCTTGAGGCCACTCTCCGCGATGCCCAGAAGAAAGGACTGATTAACCTTGTTTAATTTTTATCGATATGGGAAAGAAAGCAAAAGGAAACAGGGTGCAGGTCATCCTCGAGTGCACTGAGCAGAAGGCAAGCGGTGTACCTGGAATGTCACGTTACATCACGACCAAGAACAAGAAGAACACTCCGGAGCGCCTTGAGCGCAAAAAGTATAACCCCTTCCTCAAGAAGGTTACCGTTCACCGCGAGATAAAATAATTGGAGGTTTGATATATGGCAAAGAAAGCAGTCGCAACGTTTGCAGCCAAGTCCGGTGCCAAGAGCATGGTAAAGTGCATCCGTATGGAGAAGTCACCCAAGACGGGTGCCTACGTTTTCTCCGAGCAGCTTGTGGAGGCCGACAAGGCAAAGGATTTCTTCGCAGCCAAGAAGTAATCTTCCACTGGATTAATATAAGGGAGGTTCCGATTTTTTCGGGCCTCCCTTTTTGGCGTCATATGCAATTAATTTGTATCTTTGCATGATATGGCAATCAGTTTTCTTCAGAGAATAAAAAGGGCCGTTGTCGGCAAGTCCAGAGTGGACGACTCTACGCTGGACCTGATGGAAGAGGCTCTGGTCGAGTCGGACATGGGCGTCGACACCACGCTCAAGATAATAGACAGCCTTCAGGACAGGGTGGCGGCAGACAAGTACATGTCGTTCGATGAACTCGTGGGGATACTCCGTGATGAAATATCTTCTCTTGTCTGCGACGGTGTCGCTCCGTTCGACTTTACGAAGAAGCCGTATGTCATGCTGGTTGTCGGCGTAAACGGTGTCGGCAAGACTACAACCATAGGAAAGATAGCGTATATGCTGAAGGCTCAGGGTAAGAAGGTCATTCTCGGGGCTGCGGACACCTTCAGGGCCGCGGCTGTAGACCAGCTTGCTGTCTGGGCCGAGAGGGCAGGAGTTGACCTGGTCAAGCAGGCCATGGGCTCCGACCCGGCCTCAGTCGCCTACGATACGGTCAAGGCAGCCGTTGCCAGGGACGCTGATGTGGTCCTGATCGATACTGCCGGACGACTGCACAACAGGGTGGACCTCATGAACGAGCTGACCAAGATCCGGAACGTAATACGCAAGGTGGTACCTGACGGCCCGCATGATGTGATGCTGATCATAGATGCGTCCACCGGGCAGAATGCTTTCCAGCAGGCGCGTGAGTTCTCGAGGGCGACTGACGTCACCTCTCTGGCCGTGACCAAGCTGGACGGGACGGCAAAAGGCGGTGTCGTCGTAGGCGTTTCCGACCAGTTCCATATACCGGTCAAGTTCATCGGTACCGGCGAGGGAATCGATGACCTGAAGGTTTTCGACAAGAATGAGTTCGTGCAGAGGCTTTTCTCTGCCGATGATTTGAGATAATACATACAATAACGATATGAAGCTCAGTTACAATTGGCTTAAGGAATACCTGAAGTGTGAGCTCGGCCCCGAACGTATCGCCGAGATCATGACTTCAATAGGCATAGAGGTCGATTCCGTCGACTATCAGGAACAGATTCCAGGCGGGCTGGAAGGAGTGGTGGTGGCAAAAGTCCTGGAATGCACCGATCATCCTGATTCCGACCACCTGCACGTCACAAAGGTGACGACAGGGAGCGGAGACCCGCTTACCGTGGTGTGCGGCGCTCCGAATGTGGCGGCCGGGCAGAAGGTTCTGTTTGCCCAGATAGGCACGGTCCTTCCCGGAGATTTTAAGATCAAGAAATCCAAGATCCGCGGTGTAGAGTCAATGGGAATGATATGTGCCGAGGACGAACTCGGCATCGGCAGCAGCCACGACGGAATAATGGTGCTTCCTGACGATACTCCCGTCGGTACTCCTGCCAGGGAATATCTCGGCCTTGAGACTGAGGCTGTCATAGAATATGAGATAACGGCGAACCGTGTCGATGCCGCATCACACTGGGGTGTCGCAAGAGACCTGTATGCATATATGAAACTTAACGGCATACCTTGCGAACTCTGCCTGCCTGATGTCGGGTCTTTCAGTGAAGGAGACGGAGAGGGACTTGACGTGGAGGTCCTTGACCATGACGGGGCTCCCAGGTATACCGGCATAACGGTCCGCGGCGTGAAGGTCGCTGATTCTCCCGAGTGGCTTCAGAAAAGGCTGCGCAGCATAGGACTCCACCCGATCAACAACATCGTGGACATTTCCAACTTTGTGCTTTTCGAGCTCGGCCAGCCTCTTCATACTTTTGATGCCGGCAAGGTGCACGGGGGCAAGGTGATTGTCAGGCGTGCCGCCGAGGGCGAGCCTATCGTGACACTTGACGGAGTTGAACGCACCCTCCATTCCTGCGATATGGTAATCGCGGATGACAGAGGCCCGATGTGCATAGCAGGTGTTTTCGGCGGACAGGAAAGCGGAGTCAGTGCCGAGACCGTCGATGTCTTCGTCGAAAGTGCGTATTTCGACCCTGCTTCGATAAGGAAGACGGCAAAGTCCCAGACTCTGCAGACGGATGCGTCTTTCCGGTATGAGAGAGGTGGTGACCCCATGATATGCATATATGCTCTCAAGCGTGCCGTAAACCTGATACTGGAATGCGCCGGCGGCCGTGTATGCGGCAAGATCCATGAGGTATGCCCTTCACTGCCCGAGAAGAAACGCATAGAACTGGACTATGACCGTATCGAGAAGTTTGTGGGGCACAAGATAGGCCATGACACGATTGAGAACATCCTCGGCAGCCTGGGATACGAATTTGTCGAGAAAAGGCCTTCTGGCGCTCTTGTTGCGGCTCCTTCGTATATGGTGGACGTCTACCGTGAATGTGACGTGGTCGAGGAGATACTCCGCATATACGGCTACAATAATATCCCTCTGCCGCTCCACATGAAGATGTCGGTGAATTCAAGTCCCAACCCGGACCCGGAAAAGACCCGTAACCTTATTTCGGATTTTCTCGCCGCCAACGGTTTCGTGGAGACGATGAACAATTCCCTGACAAAAGGGGATTACTATAACGGCCTGACCAGCTGGCCGTCCTCCCACAGCGTCCATATACTGAACCCGCTGAGTCAGGACCTGAATGTGCTCAGGCAGTCTCTGATTCCGGGTGGTCTTGAAGTTGTGGCGTACAATGTCAACCGCCAGAGGTCCTATATGAAGTTCTTCGAGTACGGAAGCGTCTATTCCAGGATTCCCGAAAAAGACTCCAGGACTCTTGAAGGCTATGAAGAACACCAGTGTTTCTGCCTTATGATTACGGGCTCCTCTGAAAAGACCTGGTGTAACGGTCCGGTCAAGAGCAGCTACTATCAGCTGAAGGGATATCTCGAGCTGCTGCTCAAGCGCTTCGGAGCGGACCTGTACCAGTTCCGTACCGAGGCGGCTCCCGCCGATGTGTTTGCCGAAGGCGTTACATATATGCTTCCTGGAAGTTCCACGGTCATTGCGACAATGGGCACTGTGAATCCATCGTTCTCGCGCAGGTTCGGCGTCAAGCAGCCGGTATTTGCAGCCGAAATTGACTGGAGGGCACTGTTCGAGCTCGTCCGCAGAGACAAGGTGGCTTTTACCGAGCTCCCGAAGTTCCCTGCCGTACGGCGTGACCTTGCACTGCTGCTTGACGAGAATGTCAGCTATGCATCGCTGCGTTCGGCTGCCTTCAAACAGGCAAAGAAACTCCTCAAGCAAGTCACGCTGTTCGATGTCTACCGTGGAGACAAGATTCCGGAGGGCAAGAAGCAGTACGCAATGAGTTTCGTCATTCAGGACAATGACAGGACTCTGACCGATGCTGATACGGAGAAGGTGATGGACAGGCTTCTCGAGTGTTTCCGCAAGGATTTCGGAGCCCAGTTGAGGTAGTCAGGTGAGTAGTGTCAGACATATCCTTGCAGCCTTTGTGGCACTTGCCGTTGTGGCTTCATGCTCGGACCGCCCGAAGGTGATTCCAGAGAAGAAGCTTGAACTCATATACGAGGATATGTTTGTCGCCGACCAGTGGCTGCGGGATCACAGCGAATTCGCTGATGAGGCTGACACCACTCTTTTCTTCGACCCGATATTCGCCAGGTATGGGTATGATTTTGAAGACTATGACGCGACCCTGAAATATTACACGGCAAGGCCTGATGTCTTCTCGGAACTCATGACCAGGGTATCGGACAGACTGGCGGCCAAGTCGACGGAGTATACCAATCTCGGGAATGAATATGCCGAGACTGCCCGTGCGAACCGTCTCAACCGTGTCGGTTACATTCCGTGGAAGTTTGATCCCGTGTCGCTTCCTCTGGATTTCATGGAGTTGCATGACAGCCTGAGTGATGTTGAGGTGCTCCGTGACTCTCTGCGCATGATTTCGGACCTTGCCCGAGGTGCCTCGGATGAAGGGCCGGTCCCTGCCGGAGATGGTGTGAAGCTGCGTACTCTGCGCCAGATTGACAGCTTGAAGCTGCAGACTGTTTCGAGGGCCGGCGCAGAGTTCATTAAAAAAGACGATAACCAATGATAATCATATAACAATAAGTCGTTACATTATGGAATACTTGCAAAAATACGGGTACGTGCCGTCTGCTGAGCAGATAGCGTCAAACTTACAGTCCATTGCAACCAATCTGCCGGAACTTCCTCCGGCCGGGATTCTCAAAACCTGTTTTTCCCTGATGGATCTCACGACACTGAGGGCCAACGATACTCCTGAGTCCGTGAAAGCTCTCGTAGAGAAAGCAAATGCGGTTCCGGAGGCTCTGCCCGGGTATCCTATGCCGGCTTCGATTTGTGTATATCCCAATTTTGCCGGTCTTGTGGCATCTGCCAGAGCAAGCGCTCAACTGCATGTGACGACCGTATCAGGATGTTTCCCTTCATCGCAGAGTTTTCCTGAAGTTAAGGTTCTTGAATGCCGCAGGGCCGTGCAGTCCGGTGCTGACGAGGTTGACATTGTCCTTGCCCTGTCACACTTCCTCGGAGGAGACGAGAGGTCTGCGTTTGAAGAGATCGCCCTTATCAGGAAGGCTGTCGATGAAGAGGCTGACAGGCTTGGCCGCAAGGTCATCCTCAAGGTCATCCTTGAGACCGGGTTGCTGGTGCGTCTGGACCTGATGGCGGAGGCTTCTTTCCTTGCCATGGAAGCGGGAGCGGATTTCATAAAGACATCGACGGGAAAAGTTGATGTCAATGCAACTCCGACGGCCGCGTATGTGATGTGTGAGGCTATCAAGAAGTACTATGAGGCCAGCGGGCGCAAGGTCGGTTTCAAGGCGGCCGGTGGAATCTCGACTGCCAAGGATGCATTGAGCTACTATTACATCGTTCATTCTGTCCTCGGGGAGGAGTGGATCGGCAAGGACTTCTTCCGCTTCGGTGTCAGCCGGCTCGGAAACAGTCTTGTCAGTGCAATTGAACAAAAAACCGTGAATTATTTCTGATAATTCAAGTTTCTTGTCTTGGACCGGGACAGATGGATATCCTTTGAGGAGCCTTCTGTCCCGGCTTTTTCATTTAGTGTGCCAACTAAATGATTATGGTGCAGGTAAACTGTTTTTTTGACGCATCTTTGCCGTCGGACTTTAACTCTGCTCAACTATGAAAAACTTCATTATTCTTTTGCTTGCAATGATGCCGCTGGGCGGCTGTGCCGGGGACCATATCGTCCCGTTGCCTGATCCGGACGTTGGGGACGGCGTATATGACGGACATGGGATGATTATCCTCGGAGACAGACTGGAGGATCCATATTCTGTCGAGAATATGGCTGCGGCGATAGCATCTCTCTATCCCACCAAGGCTGACCGGGTCATCCTGGCCCCTACCGACATCTACGTCCGTTTCCTTCCCGGGAACGGAGAGGAATATTCTGTTCTCGAGAGGCTTGGACTTGCACTCGTTGACCATCCTGTGGATTATGAGATCGTACGCGACGGAGACTATTATCATGATCCGTCTGTGCCTCAGGGACAGATAACGTGGCAGTATGCCGTTGTTCCGGTCGGATTTGACTTTCCTGACGGTATCCGGTACGAAATCCTTCATGAATGCTATATCCACGAGAACGCTCCTTCTACCAAGGATGACTGGCTTGACTGGAGCAGCGTCGAGACCGAGTCTTACAGGCTTACCGGCAATGCAGGCCTTCTGGACGACGCTGCCACCAGGGCGGCCGGAGGGCAGATACCGTCAGGCAGAATATGCATTGAGGATCCTGACAGCGGACTTCCCGCAGAAGGAGTCAAAGGTGTGAGAGTCTCATGCAACACATTCGTGAAATTCGACAACGTTTTTACCGACGAGGAAGGGAATTATGTGATGAACAAGACCTTCAATTCAAAACTCCGCTACCGTCTGGTATTCAAGAACCGTCACGGATTCGCTCTGGGATTCAACCTGCTCCTTGTCCCGGCGTCCGGCTCTACCCTCGGTCGTGCCGCCCCCTCAGGGCTGAGCGTAACGGTGAATTCATCATCTGACAGGAAACTGTTTTCCCGTTGTGTTGTAAACAATGCCGGATATGACTATTATGAGCAGTGCGAGGGGGCGAAGGGCTCTGTTAAGGCACCTCCGGCAAATCTGAGAATATGGCTCTTCCAGAATCTCAGGTCGGGCAGCGCGGTCATGCTTCATCAGGGCGCCGTCGTCGAGGACGGAATAATACGTGACTTCCTGAAGGAGTATGTATATCTGCTCAAGATATTTCTTCCGGACATAACTCTGGGGCTTTCCGAATGCCGCACATATGCCGACATCTATTCCCGTACCATGCACGAACTTGCGCATGCCAGCCACTATATGGTAGTGGGGAACCAGTTCTGGAACAAGTATATCGGATACGTGCTGAGTTCTTTCGTCACTTCCGGCTTTGTCACATACGGTGCCGGCACAGAGGAGAATCACGGATATTGCGAGGTCGCTGAGATGTGGGCCTACTACATGCAGTCGCGTCTGTATGGCGACAGGTACGTCTCTGACGAAAGGCTTTTCGGAACTTCATACTGGTTCTCTCCGCAGATATTCTATACTCTCGACGAGAAAGGACTTGACAGGTACAAGATATTCTGTGTCCTCGGCGACGATATCATTGACCGCAAGATCCTGCAGAAGAAGATGGTGAGCATGTATCCCCAGTTCAAGACGGCAATCAACCAGGCTTTCGCCAGATATCAATAAAAACTGTTTCGTATGTTGAGGAAAATTCTTTTTGCACTTGCCTGCATGTGCTCCGGCATGATTGTGAAGGGGCAGAATTTCGGGCTGTCTACGAATCTGTTCGGCTACGCGGATTTCGGTACATTGAATATTGAGGCGTCATATGCACTTGCCCGCCACTGGAGCGTCTCGGCGGGAGCCGGATACAATCCGTTCAGCTATAACGTCAAAGGACGTACTGTGCGCAACAGGCAGCGCAGTGTAAGTGCCGGGACAAGATACTGGCCGTGGCATGCATTCTCGGGCTGGTGGCTGTCATGCGCATTCAGGTATGAAGAGTACAGCACCGCCGGAATCATCTCGCCGCGCTCATTTCAGGGGGACAGGCTCGGAGCGTCAATCGGAGGCGGATATTCATATATGGTTTTCCCGTGGATGAACGTGGAGGTCGGAGCAGGTGTCTGGGGCGGGCATGACGCTTTCTCGGAATATTCCTGTGCCGACTGCGGACGGCTTGTCGGAGAGGGGCGCAGATTCTTCCTTCTTCCGGCCGATATCGTGCTGGCGCTTACATTTATTTTCTGATGTTTCCATCAGTTGGATATTGGGAAAAAAGTTGTATATTTGCATTCCCTTATGGGATGCAGGCGCGGGTGGCGAAATGGTAGACGCGCTAGTTTCAGGAGCTAGTGTCAATTGCGACATGTGAGTTCGACTCTCATCCCGCGCACACAGTGAGGGCGGCCTTTGCAGGCCGCCCTTGCTTATTTCTTGTTGTAGAAGATATGGTCTCCGGCAAGAAGCACCGTGTCGCCTCCGGGGATAATGTTCCTGCCGTTTCTTCGGATCAGCACAATCTGTCCTTCTTTCGGACCGTACTCCCGTATTGTCATCCCGCACAGTCTGCTTGACGAACTTATGTCTTTTTCAGCGAGCGTAAGGGTATGTTCTCCCATACATGCCTGCGTGCAGATTATTGCGATGTCCCCATAATGAAGGACAGCGCTTCCGTCCGGTACAGATGTGCTTCCGTCCGGATGGATGAGCTTGCAGATCAGTATGTGTCGGGGGAGCGCCAGGTCGCTTACCTTCCTGCCGTCCCAGTTGTCTCCCTTTACTATCTCGATCTGGCTGAAGATCAGGTCGGTCTCGTCACTGAAGTCGGTGAATGTCGTAAGAACATTGTTGTCCTTGTCAATAATGTCGAGCTTGCGTGCCACGAAGGGTATCAGGTAGCCCTGGAGCGAGATGGACAGGAGGACAATGCAGAATACTATGTTGAGGATGTCGTTCTGCATTATTCCGTTGCTGATTGTCGCGAATATGGCGAAGACTATGGAAGAGGCTCCTCGCAGTCCTACAAAGGATACGAATATCTGTTGCCTGAACGGATATTTCCGGAATGCCGACAGGACCGGACATACCGCAAGAGGCCTTGCCACAAGCAGCAGGAAAGCGAAAATCAGCAGGGAGGGAACTATGACCCTGGTCATCTGTTCAGGCCGTGCGAGAAGACCGAGCATGAAGAAAATGAGCACCTGCATCAGTCCGGTGAGTCCGTCAAAGAAATTCACAAGACTCCTTTTGCCTTTCAGGTCACTGTTGCCGAGCATGAGCCCGACCAGGTACGTACTCAGGTATCCGTTCCCTCCTATCAGCGACGGTATACCGTATGCGAAAAGAGCCGTCGCGAAAATGAACAGCGAATCGAAGCCCGATGTCGGGAAACTGATATGTTTCATTGCATATACGCTCAGCTTGCCTATCAGAATGCCGAGTCCGGCGCCAAAGGCGATCTGGGCGAAGAACATCCAGGCTGTTCCCCAGAATCCCGTGTTTGTGCCGTTCAGCATTGATATCATGATGACGGTAAGCATATATGAGAAAGGGTCGTTGGATCCGCTTTCAATCTCGAGCATGGGCGAAAGCCCGTTTTTCAGGCCGAGCCTGTGAGACCTGAGGATGGAAAATACAGAAGCGGCGTCGGTTGAACTTATGACGGCCCCCATCAGCAGGCTTTCAATCCAGTCCCACCTGAACACAAAGTGGCAGAAGATGCCGGTAAGTGCGGCAGTGACGACTACGCCGGCGCTCGCGAGTATGCCGGCCGGAAGTGCCGCCTGTCTCGCGGTTTTCCATCTGGTCCCGAATCCGCCGTAGAACATTATGAAGATCAGTGCGACGGTGCTGAAACTCTCTGCAAAAGAGTAGTCCTCGAACTTGACAGGATGAGGCCCGAAATTGCCAAGGACTATGCCCAGTACAATGAAGGCCAGGAGCATTGGCATCCCTATCTTCTGGGATGCGTTGTTCAATATTATGCATAGCACTATTACGAATGCTATGAAGCAGAGAAGTATATTGAGCATACAGGACTAGCTTTCCGGGTAGGGCGAAGGCGCCGGATGTGCCAGGGCCACGTTGAACGTATTGTCAATTTCCAGGAAGATGTGATAGTAGGCGGCATCCCCAAGCTGTGAATACCGTCCTACAAGTGCGTCCACCTGGGTCATGAGGTATTTTTTGTCTTTTTCCCATTCCTGGGCGCTTGGCCTCAGCCCGTCCCTTTTCCATGCGAAATCAAGGAATGCGGTTTCAAGCCCTGCCGAATTCAGGTAGTCCAGCAGGCTCCGGTAGTCAGAGATATTTGACAGCTCTTCCTTATGCCTGTCGAAGTAGTCGGAGGCAAAGCGCATGGTAGTGGCCTTGCGTGTGCATGCTATGTAGAACTGCCCCGCCTTTGTGGTGTCGATCGGTACGAAGACGTCCGGAATTATGCCTCCGTTCTCGGCTTTCATGCTGTCTGCCACCATCATCTCCCCTTCATCGTAACGTTTCAGCACTTCGTATTCGTAGTCGTCGCCATAGGGCTTCTGTATGCATCTGCCTGAAGGTGTGTAGAATCTGGCCACGGTAATCCTCATGCCGGATCCGTCACTGAAGTAGAACGGTTCCTGGACGAGCCCTTTTCCGAAAGAGCGGCGGCCTACGACGAGCGCCCTGCCGTTGTCCTGCAGGGCTCCTGCAAGGATTTCGCTCGAAGATGCGGAGTTTTCGTCTATCAGCAGCTTGAGGGTGATGTTCTGGAGCGGACCGCGTCCGTCGGCCTTGAAGTCTTCCCTCTTGCGGTGCAGGCCTTCCATGTATACTATCTGGTCGCCTTCATGCAGGAACAGGTTGGAGAGCACCAGAGCCTGGTCAAGGAACCCTCCGGAGTTCTCCCTGATGTCAAGAATCATGTCTGTCATCCCTGATTCGAGCAGAGACAGGCTCGAATCCAGGAACTCCTTTCCGGTTGTCCTCGAGAATTTCGAAAGCCTGATGTAGCCGGTCGTGTCATTGACCATGAACGAGGCGTCTACTGAGTGTGTGGGGATCTTGCCTCTTGTAATCTCGAAGGGGATAGTCTCATCACCCCTTTTGACGGTGACGTTCACCTTGGTCCCCGCCTGTCCCTTCATCTTGCGCACCATGCTGTCCTGAGGGAAGCCAACTCCGGCTATGCAGGTTCCGTCAACCGACAGAAGTCTGTCTCCTGGCATCAGTCCCGTCTTCTCGGAAGGGCCGCCGGGAATCACCTCTATGACTACGGCGGTATCATTGGGAACGTTGAACTGTATTCCGATACCGTCGAAATTGCCGGCCAGATCCTCGTCGTGCTCCTTTCTCTCCTGCGGCACCATATATATCGAGTGAGGGTCAAGTGCGCCCAATGCTGCCTGGGCGACGGCGTCTGTCACCTTCTTGCGGTCTACGGTATCGACATAGTTGTTGTCAATGCTTTCCAGGATAAGGGCGACCTTGCTCCAGTCCCCGCTTTTTGTGCGCAGGACTTTCTGCCTGCCTCCGACAGCCTGAAAAGTAAGCACCCCGAGTGCTCCGATCGCTATTCCGAGCACAGCCACTATATAAGAAGACTTGTTCATTCCGCTATTCGATTTTTTCAACCTCGATGCCGACCTTGCGCAGAAGGTCGACACCGTCGGTCAGTCTGTATTCGTCCTTGTAGACGACTCTCTTAATTCCGGCCTGGATGATCAGCTTTGAACATTCAATGCATGGTGCGGCCGTCACGTACAGTGTGGCGCCTTCCGAACTGTTGCCGGACTTCGCCACTTTTGTGATTGCGTTTGCCTCTGCGTGGAGAACATAGGGCTTTGTGACGCCGTTCTCGTCCTCACAGATGTTCTCGAAGCCGGAAGGTGTTCCGTTATAGCCATCCGAGATGATCATCCTGTCTTTGACAAGAAGGGCTCCGACCTGTCGTCTCTTGCAATATGAGTTCCCGGCCCATATCTCGGCCATCGCCATGTATTTGTCGTCAAACTTATTCATTTGTCCTCTGGTAGAGATATCTCTTGATGCTTCGCTTCGGAGTGCGCTCGAAATCCTCAGGCATGAACTCTATTTTCCTGATCTGAGCGTAGTTGGGAAGGTGCGAGTTGATTTCGGGAAGCCCGTCGGTAATCCTTTTTTCGAGCTGTTCCTGCGTCATGCCGTCAAGCTCCGCAAGATGATAGTCGGGGTAAACCAGTGCCGTGAGCCCTCCCTTGTCCTCAATGACGAGTGAATCAACCACGTAGGTGACATTGTTGATCACCGCCTCAAGTTCCTCGGGATATATGTTCTGCCCTGAGGGGCCGAGAATCATGCATTTTGACCTTCCCCTGAGATAAAGATATCCGTCTTTGTCAAGTATTCCCATGTCTCCGGTGCGGAACCATCCATCTTCTGTGAATGCGTTCTTCGTCGCCTCGGGGTTCTTGTAGTAGCCGAGGAAGACATTCTCACCCTTGACCTGGACCTCTCCGGGGATGCTGTGCGGGTCAGGTGAATCTATTCTGAGTTCGCATCCGTCAATCACCTTTCCGCATGACCCTTCACGGGCTTTCCACCATTTTGCGTAGGTGATGAGAGGCGCGCATTCAGTCATTCCGTATCCAACGGTGAACGGGAAGTGCATGCGTCTCATGAAATGCTCCACTTCTGGGTTGAAGGCGGCGCCACCGAGTATGACCTCTTCGAACCTGCCTCCGAACGCAGTTATCATGGCAGTGCGTATCTTCTTGAGGATCAGCTGGTCCACGATAGGTAGCCGCATGAAGGCCTTGTGCCTGTCGACAACCGGCTTGACCTGACTCTTGTAGAGTTTCTCGATGATCAGGGGGACTGCTATGATAATGTCCGGATGTATCTCAGCAAAAGCCTGCATGATCACCTTCGGACTCGGGATGCGGGTGAGAAAATGCACGTGGGCCCCAATAGTCATCTCGAACAGGAATTCAAACATCATTCCGTACATGTGCGCCGACGGAAGCATGGCAACGACTTCCGATTCGCAGTTCATCTGCGGCTCGGCTACTCTTGCCGCGAACACCATGTTGCAGTAAAGGGCCCTGTAGGGTATCATGACTCCTTTTGAAAAGCCCGATGTGCCGGACGTGTAGTTTATCAGTGCTAGTTCGTCAGGCTTGTCCTCGTAGTAATTGACATCTTCCGGTTTGAATCCGCCGGGGTACATTGCCCCGAAACTGTTGAGGATTTCCTCCCTTATCTTTCCCTTGTCCTTTGAATATATCAGCTGGAGGTTGGACATCTGGACTATCACTTCAAGGTCGGGCATCTCCGTCTCCGAGAGGCCTTCCCAGATTACCTCATCTACAAAAAGGACTCTTGCGTCGGAGTGGTTCACCAGATAGTGTATGTTCTCAGGCTTGAATTCGTGAAGTATGGGGACAGGTACAGCCCCGTATGTCAGCGAGGCAAGAAAACATACTCCCCAGTTTGCCTGGTTTCTGGAACACAGCGCTACTTTGTCTCCTTTCTTGAGCCCGCATTTCTCGAAGGCCAGGTGCAGATACCGTATCCGCTGTGCGATGTCCTTGTACTTCAGGGTCGCTCCCAGATAGTTGGAGAGGGCGTCCCGTTCCCAGTTGGTCCGGATACTGTTCTCCAGAATTTTGTTTACTGATTTGAATTCCATGTCTTGATCCCAGTTTTGTCCCAGGCCGTATACCGGCCGGAGTTGAATATAATGAAATGACAGGACTTGGACGGCCATCCAATGCGGTTCTCCGTCAGGCTGTCTTCCGTTAATGTCTCTACGCTGCTGCGGCTGCCTATCACATACCATCCGTGCCTGCTGGCTACGGCCGAATCATCGGGGATGCGGAAAGCGGATCCGTACAGAGCCGGAATGAATCCGCGGTAGGGGTTGTCGGTGCATTCCGAGTCTTCCGTCCTCTTCGCTGGCCGTACCATCACCACTCTGTCCGCTCCCAGAGTCACCAGGGCTACTTCCCTGATATCCTGTTCCTTCTCCCATTTCAACGGATCTTTGCCGGATGTCTCTTCAAGCACGGCCAGCCTTCTTCTGTATTGAGTCAGTTTCACGCCGGCATCCAGATACGTCTCGTATGCGTTTCTGAATTCTGGCGAGATGCTCAGCGATATGGCCACTTCTGTCCCTTCGGGCAGGATGTTCCCGAGCCTGCTTCTGCCTGTGGGCAGAGACTGGAGCATCTGGAAGTAACATATTCCCGTAGAATAGGGAACCGGAATTATTGTCATCTCCCCTCCATGGCCGGGGATGAAAGTTGTCCATTGAGCGGCGTCGTGCAGGAATTCGGCTGAACTGCGTACCGGGAAGGCTCCTCCGAGGAACTCCTTGTCAAGCAGTCTGCGGGCTCCGGAATTGCGCAGTATGGTCATTCTGGGCGCCCCTTGTGCCGCAAATGCCGCCAGTTTGAAGTTGTCTGCGTCAAGAATCGACCTTCCTTCGTCAATATGTCTTGCGGCCACTCTGAGCTGGGGCCCGGACTGGGTGAGTATCAGCACACCCTCACCCTGCCCGAGCGCAGGAGCGTCGGGAATGAATTCGGAGAGCAGGTGTCTTGAACGCGCCGAGTCCATGACGCGGTGCAGGTTTGATGACGAGTCGGCGAACTCCCGGTTCTTTATCGGAGCAAGAGTCAGGACCTTTACGGTGGTTCCGTTGAAGCACTCGGATACCGCCATCCCGGTCCTCAGCTTCTCGATTCCCAGATCGAGGAAAATGCTTGCGCTGTCCAGTATTTCCGATGCGCTCCTGCTGTTTTCGGCATAGGTAACGCACAGGGCGTCGGAAGGAACCGTTGACAGGACTTTTGCAATCCTGTCCCATCCGGCAGGCTCGCTACTGCCGTTGCCGGATGAACATCCTGCGATGCAAGGCAGGAGGAGCATAATCAGGACAAAATGACGCATGTTCAGCATATTTTACAAAGATACTAAATATTTCCGTTATGATTTTCCGTGGAATTCTGTAACTTTGCACGATTCAAGAAATTTATGCAGGACATCAGGAATATTGCCATTATCGCACATGTCGACCATGGAAAGACGACTCTGGTTGACAGAATGATTTATCAGGCGAAACTCGTTCGCCAGCCCGAGAATCTCGGACAACTGATACTGGACAGCAACGATCTGGAAAGGGAGCGCGGAATCACCATACTCGCAAAGAATGTATCCGTGCTTTATAAAGGCGTCAAAATCAATATTATAGATACTCCGGGCCATAGCGATTTCGGCGGCGAAGTCGAAAGAGTCCTCAATATGGCAGACGGTGTTCTCCTTCTGGTTGACGCATTCGAAGGATGCATGCCTCAGACGAGGTTCGTGCTGCAGAAAGCCCTTCAGATGGGCAAGAAACCGATTGTGGTGATCAACAAGGTCGACAAGCCGAACTGCCGTCCGGACGAAGTCCAGGAAGAAGTATTCGACCTTATGTGCAATCTCAACGCCACTGATGACCAGCTGGATTTCACGACCGTATACGGTTCGGCAAAGCAGGGATGGATGTCTCTCGACTGGAAAAAGCCCGGGAACGACATCACTCCGCTGCTGGACACCATACTGGACGTCATTCCGGCTCCGAAGGTCGTTGAAGGCACCCCTCAGATGCTGATCACCTCGCTCGAGTATTCTCCCTATGTTGGTCGTATTGCCATAGGAAAGATAACCAGGGGATCGCTGAAAACCGGCCAGGCCGTCAGTCTGTGCAAACGTTACGACGTTATCCAGAAACAGAAGATCAAGCAGCTGATGGTCTTCGAGGGGCTCGGCAAGACAACGGTTGACGAGGTCAGCTGCGGTGATATCTGTGCCGTTGTCGGCATAGACGGATTTGAGATCGGAGACACCATAGCCGACTATGACAATCCGGAACCGCTGGAGCCCATTGCCATTGACGAGCCTACGATGAGCATGCTCTTTACCATAAACAATTCTCCTTTCTTCGGCAGGGACGGCAAGTTCGTGACATCCCGCCACATAAAGGAAAGACTGGACAAGGAACTTGAAAAGAACCTTGCCCTGCGTGTCAAGCCCGGTCTTACGGCTGACTCGTTCATTGTGTATGGCAGGGGAGTCCTTCATCTTTCAGTGCTGATAGAGACCATGCGCAGGGAAGGGTTCGAGCTGCAGGTCGGACAGCCGAAGGTTCTGGACAAGACTATCGGCGGACAACGGTGCGAGCCTATCGAGGAACTCTCCATCGAAGTTCCCGAGGAGTTCGTCGGGGCGGCGATAGAAATTTCCACAAGGCGCAAGGGCGCCCTGATCCACATGGAGCCTCGCGGAGACCGTACTCTTCTTGAGTTCGAAATCCCGACAAGAGGACTCATGGGGCTCCGCTCCAATCTGCTGACCGCCAGCCAGGGAGAAGCGATAGTCGCTCACCGGTTCAAGGAGTATCAGCCGTACAAGGGAGAAATTGAACGGCGCAGCAACGGCTCTCTGGTATCGTTGGAGACAGGCCAGGCCATTGCCTATTCTATGAACAAGCTGCTTGACCGCGGACGGTTCTTCGTCGAGCCGGGCGACGAGATATATGCCGGAGAGGTGGTCGGAGAGCACACGAGGGAGAAAGACCTCAATATCAATATCTGCAAGACCAAGAAACTTACGAATGTCCGCGCAGCGGGTTCGGACGAGAAGATAGTGCTTCCCCCCGCGATCAAGTTCTCCCTGGAGGAGGCTCTTGAGTATATTCAGGAAGACGAGCTTGTCGAGGTTACTCCACATCATATGCGAATCCGCAAGATTCTGCTGGATCCTCTGGCAAGAAAAAGAAATAGCGAGAACGAAGATTGACAAACATAAAATTTTTTACTACCTTTGCGTCTCTTTATTGTCAGACTTACTGAACTGGCTAAGGGTAAAAGCAGTTTTGAACAGTCCTTTGGCCGCGAGTTCTTTGAATCATTCGGCAGCTCCGAGATTCTCGATGCCGCATTGCACGCGGATGTGCAGCTTGACAACCACGGCGTTACTGTGGATGTAAGGTGCATGGTCTCAGGCAGTGTTACAGTCGAGTGTGACAGGTGCCTCGAGGCTCTGGAGATACCGGTTGAAATTTCGTTCGAAGAAAGCTACACTCCGGATACGGATGAGTTGGACCTTCGTCAGGACATATATGACTATGTTCTCGTCTCGCTCCCGCTCCAAAGAGTGCATCCTGACGGAGAATGTAACGAGGAGACGATAAAGTACTTGAGTAAATAATTAAAAGATAAGAAAATGGCACATCCGAAACACAAACTTTCAAAGCAGCGCAGGGACAAGCGTCGTACTCATGACTTCGCACCTGTCCCGACTCTTGCGACCTGCCCGAACTGCGGAGCCACTGTGGTATACCATCGTGTATGCCCCGAGTGCGGCTACTACAGGGGACGTCAGATTGTAGTAAAGAACGCTGAGTAGTATTGAGACCGGATGCCGGCCTCATGGTCCCTTAGTTCAACGGATAGAACGGAGGTTTCCTAAACCTTAAATACAGGTTCGATTCCTGTAGGGACTACGGTTTTCCAAGCATATCGGTTACGATATGCTTTTTTTTGTATCCGTGTGGTATCCCGTGACGCGGAATATTGTAAAAAGACGGTGCCGGCAGTCTGACTGCACGGCACCGTCTTGCACATTTCCCGGAGACCTGCTATTCGGGTACTGAGGAATCCTGGTTGGGCAGAGGTGCGTTCCCTCTGCGTGCAGGGCGTACCAGTACGGGTCTGTTGGCCTCGTCATGAGTAGGCATTCCGTAGCGGTCGGAGAGTATGCTCTTGGTTCTGATCGAGTCAATAGGCATGTTGAGCGGGCGTACTCCGTCCGGCAGCGGCATGCCTGAGAATGTCTGGAAGTATCCTATGCAGGCGTCTCTCCACCATTCTGCATCGTTCTTCTGGATTTCAAGCTTTTTCCTGACCTCATTGAATATCGGTTCGCTGACGTATGGCTTGAGGCTTTCCCAAGTCTTCCGGTACTGCTCGACGGCGCTGATACCGTTGTCGTAGTGCAGGCAAAGTTCGTCCCAGATAGTATTGCCGGAAGACATCCTGTAGTCCCATGGGATGTGGTGGAACCAGAGTATGAGGTTTTCCGGGCAGGTTTCCAGCGAATTGTACATTGATGCCAGCGGTTCGTTGTACTGGTCGACGTTGCGGGACCCGTTTCTGGTACGGTCGAATCCGATTCCGTCCCTGTCGGCCTTGTGGTAGAACACAGGGGACCAGTCGCGCCTGATGCTCCTTTCCCATGGCCCGGGTCCATAATGCGAACCGGCGAAGATGTGGTGGAGACCGAGAGGCATCGAATAGTTGACTGTCGTTTCCCTCGAGCTCATCATGATGTCCTCTACGGGCTTGATGAACTTTCTGGCAAAGGCATTTGCGCTCATCCCTTCAGGCTTGACGAAAGTCTGACGCACCCATTCGTCAGCTATTCTTTGCGAGCTCAGGGTCGGATCCCACGCAAGGCGCCCGAAAGCATACCAGTTGGCCTGGGCGAAGATGTATCCGCAGAAATTGGCGTCCTGACCGGTATTGGCGACGCCGGCCATTCCCTTGATCATCTTGGCCACGGTGGAACCTTCTCCGTCGCGGTAGGTGTCGCTGTCGAGACATTCCTTATATAGCGGCGCCAGATAGACGAGATGGTTGGAGAAACCGAGATATTCCTGAGTTATCTGGAACTCCATCATCATCGGAGTATCCTTGAGTTCTCCGAACAGAGGACTGAACGGCTCGCGAGGCTGGAAGTCAATGGGACCGTTCTTTATCTGAACGATTACATTGTCTGCGAACTGACCGTCAAGCGGCTTGAATTCCTCATAGGCCTGATTGGCTCTGTCTGAACTGGTGGGGTTGTATACGAATGCCCTCCACATTACTATCCCTCCGTGCGGCTTCAATGCTTCGGCGAGCATGTTTGCGCCGTCGGCATGGGTCCGTCCGTAGTCCTGGGGACCGGCCTGCCCCTCAGAATTTGCCTTGACAAGGAACCCTCCGAAGTCAGGTATGGCGGCATAAATCTCGTCAGCCTTGTCTTTCCACCATTTCCTTACTCCCGGGTCGAGCGGATCGCCTGATTTCAGGCCGCCCAGTGCCATGGGGCTGGTCCATTTAATTGACAGGTAGGTTCTTATTCCGTATTCCCTGAGTATGTTGGCAATCTTGGCCACCCTTTCTATGTGTTCGGCGTCGAGTATCAGAGGATTTGAGTTGACATTGTTCAGCACGGCACCGTTTATTCCGACGGATGAGCAGAGACGTCCGTATTTGTGTATCCTCTCGACCGGAATGTCCGGTGATGTCCATTCCCACATGGACAGTCCTGCATATCCTCTTTCGACAGTGTCGTCGAGGTTGTCCCAATGGTCGAGTATACGGTATTCATAGTAAGGAGCCTGCCGGATGTCGAGCCCGGGTCCGGCTTCTTCCAGCACTTCGGCTCTCTGAAGCGCATAGATCCCGTATCGTATTCCTGCTGCCGAGCCGCCGTCGACATGGCGCTGCCCGTCCAGGTCATATATGTGGAACTCCTCTCTGCCCAGTTCCGGGTTGATGGAAGTCTGGACTGAGTTGAGCACTTCTTCGTAGCTGCGCCCGTTTACGAGCCACAGGTCGCTGCCGTCCTGGCCGGATGGGACAGGATTGCTGCAGGAGCAGAGGAACAGTGCCGCAGCAGCTGGAATGATTGTGATAGGGTGAATTCTTGTCATATGCTTGTCTTGTGTGTTATTTTATCAATTCCGATGACGGAGTTCCGAGATAGGACTGTTTCATGCCTCCGAAATCGATGACTATCTTCTGGAGAACAGGGCCCTGGTCTACGAATCTGAACCTGAGCGTATGCCTGCCTGCCGCTCCGAAATCCAGTTCAGTCCTGCTTACGATTATGCTTGCCGCCTGCCAAGGTCCAAGTTCTCCCTTGTAGTGTCCGTTGAAGTTGACGATCTGCTCCTCGCCTCCGTCGACGCTTACGGCATAGCGCAGCCCGGCTCCGGCATTGAAGTTCAGAGTGGGGGAGAGGTATATGTTGAGCATTCCCTTCCCGTCACTTGCGGTCTGAATCTCGAATTCGGCATACGCATCCAGAGGGGCTGTCTCCTCCGGGAGAACGGTTATTGCACCTTCGGTCTTTCCGAGACCTGGAATCAGTGTCACTCCGTTGAGCGAGGAGGAGTTCACGGCCTCGATGGATATGCATCCGTCCTTTTCCATGTGGCAGAGGTATGGCTCTTCTTCGCTTTTCACGGTTTTAGGCATGACCTGTCTGCGCGGTTCCTGCCAGTAGGTGTATCCGATATGCTTCTGGTCCATCATATGGTTCCATTTGCCGCCGGCAAGTTCATGGTTGTAGTATGCGCATAGCAGGGAGTCCCTTTCATAAAGTGCTTCTACCCTGCCGGCCCAGTAGTTGATATCCTGGGGGGCAGTCGCCTTGCGGTTCATTGCAACGCTGTAGTACATCTCGTAGACATTCTGCATCGCCTGGATCGGGAAAAGGACAAGTTCGTAGTATGCGTCGTTCCATTTCGGGTCCATGGTCTGCAGGACTCTCAGGGCACGAAGTTCAAGTTCGTTCCACTCGGCGACCATTCTGGGCCATTCGTCGTAATTGAAACTATACGTGTCGGAATTAAGCAGCTCCGGCGTCACTCTGCGGGCATACTTTGAATACAGGCCGATGATGTCTGCAATTTCCTTGCTGTCGCTTCCGGGGAACTGGTCTCTGGCGAACTTCTCGGTATGTGCGCGGATGGTCTCTGGCGTGATGGATTCGGGATCCCATGCCATGTCGAGAAAGAACTGGATCGGGTATTCCATGGGCTTGAGGTCTCCGACATTGACCACCCACAGTTTGCGCACCCCGTAGCGGTAACAAAGGTTCATCTGTTCCCATACTCTCTCTACCTGGTTGCAGTTCAGCCATTTGTAGTTTCTGGGTCCTCCTACGTAGTCGAAATGATAGTACATTCCGTATCCTCCGGAACGAGGCTCGGCGTCCATGGCGGGCAGCTTGCGCACATTGCCCCAGTTGTCGTCGCAGAGCAGCAGCGTGACATCGTCGGGTACCCTCATGCCCTTGTCATAGTAGTCCTGGACTTCTTTATACAGAGCCCAGACCTGAGGCGTCTCGGATGCCGGTTTCCCTGTTACCTCGGATATCATCCGGCGCTGGTCACGGATAATCCTCTCGAGAAGCGCTATGTTGGTGCCTTCTTCCATGGCCATGTCGCCGTCTCCCCTCATGCCTACCGTCACGACGTCCTCGGTGTCTTTCATCCTCTCGATGCCGCCTTTCCAGAACTTCATCAGTTCCTTGCGGTTCTTGTTATAGTCCCAGGGGCCTGTACCGTAGCGGTGCCATTCCTTCTGTGCGCGAGCGCAGGGTTCGTGGTGGGATGTGCCCATTATGATACCCATTTCGTCGGCATAGTACATGTTCAGGGGGTCGTCGTCATAGAAGGCCGCGTCCCACATGGCCGGCCACAGGAAATTGCCTTTCAGGCGGAGCAGCAGTTCGAAAACCCTGATGTAGAACCCGCTCTTGTAGCCGTCGGTGTTTTCGTTGACCCATCCCGTGAGGGCGGGCGCCTCGTCGTTGAGGAAGATGCCCCTGTAGAACACCTTAGGCTCGCCTTCGGTATAGATGCCGTTGAGGATGTAGATCTTGTCCCTCTGGACAGACGGCACGTCGGCCCACCAGTACCACGGGGAGACTCCTATTGCGGCGCTGAGAGCGTAGATCCCATAAGTGGTGCCCCTCTTGTCGCTGCCGGCGATGATGACCTTTCCGTCTCCGGAGGCTTTCAGAAGGTACTTCTCCCTTGCTCCCTGCAGGGATTCAAGGTCCTCGGCGGAGAGGTATTCTTCTATGAATCCCTCCCGGCCGACAGTGCCGATTATTATTGTTGCCGTGTTGGGGTTCCTTGTGATGGGGGCCCGTCTTCCGGTAACTCTGCTGAAGTCCTCCGAGAGATTCTCGACGGCCCATTTGACGCCCTGCCACTCGTGGCCGCTGTCTATGGCTATAGTGGCGATGTCCTTGCCGTCAGCGATGACCGTCCTGTCGGGACCGTCCGTGAATACGGCGAATTCGGGCGCGTTGGCCAAAAGTGGAACAAGAGGTGTGAATCCAAACAGAATTGCGGTTAATAGTTTTGATATCGGTTTCATAACATACAAATATAGGAATTTTTCAGAACTTGTCCGGTAAATATATTAAATCCAATTTATATATATATGTATGTTGACAATGAAATTTTAATAAATTGACGGTTTATTTGAAAAAATTTGGATAAATAAATCTTAGTTAGTAAATTTATTGCCATGACTAACCTGAAAAATCTATTAATCTTATGGAACAATGGCTGAAAAGGTCTATCGTGGCCATCTTATGCGTGCTGCTGCCTGTATGGAGCTTTGCGCAGACGCGTACTGTTACAGGAACCGTAACTGACGAGAACGGGGATCCGGTCGTTGGTGCTTTTGTGCTGGAACAGAATACGCAAAACGGAACAAGTACTGACATTGACGGGTATTATACACTCAAAGTGTCTCCTGGTGCGACTCTTCAAGTCCAGTGTGTGGGATTCGAGACCGTCAGTGTTCCCGTAGGTTCTCGTGACGTTCTGGATGTTACCCTTCTGATGGATATGGAAGCACTGGAAGGAACGGTAGTCATAGGCTACGGTACAGCGAGGCGTTCTGATGTTACCGGCTCCATCGCCTCTGTCGGTGGCGAGACATTGCGTGCAGTGCCTGCTACGGACATTACCAGGGCTATCGACGGCAGGGTGGCGGGTGTCCAGATGGTCCAGACTTCGTCCCGACCTGGTTCTTCGATGCAGATAAGGATACGTGGACAAAGGTCGCTTTCTGCCTCAAACGATCCTCTGATCGTACTTGACGGAATACCTTTCATGGGCAGCCTTACGGATATTTCGCCGAGCGATATCAAGAGTATGGATATCCTTAAGGATGCCTCTTCGACTGCCATCTATGGTTCGAGAGGTGGAAACGGCGTCATTCTGATCACTACTTATAAAGGCGTGCAGGGACAGGCGCCCAAGGTATCTTTCAACATGTACACCATAGCCAAGAAGGCCGTGAAGTATCCGATGATGCCTGCGGACAAGTATATCCGTATGCGTGAAATGGCCGGGATATACCAGAATTCCCTTGACGAGGACAATTCCGTAAACACTGACTGGCAGGATCTGTTCTACCGTACAGGCGTTACCCAGAACTATGATCTCAGTGTAACGGGCGGTACGAACGGAGGAAGCTACAGATTCGGACTTTCCTATTATAAGGATCAGGCTGTGATACCGACACAGGCATATGACAGGCTTTCCCTGAACGGAAGTGTAAACCAGAATATTGGCAAGTATTTCAATTTTTCGTTCTCGACCATGACCGGTTACAATACCAATGACGGAAATCAGGTCGACATGTATGCGGTGCTTTCGAAATCACCTCTGGTCAATCCATACAACGCGGACGGCAGTCTCAAGACAAGAATTAACATGCCATCCGACAATGACCAATATATATTTACGAGGGAAGTCATAGAAAGGCTTCATGACAATGGAACATATATAAATGAGTCCAGCGCATTTTCAAGTTACAACACGGCCTCGATGCTCGTAAAGTTCCCGTGGGTCGAGGGGCTGTCGTACAAGCTCAGCGCTGCTTTCAATTACAGGACAAACAAGAGCGGAAGCTTTACTGGCGTGGGAGTCAACGGCTCTGCGACCAACCCCAACTCAGCCTCCCGATCTCAGAACGACCAGTTGAACTGGACGGTCGAGAACCTTATTACATATGACCGTACGTTCGGAAAGCATCATATCAATGCAGTCGGCCTGTATTCGGCGGAGCAGACTACTTCGACCGGGCAGAGCATATCCGGAAAGAACATACCGAACGAACTGTTCCAGTATCACAATATCGGAGCATGCGTCGCTGAGGATATTACGGTGAATGGTGGTTCATATTCGCAGTATGGACTTGTGTCCTGGATGGCCCGTGTCATGTATTCCTATGACGAGAAGTACATGCTGTCCGCAGCTGTGCGTTCGGATGCATCTTCCCGCCTGGCGCCAAGCAACAGATGGCATACCTATCCGGCGGTTTCCGTGGGATGGAACATCCACAAGGAGCCTTTCTTGGAGAATGCTTCCGGCTGGCTTGACGAACTGAAGATAAGGGTCGGGTACGGTGAGACTTCCAACCAGTCAATCTCTCCGTATGCCACATTGGGCAGCCTCAATACTCTGCGGTACAATTTCGGCGATGAGAGATATGCCCTTGGCTATTATGTATCCACTCTCCCCAACAGTGAACTTGGATGGGAGTATTCCCAGACTTGGAACTACGGTATCGATTTCGGGTTCTTCAAAGGCCGTCTGACCGGTACGTTGGAGTACTATTCTGTGCATACGAACGACATACTGCTCTCTCTCGGTCTTCCTTCTACAGCTGGTGTCGGCAGTTATACTGCCAATATCGGAGAAACTCAGAACAGGGGTGTGGAACTCACACTCAACGGTACTCTCATTGACAGGGGCGACTGGCGCTGGACTGCCGGGGTCAATTTCTACGCCAACCGCAACAAACTCATCGCCCTCGCTGACGGAACCCTGGAGGATACGGGCAACTGCTGGTTCGTGGGTTATCCCATCAACTGCCTGTATGACTATGAGTATGACGGCCTGTGGCAGGAGGGCGATCCTTATATGGACATCCTTGAACCTAGCCAGTACAACAGCGCCACCGGCTATAAGGATGCCATAGGTTCAATAAAGGTCAAGTATCACGGAGAGTACAATGAAAACGGTGAGCCGGTCAGGGCCATATCGTCAGAGGACAGGGTTCCTATAGTGACGGATCCGTTGTTTGCAGGCGGATTCAATACCAACCTTAGCTGGCGCAATTTTGATTTTGAGGTCATAGGAGCTTTCCAGTGCGGCGGAATACTTCTTTCTTCCCTTCATTCAGGGAATTCATACCTTAATATGTTGACCGGGCGAAGGGGCCAGATCGATGTGGATTACTGGACACCTGAGAATCCCAATACTCATTATCCGAGGCCGGGCTCTCTGTTGAGTGGAGACAACCCGAAGTATGCTTCGACGCTCGCGCAGTTCAACGGTTCGTTCCTTAAGATTCGGACAATAACCTTGGGCTACAGTTTCCACAAGCTGCCTGCATTGCGCCGGGCAGGAATATCCATGCTCAGGATTTATGCGACACTTCAGAATCCGGGACTTGTGCTGTTCTCCGACTTCTTCAATGAAACGGGTCTTGATCCTGAAACAAACGCCAATGGCGGCTATACGGCTTCAGGAAGACCGGGACCTTCGCGCCTTTCATATATTGGATATAATACTCCAAATACAAGAAACTTCCTTTTCGGAATCAATCTGACTTTCTAAAATGACCTGGATATGAAGACTACCAATTCAATCATACTTGCTGTTATCGGCATTATGCCGTTGTTGTGCTCATGCAATTGGGTGCTCGAAGAGCATCCGAAGACACGATATACTCCGGAGTTCTTCGGTACCCAGGCAGGAGTTGAGGGCGGACTTACGGCTCTTTATGCGAGCCTGCGCTATGAGAACGGTAATGCATATACCTATAATTTCATGACTACAGGTACCGACGAGGCTACGTATGCTCAAAGTGCCGACGGGAATTTCAAGGTCGCCGACATGTCAGGAAACGGGGAACTCAATTCTTCGAGCTACTCGGGAGGTTACTGGACATTCACTTATATCAATACGGCCAATGGTATCATTGAAAATGCCGAAAAGGTGGGTCTTGATGCATCGCTGGTCGCTGAAGCCCGTTTTTTCAGGGCGTTCAAATATTTCAATATGGTCCGGATTTTCGGAGGAGTCCCTCTGGATCTGGGGTCAGGTGAACTCAAGTTCAATACCACGCCTGTCCGCACTTCCGTAAGGAATACCGTTCCGGAAGTATACACGAGGTGCATCTTCCCTGACCTGGTCGCTGCAGTGTCCGATCTTCCTGACAATCCGCGTCTGACAGGTGCTCTCACAAAGACTGCTGCACGTATTGTGCTTTCTCAGGCTTATCTGACTTATGCTTGGTGGCTTGAAAATCCGAATGACATACCCACTTATCCTCTTTGTGACAGGGTAGACCCTGACGGACATGATGCCGCATGGTATTTCCAGAAGGCTTATGACATTGCCATGGACGGAATCAACAATCCCGGCCCGTTCGGACTTGAGGATTACTTCTATAAAGTGTATCTGGGATCAAACGACCGTAACAAAGAGCAGGTGCTTTATGCGGACCATACGGAAAAGTCGGAACAGTATAACGGTTCGAGTCTTACGTATGGCAGTGGCGGCGGAATGGATAACTTCGCCAGCTGGATGCTTCAGTGGAATTATCCGAACATGACGGCTCAATCCAACAGCGGACAGAACATAAATCCTGTTCTGCGTACCGACAATCAGTTCCTGGGCCGTCCATGGACGCGTATGGCTCCGACACAGGAAGCTCTGGCCACGTTTGACAACAAGAGCATGGACTCTCGATTCGATGGCACTTTTACGTGGATTTACCGTACGAACTGGGAGCAGGGGGGTGTCAATTCCGAATGGGTACTCGGACCTAACGGCAATCACATACTTATGGGCGAGCCCTTCCTTACGTTCCTACTTGAAGAAGAGGAAGGCGTCGAGTATACATACGATGCCGGTCAGGTCGTTGCCGGCTGCAGTCCTGCTCACGATTCTTATGTCATCAATCCCAGCGGTGTCAGCAGAATGGCCTATCCGGGGTTATGGAAACTCGGGCCGTATCGAACGAATACTACCGGTACGGGACAGCCTAATGCTGCGTCAACAAGACCGTATGTCATACTCAAGTTCTCTGAACTGTATTTCCTGGCTGCAGAAGCTGCCGTGAAAGGTGCTACCGGTCCTGTGAGTGCCCGTGAACTCATCAATGTCATTCGTGCCAGAGCCGGAAAATGGGAGTACAAGAATAACGAAGCCGTACCGTATGTGGCTGATTTCAGCCAGGAACTTACGGATGCGACTCCGCAGGTGATAACGATTGACTATATCCTTGATGAACGCATGAGAGAGAGCTTTGCCGACGGCTACAGGTGGTTTGACCTTGCACGGACCCAGACCTGGCAGGAGAGAGCTGGCAGCTATACAATAGCAGGTGCTGGCAAGGCTGACCATACGCCGGAGACATTTACCCGAACCATTGAGAAGTTCCACTATCTGCGCCCTATCCCTAAAGGACAGATAGATGACATGAAAATGGATGAAGAGGCTAAAAAACAGTATCAGAACCCCGGCTATCCTGTGGATTAGAAAAAACCTATAACCGCATATAGTATAATAACCCAAAAATGAAAAATCTATCGCTATGGGACAACAACTGAAGAGGGCCATTGTGGCCATCATGTGCGCATTATTGCTTCCTATATGGAGCTTTGCGCAGACGCGTGAAGTCAAAGGCACCGTCACGGATGAAAACGGCGAACCGGTAATCGGAGCCGGAGTGGTGGTGGTCGGGCAGAGCACGATCGGAACGACAACCGATCTCGACGGTACATATACTCTGAATGTTCCGTCCGGAGCTACTGCACTTGATTTCTCATGTATAGGCTTTGATGACAAGAGAGTCGAACTCGGCACTCAGTCGGTGATCAACGTCATTCTCGAATCCAACAACTTTATCGAGGAAACGGTCGTTATCGGCTATGGTGTCCAGAAAAAAAGTGACCTTACTGGAGCCGTTGCGTCAGTGCGCTCTGAAGATCTTCGTAACCGGTCAACATCCGATGCTGCTTCAGCTCTTCAGGGAAAGGCTGCCGGTGTACAGATTCTGACGGGTTCCGGAGCTCCTGGCGAGGGGGCGGAAATCCGTGTCCGCGGTTTCTCTTCAAATTCAGGTAATCTTGGTCCTCTGCTCATTGTTGATGGATTGAAGGTTGACAACATACAGTACCTTGACCCTGAGATGATCGAATCCATCGAAATCCTTAAGGACGCTGCCTCTGCCGCTATCTATGGTGCGCAGGCCGGCAACGGAGTCGTGCTCGTGACAACAAGAAGGGGTTCGAGCTCAAAAGGGGAGGGTACTGTTTTCTATAACACACAGTTCTCTCTGAGTTCTCTTTCCCGCAAGCTCGATATTATGAATGCGGCTGATTATATTGATTTCGGCCTCGCACAGGGCTTCCTCAGTCAGACTCTCCTGGATACATACTATGACGGACATACGGATGTCAACTGGGGAGATGAGGTTTTTGAACCGACATGGAATCAGCGTCATACGGTCGGATTCCAGGGAGGTAACGACAGGGGAACTTACTTTGCCTCTATCAATTATGTCGGCAACAATGGTATCTTCAAAGGTGACAAGGATACATATACCCGTCTGACATTTCAGCTCAATGCTGATTACAAGATAAAGAAATGGCTTACCGTAGGAACGAACAACTCGATAGAGAAATGGGATACAAAGAGTATCTCTCAGAGGAATGACAACGGTTCTGCGATGCTTGCTACAATAACTTCGTCTCCGCTTTTCCCTGTAAGGGTAGACTACGATGGCCTTACTCCCGCAATGAAGGATGCGCTTGCAAGAGGAGTGAAAGTCCTTCAGGATCCTGAAACCGGACTGTATTGGGGCCTTCCGCTTATTGGAGAGACTCAGTCTGCCAATCCATTTATCCAGAGGGATGCAACTGACAGTTCGAGCGGTGGTATCAGTTTGAGAGGTGTTGCATATGCCAATCTGACCCCTTTCAAAGGCTTTACCTTTACTTCCAGATTCGGTTACCGCATAAGCCAGAGCACTTCTCACAGCTATTCTGAGCCATACTATGCAAATGCATTTGTGAAGAGCGACGTGTACAATATCTCTGCTTCTGCCAATACCGGGTATTACTATCAGTGGGAGAACTTTGTCAACTATGACAACACTTTCGGTAAACATAATGTAAGTGCGATGGCAGGTATGTCTTTTATTGAAAGCACGTCTGACAATGTGTCTGCATCCGCTTCAGGTGCTGATATCCTTAGAGACTATGGAGAGAATTTCAGGTACTTGAATTATCTCAAGTCTGGAAATGACGTCACCAGAAATATGGGGAATGCTCCAAGCAGATCTGCCAACCTGTCGTATTTCGGAAGAATAGGTTATAGTTATGATGATCGATATAGTTTCCAGGCAAACTTCCGCGCTGATGCATACGATTCATCGAAACTTCCCAAAGACTCACGTTGGGGCTATTTCCCTTCTTTCTCTGCAGGATGGACTATTACAAATGAATCATTCGTGAGGGACAATATTAATACGGACATACTTTCTTTCCTCAAGCTGCGCGCCTCATGGGGTCGGAACGGAAATATCAATGTATTAAGCGGATATCCTTATTCGACCACTATTTCAGTAAACGGCATGTCATACCAGTATGATGTGATGAATCCGACTCTAAGCTATGGATCAATGCCTTCTGGACTCGCTAATCCTGACTTGAGGTGGGAGACTTCCGAACAATTTGACTTGGGTCTTGATGCCCGTCTGTTTGACAATCGTCTCGTCTTTGCTATGGATTACTATCGCAAGGATACTAGAGACCTGCTTGTTGGCGTTCGTCCCGTATCTGAAGTCGGTGTATCAGGCTCCCAGATCACAAATGCTGGTTCTATACGCAACAGCGGTTTGGAGTTTGAGCTGTCATGGAGAGACCAGATAGGAGATTTCTCATATGCGGTTTCAGGTAACTTGTCAACCCTCAATAACATGGTGACTTATCTGGATCCTTCGATAGACCGTATTTCAGGACGTATCCCTCAGGGAACAAAACTTGCCACTACTTTTGAAGAGGGGTATCCGCTGTGGTATATGCTTGGTTATGTTGCTGAAGGAATAGATGAGAATGGTCTTACGATTTTCAAGGATACTGACAATAATGGCGTAATTGATGATCTTGACCGTGTCAACATAGGTTGTGGTATTCCTGATGTCACTTATGGCATTACTGTTAATTTGAACTGGAAGGGACTGGACTTTACTTTATTCGGTACCGGAGTCGCTGGCAATGAGATATTCCCTGCCTCATTCCGAACAGACCGTCCTTCTTGCAACACATACAGCTATTATTGGAAGAACTCATGGAAAGAGGGACAGGATAATTCAAATGCTAAATTCCCCAGCGCGAAAAACTGGAGTCAGGAGGCATTCAGCTCTACCCTCAACATTTTTGACGGTTCATATTTCAAGATCAAGCAGATACAGCTTGGCTATACTCTTCCGAGAAACCTCCTTGAAAAGGTTAAGATAAGTCGGCTTAGAGTTTTCGTGTCGCTTGAAAACTATTTTACATTCAGCAAATACATAGGACTTGACCCTGAAGTTACCACTTCGGGTGGAAATTCCAGCGGCCTTGACCTTGGAACCTATCCTACTGCCAAACAGTTTATTCTTGGCCTTAACCTCTCATTCTAAAAATTGACAGTTATTATGAAAAAGATATTATTTAGACTTGCTCTGCTTGTTTCCGCGGTTAGTGTAGCCTCGGCCTGCGAGTCACTTCTGGATATCCCTCAAAAGGGAGTTGTTCCTATGGAAGACTACTATAAGACAGACGAAGATGCTGAGGCAGCTGTAGTTGCCATGTATTCCAGATTCAGAGTTTCTTATTCCACTCTAGGATGGAACGAGGCCGCTCTGTGGGCACCATGGGTACTGCCAAGTGATGAGATTTATGCGGCTGGTAACAATAAGGCTGACAATATAGCCGAGAATGAGGTGCACACCTTCCGTTATGACAATAACAACTATCTGATAACTGGGGCTTACAGCCAGTATTATCAGGCAGTATACAGTGCTAATCTTGTTATAGATAATTTCAGCGGTGACAAGGCAGATACCGAAGTGAAGCGCCATGCGGTGGCTGTTGCCAGAGTGCTTCGTGCACATGCATATCTGCTGCTTACCATGGGATGGGGAACGCCTCCTCTGATTGAACATGTGATCAGTGCAAGTACCAAGCCGTCAAATTCCGAGTCCCAGGAGTTCATGTTCAACTGGATAGTCAGCGAATGCGAGGATGTCATTTCTCAGAATATACTTCCTGTCAGAGAGTCCAAAGATGATAAGAATGCTGCCGTCGTGGTTACCGATGCTTTTGCGAGAGCTGTCATGGCCGAGGCAATGCTTTATCTCAAGGATTGGGAAGGTGTAAAATCTGCTCTACGACCTATTGTTGATGCGACCGATAAGTATGATCTGGTGCCGTCCGATCAGATGGATGATCTTTTCCATGTTGAAATGGATGGATGTAGCGAAACCATTTTTGAGTTTAACTCAGTATGGGATGCCAGTGTCACCGGTTATACGGATATGTCTTACAGGAATGTACCGATTATGTATAATTGGCGTTCGGAGAAAATGTTTATGCCTAACGGTGAAGGTACAGAGGTCGTGAATAACGGCTGGGGAGAATATAACCCGAGTCAGAAATTCGTTGATGTTATGCTTGAACATGACGGAATTAATTCCGCAAGGCGTAAGGCTTGGATAAAGAGTTATGATGAAGTTCTTTACGAAATGCCGTACGCGAGTGATGCCGATGCTCCGACTTTGGATGACAAAAAGAAAGACCCGAACAGGGGAATTCATGCCGGTGATGGCCTGTATGGCCATTGTGGGTGGTTCTCATGGAAATTGAAATATCGTCCTTCTGATCTTAATCCTAGCAGCAGGGTTATGTATAATTTCCCTGTGATGAGACTCCCGGAAGTCCTGCTTATGTATGCAGAAGCTTGTGCTATGACTGGCGATCCTGATGGTAGCGGTCTCGCTGTCTTGCACAGGATACAAGACAGAGCGCAATCCCAGTATCGGAGCTCTGCTTGTGTTATGGAGGATGTCAAGACAGAAAAGTTCCTTGAGTTGTGGCTTGAGGGCAGCCGTTATGCGGACTTGGTCCGTTGGGGGGATGCTGAGAAGGAATTGGCAGACAACGGTAAGTATTTCCCTTCGTTCTGTGATGCAATGTTTACCAAGCAGGAAAGCGAGCACAGAGGCTATGTTGAAGAAGGAGATGCTGACTGGTGTGCGAAACAGTATCCTAATGATATCGGTTTTAAGAAAGGTAAGCATGAGCTTTTCCCGTTCCCGTTCTCTGATGTGCAGATTAATCCCAATATTGTGCAGAATCCGGGTTGGTCAGAATAGGTAGAATTAATTGAATAAGGATTGCAGAAACAGAGGCAGGTACCGTTTTATCGGGCCTGCCTCTGTTGTTATTGAAAGGTATTTAATTAAGTATGATTCTGTCCTTGAGGACGAGTTTGTCTCCGCTGTCGTCTACGTTCCAGAGCTGGGGTTTGCGTGGCCCGTTGCCCTCTGCATGGTGAACCACATAGAGCAGCTTGCCGTCAAACGTGCGGAAGAGCATGCCGTGTCCGGAGTTGTTGGAGAGGAAGGGCTCGGGTTCCTGCACCCAGGGTCCGTCGATCGTCCCCGACTCGGAATAGCATACCGCCTGCAGGTAACGGTCCTTGCCCCATGTAGACCACAGCATGCCGAGCT
>CALUTT010000021.1 GCA_944323775.1 uncultured Bacteroidales bacterium
TTAAATGGTCTAACATGAAAATCAAAACCGACGAGGTTAACCGGTAATCCTATAAGTGTAGAATAGTAAACATCCTGAAACTTATTTATCCTAAATGTCCCATTCTCATAATCAAACGTGTTTGAAAGCACTTCGCTGCCAGTAACAATTATAACATCTTTAATACTAGCTTTCATAAGTGAACGCAGTAATTTGATACCTGATTTCACGCCACTCTTCACGATGCTGCCACCAGCAGTCGCGAACCCTTCGCCAAAAGCTATACCTATATCGAAGATATCCACATCCTTAAATGCATCCCATGCTGATTTCTCCGTATTACCATCTCTTCTATAACTAATTAGATTTGAAATAACCTGTCCACCATAATTAATTACCGCAGAAATAGCACCGCCTACAAGATTTACTACTATAATAGCCTTCCCATTAGCATCTACTAAATTTACGGGATTACCAGCACAGTAGGTATAGGGACTTACAGAACGGTACTTCTCCGCATCAGGATCAAGAGTAATAAAACGCCCTGTCGACGGATCCATAAGCCGCGCATGAAAATCATAGAGGGAAGTATCAGGATTAAGTTCCTTACCGGTATACAAGAACCGATTGTCACCACTTCCTGTACTGAAACGTAAGCCATATGGATAGTAATGGCTTATCTGCGTCACCTCTCCAGATTCAGAGGCAACGACCCTAATGCTGCCGAGATGATCGCGTAAGAAGAAATAATATGAAACCTGAGAACCAGACAAAGAAGCATATGCCCCGTCAAGTAATATTCGTTTTAAACTACCGTCCTCATAGATACAGTTTCCTACGTAGTCAACAGTTTTCACAATTCCTCCTACGACAGTCTTTTCCTGCAGTTTACTCCCATCCGCAGCATATTTATAGTCAATTATCCTTCCATCAGAAAGTGTTATTTTCCGCGGCCGATCGAGCAAGTTGTAAGAAATAGTCCTTCCATCATATACAGACGAAATCTGACGTCCCTTGGCATCGTATGCAAAAACTGCCGTTCCTATTCTGTCTATCCTATTACCTGAAATTACAAGAGAGAGCAAATTACTCCCTTCGGAAATTGATGTAAGATTGCTTCCAAGATCATACTGGTAAGAACCTGAAAACGAGGATTTAAAAGTTGTTCCCTCAAAATAAGAAGCTGAGATTAGTCGCGCTGCAAAATCGTATGAATAGCGGTATGTCCGAGACAGTTCTTCCATTCCAGCATTCCAAGTAATCTCACTTATGAAACCGCTCCACGATGGTACGTTTCCATCTTGATATTTCAGTGATTCGTTAAAAAGTTGTCCTCCTATACTCCTCAACATTGAACGGATATCATATGTCCTACTCTCAGAAAGGATGGGCAAGCCGTTTCTAGCATCTCCGATCAGGCGTCCTATCAGATCATACTGTTTATCTGCCACAGTCTTTATCTCTGCACCACCAATGCTATGTCCAATGGTTAGTAACCTACCCATTAAATCGTAAGTCATAATCCTAACTTCTGTAATTGAACTGCCATCGTTTCCGACATGCACCGTCTTCTGTTTAAGAATATTGCCTAGAAAGTCATACTTAAAGTAGTCTTTTTCAACCCCACCAAGATGTGTCGATTTCCTGATCTGAACGGGCCGTCCTTTATCATCATAGTAACTGACTTTCCATAAAAACACGTCTTGGGAACTATCATCAAGAACCTTTGTGAGACTTCCAGTCGCGACACCACGAACAGAAGAAGAATATTTTGCATCAAACTCCACCTCTGCTTCCGAATCATAACTTACATCAGAATCAGTATCAGCAGGGAAAGATGCATGGCCCAAGAAGTCGTATGAATCATAATAGTTGACATTCAATATACATATCTCAGAGCCCAACGATAACCCGCTTAAAATATAACCTTTCAGAGTACCGCTATATGATGGACTCTCTGGAAGCGACACATAAACCGCAGTACTCAACAAAGGTTCATCCGTTACATTTATGTCTAATATTGCCGTACCACTTAGGCACTCACGTCCAAATATATCGGTAAACACGAACGACCATTCGTTACTCTGACGCTGTACAGCATCTTGGCTCAGTATACGTCTATTACCACTATCATATATGTAGTATGACCAGCCTCCACCAGGTAGTAGTTTCGCTATACAGTTTCCTCTGCTATCATATCGGTACAAATATGCAAGATGACTTATCTCACTTTCCGACCATGCACTCTTGCCACTATTTTCAAGTTCTTGAACCAATTTCGGCGGAATGACAGCTGCAAGCCTGCCAAAACCGTCATACGCGAAATATGTATCTAGAGTATCAGAAGAATTACTACCGTAACACCTTTTCAATACTAGATTTCCATATACATCATGAAACTCCAAGGTAGTCCTTCCATCCTCGTCAATTGTCTTATTTACAACAAGGCTCCCCGAGGACGAAGCAGCTGCATTCCGCTCTAGCATAACGCTACCTGAACTGACAGATATGTGATATAGCCTAGCATATAGCGGCGATGATGAATCGTTGGCATTCGAAAGAAATGCATAGCACAGCTTCTTCTCACTCTGTCGCCAAGCAGAGCCAGCACCAAATTGCTCTAGTTTCCTTTCTTCTGGAGCATCGTCATATACAGACAAGATATGCCGCACCATATCATCTGTCGGATATACCTGATTTCCGCCTGATAATATTTGGGATTCAGTTGCATACGTACCTGCGCTACGGCTTGCGTCAGATTGAATTGGAGCAGGAAGCCATTCTCGGTACAACCTACCAAAACCATCATAGTCTTTCCTTGAAACAACATCCCAACCTTGTCCTCCAGCATCAACGGCAATATTCTGTATGAGATTCCCTAATCCATCAAAATAGTCGATTGAGCGCTTACGGGAAGCTTTAGCTTCAGTTGTATAAGTATCCGTTATTACACTTCCTTTCTCATCAGAAGCACTAGGATAATTGTATACATATCCAACTGTAGCATTATCAGAATTGTTATCCACTTCACATAATCGACCGCACGTATCATATTTATATGATTCACAAATTCCCCGATCATCAGTTTTTGCCGACACACCATCGAACACCATGTTGCAATAAGACTCGACTTTGCTATCAGCAGGAAATATACGAATGTTATCTATTATGGATAAAAGAGAGCCTATGGTCACGGGGATGCCGTTATATTCTTGCTGCCTGAATTCCCAATGTCCTCCTGTAAATATAAAATAATCAAAAAGGTACTTTTTCCCGGTTTCTATAGGATAGCTAAGAGTAATGGGTCCTCGATGTCCCTTCGCACTATGAAAACCAACCGCTGTCTCAACCTCCGTCTCGAAATCATAAAATGCACTTCTCTGCGACACAGAAGACTCCTCATAATAACTATAATTAATTTGTCCAACATTTCTTGTATCATCAGTAGTCGTAAGTTCATCAGAGATATAAATCATCAACCTATGATTTCCAGCAGGGACTTCTACTTGTACTGAATTAGGATACATATTCAGATATTCAGTCCATTTAGCATCAGGCTGCTGAGGCACAGAATACTGAACCATTCCATATGTTTCACCATCAAGCACTACCATAGCTAGACACGCAAACTGATAATTAACACTAAGGCGGCAAGTCACGGTAGATGAGGTGTTACCGGTAGTAAAGCTTATATCCAAAGAAGGCGTCTGGGCATAGGTCAATTGAAGAATACCATTTTTATAGGTATCACCTCCGTATCTAACTTTACGAGAAATCATTCCTAGGTAACAATGGCGAGCACCCCAATGATACTCACATTGAGAACCATCATTGAACCCTGCAAGCAGAACGTTGGCATACTCATCATATAATTTAAGTTCAATATCCGGAGCATCGCACAAATATGCAGACGGATTATTCTCATAGACGCCTACCGCAACCGGCGATGACAGTTTCGTCGTGAATATCCGATAAGGAACATAAATCATCCTTGCACTTTCGAGTTCCGGATTAATATCAAGTTCCTTGAAGATTAATTCTGTTCCTTTCACCACATAACCATCTATAATCTCTGCCTTACCTACTGGGATACCAAACATAACACCTTCATGCATCGTTCTATAGATGTCACCTGTCCTATCTTCGGGATAATATATCCTTTCTTCCTTGTTATATCCACTCCTACTGATACGGGACGAATAGTTCAGCCTTGTACTTTCTTTGTATAAATATGAGTATGTATCTACAATATCATTGTCATCATCAGTGTACCTAGTAACTCTCTTCCAATTTAAAGCCGGATAAACACAAGGCCTTTCAACATAGGAAATCAAAAAAATGTTTCCGCCACAATAATCATCTTGAGACACAGACTTCAAAACACCATCTCCCACATCGGTATAATTGTACTCTTCTTTCACTACAACATCGCCATCCGACCTATATGTAGTCTTGCTCAGCAAAAGTCCCCGGTGTAAACTACCGGAAGTAAATTCAGGATGTATCGGGCAGCCTGAAACGAGCCCGTACTGACTTTTCGGCGCAGCATCCATATACTCTTCGCTGTCATAATTGCTAAAACGGTACTCTATGCTTCCTCCTGATGAATAAGTCTCTTTCACATACCCATAGGTCACTACCCCGCAGTCGTTCTCTGAAAGAGGAAGGACTGGCAGTTCACTATACATACCAAATGAAGCTTCATAATCTAAAGTCTGCGTCAAAACCTTATGTCTGCCCTCTACATAATTAGTCGCAAGAGAGTTCATAACTCCAGACGAACGCCCATTCTCAAAATACTCGAAAGATCTTTGCTGCACAATTTGTCCATCGGAATAATCGGTTATCTTTTTTATTCGCAAACCTCCTGCAATACTATCCACCGCTACTGAATTCACTGCGAATGGAAATACAGTAGCTTTTTTTGAATATCGATGAGCTTCATATTCATACTCAGTATAGCCTCCTGTAGGATAATTAATCGAGGTAAGAATCTCTGCCACCATATATTGTTCAGAAGGAGATCGTGTCTCGTCAAGAGTATGACCAAAAGACCCCAATTCGGAGCTATAATCGATATTATTATAATACCCCCATATATCTGTCTTGCGAGAGTTATAGGAGGGCATAGGTATAGTATTATAACCGAAACTATAACGCCTATCCTCGGATTCTCCGTCAAAGAACTGTACTGATAATAGTTTCAGACGCGTGTTCTCATTTGACGTATAATTCAGGCGTATATCCCTGTGCGTACCCTCAATACGCACAAGTTGCTTATAGTAGTTATTTGTTTGAAAATCTTCGAAAGAGAATGGTCCAGGTGTCGCAATCGAACTGAAATCGCCAACATATTTGTTGAAATCTTCTTGATTAATATTATATGGCAGTTCAGTACTTTTTTCTGTTTCGAATATCAATTCATCGCCAGACATAACACACAATATTCTTTTCAGGTATGATGGCAAGAGAAAAGAAAAATTTAGATTTACTTTAATATTTTGCTGATATCTTGCATACGTATCAGTATTCACTTCTATCGGATTTAAATCATCTGTTCTATAAAGTTCTCCATGATGCACATCTCTGAGTACAATAGGGACACCATCTTTCTCATATTCGAACTTGATGACTTCTCCGTTTGCCAGTTCTATCTTTGTCAGCATCCATGTGTTAGCCGTTGCAATTGCACGCCACAAGCCGGTATTCACCACTTCCGTACCATTTATAACCAGATTAGGGAACTGAAACACCGAATACTCTATACAACTATCATCACCACCGAAACAATATAGGTTTCCTGATTTGTCAGAGATAACGAAATTTTTCAAGTACTTATATCTTCTTGCTTTCAATGGTTTATCACACTGTTCAGGATACATATCCAATGCCGTAGCGTCATTATCTTGCCCTATTTCATAACTTACGAGTTTAATTGCAGATTCATTCTTAGATATAATCCTTATATCAGATTCCCCTACTATGCAGAACGATGCCGAGATTCCAGGAATATTTATCAAATATTCGTCAGGTTCATATTCTTTAACAAAAGACGCAGACTCTCTCAATACAGATTCACTATTCCAATCCTTTTCAATCTGTGTCTCATACATATGATATAAATACCCTGGATCTTCGGAAGGTGTAATACCATGTCTGGCGTTATATTCTTCTTTAGACATCTCATCTTTCATACCGTTCACAACTCTCGTAATACAACCACCAGCCTGCAAAGACCAACCTTGTCCCACCCAACCAGGATGCTGATCGGGACGATTACCACCAGTATAATACCTTAGGCTTACTGGAAGCTTATAGTTCTTTCCTCTAACTTCAGTTAATGGAACTGAAATATCCGCAAGACCATAATGCAAACTTACTGATGTACGTCCATAACGTCCAAGTTCTGACGCCGACGGTGATATTATCTGCGGCAAATAATTAAAATCGCTCATATTGTTAATTATGTAATTAGTTGATTTCAAATATAGGGATATTTATGGAATTATATGCAACAATAGGATTCCCTTGCAATAATATTACTGCTGACAGAGAGTCTATAGCATCATATTCAACAACGACATGGTTCACTGAATTGGCCCTATTATATTGAAAGGCTCATTTAGCATTCAACTGTACACACATATATAAATTTTAAAACACTAGATACAGACAATTTTTATGTCTTCCTGATAGCAATCTACTCCAATCCAAGTAATTCTACTGTCTTTATTGGATAAGTTCGCTTATATACCGCCCCCGAAATCCTTGAATTCCTTAATTAGTCTACCCCACAATGAGTTATTCTCAACGTTTTCCTTTTCTAATGCTACCTATAATACTATAAAATTAATCCGTATCTTTGACCCGAAAAATTCCGAGGCTGTGCGCGAAGGCAAGGACATACTGCTCGGAAAACTCAGGAGTTCTTCCGGCATGACCCGCGGCGAACAGACAAGGCTCACCTTTCTGCTCGCGCTGCCTTCCATTTTCGCGCAGCTCTCTTCCTGCCTGATGAGCTATATTGACGCGGCGATGGTGGGAGCGCTCGGCTCCGCCCAGGCCGCCGCAGTAGGTCTGGTAAGTACCACGACCTGGATATTCGGGAGCTTCTGCTACGCCAACAGTTCGGGGTTCAGCGTCCAGATGGCCCACAAGTGCGGATCAAGGGATTTCGCGGCCGCAAGGTCGCTGTTCCGGCTCGGCATACGCAGCGTGCTTGTCTTCAGCGTCGGTCTTGCCGCACTCGGACTCGCGATAAGCGGCGCCCTTCCCCGGTGGCTCGGCGGAGAGGAGATCCTGTGGGAAGATGCAAGTGAATATTTCGCCGTGTACGCCGCATTCCTGCCTGTACTGCAGATCGAGAACTTCTGCGTGATGGCGCTTGTAGCAAGCGGCAACACAAGGGTCTCAGGACTTGCAAGCATAGTGATGTGCCTGCTGGATGTCATGTTCAACTACCTGTTCATCAACATTTTCGGGCTCGGCGTCATGGGAGCTGCGATAGGCACGGGCCTCGCGATACTCTGTGCCGGAGCCTTCCTGCTGTACTATGTGCTACGCCGCAGCCGCGAACTCGCGACTATACGGAGACAGGACGAGCCGGCCACGGAAGATGACGCAGGCAGGTTCTCGCGCCCGGGCTCAAGGGCTGTCCTCGGCAATGCGCTCAGGATCAGTTCGCCCCTGTGGCTGCAGAATCTCGTTACCCGCGGGGCCTACATAATAGCGACAGTCCTGATAGCCCCTCTCGGGACCATAGCCGTAGCCGCAAACTCCTTTGCGATAATAGCCGAGGGCTTCTGTTATCTTCCGGGCTACGGCATGCAGGATGCCGCAACCTCGCTTGTCGGGCAGAGCCTCGGATCGGGGAAGCCTGACCTCGCACGCGGCTTTGCACGCATATCGATATTCAGCGGGGCGGCCATGATGGGGGCGCTTGCAGTCGTGATGTGGGCGGGAGCCCCTGCAATAATGGACATGCTCAGCGACGACCATGAAGTGATAAGCCTGGGAGCAAGATGCCTGCGCATAGAAGCGTGGGCCGAAATCCTGTACGGCGTGAGTATTGTTGCCTACGGCTGCTGCGTCGGGGCCGGAGGCACGCTTGTCCCCTCGCTGATAAACCTGCTCTGCATGTGGTTCGTGCGCATTGGGCTGTCGATGGTGCTGATTCCCCGTTTCGGGCTTGAGGGATACTGGACGGCAATGGCCGTAGAACTGTGTCTGAAGGGGGTGATTTTTGCCGTCTGGATAAAGTCGGGCAGATGGATGCGCTCCGGTTTATTTGCTAAAGTCAAATTATATTCATAATTTTAGAGGTTGTTTGACATTTCAAAATTACAATAGCATACAATGAAAAAAGTTGACGTAGTGCTCGGACTCCAGTGGGGTGACGAGGGAAAGGGAAAGGTTGTCGATGTCCTGACACCTGACTACAAGGTTATAGCGCGTTTCCAGGGAGGCCCCAACGCCGGCCACTCGATCAAGTTCGGCAATGACGGGTTCGTACTGCACACCGTGCCTTCAGGAATCTTCAGGAAGGACTCCATCAACATTATAGGAAACGGTGTCGTCATTGACCCCGTGATACTCGACGAGGAGATACAGGACATAGAACAGAAGATAGGCGACATCAGCGGCAGGCTTCTGATCTCCAAGAAGGCTCACCTGATACTTCCCACCCACAGAATCATCGATGCGGCCAGCGAGGCGGCGAAGGGCAAGGCCAAGATAGGCTCGACGCTCAAGGGCATAGGCCCCACCTACATGGACAAGACAGGGCGCAACGGCCTCAGGGTCGGAGACATCCTCTCCCCTGAATTCATGAAGCGCTACGAGACGCTGCGCAAGAAGCACGCAGGGCTGCTCAGCCAGTACGACTACGGATACGACATCACAGAATACGAATCCAAGTGGATGGAAGCCATCGGGCATCTCAGGCGCTTCCAGCTCATAGAGAGCGAGATTGTAATCAACAAATACATAAACGATGACGTGCCGATACTCGCCGAGGGCGCCCAGGGTTCCATGCTGGACATCGACTTCGGGACATATCCCTTCGTCACCTCGTCCAACACCATGAGTGCCGGAGCCTGCACCGGACTGGGAATCGCACCGAGCAGGATAGGCAAGGTGATGGGCATATTCAAGGCATACTGCACCAGAGTGGGCAGCGGTCCATTCCCCACCGAACTCGAGAACGAAACGGGAGAGACGCTCAGAAGCATAGGCAATGAATACGGTGCCACCACAGGACGCCCGCGCCGCTGCGGCTGGCTCGACCTTGTGGCCCTCAAGTATGCGGTAATGATGAGCGGCGTGGACGAACTGATAATGATGAAATCGGACGTGCTGAACGGATTCGACACGATCAAGGCTGCCGTCGCATATGAAATTGACGGCCGTACGGTCGACTATTTCCCGTTCGAGAGCAACGAGAAGATAACCCCGGTCTACAGAGAGTTCAAGGGCTGGAACTGCGACATCCGCAACATCAGGAACTACGAAGACTTCCCGACAGAGTTCAAGGACTACGTATCCTTCATCGAGAAAGAGACATCCTGCCCCGTCAGGATCATTTCCGTCGGTCCTGACAGGAGCGAGATTGTCATCAGATAGTTTTTCCGGGGCGTCAGAGTATTCCGACGCGCCCGAAAATATAGTCGACGTTCTTAAAGTAGTACTCGAGGGTGAAACAGCTCTCGAGTTCTTCTTTTGTGAGCAGTCCGGTCACCTTTTCGGACTCGCCGAGCAGAGTCCGGTAGTCCAGTCCCTCGGTCCAGGCCTTCATCGCAATGGGCTGCACAGTGTCATACGCCTCTTCGCGTGAAAGGCCCTTGCCTATCAGGGCGTTCATCACCCTCTGGGCAAAGATGACGCCCTTGGTACGGTAGATGTTGGAGAGCATGTTCTCAGGATATACCACGAGATTCTCCAGCACTCCCCTGAAACGGGTCAGCATGTAGTCGAGAAGTTCGGTGGCGTCGGGAAGGATTATCCTCTCTGTAGAGGAATGGGAAATGTCCCTCTCGTGCCACAGCGCCACATTCTCGGAAGAGGCACACATGTAGCCGCGCATTACCCTGGCACAGCCGCAGATGTTCTCGCTGCTGATGGGATTGCGCTTGTGAGGCATGGCGCTCGAACCTTTCTGGCCCTTGGAGAACGCCTCCTCCACCTCACGCACCTCCGTACGCTGGAGATTGCGGACCTCGAACGCCATCTGCTCGAGGGTAGACGCTATTATCGCGAGAGTCGCGATATAGAACGCATGCCGGTCGCGCTGGAGCACCTGCGTCGAGATGTTGGCAGACGCGATGCCGAGCTTCTCGCACACGTAGTCCTGGATGAACGGGGGTATATTGGCAAAATTGCCTACCGCGCCGCTCATCTTGCCGGCTTCAACCCCTTTGCTTGCATATTTGAACCTGTCGATGTTGCGGCCCATCTCCTCGTACCACAGCGCCCACTTCAGCCCGAAAGAGGTTATGTCGGCATGGATGCCGTGTGTCCTGCCGATGCAGGGGGTGTTCTTGAACTCAAGCGCCCTCTTGCGCAGCATGTCGCGGAAATCCTCCAGATCCTTCAGAAGTATCGCGTCGGCCTGCTTGAGCAGGTAGCCGTTGGCCGTGTCAACGACATCGGTCGAGGTGAGTCCGTAGTGCACCCACTTCTTCTCCTCGCCGAGACTCTCGCTCACAGCCCTCGTGAATGCTACCACGTCATGACGGGTCTGCTCCTCGATTTCCTTGATGCGTTCGACCTTGAACGTAGCGTTTGCCCTGATCTTCTCGACATCCTCAGCGGGAACCACTCCGAGCTTGCTCCATGCCTCGGCGGCAAGAGTCTCTACCTCGAGATATGCCCCGAACTTGTTCTCCTCGGTCCATACGTCCCGCATGACCTTGCGTGAATACCTTTCAATCATGATGCTCAGCCGATCTTATTGTTTGCAAGAAAAGTACGGATGTTGTTCTCGATGCGCGCGGCAGGGTCGTCACATTCCGCAGGGACGAAACGCTCGCCGGTGATATGCTCGAAAAGCTCCACATACCTGTCCGTAATGCCTTTGACCACTTCAGGGGTCATCTCGGGCACCTTCTGCCCCTCGAGGCCCTGGAATCCTGAGGCCATGAGCCACTCGCGGACGAATTCCTTGGAAAGCTGGCGCTGCCTCTCGCCTGCGGCAAGCCTCTGTTCGTAGCCGTCGGCATAGAAATAGCGGGACGAATCGGGAGTGTGTATCTCGTCCATCAGCATGATCTTGCCGTCACGCTTTCCGAACTCGTACTTCGTGTCCACGAGAATGAGACCCTTGCCTGCCGCCATCTCGCAGCCTCTTTTGTAAAGGGCCCTTGTGTATTCCTCGAGACGAGCATAGTCCTCGGCAGAGACTATCCCCCTTGAGATTATCTCCTCACGGCTGATATCCTCGTCGTGCCCCTCCGCAGCCTTTGTGGTAGGAGTGATTATGGGCTCAGGGAACTTCTGGTTCTCGACCATCCCTTCAGGAAGGGCGACTCCGCACAGAGTGCGCTTGCCTGACTTGTACTCACGCCATGCGTGTCCGGTGAGGTAACCCCTGATCACCATCTCGACCTTGAACGGCTCGCAGCGGTATCCTACAGTCGCCATAGGGTCGACTTGGGCAATTTTCCAGTTGGGGATAATGTCTGCGGTGGCGTCAAGGAATCTGGACGCAATCTGGTTGAGAACCTGCCCCTTGTAGGGTATGCCTTCCGGAAGAACGACGTCAAATGCGGAGATACGGTCTGTGACGACCATCACAAGACAGTCATCTCCAATGCTGTAGACATCGCGGACCTTGCCTTCGTACTTGGCTTTCAGGCCCTCGAACTTGAAATCGGTACTGACCAATGCTTTCATAAAATGAAGAAGAAATTAAAACAAGCGTAAAGTTAGATGTTTTTTTCGATACCGAAGAAAAATATTACATTTGCATGTTATGAACTTTCAGGATAGGGAAATCCACGAAGAATGCGGCGTCTTCGGGGTGTATGGCGTTCAGAACGCCTCAAACCTGGTGTATTACGGTCTGCACGCCCTGCAGCACAGGGGGCAGGAAGGATGCGGAATTGTCGCCCGCAACGCAGAAGGCAACCTCAACAGAATCAAGGGCGAGGGGCTTGTCACGGAAATATTCAACGGTGACGCTCTTGCCCGGCTTGACGGAGACATGGCCATCGGCCACGTAAGATACTCCACCACGGGAGGGGGAGGTATCGACAACGTCCAGCCTTTCCTGTTCAGGCACAATACGGGTGACTTCGCCATCGCCCACAACGGGAACATAGTCAATTCCCACCAGCTCCGCCGCTATCTCGAGGACCACGGCACCCTGTTCCAGTCCACCTCGGACAGCGAAATCCTCGCACACCTGATCCGCAAGGACCCCAAGGACAGGAAGCGTCCGCGCATTATGGCTATAAAGGACGCCCTCAACAGGATGGAAGGAGCCTTTGCATTCCTTATAATGACCCAGAACAGGATATACGCCTGCAGGGACAAGCACGGTCTGAGACCGCTGTCGATCGGGTCACTGGGCGACGGATATGTCGTCAGCAGCGAGACCTGCGCCCTGGATGTCATCGGCGCAAAGTTCATCCGCGACGTCGAACCCGGTGAAATAGTGACCATCGACCACAAGGGAATACGCTCAAGCAGGTATTCCGACTTCCAGCACCACTTCATGTGCGCAATGGAATACATCTACTTCTCACGTCCGGACAGCGACATCGAAGGCTGCAACGTACACAATTTCCGCAAGCTCTCCGGCCGCCTTCTGTTCGAGGAGGCTCCCGCCGACGCAGACATCGTGGTCGGAGTCCCTGACTCCAGCCTCAGCGCGGCGATGGGCTATGCCGAAGCCGCCGGACTCCCCTACGAGATGGGTCTCGTCAAGAACAAGTACATAGGCAGGACTTTCATCCAGCCGTCCCAGGAACTTCGGGACAGGGGCGTGAGGATGAAGCTTTCCCCCGTAAAGAGCGTTGTGAGCGGAAAGAGGGTCGTGCTGATAGACGACTCCGTCGTCAGGGGCACTACGTCACGCAGGATAGTCGGGATGCTCAGGGATTCCGGCGCAAGGGAAGTGCACCTCAGGATAGCAAGTCCGCAGATCACCCGCCCGTGTTTCTACGGCATCGACATTTCCACATACGAGGAACTTCTGTGCGCCCACAAGACTCTTGACGAGGTGAAGGAACTGCTTGGAGTAGACTCTATAGCTTTCCTTTCGGAAAAGGCCCTTTTCGAGGCCGGACACCGCAGCGAACTGTGCCTCGCCTGCTTCAACGGAAACTATCCTACATATCTCTACCAGAGTCTGGAAGAGGCAAACAAAGACGGGAAATTCTGAAATGCTCAGGGAAGATACTGTATTCGGTCCGATACACAGCAGGCGCCTCGGCTCCTCGCTGGGCATCAACCTGCTCCCCAGGGAGGGAAAGATATGTAATTTCGACTGCATCTACTGCGAATGCGGCTGGAACAGGGACGGACGTCTGGACAGCCGCATCCCTTCGGCAGCCGAGGTGCGCACAGCCCTCGAGACACACCTGAGGGATCTGCGCGACGCAGGGGCTTCAATCGACTCGATAACCTTCTCGGGCGACGGCGAGCCCACGCTGAACCCGGAGTTTCCGGCCATAATCGACGACACCCTGAAACTCAGGGACAGGTATTTCCCGGGAACCGGAGTCTCCGTGCTGTCCAATGCCACCAGAGTCCACGTCCCGGAGATATTCGCCGCGCTGCGCAGGGTGGACAACCCCATAATGAAGATCGACGCACCGTCTGACAGCCTTGCGGCCAGAATCAACCGTCCTGCACCGGGATACAGCCTGCAGCGCGTAATCGGTGCCCTCAGGGGGTTCAACGGTGACTTCATACTCCAGACCATGTTCCTCAGAAGTCCGGGGTTCGACTCCTCCTCCCCGGAAGTGCTCGACGGATGGAAAGCCATAGTGAGAGACCTGCATCCCAGAGAAATCATGGTATACACTATCAACCGTCCCACCCCGGAAAAGGATCTTGTCAAGTTCTCCATGGAAGAGATGTCAGTCCTCGTCAGGGATCTGATCGACGAAGGCTTCAACATCGACATAAAAGATTAGCGGCAGGATCCGGCCAGGCGAGCGCTTTTCCCGGTTTTTGACTATCTTTGCGCCCGGTTTGTGGTGCGATGTTTCCGGGAGGCCGTCCCGGACATCCTCAAAAGGGAATCCGGTCGGAATCCGGAACTGTGCCCGCAGCTGTATGTCCACTGCATGGTTACCGCTTCGCATGCCATTGCCCCGCAAGGGGTGAGAAGGCGCGGAAAGCCTGGACAAGTCAGAAGACCTGCCACTTACAAGTTGAACAGCAAGACTCGGGGGCAAGTCTTCTCAAGACGCAGATCAAAATGTTGTTTTCCATCATGATGATGGCGCTTATGCCAGTTGCACAGGCGCCAGACACCCTTCAGGGTGTCACGGTCGTAGCAGACCGGGGTGTAGTCGTATCCAGGACTGACACACTTTCCCTAGAAAACGTAAGCTCGGCGGACGAGCTTGTCTACATGGTACCCTCGCTCGGACTGAGCGACTATGGCGGACTCTCAGGACTGAAAAGCGTCAGCCTGCGCGGCCTGGGAAGCGCCCACACGGCCATATACATTGACGGTGTGAGGGTTTCTAACGTACAGAGCGGCCAGCCGGACCTGAGCTTCATCGATTTCAGCTCGCTGTCGACTGCGGTTGTCGACTATGCCCAGAACAGCATAAGCTTCAATACGCGCAAGCCCGTTTTCACAGATAACGGAATAAACGGGCGGGCAGGACTGGAAGCCGGTTCGTTCGGCACATGGATGCCGTCGGCCAGGCTCAATTTCAGACTCTCGGACAAAGTCAGCGCAAGCGCCGGACTGAGCGCTCTGTGGAGCAGAGGAGACTATCCCTGCCCTGACGGGAGCACAAGGACCAACAACGACATACGCCAGCTGAAGGCTGGAGCTGATTTCTGGGGAGCCCTCTCCAAGGGAGAATGGCATGCAAAGGCCTACGTCAACGATGCTGCAAGGGGTGTTCCCGGATCGGTGACATACCCGTCGGACGACCGGCAGAAAGACAGGAACGCATTCCTGCAGGGCAGCCTGCACAATGCCTTCTCAAGACTGTACACCCTTGACCTGAGCGCCAAGGCATCCATGGACGAAATGTATTACCAGAGCGCCTGGGGGAACAACGAATACCTCCAGCGCAGCTTCCAGCTGAACTCGACGCACATATTCAGGATATCGGAAAAGATAGGAGCTTCGCTGAGCGCAGGCGCGGACTATGACGGACTCGACTCTGACACCTACACCGCGTCCCGCACAAATATCACCGGCGCGGCATCCGCATTTTTCAGGCTTGGAATGCTTGACGCAAACATCGGAGTCCAGTACGACTTGTGGGCTGACGCAGGAAAATCCTCCAGGCAGGCGCTCTCCCCTTCCGCAAATCTCACGCTTTCACTCACCAGGGAACTGAGCATTAACGGATTCGCCAGAAGAGCGTACAGGGTCCCCACATTCAACGAACTGTATTACGTCGGCTACGGCAATCCTGAACTGAAGCCTGAAGACGCTCTGCTGAGCGGAATCGGGATAGAATGGAACCACGGTCTCGGAGAAGCTCTCAGGCTGTCGATGAGCCTCGACGGATTCTACAACCTGCTCAAAGACAGGATCACTTCCGCACCGACTGAGGAAGACCCCAATATCTGGCTGCCTTACAACATAGGAAGAATGCAGGCAGCAGGCGCAGATCTTGGGGTCAGCCTCAGATACGGCGGTCCACGGTGGGACTGGGGATTCAACCTGAAGTATGCCTTCCAGGATGCCACAGACCGTACCCCCGGCAGTTCCAGCTTCGGCATGCAGGTCCCCTATATCGCAAGGCATTCTCTGAGCGCCGGCGCCGATGCTCTCTACAGAGGCTGGAGACTCGCCCTCGACTGGATACTCCGCAGCGGACGGTTCGACTCTTACGGACAGATGCCGGACTGGAACAGTCTCAACGCAGCCATAGAGAAAGAGTTCAGCCTCTCCGGGTCACTCGGAGTGAAGATCGGAATCAAGGCGACAGACCTGCTCGATACAAGGTATGAGGCAGTGAGGTACTATCCCCTTCCGGGACGGACAGTGCTCTGCAACATCTCGATAATGTTCTGAGCCATGCTGCTGAGTATTCTATATGTCATCCTTTCCGGGATAGCGCTCCCTGTGGGAGGCATCCAGATGCAGTATCTCTGGCGGAACCAGCTCGGGGATGTCTATTCCCTCGGGCTTGGCTCCGCAGCCTGCCTGGGCGCTGCCGCGGCAACCATGTCCGGATGGTGCTCGCTGACTGTCGGATCGTTCATCTGCACTCTGATATGCACCGCGGTGTGCTTTGTCGTGACCCTGAAGGTGTCAACACGCAACCTGATAACTTTCGGCATACTTTTCGGCACTTTCATCGGCTCTCTCGGGACTATCGTAGTGACAAACGCTCCCAGCCCCGAGCTGATGCAGAAGTACTACCTGTGGGGTGCGGCTAATTTCAGGATGGAAGGGGTCACAACATCGGACATCGTGTTTTCACTCGCACTTTTCGCCCTGGGAATGGGCGCCGCCATGGCCGGCCACCGCACCCTGACCAGACATTTCCGCGGCGAAATCGAGATGACCGCATTCAGCAAGGCCATGAGCCTGCTGATGATAATGTTTCTGGTGACTTCGGCCGTAAGCATCTGCGGCCCGATAGGCTTCATCTCGCTCGGAGTCCCGAACCTCAGCCGTACTGTATGCCGCAGCACTGACATCAGGAAGCATTACCTGATATCTTCAGGCATGGGCATTACTCTGCTCCTTGTGACCTTCCTGGTCACTGAATACGTGAATTTCGGGATATACCTGCCCATCAGCGCGACCATGGCAATCATTGCGCTGCCGCTGACCGCGCTCCTTTTCATCAGGCAGAACAAAGACGCAGACAGTCCTTCTCAGCCGAGCAGATAAGACTCCAGAGTCTGGACGTCGGTCACGTAACGGTCTGCAAGCTTTGCGGCATCAGGACGGAACCCCCATGAGACTCCTATGCTGTCCACACCAGCAGCCCTCGCCGTATTCACATCGGTTCCCGAATCACCGACCATGACTGTTTCGGCAGCCGTAAGTCCGGCCTCGGAAATTATTTCAAGGAGCACTGCCGGATCCGGCTTGAGAGGCACGCCGTCAGCTCCACCCATGACTCTTACGAAACTTATTCCCGGGAAGAAGCGGCTCACCAGCTGCCTTGCGCCGCTCTGGAACTTGTTCGAGGCAACGGCAAGCAGCATGCCCGAAGCGCTGAGCTTCGACACCAGAGCCTCGATCCCGGGATAGGGTTTCGTATGTTCGTCGATATGTGAGCAATAATAGTCCATGAAGTCCGCAAGCATCCCGTCTACGGCGGCAGCGTCCTGCGAGAGATCCTCCGGCATCGCCCTCTCGACAAGTTTGCGCACTCCGTTCCCTACCATCAGTTCGTATTCAGGCACAGTGTGGAGAGGCAGACCTCTGAGCGAGAGCGCATGGTTGACAGCTTCGCCGAGATCCTGTATAGTATTGAGAAGTGTACCGTCAAGGTCAAAAACCGCAAGTCTGTATTTCATGATATCTTATGTTTTTTGTGACAAGGTCGCGAAGATAATACAAAAGATTTGTTCTTGTCCAAGCTTTTTGCTATATTTGCATCCTCAAACGGGGTATTAGCTCAGTTGGTAGAGCGTTTGAATGGCATTCAAAAGGTCAGCGGTTCGATTCCGCTATGCTCCACAAGACTACAGCGTCCGGACCGGGCGGCTTCCGATTGCCGCAGCTGTGTGCCGCGACATCCTCGGACACAGTCGGGAAACCATCCAGCATTTCCACACCCAATGTCGCCTCTGCGGACAGCCACGGCGATTAACCAGTAATTCCAGTCCAAGTTGAAAAGGGAAATCTATCTCGCAGCCGGTTGCTTTTGGGGCGCCGAACATTATTTCAAGCAGATCCGCGGCGTGGTATCCACGGAAGTCGGATATGCCAACGGAAACATATTCCATCCCACCTATGAGGAAGTCTCGACGGACTTCACCGGCTACGCCGAGACCGTACGCGTAGTATTCGATACCGATGTGATAGGTCTCGAGCGCATTCTCCAGTTCTATTTCAAGGCGATAGACCCGCTCAGCCTGAACCGGCAGGGCCCCGATACCGGGACAAGGTACCGTACCGGCATATACTACACCGATCCGGCAGACCTCCCTTCGATCCGCAACATCTACGACCGTGTAGCCGGAGAGCTCAAGGCTCCGCTCGCCGTCGAGGTCAAACCTCTCAAGAATTTCTACAAGGCTGAGGAATGCCATCAGGACTATCTTGACAAGCACCCTGACGGATACTGCCATATTCCGAAGGCGCTGATGGAATTCGCCCGCAGCGCATCAGACATCTCCAACGACTGATCCCGCCCTCAAGCGAGCCGATGCAAGCCAGCTTCATACAGGTTCTCCTGCCGCTGAAGATCCGGTGGATGCCTTTCTACCGTACGGACAGAGCGGTGGAGCCGGGAACAGCCGTCAATGTCGTGTTCTCGGGCAGAGAATACACTGGCATAGTATGGGGCTCCGGAAAGCCAGGGCCTGAACTTCAGGAAAACAAGATCAGAGACATACTCCGCATCAGAGACGACATCCCCGCCATTTCCGTTACGGAAATGAAACTGTGGGAGTTCATGGCCTCATACTATCTCTGCACAGTCGGGGAGGTTTTCAAAGCTGCATACCCGGCCCTGCGTATCAGGGGGGAAAACATGTATTCCTCCAGAATCGCAAGACTGAGACAGAGGGCGGAGACACTGCGTGCCCAGCTGTCGCGGCGGCACAGGGAGGACATCAGGCTCAGACTCGAAGAGTCCCTTAGAGCGGTAGAAGCTGAACTGGAATGCCATGAGAGCATGCCGCAGCTCCCGACTGCACCAGCGGCCGCGGCGCCGCAGCCGCTGCTGATCCAGGGGAACGACAGGACAGACAGATACCGGATGCTGGCCAGGCAGGCCCTCTCTGACAACAGGCAGGTTCTTGTCCTGACCCCCGAAATCGCATTCTGCAACAGAATGGCTGAAGAGCTCGGCCATAGTTTCGGCCAGCGCCTGTACTGTGTCAATGCCGACAGGAGTGCCGGATACAGACAGTCCGTCTCAGGGGTCCTGCGATCCGGAAGTCCGGCAGTGGTAGTAGGTACAAGATCATCGGTATTCCTTCCGTTTACAAGACTCGGCCTGGTGATAATCGACGAGGAGCAGGACAGTTCGTACAAACAGGAAGACCCGGCACCGAGATACAACGCCCGCGACACGGCTGTGTTCCTGGCGTCGATACACGGAGCCGCCGCCGTACTCGGCTCTGCTCTCCCCTCTCTGGAGAGCCTGCTGAACGTCCGCAACGGCAAATACTCCTGCGAATATACAGGACGGCACGGTGCAGATCCTGCTTTCATCGACATCCGCGCTGAAAAGCGCAAGAACGGCATGCTCGGCCCGATATCCCGCAAGCTGGTATCACAGATACACTCTGCCGGTTGCCGCGTACTGCTGCTGCGCGGATGGGAAGACAGGCAGGAGCTTGACTCCAGAGTCAGCACCCTCTTTCCGGACGATGACGTCTGCGTGACTACCTTGTCAGAACTGAAACGCCTCGGCCCGCGTGGAGCGGGAATCATCGCCGTCCTGCAGATCGAGGCTTTCTGTCCATCGGATGATTTCAGGAGCGACGAAAGAGCGCTGCAGACGGTAGCCATGCTCGGAGGGCTCGCGCCAAGAGTCATAGTGCAGACCTCTATGCCGGAAAAGTTCGCTCCGGAAAGGGGAACCGACGCCCTGCTCGAAGAGAGACGGGAGTTCTCCTTCCCGCCCTACACCAGGCTGGTCGAGATAAGAAAGCGCGAAGACGGATCAACTACTGAGCGCCATTTCCTTCCAAAGGACTCCACTCTCCAGCAGCGCAAGGCCATGATAGCCGAGACCGTACCCGAAGATTGCTACGTAGATGTCGATCCCATATAGAATGCCATGACAAAAACAATCTACCTTCTCAGACATGCCCAGACCCGGTGCAACGTTCACAGCGAAATCATAGGAGGACGCAGTTCATCCGTTCCTCTCACTGAAACCGGGACGGCTCTGGCCAGGCAGGCAGGGGATGCACTCAGGGCTCTCGACCCGTATTTCGACGCCATATTCTGTTCGACAGCACTCAGAGCCAGAGAGACATTCCAGTGCCTTGGCCTCAGGCACGGAGAGCATTATGGCTCGGCTTCATTTTCGGAACAGCTCGAAGAACTTGACCAGGGAGAATGGACCGGACTCGTCAGGGCAGAGGTCTACACACCCGAGATGGTACGGCGTCTGGAAAGGGAGAACCCGTTCTTCACACCTCCCGGAGGTGAAAGCCAGCACGATGTGGAGGTGAGGATGACCGAATTCATCAGAAAGGAAATCCTGACACGCCCGGGAGACGGGACCTTCCTGATTGTCGGACACGGGAATGCATTCAGGTGCCTGCTGCGCGGCATCCTCGACTCTGATGCCAGCGTCACATACAAGATCGGTATCGACAACCTGTCTACAATCAGGCTGAGGCATGACACTGAACGCGGATGGAGCATAGACTGGATAAACCGCAGCGTCACTGACGGTTTTTTCAGTGGAATGGTTAAGAATACCGGGGAAACCGGTCAGTGCGTCAGGTGAGAATACGGTATTTTTGCGTAAAAAACGCAAATGAGCAGAATTGCACTCACCTTGTCACTCTGTTTGCTTACATTGAATCTTATGGCACAGGAAAAAGTTGTACAGACGGCTGGAAGAGACCAGCTGGGCGGATTCGCCCCCAAATTCGCGGAATTGAACGACGACGTACTGTTCGGTGAGGTGTGGAGCCGTACCGACAGGCTCGGCCTGCGGGACAGAAGCCTTGTCACCATCACCTCGCTGATCAGCCAGGGGATTACAGACAGTTCGCTGGTCTATCACCTCAGGACAGCCAGGCAAAACGGCATTACCAGGACAGAAATCTCAGAGATAATAACCCACATCGCCTTCTATGCCGGATGGCCGAAGGCATGGGCGGCATTCAATCTCGCAAAGACAGTATGGGCCGACGATACTGCCGGCGAAGACGGGCTGGCGGCATTCCAGCGCAGCATGATTTTCCCTGTCGGCGAACCCAACACGGCATATGCCGCATATTTTACAGGAAAGAGCTACCTCGCACCTGTTTCCTCCGAACAGGTCAACGTGTCCAACGTTACCTTCGAGCCAGGATGCAGGAACTTCTGGCATATCCACCATGCGGCAAAAGGAGGCGGCCAGATGCTTGTAGGAGTCGCAGGGCGCGGCTGGTACCAGGAAGAAGGGAAGAAGGCAGTCGAGATACTGCCCGGAACAGTCATACACATACCCGCCGGCGTCAAGCACTGGCACGGTGCGGCCGCAGACAGCTGGTTCGCGCACCTCGCTTTCGAAGTACCCGGCGAACAGGTCTCAAACGAATGGCTTGAGCCTGTATCGGACGAACAGTACAACAGCCTCTGAGACTCTCCTGCAGAAAAGGAAAACGGGCGGATGAAATCAGTTTCATCCGCCCGTTTGCGTCCATCGCAAGCAACTTACTTCTTGCGTGACTTGTATCTCTGGTAGAACATATCAACTCGTCCGGCAGTATCGACAATCTTCATCTTGCCGGTATAGAACGGGTGAGACGTGTTCGAAATCTCAAGCTTGACGAGAGGGTACACGACTCCGTCGATAGTGATGTCCTCCTTGCTGGTAGCGCAGGAACGGGTGATGAACACCACATCGTTTGACATATCCTTGAAAGCTACAAGTCGGTAGTTTTCGGGATGAATTCCTTTTTTCATAATGATGATAGTAATGTTAAGCGGGCGCAAATATAGCAATTTATTTCGTAACTTTGCAAAATATGACACTGATAAAATCAATTTCCGGAATTCGCGGAACTATCGGAGGGCAATGCGGTGATGCCCTGACACCCACGGACATAGTCAAGTTCACCGCGGCATACTGTGCAACGCTTCCGTCCAGGAAGCCGTCTCCGTCAAACGGCTCGCGCTACAGGATAGTCGTGGGCAGGGACGCACGCATCAGCGGCAGCATGGTGGAGCAGCTTGTCTGCGGCACCCTCGCCGGATGCGGAGTGGATGTCATAAGGTGCGGGCTCGCCTCTACCCCTACCACCGAACTTGCCGTACGTTTCAGTTCGGCAGACGGAGGCATCATCATTACCGCGAGCCATAACCCCAGGCAATGGAATGCACTGAAGCTTCTGAACGACCGTGGGGAATTCCTGTCAGCATCCCAGGGTGAGGAGATCCTGCGTACCGCGGAAGAGGGCAATTTCGACTTCGCGACTGTCGACAGGCTCGGAAACATCAGCGACCATGATTTTACCGACGAGCACATAGACTCAGTGCTTGCACTCGACGCAGTGGACGCGCCTGCAATAAGGCGGGCCGGGTTCAAGGTCGTACTGGACCCCGTAAATTCGGTGGGCGCGATAATAATGCCGAGACTTCTGCAGAGGCTCGGAGTCGAATGCATAACCCTTAACAGCGAGGTCAACGGGGAATTCGCCCACAACCCGGAACCCCTGCCTGCAAACCTTCGGGGGCTGTGCGATGCAGTCAGGCAGAACTCTGCGGATCTGGGAATCAGCGTGGACCCCGATGTCGACAGGCTTGCCTTCATCTGCGAAAACGGAGAGCCTTTCGTCGAGGAATACACCCTGGTTGCAGTCGCCGACTACCTCCTGGACAGGGCAAGGGAGCAGCATGCCGCAAATATGGACACCGTCTCCAACCTGAGTTCCAGCAGGGCGCTCAGGGATGTGACCGAAGCCCATGGAGGACACTACCACGCTTCGGCCGTCGGTGAAGTCAATGTCACGACCATGATGCATGAAGTCGGTGCGCTGATCGGAGGGGAAGGCAACGGAGGTGTGATATATCCGGCAAGCCACTACGGAAGGGATGCCATGGTCGGAGTGGCTCTGTTCCTGAGCCAGCTCGCCAGAAAACACATGAAAGCCAGCGAGTACAAGGCCTGCCTGCCTCAGTATTTCATTGCAAAGAACAGAATAGAGCTCAGCGACCCCGCCCTCATCGACAGGATACTGACAAAAGTCCGGGAGCACTTCAGTTCAGAGAAAATCAACACCGTTGACGGAGTCAGGATAGACTTCGAGCAGAGCAGGCGCTGGGTGCACCTCAGAAGGTCCAATACCGAACCGATCATAAGAATATATTCAGAAGCTCCGACAATGGCGGAGGCGCAAAGCCTCGCCGACGAAGTGATTTCAATCGCAGAATCGTGTTTTCATTCAGGACAAGCCCGATAGAGGAACAGCTTGACAAGGCCCTGCGGGACGGCAGGGTCGGCTGCTTCTGCACGCAGAACTGCTGGGACCCCGGCAGCGGCCGGTATGTCTATGATATATTCAGGCAGAGAGGCAACCTCGAAAAACTCTTTCTGCCGCGCGACACGGAGATTTCTCCGCTGACGAACCACATCGACTTCACGGCAGACGACATCGAAGGCCTTGATGCCATAGTCGTCGAAATCCAGGACGTCGGCTCACGCTATTTCAACTACACCCGCGACGTGATGCGGCTGATGAGCACATGTGCACGCTCCGAGCAGTCCCCGGCCGTCTACATAGTCGACCATATCAATCCGGCCGGCAGGGTCGTAGAGGGCAGCTGCCCCGCAATCGAGCCTGACATATGGACACCCAGAGTCCCTCACAGGCACGGAATGACTCTCGGCGAGCTGTGCTGCCTGTACTACAACGAAATCGGCGCCCGGTTCCCCCTGCACGTGGTCTCCGCCCTGGCCTCTCCTGTAGGAAAGGACATCATGCCATGGGTCATAGCTCCGGCATCCGACATTCCGGGAATGTTCACCTGCGACATGTATCCTGGAGGAGGACTCTGGAACAACACGAACATCTGCCCGGCCATCGGCACACCGAGACCGTACGAATACATAGGCGCTCCGTTCATCCGCACTGACGGACAGGAGCCGCTTCCTTGTCCGGACGGAGTCATGACAAGGCCCTGCTCGTTCACCCCGTCGGCGGGAATATACGCCGGAGTAAAATGCTTCGGATATCAGATCATGCTGCGCCCGGCCGCCCAGTACCACGCTCTGCTGCACGCTCTCATGCTGATACGCCACTTTGCGGACCTGTATGAGGAGTTCACGATGTACGACTCCCTGTTTGCAAAGGTGGCGGATCCCGTCATGGAAGAATATCTCAGAGGGAAACTGAGCTTCGACGTCGTGGAGGAACACGTAAAGGCTGAAGAACAGAAATGGATACGCAAGGCAAAACGGTACTGCCTCTACTCCGACGCCCCCTACAGAATGAAATAATTTTACATTTTTATTTGCCTGTTGCTTGACAATTCCAAAATAATTGCTACCTTTGCATTCCCCGACACCTATGGTGGGTTCGTATAACGGTTAGTACTCAAGATTCTCAATCTTGCAATAGGAGTTCGATTCTCCTACCCACTACGCTTTCAAGGCGGCTGAAAGTTTTTCAGCCGCCTTTTTTTCGTTGAAATGCCATATCTTTTATATCTTTGCATCTGTTAGATTCTTATCCATAATGACTACAAAGGGCAAAATCATCACCTGGGTTGCGGCGACAGTCGCCGTTGCGCTCGCGGTTTTCATCTATTTCAAGTTCTATTTCGTCTTCGGAGAAGGCGTCAAGGCCGGGGAACTGAACCAGATCATGTACAAGGGGTGGGTCTGGAAAACCTACGAAGGGCGCCTGATCCAGACAGGTTTCAACAGCGCCAACAGTGGCGGGACCATCCAGTCCAACGAATTCAACTTTTCCGTTGTCGACAAGCAGGTAGCCGACTCCCTTATGAGATGCAGCGGCAAGATGGTCGAGCTCCATTACAAGGAATACAACGGACGCCTGCCATGGAGAGGCATGCAGAAGCACATCGTTGACGGCATCATTTCCGTCAGCAAGTCCAACATGGATTCCACGGTTCCATATATTACTCCGGCCCAATAGTCGTCCTGTCATGCTGAAGTGTCTGATACTGCTCTTTACGGGAATTCTGGCTTCACAGCCGGAAGGGAATCCCGGTGCGAGGCTGCTCACCGTCGAGGAATCCGTCGGACAGGGCATAAGGTCGGTAACTCCGGAAAGGGTCCGGCTATACTGGGACTCCGACAGCCAGCTGACCAGGGAGTACCGGAGGGAAGTCCAGGAATACGCCCTCCCGGCAAGTGACACCGCCGGCATCAGCTACGGGGGTGTAGTCAGCCGCAACGAATTCGGCTACCGCGGAGGCTCGTTCCTGTCACCTGACGGGGAAAAAGTGGCCGTATACCGCAAGGACGAGAGGAACGTGGGGATTTTCCCGATTTTCAACATCAGCCTTCAGGACGGCAGCACTGTGCCTGTCAGATACCCTATGGCCGGAACTCCCTCCGAGAAGCTCGGGCTCGTGGTCTGTGATACCATGGGCGGCCGGATATGCGAACTCGAGATAAGCGATTTCGACAGTGAGCGATACCTGACCGGGGTCACATGGTCGCCTGACAGCAGGTATCTGTTCGTCCAGGTCCTCGACAGGACTCAGCACGACATGCACCTGAACATGTACCGCGCTTCGGACGGAAGCTTCGTGCGCACGATACTGACCGAGCACAACCAGGACTGGGTGGAGCCGCTCGACCCTCTATACTTCATTAAAGGGAGCTACAGGTTCATATACCGTACCGACAACCGGGACGGCTACCGCAGCCTCTATGTCTGCGACACTACAGGAAGGCTCGACAGACTCACAACATGCAGTGCCGACGTCAGCTATATAGCCAACGACGGCAGGTATGTCTACTATACTTCCGCCGAGGTCTCCCCTGTCGAGAATCATCTTTTCAGGATACGCATCAGGGGCAACTCGTTCGGCAGACCGGAGAGGCTGACTCACGAAGAGGGATGGCATGACATAGACATGTCGCCGGACTGCACAAAATTCATAGACCGCTACAGCAGTTTCAATGTCCCCGGTGTCACGGTCGTGAAGGATTGCGAGGGAAATGTGCTCAACAGGATACTCACGGCGCTTGATCCGCTGGACGAATATGCCAAGTGCCGCGCGGAACTCGGCACAGTCAGGTCGGCTGACGGGAAGTTCGACAACTACTACAGGCTGTTCTATCCGAGGGACTACGACCCTTCAAAAAAATATCCCCTTATCGTTTACGTATACGGCGGACCACATTCCCAGATGGTCACCGACAGCTATCTCGGAGGTATCAGGATGTGGGAGATGCTTATGGCCCAGAAGGGGTACTTCGTCTATGTCCAGGACAACAGGGGGACCCAGAACCGGGGAGCGGCATACGAGAAGGCCATTAACAGGAACTGCGGGGCTGCCGAAAGTGCAGACCAGATGGCGGGCATCAACGCTCTGCTTGACAGGATTCCCTCCATTGACAGGGACCGCATAGGCATACATGGCTGGAGCTACGGCGGCTTCATGACCCTTACGCTCGTCTGTGACAATCCCGGATTCTTCAAGACCGCGGTTGCCGGCGGACCGGTAATTGACTGGAAATGGTACGAGGTCATGTATGGAGAGAGATACATGGACACTCCCCAGTCAAATCCTGAAGGCTATGCAGGCAGCTCTCTGCTGAACAAGGCCGGGAACATCCAGGGAAGAGTCCTGATATGCCAGGGCGTCCTCGACGACACCGTCGTATGGGAACACTCGCTGTCGTTCATCCAGGAATGCATAAACGCCGAAAGACCTGTAGACTATTTCCCCTATCCGCAGGAGGCGCACAACATGATGGGCCGCGCGAGAGTCCATCTCTACGAAAAGATAACAGACTATTTCGAGACATATCTATGACACGACTGCCATTTATGGTGATCTGCACGCTGCTGCTGTCGGCCTATGCCGGAGCAGACGCGTCCGCCCAGAGCAGGGCTGAAACACGCAACTATCTCAAGGCCGTGGAAAAGGCCGACATCAAGTCTTACGACAACTTCCTGAAACGTTACCCGGAATCCGTCTACTGCGCGGATATCCTGGCAAGGAAAGACACCATTCTGAACATCAGTCCATACGGGATGGACGAAGCTGCCGGTATCATGGCTCAATATGTCCCCGAAGGGCAGCAGTTCAGGGCTTTCGGACGCAGGAAGGATGCCGTTGACAGGATATATGCCCTGTCACTCCCCCAGGACTCGCTTGACTTCGTGCAGGTCCTGTGCATCGAGAAGACATCTGACGGAAAATGGAAAGAGATGACTCCGTATCTCGCCTATTGTGCAGACGCTCATGGAATGGACACAAGGGAAATCGTCGACTCGTGCGTTTCCTATGACATACGTGGCGAAAGGTTCTTCCAGATGTATTATCTTCTCTCGTCACCCGGAGGGAACGAAACTTCTTATGTAGGGGTGTGCTACGGCCCGGACAGCGGATTCATAGGCAGCATAAGCTTCACCGGTAAGCCTCTTCCCTCTGACGGCGGCCGGCAGTACAGGATCAGCGGCAGGAGCAATGAATCCATTGCACCTTCGATGGACCAGCCACAGATGCGTCTGCTTGCGGAAAGCATAAGGGAGAATCCGGCCCTTGAGGAAATCCCGATGCGCGACTATCTCACCGACCTGTCGATCCAGTGGTGGATACAGAACAACCCGGGGGCCATGACTGACGCCACAGACCTCAAATTCAACATCCTCTCTCCCGAGAGTTCACTGGTCATGGACTTTGCGTCCGCAGGAGGAAAGCAGCAGAGTGCCAGGTACAGCGCCGTGATAATGGATATCCGCGGATACAGCGTGATAGTAGTATATCAGAAAGAAGACGGCAACTATGTCCTCGCCTGGGCCGAGCCTGAGAGCCGGGACCACATGAAGGACAGGCTGCTGAACGATATCCGCTTCATTGATGCAAATACGCTGAACGTGCACTTCTACCACGGGAGGCGTGACTTCAGCTACAAGCTGAACCTCTCGAGCAAGAAGGTCAGGAGATAGCGGGCGGCGGTCAGATACGGAGCCTGAGGGCCGAGAGTATCGTATCCGGCCTGAGTTCCATTACGGCAGACTCTTCTCCGGCCATGCAGAAGCCGCATTTGGCACAGATCCCCTGTTCGTAGCCGATGCACTGCGGACTCCGCGACCCGTCGGCGAATATGAAGTTCGTCATCCAGCAGCGCATGACGAAATCGTTGTCCCTCATCTTTTTCAGTCCGCTCGCCGAATTCATTATCGGGAAGCCCTTCTTCTTGTATTCCAGAGCCATGTCTATGATCTCCGAGCGCTTGTCATGAGGCACTTCAAGGCTTTCCGTACCCGGGAACGGAGTATGGAAATTGAGCGATATGCACTTGAAAGCCGGATTGGAGGCAACATATTCGATAGTCTGGGCAACATTGTCACAGTTCAGTGAATTAATGGCCATGTTCGCGCTCAGGTTGCGGCATCCGCATGAGGCGATGTTCTTCTCCAGACGGGAGAATGTCCCTTTGCCACGTATTCTCTCATGATATTCGCCCACGCCGTCGAGAGATACCCATATGCTGTCCGCCACAGTCCCGTCAAAGGGCATCTGCGCATTTGTCGTGATAGTGCAGGAATAGAAACCGATCGAACGGGCCAGACGGCAGAGATCATTCACGCCGCGGCCGGCATCATTCCACAGGAAAGGCTCCCCTCCCTCGAAATCCACGAAGCGAGACCCGAGTGAATAGCAGTACCTCAGCTCTTCCTCAATCTGCGAGAAGGTCTTGTCCACGGGAGCCTCGTGATTGTATACGCTGCAGTGCCTGCAGCTGAGATTGCATCTGTCCGAGATGAATATCACGCTCTGGAGAGGCTTCCTCCTGCCCAGAACGGCGCGGATCCACCACCATGGAAGATATGCCAACTGTCCAAGTTTGTTCATGTCAGAAAACAATTAATTTACCGTAAACATCAATACCAGCCTGACTGCGGCTGCAATTGTACAGAAAGCCACAAGAATATTTCTCGAAGCAAGCCAGCGCATCATGAACCAGCCGACTCCGGCCTCGTTCATCTGCTCCCACCTGGGCATCCTTCCAAGCCAGCGGCTCGGTCTCGAAGGAACCTCCGTATGCCCCGAAGCATATTCGTACAGTGAACGGCACAGCCACACACTGCGCGGAACGACAACAAGAAGCACGAGATAGGCCGGATGCAGGTACCCTACGCTGACAGCCACCACGACCAGCACGTAGGGAAGCAGGTTGATGAACACGGCAGCACGCACATTGCGTGCATAGGACCCTATAAGCCTTGCCAGAGTCATCTTGTTCGATTCCTCGTCGCTGTCCTTCTCGACAAAGCTGTGAGTATAGAGTATGTTCATCACAAGGACTCCTACGGGCAGCGATACCCACACAACTTCGGAATCGACCTCTCCGCACGATGCATAATACACTCCAGTCATCAGCAGCGGACCGAAGATGAGGCCGATCACCGGCTCGCCGAGCCCCCTGTATGCAAGCTTGAGAGGCGGAGCAGAATAGAAAATGCCAAGGAAGCCGGCAGCCAGGCAAATAGCAGGCACCCACCAGCTTCCGTCAGGTCCCAGGAATCCGTATTGCGCGCCGCGGCCGAAGAACACTGCCGCCCCGCACAGAGCGGCGAGTCCGAAAAAGCATGCGATCGCTCTCAGCAGACTGCGGGGAGTCTGGCTGCCGTCCGTCAGATACGGGTACTTGAGCATCATGGCCCTGAAACCCTTGCGCACCACCCTGTCACGGTCCGAGAGCATGTCAGCCTTATAGTCGAAATAATCATCGGCCAGATTCATTCCCAGATGGGCGCACGCCGCTCCGAACACGGCTGCCAAGGCATACAGGATGCTGAAACCGCTCCTTCCGGCCGCAAGGACAACAGCCAGAATCCCCGGCAGCACACTCTGCGCCAGGGATACGGACCTGGCATTCCTCAGCCAGGAAGAAACAGAGCCGCCAGCCATCAGTATCCGAAAATCTCCTCCAGACTTACCTGTCTGACAGGTCCAAGAGTCGACAGGAATCCTGTATCCAGATCGTCGATATCGCCGAGTATCGCATAGCAGTACTTGCGGTCCTTGACCCAGGTCTGCTGGAAGGCGACGACGTCATCCAGGGTAAGGTCCTGGACCTGTTCGAACACCTGCTTTGTCAATGGTTCGTCAAGTCCCATCCTCCGGCAGGAAAGATATGAACCGAGAACCTGCATTCCTATAACCCTTTCTGTACGTATGCGTCCCAGAAGAGCATCCTTGGCTACGTCGAAAGCAGCCTCGGAACGTGGCATATCGTTGATGATGGAGTCGAAAGCCTCGATGGCCTGACGCATCTTGTCATTCTGAGTGGCGATGAAGGCCGTATATGAATAGCTGCCGTCCTTGTATGAAGGAGTGTCAAGAGAAGCCCAGGCACTGTACGCCAGACCTCTCGCCTCCCTCATCTCCTGGAACACCACGGAGTTCATTCCGCCTCCGAAATATTCGTTGTACAGCCTTTCTACCGGGGCCAGAGCAGGATCAAAGATCCTTCCGTCGTCAGAGTACTGGAAATAGTAGATCTGGTTTGCATCATACTGGGCCATCACGACGCTGTTTTCCGGAGTCTGGCACATCCCGATGAATTTCTCGGGAAGAGGTTCGGCATCAGGATTGAACTTGTGCCCTGAGACAAGGACGTCCTTCAGGCCGCTCTCTGACATAGGCCCGTAATACAGAAGCTCGTGCCCGAGTGAGAACAGGTCGCGCACGCTGGCAAGCAGCCTGTCTGAGGTCAGACTCTCGATTTCCTGATCCTTGAGTGTCACTCTGTCTATATAGTCCTTTCCATAATATACATACTTTGAAAGAGCATAGTAGCAGCCTCTCTGCGATTTCTTCGAGTTGGCCCTGGTCTTGAGCATGTCGGACTTGAGCCCGGAGAGTATGTCTTCGTCCGCGACGGCTCCTGTCAGAAGTTTCTCGACAAGGCCGAGAGCCTCCGGCATGTTCTCGCTCAGGCCGTTTATTGACAGTGAAGTAGAAGTAGCCCCGCTCGAGAACAGATAGCCGCATCCGAGTTCATACATTCTGGAAGCGAACTCGGCGGCACTCATGTCCGCAGTCCCGAGGTAAGATACGTACCAGGCCGCCATGTCGAGAGCAGGATCGTCAAGCAGGCCCCTGTTGAAGGTAATCTTGAGATTGAACAGGTCATTGAGTTCGTTGCGCTTGTACAGGACTTCGACTCCGTCACAGAGGTTGAACCTGGACATGTCTTTGGAGAAGTCCACGAATACAGGCTCTATCGGCTTGACATCGGAGTTCTGGATTTCCACAAGGAAGTCACTCTGTTCGTCCCTGTTGGAGACTATCGGAGTGATACTGGGAGCCGAAATCTTCTGCACGGTTGTATCCTCACCCTGACGCTTGTATACGATCGCATATGAATTGTCTCCGAGATATTTGTTGGCAAACTCGACCACATCCTCCTTTGTAACGCCGGAGAGCATGTCGAATTCACGCACGGCGTCGCTCCATGGAATGCCGTTTATGAAGGCCGTGACATAGTTCATCGCCCTGTCCGAGTTGTTCTCGAGAGCCGTCATCTGCTCAAGTTTCAAATTGTTTATCGTCGCCTGGATCAGAGTGCTGTCAAAATCACCCTCACGCAGTTTCGCGATCTCCTCAAGCGCTATGGCCTTTACCTCGTCGAGGCTCTGACCCTGCTTGGGATACCCTATCACCAGCATTGCTCCATAGTCGGCAAGCGGTACAGTCCCGGCATTCATCCCGAGGACTTTCTGCTCCTGGTTCACGTCAAGGTCTATGAGTCCGCAGGATCCGTTCTGCAGTATGTATGAGGCAATGTCCGAAACTGCGGCAGTCTCGAGATCGGAAGCTGCAGGAAGCGCCCACGCAAGCGTTACGAACTCGGATTCAAGCCCGTATACCTCCTTCACGACAGGAGTCTCTATAGGCGCTTCCTTTTCGTATGAAAGGGCAGGAATCGCCGGATTCGGGGCCCAGTCGCCGAAGTATTTCTCAACGGCTGCGACCATCTCGTCCGGATCGAAGTCACCGGACACGCAAATCGCGATATTGTTCGGGACATAATAGGTGTCATGGTACTTCTTGACGTTGGTGATCGAAGGGTTCTTGAGATGCTCCTGGGTTCCGAGAGTTGTCTGCTGCCCATAAGGATGGTGAGGGAAAAGCGCTTCGAAAACCGCATCCCACATCTTGTCCGAGTCACTGGTCAGGGACATGTTCTTTTCCTCATAAATGGTTTCAAGTTCCGTGTGGAAGCCTCTTATGACCCCGTGGCGGAACCTGTCGGCCTGAATGCGGGCCCAGTTGTCAATCTGGTTCGAGGGGATATCCTCCGTGTAGACTGTCTCGTCGTAAGAGGTCCAGGCGTTCGTGCCTTCCGCGCCTATCATGGCCATAAGCTTGTCATACTCGTTAGGGATGGCAAGCTTTGAAGCCTCGTAGCTGACAGAGTCTATCAGGTGATATATCGCGGCACGCTCGGACTCGTCGTCCGTCATGCGGTATTTCTCGAAAAGTGTCTCAATCTCGTCCAGCATCGGCTTTTCCGCAGCATAGTCGGATGTACCGAAACTTTCGGTACCCTTGAACATCAGGTGTTCGAAATAATGGGCAAGACCCGTAGTCTCGGACAGATCGTTCTTGCTGCCGACCTTGACGGCAATGTAGGTCTGGATCCTCGGGGTCTCCTTGTTGACTGACATATAGAGTTTCAGTCCGTTGTCCAGAGTGTAGATTTTGGTTTTCAGAGGATCGTTCCTGAAGGTTTCGTACTTCTTGCCGCAACCGGCAAGCACTACCATGGCAAGAACCGATAAGACGATCAGCTTGATAGGTTTCATTGTTACAGATATTATGGTAATACAGCACAAAAATAGAAAATTTTATGAAAGTTTATTGCTTTTCTGAAAAAAGACAGTATCTTTGGAATGAAGTTTTTCATAGTTTAAGTTTAGGTTAAAGTAGCCCCTTCCTCGCAGTGATTGCAAGGAAGGGGTGAAGTTTTATATATTTCCGTTTCTTTTCCCGATTATCCCGGGAAGCCGGTATATTTGCAAAAAACTTGAATTATGAAACACTTCACAAGAATCACTCTCGCAAGTCTTGCCGTTCTCGGGACTCTCGCAACCGTCGGATGCTCCCCTCTGTCAGGTGGCAAGGGCACACTCACAGTGTGGCTGGATGTTCCCGGGATGAAAGGGACTCCGCTCAGCATTCCGGACACTGACGACTTCATTCTTACGGTCACCGATTCAAAAGGCGGGACCATATATGACGGACGCTTCGGGGACTCCCCCGACGAATTCGAACTCAAGGCAGGAAGCTATACGGTCAGCGCCAGTTCCATACGTTTCGACTCCCCTGCCTTCGGGTCTCCGTGCTTCTCGGACAGCAGAGTAGTCATCGTCGGACGCGGGGATGCAGTCGTGGCTGATCTCCTGTGCGTACAGAGCAACTGCGGAATCAGGGTCATTGCCGACGGGAGTTTCAAGGAAGCTTTTCCCGACGCCACGATACGTTTCAGTTCCCGGGATGAATATCTTGAATGCGGATACGACATGGACGACTATGCCTACTTCAGTCCCGGTAGCATAACTGTGAGCCTCCACGCACTGGGAGAAGGTCAGGACTTGTTCTCACGCACTCTAGAAGCCCAGCAGATGCTCTCGGTCAGGCTTTCCGCAGGAAGTGGGGATTCCGCTTCTCCGTCTGACGGGATAAGCATCCATGTCGACAGCAGCCGTAACTATCTTTCGGACAGCTACCGCTACGGGGACAGCTACGCTGGAGACATCGACAACGCTTTCACCGTACAGCAGGCACGCGACCATGCCGGTTCAAAGGATGTATGGGTGAAAGGATATATTGTCGGAGTTGCCACCGGAACGGGGAAGATCAGATTCGAAGGCCCTTATGACAGGGAGACGAACATTGTGCTGGGCGGGAAAAGCGCCACTTCCGACCCCGACCACTGTCTAAGCGTGGAATTGAAAAGCGGGAGCATACGCGACGAGCTGAACCTGTGCACCAATCCGGAACTTGAGGGCCGCCAGATATATATTAAAGGAGACCTGGTCTCCGCATACTACGGAATACCAGGTCTGAAAAACGTCTCTGAATACCAGTTCAGCGGCAAGCAGACACCCTAGAGCCTCTTTTCCAGCTCCTCGGTCATTGCCTCGTATCCAGGCTTGTGCAGCAGCGCGAACATGTTTTTCTTGTACGCCTCGACGCCCGGCTGGTTGAATGGATTGACGCCGAGCACATACGCACTGATTCCGCAGGCGAATTCGAAGAAATAGAACAGTTCTCCCAGGCTTTCGGGACTGATTCTGTCGATGCAGACCTCGATCTGGGGTACACCGCCGTCAATATGGGCAAGTTTCGTCCCGATGCGGGCCATGGAATTGCAGTGCTCCACCCTCTCGCCCGAGAGGTAATTCAGCTGGTCAAGGTTGTCTGGATCGCTGCCTATCACAACCTCGCGGTTGGAGTTTTCCACGACGACCGTAGTCTCGAACATTACCCTGTCACCTTCCTGGATGAACTGGCCCATTGAATGGCGATCGGTCGTGCATACGACGGAGGCAGGGAATATTCCCTTGCCATCCTTGCCTTCCGACTCTCCGAAAAGCTGCTTCCACCATTCACCGAGATACTGCAGCTTGGGATTGAAAGTCACGAGAATCTCCACCTTCTTGCCGAGCACACCGTACAGCAGGTTGCGCATGGCAGCGTAACGTACTGCAGGATTGTCAGCGGAACGCTCCATCAGAGCCTCTCTCTGCGCTGCAGCGCCTTTCAGAATCGCACGTACGTCAAATCCGGCTAGCACGATCGGAAGAATCCCCACAGGAGTCATCACCGAGAAACGGCCTCCGACATTGTCAGGCACAACGAAACTTCTGTATCCCTCGCGGGTGGCAAGAGTCTTGAGCGCTCCCTTGACAGCATCGGTCACGGCGACGATCCTGCTTGCGGCGCCGCTCTTGCCATATGTCTTTTCAATGTATTCCTTCACTATGCGGAACGCCACGGCAGGTTCCGTGGTCGTACCGGACTTTGATATGACTACGCAGGCTACATTGCTCTGTGAGACGAGATCCATAAGTTCAGCCAGGTATTCCTCTGAAAGGTTGTTGCCCGCGAAGACGATACGCGGAGCCGACTGGGTCCTCAGGAACTGGTGTGACAGAGCCTCGACCGCGCATCTGGCACCGAGATACGAACCGCCTATACCTATGACGACGACAAGGTCCACATTGAGCCCTGCCCAGGAATCACGCACAGCCTCGCAATCCCTGATGAGACTCTCCGGGATGTCGACCGGAAGGCTCTTCCAGCCGAGAAAGTCATTGCCTTCCCCGTTGCCTGCCTGCAAGGTATCGTAGGCGGCAAGAGCTTTCTGCACATAAGAGTTATAATCGGCCGCACTGACAAATGAGCCGCAGCCGTCAATGTTGACACTGACCATAGATAGTGATATTGGTTTGATTAAAGTTTTGCAAAAGAGCTTGGTTATTTCCGCAAATTTAACAAACTGTTTGGATTATTCCCACAAAACTTTACGCAAAATGGCATGGCGCCGTCAATCGCCGGCACC
>CALUTT010000022.1 GCA_944323775.1 uncultured Bacteroidales bacterium
GTGACAACGAGAAGCCTTTCCTGATGCCTATCGAGGACATCTTCTCAATCACCGGACGTGGAACCGTAGTTACCGGACGTATCGAGACCGGAACCATCCATGTCAACGACCCTGCAGAAATCGTAGGTTTCAGCGACAAGCCCAAGCAGACTGTCGTTACAGGTGTCGAGATGTTCCGCAAGCTCCTCGATCAGGGTGAGGCCGGAGACAACGTAGGACTCCTGCTCCGCGGTATCGACAAGAAGGAAGTAAGGCGTGGCGAGGTTATCGCAAAGCCCGGCTCAATCACTCCTCACAAGCACTTCATGGGACAGATCTACGTCCTCAAGAAGGAAGAGGGTGGCCGTCACACTCCTTTCCACAACCACTATCGTCCCCAGTTCTTCATCCGTACACTTGACGTTACCGGAGAGATCACTCTTCCTGCAGGTGTCGAGATGGTAATGCCTGGAGACAACGTCGAGATCGAGGTTAACCTGATCACTCCTGTAGCCCTCAACGAGAACCTCCGCTTCGCTATCCGTGAAGGTGGACGTACCGTCGGCGCAGGCCAGGTAACAAAGATTCTTGACTAATACTCAGGAGAATGTATACGGCGGATGCCTGTATTCAGGGGCACCCGCCTTTTACAGGGGAATAGAACAAGGGTAGTTCAGCGGTCTCCAAAACCGTCGATGTGGGTTCGAATCCTGCTTCCCCTGCAAATATCAAAGGTTACGATTTGGTAATTGTTTAACAGGTACCGCAACACTATGCTTCCAACTGCGGTGCCCATTGAATGTAAAGATGAGAAAGTTTATCAATTACTGCAAAGAGTCATTCATCGAGCTGACTCAGAAGACGACCTGGCCTACATGGCAGAAGCTTCAGGGCTCCGCACTGCTGGTCATAGTCGCCACTGTGATTTTGGCAGCTCTGCTCTGGATCGTAGACTATGCTTTCCAATCTGTGATGTCAGGAATCTATACTCTGTAGCGGTTTAAGTTCAAGATCCTATGGGCGAAATGAAATGGTATGTCCTGCGCACGGCGGGAAGCAAGGAAAAACGAGCCAAGGAGTACCTCGAAAAGGAAATTGAGAGAAGCGGCCTTCAGGATGAAGTTGCCCAGGTACTCGTCCCTGTCAAAAAGGAGATCGTAACGAAAAACGGGAAAAAGAAGGCAGTCGACAAGCTGCTTTTTCCGGGTTACGTGCTCATCCAGGCAGAGTTGAGCGGAAAGCTGGAAAACATCATCCGTAATCTCGTTCCCGGAATGTCGGGATTCCTTACTGAAAAGAAAAGCACCAACGGCGCCCAGACCGAACGTATACCTGTGCCCCTCCGTGACGAGGAAGTACAGCGCATACTTGGAAATCAGGATGAGAACGTAGACAAGGCAGCGGAGACGCTGGTCAATTATGCTGTCGGAGACTCCGTACGGATCATAGACGGTCCGTTCAGCGGCTTTGACGGTACAGTGGATGACATTCTCGAAGACAGAAGCAAGATCAAAGTCATAGTCGAGATCTTCGGAAGGAAGACTCAGGTTGAACTCAGCTTTACACAAGTAACAAAAGCTTATTAATTATGGCAAAAGAAGTTACCGGATTCATCAAGCTCCAGATCAAGGGCGGTGCGGCAAACCCTGCACCTCCGGTAGGACCGGCACTCGGTTCCAAAGGCTTGAACATCATGGACTTCTGCAAGGCGTTCAATGCCGCCACGCAGGCACAGGCAGGAAAGATTCTGCCGGTGGTCATTACAGTCTACAATGACAAGTCATATACATTCGAGGTAAAGCAGCCTCCTGTTGCTGTATCGATAAAGGAAGCGGCCAAGGTGGCCAAGGGCTCAGGCGAGCCCAACCGTAAAAAGGTTGCCAGCCTTACCTGGGATCAGGTCAAGACTATCGCCGAAGGCAAAATGCCGGACCTCAACTGCTTCACGCTTGCTGCAGCGATGCGCATGGTGGCTGGAACAGCAAGAAGTATGGGTATCACCGTTACCGGTGAATTCCCCGAGAACCTTTAAACACAGACACGCATTATGAGTAAATTGACAAAGAACCAGAAGGCTGTTGCACAGAAGTTCGACTCGCACAAGCTCTATACGCTTGCCGATGCGTGCCAGGTAGTCAAGGACGTAACCTACACGAAGTTCGATGCGACAGTCGAGCTCACTGCAAATCTCGGAGTTGACCCGAGGAAGGCCAACCAGATGATTCGTGGTGTCGTAACCCTTCCGCACGGTACCGGAAAGGTTGTCAGGGTCCTGGTACTCTGCACACCTGACAAGGAAAACGAGGCAAAGGAAGCTGGCGCCGACTACGTCGGACTTGACGAGTACCTTGAGAAGATCAAGGGCGGCTGGACTGATGTCGATGTCGTAATATGTACGCCTTCAGTCATGGCCAAGGTCGGAGCACTCGGTAAGATACTGGGTCCCCGCGGCCTCATGCCTAACCCCAAGACCGGAACCGTAACGATGGAAGTCGGCGCGGCTGTAAAGGCTTCAAAGGGCGGTAAGATCGACTTCAAGGTTGACAAGACCGGAATCGTTCACTCAGCAATCGGAAAGGTATCGTTTACCGCTCAGCAGATCTGCGAGAACGCTGCCGAAGTTCTGAACGCTATCGCAAAACTCAAGCCGCAGTCCCTCAAGGGAACCTATATGAAAAGCGCGGCCATCTGCTCGACAATGAGCCCGGGCATAAAGATAGATCTCAAGGCATTCCTCAACAGTGCTGAGTAAAAACTCGTTACCATGAAGAAAGAATTAAAAGGTCAGATAATTGAAAGCATCTCAGCCCAGTTGAAGCAGTATCCCAACTTCTACATCACGGATATTGCGGGCCTGAATGCCGGACAGACGAACAGACTCCGCCGCGAATGCTTCAAGGAAGGAGTCCTTCTGAATGTCGTCAAGAATACCCTGTTCGCACATGTGCTCAAGGGAGTCGAGAACGAGGAGATGAAGTCTCTGCTCGATACCCTGGTAGGCAACACGGCAATCATGTACACAAACGCCCCCGCAGCTCCTGCTAAACTCATACAGAAGCTCCAGAGGGAAGGGTTTGCGAAGCCGGTTGTAAAGGGTGCCTACGTTCAGGAGTGCGTATTCATCGGTGAGGACAAGCTTGCACAGCTCGCGGCCATCAAGACAAGGGAAGAGCTCATCGGAGACATCATCGGTCTCCTCCAGAGTCCTGTCAGGAACGTTGTATCCGCCCTTGAGAATGCAGCCGAGGGAAAGGCTGAGGACGAAAAGATCGGCTCGGCCAAGGCTACCGATGCCGCTCCGGCAGAAACGCCTGCCGGCGAGACACCTGCAGCTGAGTAGGCTGCCGGAATACAAGTAATATCAACAATTAAAATAATAAATTGAATTATGGCAGATATTAAAGCCCTCGCAGAAGAGTTGGTAAATCTCTCTGTGAAAGATGTTCAGGAACTTGCAAAGGTCCTCAAGGAAGAGTACGGTATTGAGCCCGCAGCAGCAGCCGTTGTAGTATCGGCTGACGCCGGAGCAGGCGCAGCAGCTCCTGCAGAGCAGACTGAGTTCGATGTTATCCTCAAGTCAGCAGGTCAGGGCAAGCTGAACGTCATCAAGGTTGTCAAGAGCGAACTCGGACTTGGCCTGAAGGAGGCTAAGGATCTCGTTGACAGCGCTCCTGCAACGGTAAAAGAGAAAATCTCCAAGGCGGACGCCGAGGCTCTCAAGACTGCTCTTGAGGACGCAGGCGCAGAGGTTGAGATTAAATAACAATGCCTCTCCCTGCTTCAAGGGACAAACAGGTTTAGAGCCGGGAAGGCTCTAAACCTTTTTTCCGTATTTAAGTTTTTCTCTATTTTCCAAGGCAGAATATGTCAAACAAGACCACAAACAAGCGCATTAACTTTGCTACATCCAAAATTCTGGAATACCCGGATCTTCTGGAGGTGCAGCTGAAGTCGTTCAAGGACTTCTTCCAGCTTGAGACCACGCCTGAAAACAGGAAGAATGAAGGACTGTACCAGGTTTTCCAGGAAGTCTTCCCCATCGAGGATACGAGAAACAGCTACAAGCTCGAGTTCATCGATTATTTCATCGACCCTCCACAGTACTCGATAGAGGAATGTCTTGACAGAGGCCTTACCTACAACGTGCCTCTGAAGGCAAAACTCCGCCTTTCCTGCACGGACGCGGAACATGAAGGTTTCGAAACCAGAGTCCAGGACGTGTATTTGGGCAACATCCCTTACATGACACCTGCCGGCACCTTCGTGATCAACGGATCCGAGCGTATCATAGTCTCACAGCTGCACAGGTCTCCGGGCGTATTCTTCGACCAGAGCATGCATGCCAACGGCACGAAACTCTACTCTGCCAGAATCATTCCGTTCAAGGGCTCGTGGATTGAGTTCGCGACGGATATCAACAATGTGATGTACGCCTACATCGACAGGAAGAAGAAGCTGCCTGTCACCACCCTGCTGAGGGCAATAGGCTACAATGCAGACAAGGACATCATCGATATCTTCGATCTTGCCGACGAAGTGACCGTAACGCGCGACGAGCTTGACGCCAACAAGGGACGCAAGCTGGCGAACAACGTTCTCAGGACCAAGTTCGAAGACTTCATCGACGAAGACACCGGAGAAGTCACTCCGGTAGAACGTATCGAGATACTCGTCAAGAGAGGCGAGATCCTCGATGACAAGAACATAGACATTATACTCCAGTCGGACGAGAAGACAATCCTGCTGCAGAAGGACGAGGCGAATTCGAAGGAATACGCGATCATCTTCAACACGCTGCAGAAGGATCCGACAAATACTGAAATTGAAGCGGTAAACTACATCTACAAGCAGCTCCGCAATTCGGAACCGCCCGATGAGAGCACCGCAAGGGATGTCATCGACAAGCTCTTCTTCTCAGAGAAGAGATATGACCTCGGAAACGTCGGCCGTTACAGACTGAACAAGAAGCTCAACCTGTCCATCGACCCTCAGACCAGGGTACTTACGAACACCGACATCATCGAGATCATCAAGTACCTCATCGAGCTTATCAACTCCAAGGCGTCAGTCGACGACATCGACCACCTGGCCAACAGGCGCGTGCGCACTGTGGGAGAACAGCTGGCGAACCAGTTCAGCGTCGGACTGAGCCGAATGGCCCGCACAATAAGGGAAAGGATGAACGTGCGCGACAGCGAGCAGTTCAACCCCATCGACCTCATCAACGCCAAGACACTCGCATCGGTAATCAACTCGTTCTTCGGAACGAGCCAGCTGTCCCAGTTCATGGACCAGACCAACCCTCTTGCGGAGATCACCCACAAGAGGCGTCTCTCGGCACTCGGCCCCGGAGGACTGAGCAGGGAGAGGGCAGGATTCGAAGTCCGAGACGTACACTACACGCACTACGGCAGGCTCTGCCCTATCGAGTCGCCTGAAGGACCTAACATCGGACTCATCTCGTCTCTGTGCGTATACGCCCGCATTGACGACCTCGGATTCATCGAGACTCCCTACCGTGACGTCAAGAACGGCAAGGTTGACCTCAGTCCAGAAGGATGCCACTACATGAGCGCCGAGGAAGAGGAAGACAAACTCGTCTCACTTGCCAACGTCAAGATGGACGACGAGGGAAACATCCTCGAAGACCGCATCCAGTGCCGTCTCGAAGCGGATTTCCCTGTTGTCACGAAAGAGCAGGTGGACTACATGGACGTTGCGCCTAACCAGATGGCATCCGTAGCCGCCTCCCTCATCCCGTTCCTCGAGCATGACGATGCGCACCGTGCGCTGATGGGCGCGAACATGATGCGCCAGGCAGTGCCTCTGCTCCAGCCGGAATCACCTATCGTGGGAACAGGACTCGAACAGAGGGCCTGCGAAGACTCGCGTACCCAGGTGATTGCCGAGCGCAACGGAGAAGTGACATACGTTGACGCCAACGAGATCCGCGTAATATACGAGAGGACCGAGGACGAGGCTTTCGTAAGCTTCTCACCCGAAGAAACGACATACAAGCTTCCTATCTACCGCAGGACCAACCAGAGCACCACGATCACACTCAAGCCTATCGTAAGGAAAGGCGACAAGATCGTCAAGGGACAGGTGCTTACCGAAGGTTATGCGACACAGAACGGAGAACTTGCACTCGGACGCAACCTCAAGGTAGCGTTCATGCCCTGGAAGGGATACAACTACGAGGATGCCATCGTCCTGTCAGAGGAGATGGTAAAGTGGGACGTTCTGACTTCAGTCCACGTTGACGAGTACCTCACTGAGGTCCGCGACACCAAGCGCGGCATGGAGGAGCTCACATCCGACATACCCAACGTCAGCGAGGACGCGACCAGGAACCTTAACGAGGACGGAATCGTGAGGGTAGGCGCTCATATCGAACCGGGCGACATAATGATCGGAAAGATCACCCCGAAGGGAGAGCGTGACCCGTCACCTGAGGAGAAGCTCCTCAAGGCCATCTTCGGCGACAAGGCAGGCGATGTCAAGGACGCTTCTCTCAAGGCCAACCCGTCACTGAGCGGAACGGTCATCAAGACAGCGCTCTACACCAAGCTCGGCAAGGACGGCTCCAAGAAGTCGGCAAGCCGCGCGGAGCAGAACACCCGCCTGAGCATGCGTCAGGCCGAGTATGACCGCAAGGCCGAGAAGCTCTACACTACTTTCATCCAGAAACTCGCCGTACTGACCAAGAACAAGAAGAGCGCCGGCATTACCGACCTCTACGGAGTCGAGATTCTCGAGAAGGACAAGAAGATCACTTCGGAGGTGCTCAAGAGCATCGACTATACGAATATCAACTCGAACAAGTGGACCACCGACAAGGAGACCAACGCACTGATCCGCGACCTGATCAACAACTACTGCATCGCCCTCAAGACTGAGCAGGCGATATGCAAGAGAGAGATGGACAAGATCAAGGTCGGTGACGAACTCCCCAACGGAGTCATGCAGATCGCCAAGGTGTACATTGCCAAGAAGCGCAAGATCACCGTGGGCGATAAGATGGCGGGACGCCACGGAAACAAGGGTATCGTCGCCAAGATCGTCCGTCAGGAGGACATGCCTTTCCTCGAGGACGGAACACCTGTCGACATAGTTCTCAACCCGCTGGGCGTACCTTCACGTATGAACCTGGGACAGATCTACGAGACCGTGCTCGGATGGGCCGGAGCCAGACTTGGCCTCAAGTTCAGCACACCGATCTTTGACGGTGCCAGCATCGAGGAGATATGTGACTACACCGACAAGGCTGGAGTTCCGAGATTCGGCAAGACCCGTCTGCGTGACGGAGGGACCGGAGACTACTTCGACCAGCCGGCAACCGTGGGCGTCATCTACATGATCAAGCTCGGGCACATGGTCGACGACAAGATGCACGCACGTTCTATCGGACCGTATTCGCTCATCACCCAGCAGCCTCTCGGAGGAAAGTCGCAGTTCGGTGGACAGAGATTCGGAGAAATGGAGGTCTGGGCCCTCGAGGCATTCGGTGCGGCCAACGCCCTGCAGGAAATCCTTACCGTCAAGTCTGATGACGTTGTCGGCAGGGCAAAGACCTACGAAGCAATCGTAAAGGGAGATCCCATACCGCCTGCAGGCATACCGGAATCCCTGAACGTACTCCTCCACGAGCTCCGCGGACTCGGACTCAAGATTACTTTGGAATAATTGTTTGAACGAACAGTAATATGCCCATATTCAACAACAAAGACAACAAGATAAAGAGCAACTTTCAGACAATAAGCATAGCTCTGGCGTCTCCTGAGGACATTACCAAGCGTTCCAGCGGCGAGGTCCTCAAGCCCGAAACCGTCAACTACAGGACATACAAGCCCGAAAGGGACGGCCTGTTCTGCGAGATGATTTTCGGTCCTACCAAGGACTATGAGTGCTATTGCGGAAAGTACAAGGGCGTTCGCTATCGCGGAATCACCTGCGACAGGTGCAAGGTCGAGGTTACCGAGAAGAAGGTACGCCGCGAGAGGATGGGCCATATAAAGTTGACCGTCCCGGTAGCTCACATCTGGTACTTCAAGTCAGCGCCGAACAAGATTTCAGCCCTGCTCGGACTGCCGGCTAAGAAGCTCGAGTCAGTCATCTACTATGAGAAATACATAGTAGTCAATCCCGGAGCCAGCAACGTCGAAAAGATGGCACTGCTCTCGGAGGACGAGTACCTTGACGTGCTCGCCACCCTTCCGGGCAATGCCAACCTGCCCGATTCAGATCCCGAGAAGTTCATCGCCAAGATGGGAGCTGAAGGCATCTACGACCTCCTCAAGGAGATAGATGTCGACGAGCTCGGAAAGCAGCTCAGGGAAAGGATGAACGTCGAGACCTCGCAGCAGCGCAAGGCCGACATTCTCAAGAGGCTCCAGGTAGTCAAGTGGTTTCAGGAATCCAAGGGGATCAACCGCCCCGAATGGATGATCATGTCGAATATTCCGGTCATTCCGCCGGATCTGCGTCCTCTTGTTCCGCTCGACGGCGGACGTTTCGCGACATCCGACCTCAATGACCTGTACAGACGCGTGATTATCCGCAACAACCGACTCAAGAGGCTTATCGAGATAAAGGCTCCGGAAGTGATTCTCCGCAACGAGAAGCGTATGCTTCAGGAAGCGGTAGACTCGCTTTTCGACAATTCCAAGAAGTCATCTGCAGTCAAGAGCGAATCCAACAGGGCGCTGAAGTCCCTGTCCGACTCACTCAAGGGCAAGCAGGGCCGGTTCCGTCAGAACCTCCTCGGAAAACGTGTCGACTATTCGGCCCGTTCCGTTATCGTGGTGGGTCCGGAACTCAACATGCACGAGTGCGGACTTCCGAAATTCATGGCGGCCGAGCTCTACAAGCCTTTCATAATCCGCAAGCTCATCGAGCGCGGCATCGTGAAGACCGTAAAGTCGGCCAAGAAGATTGTAGACCGCAAGGATCCGGTCATCTGGGACATTCTGGAGAACGTGATGAAGGGACATCCCGTCCTTCTCAACCGTGCCCCTACCCTGCACAGGCTGGGTATCCAGGCTTTCCAGCCGAGGATGATCGAAGGCAAGGCCATACAGCTTCACCCTCTCGCATGTACGGCATTCAACGCCGACTTCGACGGTGACCAGATGGCCGTGCACCTTCCTCTCGGCAATGCGGCGATAATGGAAGCCCAGCTTCTCATGCTGGGATCCCAGAACATCCTCAACCCTGCAAACGGAGCGCCTATCACCGTGCCGTCCCAGGACATGGTTCTCGGTCTGTACTACATCACCAAGATCCGTCCCGGCGCCAAGGGAGAGAACATGTGCTTCTACTCGCCCGAGGAAGTAATCATCGCATACAACGAAAAGGCCATAGAGATGCATGCCCTGATCAAGGTCCGCCTGCCGCTTGACAAGCAGGATCCCTCGAAGGGCACACAGCTGGTAGAGACGACTGCAGGACGAATCATCGTCAATCAGTTTGTTCCTGACGAGGTGCCGTATGTGAATGAGGTGCTCGGAAAGAAGAGCCTGCGCAAGATCATCACAAACGTCATCAAGCATACCGGTGTAACCCGTACGGCCAAGTTCCTCGACGACATCAAGAACCTCGGCTACGACCAGGCATTCCGCGCGGGAATATCGTTCAACCTCGGAGACGTCATCGTCCCTCAGGAGAAGACTACCCTTGTGGAAGACGCCTACAAGAAGGTTGCAGAGATCCGCGACGACTACGACAACGGTTTCATCACGAACAACGAGCGCTACAACAAGGTCATCGACCTGTGGTCCGCAGTGGACAACAAGCTCACGAAGATCGTTACAAAGCAGATTTCCGAAGACCAGCAGGGATTCAATCCCGTATACATGATGCTTGACTCAGGAGCCCGTGGTTCAACCACCCAGATCAAGCAGCTCTGCGGTATGCGTGGACTTATGGCCAAGCCCCAGAAGGCAGGTGCCTCAGGCGCGGACATCATCGAGAACCCTATCGTTTCCAACCTCAAGGAGGGCATGACGGTGCTTGAGTACTTCATCTCCACCCACGGTGCGCGAAAGGGTCTTGCGGATACCGCCCTCAAGACGGCCGATGCGGGATACCTTACCAGAAGGCTCGTCGATGTTTCACACGACGTGATAATTACCGAGGAAGACTGCGGAACACTCAGAGGCCTGATCGCCACGGCCATCAAGAACAAGGATGAAGTCGTGGAGTCGCTCGGAGAAAGGATACTCGGACGCACCTCCGTGCACGATATCTTCAATCCTCTCACCGGAGAGCTCATCATCAAGGCCGGCGAGGAAATCCGCGAGAAGGAGGCAGATCTCATTGACTCGCTTCCTATCGAGCAGGTCGAAATCCGTTCAGTGCTTACCTGCGAGAGCCGCAAGGGAGTCTGCGCCAAGTGCTACGGACGCAACCTTGCCACAAGCAGGATGGTCGAGAAGGGAGAAGTTGTCGGCGTGATCGCGGCACAGTCAATCGGAGAGCCTGGTACACAGCTGACACTGCGAACCTTCCACGTCGGAGGTACAGCATCTTCATCAGCCGCTGACTCATCGATCGAATCCAAGTACGACGGCGTGCTCAAATACGAGGAGCTGCGTACCATCGAGAGAGTCACCGACCAGGGCACTACCGAGACCGTAGTCGTGAGCCGAATGACCGAACTCAGGATCATCGACGAGAACACCGGAATCACCTATTCTCAGTACGACGTTCCTTACGGAGCCGTGATCTACAAGAAGGATTCCGAAAAAGTCACCAAGGGTGACCTCATCTGCAACTGGGACGCATACAACGCAACCACGATCGTAGAGACCGCGGGTACCGTACGCTTCGAGAACATGATCGAGGACGCAACCTACCAGAAGGAAAGCGCAGACGAGTTCTCTACCAGTACTGACAAGGTGATCATCGAGTCCAAGGACAAGACCAGGACACCTATCCTGCACATCGTGGGAGAAAACGGCGAGACTCTCAAGCAGTACAACCTGCCTGTCGGAGCACACATCATGGCCGAGAACGGTGACAAGGTCAAGGTCGGCGACGTCATCATGAAGATTCCGCGCGCAATCGGCAAGGCAAGCGACATCACCGGAGGTCTGCCGCGTGTCACGGAACTCTTCGAGGCCCGCAACCCGTCCAGCCCTGCAATCCTCTCCGAAATCAACGGCGAAGTCCTCATGGGCAAGATCAAGCGAGGCAACCGCGAGATCATTGTCCACAACAAGTTCGGAGTCGAGAAGCACTACCTCGTTCCTCTTACCAAGCAGATACTTGTACAGGAGAACGACTACGTGAAGGCCGGCTCTCCCCTCTCAGACGGAGGAATATCACCCAGCGACATCCTCAACATCCTCGGTCCCGTAAGGGCTCAGGAATACATAGTCAATGAAGTACAGGCCGTATACCGCCTCCAGGGCGTAAAGATCAACGACAAGCACTTCGAGATTATCGTAAGACAGATGATGCGCAAGGTAGAGATAACCAATCCCGGAGACACGGAGTTCCTGGCAGAGGAACTTGTCGACAAGTGGAAGTTCGTGGACACCAACGACCGCATCTTCGGCAAGTACGTGGTTCTGACCCCCGGCGGGTCCCAGAAGTACCAGGCCGGCGACATTATCGGCTCACGCGAACTGCGCAGCGAGAACGATTCCCTTCAGAGACAGGGACTCGAGGCCATATCGGCCAGACTCGCGCAGCCGGCCACGGCAAGGCTGATACTTCAGGGTATCACCAGAGCCGCGCTCAAGACCGACAGCTTCATCTCCGCAGCCTCATTCCAGGAGACTACCAAAGTTCTCAGCGAGGCGGCGATCAGGGGAAGAGTCGACCATCTTGAGGGCCTGAAGGAAAACGTCATCTGCGGACATCTGATTCCGGCGGGCACCGGTCTGAAGGAATACCAGGACATTATCGTAGGACGCAAGGATGACATGACCCAGGAGCTCAACGAACTCTAGGCCTGAAACCTTTTTGATACAACAAGATGCGACGGGCTCCCTCGGGGGCCCGTTGTTCTTTCATTATTCGCCGAAAATCTTTAATTTTGGCAGGTTATGATTTCAGAAACAGAACGCAGACAGATACTCGCCCTCATTAAGAGGGAGGTCGTTCCGGCAATCGGATGTACCGAACCGATAGCCGTGGCACTGTGTACGGCAAAAGCGGCCGAAACACTGGGCGGACTCCCTGAAAAGATCGAAGCCGCCCTCAGCGCCAACATTCTCAAGAACGCGATGGGAGTCGGAATCCCGGGCACCGGCATGACAGGACTTCCGATAGCCATAGCCCTCGGGGCTGACATAGGCCGCTCGTGTTACGGACTCGAGGTGCTCAGGGACGTCACCCCTGAGGCAGTCGCACGCGGCAGGAAATACATATCCGAAGGGAGAATCACAATCTCGCTCAAAGACGACGCCCCGGACAAGCTCTACATCGAAGTCCGCGCCAGTTCAGGCTCACATATGGCGACTGCCGTGATAGAAGGCAGCCACACGCATTTCGTAAGAGTCGAGAAGGATTCCGAAATCCTGCTTGATGACAGGCAGGAAACCCCCGGACATGATGCGGATTGCACGGACGAGCCCCAGCTGAACCTGCAGAAAGTCTGGGAATTCTCGATGGAGACCCCGCTCGAGGAGCTGGAATTCATCCTTGAGGCAAAAAGGCTCAACAAGGCTGCCGCCGAACATTCCTTCGAGGGCTCCTACGGACACAAGCTCGGGAAAATACTCAAGAACAGCCTTGAGAGACAGACCATGGGAGACAGCACCTTCTCCAGAATCCTCTCATATACCTCCGCAGCATGTGACGCCAGAATGGCCGGGGAAAAGATTCCGGTAATGAGCAACTCCGGGTCGGGCAACCAGGGAATTGCAGCCACACTGCCGGTGGTAGTATATGCCGAAGAGCGCAAGTCAAGCGAGGAACAGCTCATAAGGGCCCTGACGCTCAGCCACCTCACGGCCATATACATCAAGCAGAACCTCGGATGCCTTTCGGCACTATGCGGCTGCGTCGTGGCGGCCACAGGTTCAAGCTGCGGAATAACCTATCTTATGGGAGGCGGGTTCAAACAGATCTGCAGCGCGGTGAAGAACATGATCGCCAACCTCACAGGCATGATATGCGACGGTGCCAAGCCAAGCTGCGCACTGAAGATCTCCAGCGGCGTATCGACTGCCGTACTCTCGGCCCTGATGGCCATGGAAAACGAATGCGTAAGCCCTATCGAGGGAATAATAGACACTGACGTCGACCAGTGCATACGCAACCTTACCGCAATAGGCAGGGACGGGATGAACGAGACGGACCGCATGATACTGGACATCATGACACACAAGCAAAACAACAGCGACAGGCAATGAACAAAGACAGACTCCATCCGGAAACAATGGCCCTGCATGTAGGGCAGGAAAAAGCTGACCCGGCGACAGATTCCAGGGCAGTACCCATATACCAGACGACATCATATGTTTTCAGCAGCTGCAGCAACGCAGCAGACCGTTTCGCCCTGCGCGCACCAGGCAACATATACGGGCGCATGACCAACTCAACCCAGGCAGTCCTGGAACAGAGGATAGCGGCCCTCGAGGGAGGCAAGGCGGCCCTGGCAGTCGCCTCAGGAGCTGCAGCCGTCACATATGCACTCCAGAACGTACTCCAGCAGGGGGACCATGTAATAGCGGCCGACAACCTGTACGGAGGCACATTCAACCTCATCACCCACACTCTCAAGACCTGGGGCATAGACAACACGATACTGAAGGTGAACGACACGAGGGCTCTTGAAGCCGCCATCAGGCCGAACACCAAAGTGATATACGCAGAGACCTTCGGCAACCCGAACTCCGACGTCACAGACCTGGACGCCATTGCAGAAGTGGCTCACAGGCACAACATTGTTTTCATGGTGGACAACACCTTTGCGCCGCTGCTGATCCAGCCGATTATGCACGGAGCCGATGTTGTGGTCCACTCCGCAACCAAATTCATCGGAGGGCACGGGACATCGCTTGGCGGAATCATAGTCGACGCCGGAACCTTCGACTGGAGCAGGGAGCCGGACAAGTTCCCCACGATAGCCCGCCCCGACCCCAACTACCATGGAGGCATATTCGCCGAGATGACTCCTGACGCCCCGTTCGTCAACAGAGTAAGGGACGTAATCCTCAGGGATACGGGAGCCGCCATAAGCCCTTTCAACGCATGGCTGCTGCTCCAGGGTGTAGAGAGCCTCCCTCTGAGGATGGAGAGGCACACTTCCAATGCACTCGAGGTAGTGAAGTTCCTTGCCTCACATCCGAAAGTCGCCAAGGTCAACCACCCGTCACTCGCCAACCACCCTGACAATGCCCTGTACAGGAAGTATTTCCCGAACGGAGGAGGCTCGATATTCACTTTCGAGATCAAGGGCACGCTTGAGGATACATGGCGCTTTATAGACAGTCTGGAACTGTTCTCCCTGCTGGCGAATGTTGCCGACATGAAGAGCCTGGTCATACACCCGTACACCACGACGCACTCCCAGATGACCCCCGAAGAACTCCGGCAGCAGCACATAACACCTACGACAGTCAGACTGTCCGTCGGCGTCGAGCATATTGACGACATTATCGCCGACCTCGAACAGGCATTCGCAAAAATATAATGTCCGCAAGATGAAAGTTTCAGAAATACTGTCTTCAAGCAAGCGGCCATACCCGTCTCTGGAGATAGTGCCGCCGATGACAGGTCTGACCAAGGCCGAACTTCTGGATGAGATACGCCCGTTCATGGAGTTCAGCCCGAAGTACATCAACGTCACATGTCACAGGGACGAGGTGGAATTCACTCCAAAGCCTGACGGAAGCTATGTCAGGCGGCTCGTCCGGAGAAGGATCAGTGAAAGTGCCGTATGCGGAGCGATCCAGTCAGAATTCAAGGTCGAAGTTGTTCCCCATCTTATCTGCGGAGGCGCATCGGCAGAACAGATCGAATTCCAGCTCCAGGACTTCCACTTCATGGGAATCAGCAACGTCTTTGCCCTCAGAGGAGACTGCATCACCGGGGAGAAGCGTTTCACCCCCGAGGCCGGAGGCTACAGCCACGCCAACGAGCTCGTGGAGGCGATACACCGCTTCGAGCGCGAAAGACTCGCCTCGGAACAGTTCTTCTCGGTCGGAGTCGGCGCCTATCCTGAGAAGCACTTCGAGGCTCCGAACATGGAACGCGACATCGAAATGCTCAGACAAAAGGTGGATGCCGGGGCCGACTATATTGTCACCCAGATGTTTTTTGACAACAGGGTATTCTACGATTTTTCCGACAGATGCCGTGCGGCAGGCATCACAGTCCCGATAATACCTGGACTCAAGCCGCTCTCGTCATACAGACAGACCCAGCTGCTCCCCGAGACTTTCTCAATAGACATCCCGCAGGAACTGGTCGTCGAGCTGGAAACCTTCAAGGAGGACAAGCAGGCATGCTACCGCATAGGACAGCAGTGGTGCACCGAACAGTGCAGGGATCTGCTCGCCCACGGAGTCCCGGCGGTTCACTTCTACACAATGGGCAAAGCCAGCAATGTAGCGGGTATACTCAGAGACTGTTTCTAAGACAATGAAAGAATTCCTCGACTCCCTGTACGGGCGCATACTTGTCCTGGACGGAGCTATGGGCACCATGCTCCAGCATTACGGTCTGAGCGGCAACAGCGAAAGTTTCAACTTTACCCGTCCGGAAACTATCGGCAAAATACACAGGCAGTACATAGCAGCCGGAGCCGACATAATAGAGACCAACTCCTTTTCCGCGAACAGAATCTCCCAAAGCGAGTACGGCTGTTCCGACAGAGCATATGACATGGCCTTCACGGCTGCACGCCTCGCCCGGGAGGCGGCTGACAGTGCGGACAGGAAAGTATGGGTGGCTGGCAGCGCAGGACCCACATCCAAGTCTCTTTCACTGGCACAGGACATTTCGGACCCCGCATACAGGCAAGTGGACTTCGACACGATGCAGGCGGCATACGCCGAACAGATTCGCGGACTGGCCGAAGGAGGAGCCGACCTGATATTGCTGGAGACCTGCTTCGACGCCCTGAACACCAAGGCAGCGATATATGCCTTGAAGAGACTGGCGGCCGAAAACCCGGCCCTGGACCTGCCCGTAATGATTTCCGTTTCCTCCAGCGACCGGAGCGGAAGGACTCTGACCGGGCAGACCATCGAGGCATTCTACCGTTCAGTGGAGCATGCGGACCCGGTTTCTTTCGGACTTAACTGCTCCCTTGGCGCCGAGGAACTCATTCCCCTTGCCAGAGACATGGCCTCGTGGTCGGACTGCGCATTGAGCCTTTACCCTAACGCCGGACTGCCGAACGAAATGGGAGCCTATGACCAGAGTCCGGAAACCATGGCCTCGCATCTCGCCGTCCTCGCAAAAGAGGGCCTGCTGAACATAGTCGGAGGATGCTGCGGAACTACTCCTGAACATATAGCTGCAATTGCTTCTGCGGTGCGCGGATGCCCCTGCCGGCCCAAGCAGCACAAATCAGACATTCTGCATGTCAGCGGCCTGGAGTCCGTCGCCATCGACAGGAAATACAACTTCACAAACATCGCCGAGCGCACCAATGTGGCCGGCTCGCGGAAATTCGCCAGACTGATTGCGGGAGGAGACTACGCACAGGCGATGTCCGTGGCCTGCTCGCAACTTGACAGCGGAGCATCAGTCATGGATGTCAACATGGATGACGCAATGCTGGATTCGCGCTCCGAGATGGAAAAATTCCTGCGCTATGCTGAAAACGAACCTGCAGTGGCACGTGCCGCGGTGATGATCGACTCGTCTCACTGGGAGACTGTCCTCGCCGGACTGAAGAACGCTCAGGGGAAATGCATAGTCAACTCCATCTCGCTCAGAGAAGGAGAGGACAGTTTCATCTCAAAGGCCGTCGAAGCCAGACGTCTTGGTGCCGCCGTCGTCGTGATGGCGTTTGACGAGCAGGGACAGGCCACGACATACGAAAGAAAGACTGCGATATGCAGCCGGGCCTACAGGCTGCTGCTTGACAAGGCAGGATTCGAGCCGCACAATATCATTTTCGACCCCGGAGTGCTTTCAGTAGGGACAGGCATACCAGAGCATTCACGTTACGCCACGGATTTCATAGAAGCCGTAAGGTGGATAAAGGCCAACCTTCCCGGGGCACTGACTTCCGGAGGCATCTCGAATCTGTCTTTCGCTTTCCGGGGGAACAATGCCGTGAGAGAAGCCATGCACTCTGTGTTCCTGTATCATGCCATCGCCGCAGGGCTCGACATGGGAATAGTCAATCCTGCCATGCTCATGGTCTATGACGACATCGAGCCTTCTCTCCTCAAATGTGTGAGCGACGTGATACTCGACACCGACCCCGGAGCCACCGAGAGGCTGCTTGCCAAGGCGGCAGAGATGCAGCGGCAGGGCGATGCCACAGGCAGACAGGACTCAGCAGGGGCCGTGACACCCTCCGCCCAGGAAGACAAAGAAGCGGATGCAGGGCAAAGACTGCAGAAGGCCCTTGTCAGAGGCGGATCGGAAACGCTCAGGGAAGATGTCCTCGAATGCCTTTCCAGGACCGGGAAGGCCGTAGACGTGATTGAAGGCCCGCTGATGGCAGGAATGGCAGCAGTGGGAGACATGTTTGCGGAAGGGAAGATGTTCCTGCCGCAGGTCGTCAAATCAGCCAAGACTATGCGCGAGGCCGTTGGCATCCTCCAGCCATACATGGAAGAAGACAGAAATGCCGACAGCTCGTCCAGGCACAGGCCGCTCGCTCTTCTCGCCACTGTCAAGGGCGACGTGCATGACATCGGGAAGAACATCGTCGGAATCGTGATGGGCTGCAACGGATTCGAAGTGTGCGACCTGGGAGTCATGGTCCCGGCAGAGACAATACTTGAAAAGGCCGGACAGGCCAAAGCCGACATAATAGGAGTAAGCGGGCTCATAACTCCTTCGCTGTACCAGATGGAGGAGCTCTGCCGTGCAATGGCCTCAAAGGGAATGACGACTCCGCTCATCGTCGGAGGCGCCACTACTTCCGCCCTGCACACGGCCGTCAAGCTTGCTCCTCTGTACAGTCATGTCTTCTACGGCTCTGACGCCTCGTCTACCGCCGTACTTGCATCCAGGCTCCTGTCTTCAAGAGACGAGTGCGAACGCCAGCAGCACGAAGAACAGTCACGTCTCAGAGAGCTCTATGCCTCATCAAGGGCCAGTCATGCACAGCAGCAGGCTCCTCTCCCGCAGCCGTTCCCTAAGGAATCATTCCTGCATGGAAAGCATTTCGATGACATGAAGGCCAGACAGCTGCAGATAAAGGATGTTCTTCCGTATTTTGACTGGAAACTGTTCTACACCAGCCTCGGCGTAAGGGAGAACAGAGAAGAGGCCGCGGCAAGCCTTAATGCAGAGGCCGTCAGGATGATTGACAGGATGTCACGCGAAGGATTGTGCCGGATTACGGTCTGCGTCAGGTTCGATGCATGCCGCAGCGAGGCGGACGAAATCATATGCGAGAGCTACAGACTGCCGATGCTCCGCCAGCCCGACGGAAAACGCATGTCATTGTGCGATTTCGTCGCTCCCACGGAGTACGGATTCGACTCCCCTGTCGGATTGTTCGCGCTGAGCGTTCTGCCGACAGAAGGTGCACCGTCGTGCGAATGCTGCGAATGCGACGCCGTGATGCGGAGAGCAGTAATGGTGACGCTGGCCGAAGCCGCGTCATCATGGATTGACGCACAGCTCAAGCCTGCGATTCCCAAGGACTGCAAGGCCGTGACAGTCAAGCCTGCCGTCGGATACGCAAGCTGCCCGGACCATTCCCTGAAAAGGGACATCCTCAGGCTGCTCCCCGACTCGGAAAAACTGGGGATAAGCCTGACCGAGAGCTGCGCCATGATACCGGAAGCCAGCATCTGCGGCATGATATTCGTCCATCCCGACGCATGCTATCCCGAAATACGCAGGATAAGCAAAGAAGCGGCGGAGGACTATGCCCGCCGCCGCAAAATGTCCGCTTCCGAAATGAACATCTTTCTTGGAAGCATCATAGCCTGAGACCAGGCTCTATTCCGTAAAAGTCCATTCGGCTCCGTCCTTGGTATCCTTTACCTGGATGCCTAGCGCCTTGAGACTGTCGCGTATCCTGTCGGAAGTGCTCCAGTCCTTGGCCGCCTTCGCCGCAGAACGGCTTTCGAGAACCATGTCCATCAGGCCTGAAACCACCTTGCCCATGGAATCGTCGGAAGACTCCTCGTCAACAAGGCCGAGAACGCCGAACACAATATCGTCATATAGCTGGACCAGGGTGGCAAGGTCAGCTTCAGAGAGCTTAACCTGACCGGATTTCGCTGAATTAACAAGCCTTACCGACTCTGAAATCGCGGCAAGCGCCATAGGAGTGTTGAGGTCGTCGCAAAGCGCATCGTATATGCCCTCGAAGATTGAACGGACCTCCGGAGAATCCGCATTGCAGCTGTCAGGAGCGACACTCTCAGACAGCTCGCCGTACTCGTACTTCGGCATCTGGCGTCCGGCCATCGAATACAGATCCCTTGCGGCCTGAAGCACCCTGTGAAGGCCTTTCTCCGCAGCCCTGAGAGCATCGTTCGAGAAGTCGAGAGTGCCGCGGTAGTGTGCCTGAAGTATGAAGAACCTCACAGTCATCGGACTGTATGCCTGCTCGAGTTTGGGATGGTTCCCGCTGAAGAGCTCAGGCAGAGTGATGAAATTCCCCAGGGACTTGCCCATTTTCTGCCCGCCTATGGTGATAAGATTGTTGTGCACCCAGTAGCGTACGCCCTGAGTACCCCTGCTGGCCACATTCTGCGCGATTTCACATTCATGGTGTGGGAACATCAGGTCCATGCCTCCACCGTGGATGTCAAACTCCCTGCCAAGGTATTTCTCCCCCATCACCGAACATTCCAGATGCCATCCCGGGAAGCCCTCTCCCCAGGGAGAGTTCCAGCGCATGATATGCTCGGGCTCGGCCTTCTTCCAGAGAGCGAAGTCAAAGGGAGCACGCTTGTCACTCTGCCCGTCAAGGGCTCTTGTCCCCTCCCTGGTGTCATCGAGATTGCGTCCAGACAACACTCCGTAATGAAAGTCACGGTTGTATTTCTGGACATCGAAATACACGCTTCCGTTGCTCTCGTAGGCATAGCCGGCCGCAAGAATCTTCTTTACAGCCTCGATCTGCTCGATAATGTGGCCTGAAGCCCTCGGCTCGATCGAAGGAGGCGCCACATTCAGCTTGCGCATGGCCTCATGGTAGCGGAGCGTATATGTCTGGACCACTTCCATAGGCTCGACCTGCTCGATGCGGGCCTTCTTGCTTATCTTGTCTTCCCCGTCGTCGGAATCGTGTTCGAGGTGGCCTACGTCAGTAATGTTGCGCACATAGCGGACCTTGTATCCGAGATGACGCAGGAACTTGAACAGGACGTCATACGTGACCCCGGGCCTTGCGTGGCCCAGATGCGCGTCACCATAGACTGTCGGACCGCAAACATACATGCCGACGTGACCCGGATGCACCGGTACGAAGAGCTCCTTCTTGCGGGTAAGGGTGTTGGTAATCAGAAAATCTCTCATTTCAAATGGAAGTTACAGCCTTCAGGCCGCTTGCAGAGGACAAATATAACAAATTTATTTTGCTCTGCCGAACATGTCTACCATATTGCCCGGCTGCCTGATTGCAAATAAATTCGTACATTTGACGCCATGAAACTGATAAGTTGGAACGTTAACGGACTCAGGGCCGTGGCAGGCAAGGGCTTTGCCGAGACATTCCGTGCCCTTGACGCTGACTTCGTATGCCTGCAGGAGACAAAGCTGCAGGAAGGGCAGATCGACCTCCGCTTCGACGGATACGGATCATGGTGGAACTATGCCGAGAAGAAAGGCTACTCAGGCACCTGCATATATTCCAGAATCGAGCCTCTCTCGGTGACTTACGGCATCGGGAGTGACGAGCACGACACGGAAGGCCGTGTAATATGCTTCGAGACCCCGGACTTCTATCTTGTAAATGTATATACCCCGAATTCACAGGACGGGCTCAAAAGGCTCGGCTACAGGATGAGATGGGAGGATGACTTCCGCCGCTATGTCTGCGGGCTGGCAGCCAGGAAAGGAGTCGTAATATGCGGAGACATGAACGTCGCCCACGAAGAGATAGACCTCAAGAATCCGGCAACCAACCACACAAACGCCGGATTCACAGACGAGGAAAGGGCCAAGATGACTGAGCTGCTGGCAAGCGGGTTCTGTGACAGCTGGCGCCGCTCGCACCCGGACGAAGCCAAATATTCCTGGTGGTCATACAGGATGAGAGCCAGGGAAAGGAACGTAGGGTGGAGAATAGATTATTTCCTCGTCTCGGAGGACCTTGTGCCGAGAATAGTCTCGACGGACATCCATGACGAAATATTCGGGTCAGACCACTGTCCGGTAGAGCTCGTCCTGAAATGACACTGCCTCTATGCTGACTTGCGCTTCGCAAGCAGTTCCAGCGCCGTGACAAGCGCAGCTCCGGCAACGCAGCATGCGATTGCCCATGGTATCTGCATGTCCACCTCGTAGATGGATCCGCCGCGAAGGACCTGAGCCTCCAGGACCGTATCCATATTGCTCCACGGCCAAACCTTCACCAGAGATCCGATGATGAATCCGGCGAGCACCAGCAGAGTCGCCCTGTGGAAACGGGCAAGAAGCCAGTGCAGGAATTTGGAGAAACTGAGTATCCCCACTACCGCGCCCAGCACGAAAACAGCAAGGACTGCAAAATCCATGGCCGTGCTCTCGCCTGACAGAATCCGGGTAAGAGTCGCAAGGATAAATTCGTATTTACCCAATATCAGGAGGATGAAACTGCCGCTGATCCCGGGGAGTATCATCGCACATATCGCCACGGCACCGGAAATGAAGATGAACCACAGCGCATCCGGAGTCTCGGCAGGCGAGAGTGTGCATACCACCACGCCGAGGACCACTCCCAGCAGGAGCATCACGGCGTCCCTGGGCTTCCAGTCACTGATATCCCTGAGAATGAACACGGAAGAGGCGACAATCAGACCGAAGAAAAATGCCCATGTGGGTATCGGGAGGTATTCAAGCAGGTAGGTCATGAGCTTTGCCAGCGACATTACGCTGACAAGTATGCCGGCAAAGACGGAAACCAGGAAATTACCGTTCACGTGCTTCCAGAAATCCCGCAGCCTTCCGCGGAACAGCAGCCTCGCCGCCGTTGCGTCAATGGAATTGATTGACCCGACAAGTTCTTCGTAAATGCCGGTCATGAAGGCTATGGTTCCACCGGATACGCCCGGAATCACATCTGCCGCCCCCATACCTATGCCCTTGATGCCTACAAGCAGATACTTCTTCAAAGATGTTGTCATTATTCTATTTTCAGTAAATAATCCTTAATCGCCCCGAAAACTCCTGCCTGATCCATCGACACGCCGTCAGGGAGGCTTACGGTCAGGTCGAAGACGTCACCGCCGAGCCCGACACAGCCTGCCTTGAATCTTGCAGGACTGCACCTCGCTTCGAACTCTGAAGCGAAATCGTCCGGCCTGCACGACAGAGAGATGAACAGATCCTCGCTGCGCTCCTGGCCGCCCGGCTGCCGAAAAGGACGTTTCATGAAGCCCGCACAGTTCAGCTGACCGGAGTCAGGAGCAAGCACAGTCACCGTAATGCCACGCCCCGAGAAGAATTCCCGGACAGCGGTTTCCGCGGTATCCGCTCCCGGCGCAGTCCTGTCAATGAAGACTGCCGCAGACTTGACCGCCCCAAGAGGCATGATGCAGTGCACCGCACTGCTGGCATTGCGTCTGAGCGCAATACGGCGCAGAACATATCGTATCGGACTAATCATCTTTTCCAACCGATGATGACGCGAAGAGCTCGCGGAGTTCAGACTTTGCCACGCGCCAGCGGGGTACGTCGATCTTGGTCCCGACGACCTCGACGACCTTGGCGGCTATTATCGAACCGGCCTCGCCACAGACCTTGAGAGGCATTCCCAGAGAATGTGCGAACAGGAATCCAGCCGCATATGTGTCGCCGGCTCCTGTCGCGTCAACGGTATCCGCAGGCCATGCTTCTATGAAATGCTTCTCGTCTCCGGCCTTGATCCAGCTTCCGTCCTTGCCGACTTTCACGACTGCGATGCTGCAGAGCCTTGAGATCTCGTCAAGCGCGGCCTCGGGATCGGAAAGTTTCGTAAAAGCCTTGGATTCGGTCTCGTTGGCAAACACGATGTCGACATACTTCTCGACTATGTCATGCAGGAACGCAAGGTTTGACTCGACGACATTGTACGACGCCATGTCAAGAGAGATAATGCATCCGGCATCATGCGCATATTCAACTGCCCTGCGGATCAGCTGCTGGTTCTGGACAAGATAACCCTCGATATGGAAATAGTCATATCCCTCGAAATACTCCCTTTCAAGATCTTCCGGCACAAGATCGCGCGCCGCACCGAGATAGACCGCAAAAGTACGCTCCGCATTCGCACCCGTGACGAACACCATGGAACGCCCGCTGGAATGCGGACTGCGCAGGAGCTTAGTCTTCACCCCGTACTGCTCCTGGTCACTCTTGAAGAGCATGCCCAGCTCGTCGTCGCCGATCTTGCCTATAAAGCTGGACGGCATGCCCAGAATCGAGGTGCAGGTAATGGTGTTTGCAGCGGACCCTCCTGCGACATACTTGACTCCGAGAGGCTTCAGTGCAGCCCATATCTTGTCTCCGGTCTCCATGTCGACATGCTGCATGCTTCCTTTCGGAAGATGGTAGGCCCTCAGAAGGCTGTCGTCCGGCAGCACGGCAAGGATATCGGTGAGGGCGTTCCCGATACCGAGTATTGTCTTGTTGGTCGCAGTTTTCATCAGATGTTCCGTACTATGATTGCAGCTTATTACGCAAAATTAGCATATATTTGCAAATTATGAGCAACAAGACATCCAAAGTCATCAAGTACACGCTGTCTTTCCTGCTTGCCGCCCTGCTGCTCTATTTTGCATTCAGGGGCATTGACTGGCAACAGTTCTCCAGGGATTTCAAACAGACCAGATGGGGATATGTGATTCTTTTCTTCATGGCCTCGGCGCTTGCACTGGTGTTCAGGGAAGAGAGGTGGCGCGCTCTGATCGAGCCCTTCGATCCGGAAGTCAGCAGACACAGGGTCTGGGATGCCGTAAACGTCAGCAACGTAGCGAACGTGGTGCTGCCTGGCGCCGGAGAATTCCTCAGATGCGGATATCTCAGCTCGAAGAACGTGAGCTATGACAAGGTACTCGGCACCATAGTCTGCGAAAGAATCTGCGACATAATTTCAATCATCGTAATCTTCGTGATCGCACTGACGGCAAAATGGAATACTTTCGGTGCCTTTTTCTCGGACAACATACTGGGAGCCGTAGGCAGCAAGGCGGACAGGTCCCTGTGGTGGATACCCGCAGCAGCAGCCGTGGCAATAGTGCTTCTGCTCCTGGCCGTCTTCAGGTTCCGCACTCGCAGCAAGTTCCTCGGCAGAAGCGCCAAGGCAATCTCCAATGTCGCAGCAGGACTTGCCGTGATCTCCAAAGTCCGCAACAAGCCTGCTTTCGTCCTGTATACCGTAGGAATCTGGGTAATGTACCTGCTGATGTGCTACTTCATGTTCCTTGCCGTTCCTCCGCTTGCCCATCTTGGGATAATGGACGCCCTGATCATTTCAGGAGTCGGAAACATCGCATCAGTCATTCCCGTGCCGGGCGGGATAGGGGCCTATCATTACCTGGTATCCCTGTGCCTGGAATCCCTGTACGGAATGAGCTGGGAGACCGGCATACTCTACGCGACACTGAACCATGAGCTCCACGCAATACTGATTATCGTCTTCGGAGCGGCTTCGTATCTGCACATGACGCTTCGGAAAAGCAAATGATGCCATGAAACTTACCATCCCGCAAGGCTACTCCAACCTGCTCGGCTCGCTCGAAAACACCGAGAAGGCCATCAAATGCGTCAAAGACATGTTTCAACTGAACCTGTCCGCACAGCTTGCTCTGCTCAGGGTGACGGCTCCCGTAGTCGTCATGTCAGGCACAGGCATCAACGATGACCTCAACGGGACCGAAAGGCCGGTAAGTTTTCCGGTAAAAGACCTTGGAGACGCAAGGGCCGAAGTCGTCCACTCCCTCGCCAAATGGAAAAGGGTCAAGCTTGCCGCCATGGGACTTGAAAAAGGCAAAGGCATATATACGGACATGAACGCCCTCAGGCCGGATGAAGAACTTGACAACATCCACTCGATATACGTGGACCAGTGGGACTGGGAACAGGTAATATCCGCTCAGGACCGGAATCTCGCCTTTCTGAAGAAGACCGTAAGGAGAATATACGAGGCCGTAAAGGTCACGGAAAACAGACTGTCCGTCGAATTCCCGGCCATAAGGCCCGAACTTCCGGAAGAGATACACTTCATCAATGCAGAAGAACTCCTCCAGGCTTTCCCCACACTGCCGCCCAAACAGAGAGAGGCGCGTGCGGCCAGGGAGTACGGAGCAGTCTTCATAATCGGAATCGGAGGGAAGCTCTCGGACGGGACACAACATGACGGCAGAGCCGCGGACTACGATGACTGGAGCAGTCCCAACTCCGACGGGTTCACGGGGCTCAACGGAGACCTGCTGGTATGGAATTCGGTGCTGCAATGCCCCTTCGAACTGTCCAGCATGGGAATCAGGGTGGACAGAAACGCCCTGCTGACCCAGCTCAAGGCCCGTGGCGAAGAATACAAGTTGCAGTACCCCTACCACAGAATGCTGCTGGAAGGCAGGCTTCCCCTTACCATAGGAGGAGGCATAGGTCAGTCACGCCTGTGCATGTACTTGCTGCGCAAGGCGCATATCGGGGAGATCCAGAGCAGCATCTGGCCCGACAAAATGAGGGAAGAATGTAAAAAAGCAGGGATAGAGCTGGTCTGAAACGATTGTTTTTCGCGAAATATCACTATCTTTGCAGTCCTCTCTCCATTAAGGACAGAATACGGTTCCGTAGCTCAGCTGGATAGAGCAACAGCCTTCTAAGCTGTGGGTCGCGCGTTCGAATCGCGCCGGAATCACTCCAGAAGCGCACCCTGCGCTTCAATCCCCGGGCCTTCAGTTCCCGTTATGGTGTCTCGTCTTTTTCGGGATCTTATGATGACGGCTCCACATTCCGTAGACTTCGCTTACGTTGCCGGCTGTGATGAACGCCTGTATCTTGTTCTCACGGATGTAGGTCATCAGGGAAGCGAACTCGTCCTGGGTCAGGATGCTCTGTATCTCCTTGGTCATCTTGCCTGAGTAGCCGCCCTCAACCTCGTAAAGGCTGCATCCGCGAGAGACTGTGTTCACGATGTATTCCCTTATCCTCTCATAATCTTCGGAGATGATGCACACCCGTTTGCGCTTGTTAAGGCTGATGGTGAAATAGTCGACGATCAGCCCGTTCAGCCATGTTCCGATTATGCCGACAATCACGAGTCTGAACGGATTGATGAAGAATGCCGTACAGCATATTATCATGCCCGCCACAGTTACGGACGTGCCGATGTCAAGGTGATAGTAGACATTGAGGATCTTGGCAGGGATATCCAGGCCGCCGGTCGAGGCATTCATCCGGAACAGTATGGCCTGCGAAGCACTGAGTATAAGCACGAAGCACACAAGGTCGAACCACACGTCGCCCATCACAGAGGTAGCGCCCGGCTCAAGAAGCCTCTGGTACGGGCATACCCATTCCCAGAAATCTATCAGAGGGCCGAACACCAGCGACGCGTATGCCGTCTTGATGCCGAATTCCTTGCCTAGCATCAGATATCCCACCAGCAGGCACAGGGCATTGATTATTGTGACGGCAAGCGATACCTTGAGAGTGATCCCGACCTTTGCCAGCAGGCTGCTTATGACCATTGCCAGGCCGGATACGCTTCCAAGCACAAGATTTCCAGGCAGGAGGAAATAGTAGATTGCCGCAGCGGCGATGGACATGGCCGCTGTTATCACGAGAAGCTCCCTCCAGAACCTCCACGTCAGCACAGCAGAAAAAATTGATTTTGTCATTTGCCTGCTCCTCCATTCAGATATTCGTCAATAGCCTTGGCGGCGGTCCTGCCGGCCCCCATCGCGAGTATGACGGTGGCGGCTCCGGTGACGGCATCTCCTCCGGCAAACACGCCGCGACGCGTGGTCGCCCCGCTGGCGTCGGCGACAATGCAGCCTCTCGCAGTAGTCTCCAGACCTCCTGTAGTCTTGGCGATCAACGGATTTGAAGTGGTACCCAAGGCCATTATGACTGTGTCGAACGGCATTTCGAATTCCGATCCGCTGACAGGCACAGGCCTGCGCCTGCCGCTCTCGTCAGGCTCGCCGAGCTCCATCCTTACACATCTGACCGACTTGACCCATCCCTTGTCGTCACCGATTATTTCCACCGGATTCACAAGCATGTCGAACACTATCCCTTCCTGTTCGGCATGGTGGACTTCCTCCCTGCGGGCGGGGAGTTCGGCACTGGTCCTGCGGTATACGATATGCACCTCGGCGCCAAGCCTGAGAGCCGTCCTCGCAGCATCCATCGCGACATTGCCTCCGCCCACGACACAGACCCGCTTCCCGATGTGCACAGGCGTCAGGTAGTCATTGCGGTATGCCATCATCAGATTGTTGCGGGTCAGGAACTCATTGGCAGAAAAGACGCCGCAAAGGTTCTCTCCTGGAATGCCGGCGAATTTCGGAAGTCCGGCCCCGGTCCCGATAAACACAGCCTCGAAGCCCATCCTGTCCATCATGTCATCGACCGTGAGAGTCTTCCCCACGACCACATTAGTCTCTATTTTCACGCCCAGACGAAGGACATCCTCTATCTCCCGCCTCAAGACCTTTTCCTTGGGCAGCCTGAACTCCGGAATTCCGTACTCCAGCACCCCTCCCGGCTTGTGAAGAGCCTCGAACACGGTGACATCATATCCCCACTTTGCAAGATCCGCGGCGCAGGCAAGCCCGGCCGGTCCGGAGCCGACCACAGCGACCTTCCTTCCGTTATGCGGCGTATTCTGCGGCGCCGCCGCAGGCTCGTCGCCTGGATGTTCGCGCATATAGTCTGCGACGAAACGCTCCAGCTTGCCTATAGCGACCGGCTCCCCTTTCACGCCAAGCACACAGCTGCCCTCGCACTGAGTCTCCTGAGGACACACCCGGCCGCAGACGGCCGGCAACGACGAATCCCTGGCTATCACGGCTGACGCTCCAGGTATATCCTTCTCCTTGAGTTTCGCTATGAACTCCGGGATCTGCAGATTCACCGGGCAGGCCGCAACGCAGCGCGGGTTCTTGCAATGCAGACAACGCGAAGCCTCGAGAAGAGCCTCCTCCTCGTTGTATCCATAGCACACCTCATCGAAATTTGTCGCCCTCACCGCGGGGTCCTGCTCCCGCACAGGCACTCTGGAACCAAACCTTGACATCATTGCTCCTCCATTGTTTTCAGTCAGGCCGCTCCATCCTCCCCTGACGGGGAGACAACCCCGGAAAAGAAAACCAGGGACTTGCTGGATGAAACGGAATACAGAATGCTAATATACTAAGAAGTCGATAAAAATCCACCAACGCGGCTTCTGATTATCGACATTTGTCCGCCACGTATAATTTTCGATAATTTTAGTACTTTGTATTGCAAAATACTATAATTTATTCATATCTTTGCACCGGAAAGAACTTTCAAGAACATACGATAATGAAACAGATTACCAATGTCGCCATAGGAGGCAGGAACTTCACTATCAGCAACGATGCCTACTCAATGCTTGACTCATGGCTGGCTACGTTCAGGTCCAGAATAGAGCCCGCCTCACAGGCTGATGATGTAATGGTGGAAATCGAGGAACGGATTGCAGAACTGTTCACGGAAGCCTCCAGGGGACTCAACTATGTAGTCGATGTAGACCTGGTACAGAAAGTCATCAGGCAGCTCGGGATGCCGGACGGCAGCGATCCTGACAACGTGAACCGGGGTCCCGCCGCCGCAGACAGGCCTTCACACAAATTCTACAGAGACAAGGACGACTGCATGATCGCAGGAGTCTGCAGCGGAATCGCCAAGTATTTCAACATAGACACCGTACTCGTGCGTGTGATTGCCATCATTCTGATTTTCTGCGCTGGAAGCGGGCTATGGGCCTACCTGATACTCTGGCTCATTTCTCCCGTCGCCCTGACACCATTGCAGAAATGCGAGCTGTACGGCTGGGCTCCGACAGGAGAGAATCTACGGCGCTTCACAACCTCAAAATAGAAGATTCATGGACAGGATAAATGTCGAGAACGTAAAGTCCCAGATGCGGAAAGGCATGCTGGAATACTGCATACTTCTGATTCTCAGCAAGAAGGATGAATACCCGTCCTCACTGATATCGGAACTCAAGAAAGCAGACATGATTGTCGTGGAAGGCACGCTGTACCCGCTGCTGATACGCCAGAAAAACCAGGGGCTGCTGACATACCGCTGGGAGGAATCTCCCCAGGGGCCGCCGCGCAAATATTACTCGATAACCGACAAGGGCAGAGCCCAGCTACAGGAAATGGACGCGGCATGGAATGAAATCGTCAGTACAATAGAAAAAATAAAGGCAGGGCAGATATGAAACCTGTTGTAAAGGCCTGCATAGGCAGGACAGCATTCACTCTGGAAGAGGAAGCATACAATATTCTGAAAGAATACCTTGATTCGCTGGAAAAGCACTTCTCGCAGAATCCCTCCGGGAAGGAAATAATGGAAGAAATCGAGGTACGTCTTGCCGAGCTGCTGTCAGAGAAATGCAGCAGTTCCGGCGTTGTGAGCGTTCAGATGGCCCGGGAAGCCTGCGACACCCTCGGATCGGTAAAAGACATCGACGAAGAGCCGAAATCATCCGGTGACAACGGGAAAAAGGCGAGGAAACTCTTCCGAAATCCGGACGACAAGATACTTGGAGGAGTCTGCTCCGGTCTCGCGGCATATTTCGACAAGGACACGATTCTGTTCCGCATCATCGCAATCGGAATCTTCCTGCTGTTCGCACTCACTGCGGCAAGGGCCGCCTTCTGGGTGCCCGTGGCTGCATATCTTGCACTTTGGCTTGCCATTCCGGAAGCCAGGACCGTCGGACAGAGGTATCAGATGAGGGGAGAGAAGAACACGGTGGAAAGCATAATGTACAATGCAGGCAAAGGGGCAAGGGAAATCGGGAACTCGGCCAGACAGTTCAACAAAGAGCATCCCGACCTGCTGAGGACGGTAGCGAGGTCCGTATCGGCCATAGTCGGGATACTGCTGATCCTGATATCGTTCACCGCACTGATAGCCCTGGCACTGTCTGCCGCCGGAGCATCGCTGGCACTGCCCGTCAGCCTCGCGACACTCTTCTCGTCTCTGGCCGGCCCGGGTAATGTCACCTTGTGCATCATAGCAATCATGGCCACACTCGGGATACCATTCATCTGCATACTCTACAGCGGGATACTGATGACATTCAATCTGAAATCCCCGAAGTGGAAACCGGGGCTGCTGCTTTTCCTGGCATGGATTGCCGGCCTCGGGATACTCGGATATCTCGGGGCAAGTTCAGCAATATACTTCGACAGCGGAGAAAGACTGTACTCGGACATGGACCTGGGCAGCGGAAGCCGGGACCTGAGGATAGTAATGGAGAATTCGGATGCTGACTATGACTACATATACCTTGACGCGGACGAGGACTGCTACAAACTGGTTATGACCGACGGGGACAAGGTCTACCTGTATCCGACGATACGCCTCTGCCGTGATCAGGAAGCTGAAGGGATCGAAGTCAGAGAGACCTCGGTCAGATTCACTGAAAAGAACATGCTGCCTGACTTCTGCACGTATTCAGACGGTGTTCTGAGCATTGCGCCTACAGTCCTTGACAAAGACAGCAGGATACGGGAAATCGGGAGGGAAGCCATTATACGCATCCCCGCCTCGACACAAGTCCAGGTGGAGCCACCGAGATACCATGACTTCTCGACAGAACAGTGCCACACCAATATCAGAGCACTCAAAGACGGCAAATGTCCCAGGCTGTTCTGAATATCAGCTGCGCCCTATCCTGCAGTGATGCTGTTCGTCCTCAAGGAGTTCCTCACGCCTGTACTGCCCCTGCCGCCGCATGGCCTCGTCAAAGTCGACTTCGTATCCGTCGAATTCAGGCCCGTCCACGCACGCGAATTTCATCTTTCCACCGACCGTAACCCTGCATGCCCCGCACATTCCCGTACCGTCAACCATCAGAGTATTGAGGCTCACGACTATGGGAAGGCCCAGCCTGCGGGCCGTAAGGGCGGAGAATTTCATCATGACCATGGGCCCTATGGCCACCGCTCTGGTGTAGCTGCGGCCCTCGGAGACAAGTTTTTCAAGCATCGCTGTCACCATCCCGTGAAAACCTTCCGATCCGTCATCGGTGCATACGAACAGGTTGTCGCATACCTGCTGCATTTCGTTCTTGTAGATCAGCAGGCCTGAATTCTTGGCTCCGATTATCACATCGACTGCGACTCCCCTTTCATGAAGCCACTTCACCTGGGGATATACGGGGGCGGCTCCGACACCTCCGGCAATGAAGATGTACCTTTCAGCCCTGAGTGCGTCCTCACTCTCCGAGACGAAATCCGAAGGATTGCCCAGAGGACCTACTACGTCGGCAAAGCATTCGCCTTCCTTGCGTGATACGATTTCACTCGTGGAGACTCCTATCTCCTGAACGACTATCGTCACGCTGCCCTCTTCAGGGTCATAGTCACTGATGGTAAGCGGAACACGCTCACCCTTTTCGTCATTGCGCACGATGAGGAACTGCCCTGGCCTGGCCGAAGCGGCAAGCATCGGGGCATGGACCTTCATCCTGCATATGGCGGGAGCAATCATCTCCCTTGTCAGAATCCTGTATTCCATATTGTCCGATCCGATTCGATAAAGTTAGCAATTCCGGCCCAAATTACAAAATCGCGCACATGGCTCGCCTGAGTGCAGGGACAAAAAAACGGGGCAGCCCTGTGAGGCCGCCCCGTATACGTGATTCCCACAAGGGACTTAGAACCTGTAACGTATGCCAAGGCCGAAACCTTCCCATCCGAAGCCGCCGCCCGTAAGGAAGATAGCAGGTCTCCAGTCAAGGGATATTCCGAGAGGAACTCCCGGGATGGCATATTCACAGCCTACCTGGCCGACAATCGCAAGACCGAAGTTGGAAGCTACGGTGTTGTCCTCACGACGGTAGTTGTACACGCCGAGCTGGGCTCCCGGGCCAGCATAGAAATTGAAGTCTCCGGAATTGCCGATGTTGAAGTTATATACTCCGGTAAGGTAGAAACCGTTGGCGGCTCCACCGTTGAATCCGAGGTCGGCCTCAAGGAAATTCTCTCCTCCGAGGTAGTGCTGATAAGAGACCTCGGCTCCGTAGCAGATACGTACACCGATTGCCTTGCTCTGGGCTGAAGCGCTGGCAGCGAAGGCCAGCAGCGACAGTACTAAAACAATTAATTTCTTCATAAGAAAACGGATTATTAGTTAAACACTAAACTATACCTGAAAAACCGAGGAAGGCCATAGCCATTATGCCAGCAGTGATCAGCGCGATAGGAAGCCCCTTGAAAGGCTTGGGTATGCTGTTGAGGGCGAGGTGCTCGCGAAGGCCTGCAAACAGGCACATGGCAAGACCGTAGCCTATCGAGGTCGCCGCCGCGTAGACTGTAGCTTCTCCGAGATTGAACATCGCAGGCTCGCCGCCGAACGAAAACTCCTTTGTGACCACAGTGATGGCAACGCCAAGCACGGCACAGTTGGTGGTGATCAGGGGCAGGAAAATGCCCAGAGCCTGGTAAAGGGACGGGCTGATTTTCTTGAGCACGATCTCGACCATCTGGACAAGAGCCGCGATCACGAGGATGAAAAGTATCGTCTGGAGGAAAGTCAGGCCGAAGGGAACCAGCAGGTACTGGTTGAGCAGATATGTTACCACGGTTGCCAGCGTGATTACAAAGCACACCGCACCGGACATTCCGACTGCAGTCGAAAGCTTGTTTGACACTCCCAGGAAAGGACAGATGCCCAGGAACTGGGAGAGGAGGATATTGTTGACAAATATCGCGGATATGATAATAAGCAGGAACTCCATGATGCAAAAATCTACTTCTTAGCCAGATACTTGTTGAAAATAACCATAAGGTAGCCCAGAACGATGAACGCCCCCGGAGCCATCACGAAAGCCAGCACACCGTCGCCGGGGATGAACTTCCATCCGAATACGGAGCCGCTGCCGAGGATCTCCCTGATGATGCCGATTACGGTAAGAGACATCGTGAAACCAAGGCCGATTCCTATGCCGTCAAGGGCGGAGTCGACAAGAGAGTTCTTGTTCGCAAAAGCCTCGGCACGTCCCAGGACTATGCAGTTCACTACAATCAGCGGGATGAACAGGCCGAGGGTCTCGTACACATCGGGGACGAAAGCCTGCATCGCAAGCTGGAGAACCGTCACGAAAGTCGCGATGACGACTATATAGACAGGTATCCTGACCTTGTCCGGAACCGCCGGCGCAAGCAGGGAAATGACCATATTGCTGAGGATCAGCACAAACATTGTAGCAAGTCCCATCTCAAGGCCGTTTATCGCAGAGGTGGTCGTCGCAAGTGTCGGACACATTCCGAGCACAAGAGAGAAGGTAGGATTGTCCTTGACGAATCCTTTAGTCAATTGGTGAAGTCTACTGCTCATTTTCAAGCCCTCCTTCAGCATTTACGGTTTTGAACACCTCGATTGCATTTGAAATGGCAAGGGCATATGCCCTTGAAGTGATCGTTGATGCGGTAATGGCGTCCACATCCCCGCCGTCCTTCTTGACAAGCAGGGTCTTGGAAGCCGGGTCCCATCCCTTGAACTGATCCGTAAAAGCGGCATCGGTCTGGCATTTTGCGCCAAGCCCCGGAGTCTCCGACTGGGAAAGGACAACAGTGTTGTACACAGTACCGTCGTCAACTATCCCGACCATTACCGAGAGCGGGCCGCCGAATCCTGAAACGGTGGAAATCACCGCGCATCCGGTCCCTTCCACTGCATAATACGTGTAATCGGTACCGTTCCAAGCAGCCACCTTCTCGACAGGATCACCCCCGAACTCGGGAAGTACCTTGGCGATGGACTGCCTTGTCTTGTTCTGGCGGGCCTGCTCGATCGGGCCTGCCGTCAACACATAAGTCCCGCCAAGGACCGCCGCACAGATAAAGCAGACAAGTCCAAGGCACAGAACCATATTCTTCAGTGTAGATTTTGCTGCCATGGTTAAGGCCTCCCGTATTTTTTATTGTGGAACCAGTTGTTCAACAGCGGCACCGTACAGTTCATTATCAGGATCGCGAAAGACATGCCTTCTGGATAAGATCCGAAGTAGCGGATCATCATGGTGATAAGACCGATTCCTATACCGTATATAATTCCTCCGGCCGTTGTCATCGGAGACGTGACATAGTCAGTCGCCATGAAGCAGGCACCGAGGACCATGCCGCCCGTGAAGATATTGAATACGGGGCCGGTATACAGATCCGGATTGGCCAGGCTGAATATGCCTGAAACGATGGCCACGGTGGCAAAAATGCTCAACGGTATCCAGATCTTGACGACCTTGCGTACAAGCAGGTAGGCAAAGCCGGCCAGAAGGGCGAGGCTGGATACTTCACCGGCCGATGCCCCGACATCCTGTATCATGTCCCTTACGGTAAGACCGCTCTCGGCAAAGAACTCGGAAACGGTTGAACCGGAAAGAAGGGCCTCCTTGAGGGCGGTCAGAGGGGTGGCGCCGCTGACGGCGTCCACGACAGGGACAAAACCGTCCGTCATGCTCCAGTCCGTCATGTATACGGGGAACGAAATCAACAGGAAGATACGTCCGGCAATCGCAGGGTTGAACACATTCTGTCCCAAACCTCCGAAAGTCATCTTGACTACTCCTATTGAGAAAACGCCTCCGATCACTGTAACCCACCAGGGAATGCTGGCAGGGAGATTCATCGCCAGCAGCAGGCCGGTAATTACCGCAGACATGTCTGAGATCGTCGACGGCCTCTTCAGGAGGAACTTGGTCACGGCCCATTCCGTAAGCACGCAGGAAGCGACGCTGACGGCAAGGACCATGAGTTCACTCCATCCGTAGAAAAGGATGGACACCAGTATTGCAGGAGTCAGCGCAATCACCACGTCCGTCATGAGGGACCTGGTGGAAGTCTTGACGTGCAGGTGCGGTGCAGGTGAAACTAGTAACTTATCCATAGTCATTCACATTATTACTTCTTGGTGGCTTCTGCAGCAGCCTTTGCCGCAGCGGCACGCGCACGGATTGCGCCCAGAGCCTGGGCCTTTGCCTGGCGCACGTTGTCCAGCAACGGGATGTTTGCAGGGCAGCTGTACAGGCAGCATCCACATTCTATGCAGTCCTGGGCCGCGTTCTTTTCGAGTCCCTCGATATCCCCGGCCTTGTAGAGCCTGTTCAGCAGGAAAGGCTCGAGTCCCATCGGGCAGGCATCCGAGCACTTGCCGCAGCGGATACAGTTGCCTGCCGGCTTGCGCTTGGTGGACTCGGCATCAAGATACAGTATCGATGACGACCCCTTGACGGTGCAGGCATCAAGATTGCTGATGGCCTTGCCCATCATCGGGCCTCCGCTTATTATCTTCGCGGCACCCTCGGGCACGCCTCCGGCCTGTTCTATGATGAAACTCAGTGGAGTTCCGATACGGAATCTGTAGTTGTGCATTCTGTCGGCAGGCAGACAGTTGCCCGTAACGGTCATCACCTTGGAGACAAGAGGCTTGTTCTTCTGGACAGCCTCGTAAACGGCAAGGGCCGTAGCAACGTTCTGGACCACTGCACCGGCATCTATCGGAAGGCAGCCGGACTTGACCTGACGCCTCAGCACGGAATCGATCAGCTGCTTCTCACCTCCCTGCGGGTAGCACATCTTGAGCACACCGACCTCCATGTCACGGTAGCCCAGCTCAGAGATCGCACTTCTCAGCGCAGCGATGGCCTCAGGCTTGTTCTCCTCGACCCCGATGACACAGCGGCACCCGAGGACCTTCTGCATTATCGCGGCACCGACCACAATCTCCCTGGGGCGCTCCACCATGATCCTGTAGTCGCAGGTCAGGTAAGGCTCGCATTCTGCTCCGTTGATTATTAGGCAGTCCGCCTTCTTCCCGGGAGCCGGGTTCAGCTTAACGTGAGTCGGGAATGTCGCTCCTCCGAGTCCTACCACTCCGCAAGCCTTGATCTTGTCCAGAATGGTCTGTCTGTCGTCACGTATCTCCGAAACCAGAGTGTCGGAAAGATCTATTCCCTCGGCCCACTCGTCCCCCTCGACGGCAATCTCAACATGAGTGGCCGGACGGCCTGCGAGATCGTTGCGCATGGAGACGGACTTTACGGTGCCGCTGACCGGAGAATGCACGAACGCAGATATGAATCCGCCCGGTTCCGCTATCACCTGACCGGCCTTGACCTTGTCTCCCGGTGCTACAACCGGCTTTGCCGGAGCGCCCAGATGCTGGGCCATGGAAACATACACGGTCTTCGGCAGAGGAAGGGTCTCGATCGAACGTTCGCGTGAAAACTTGTTGTCCGCTGGATGGACACCGCCGATTCTAAATGACAGTTTATTCATTTGTCTCCTCCTTTTTTACAGGTGAGGGCTGCACTTTCTTCGGAGTGAAGTTCACGGCATGGATGGCGCCGGTCGGGCATTCAAGCACACACTGCCCGCAGGCGACACACTTGGTGAAGTCAATGTAGCTCAGATTGTTTTCTATGGTTATCGCGCCGAACTTGCATACCTTGGCACATTTCCCGCAGCCTATGCAGGCCGCGGCGCAAGCCTTGCGCGCAACGCCGCCCTTGTCCTTGTTGATGCAGCTGACATACACGCGGCGCCTGTTCCTTGGCGTCGTGCCCATGTTGCGGATCTCGATGACGCCCTTGGGGCAAGCCTTGGCGCATGCACCGCAAGCCGTACACTTGGACTCGTCAACCACGGGAAGGCCCGTGGATGGATCCATGCTGATTGCACCGAACTGGCAGGCAGCGACGCAGTCGCCGCATCCGACACAGCCGTACTGACATCCGGTATCGCCACTGTACAGGGCAGCCTTGACCTTGCAGGACATCGACCCGTCATAGATGTTGGTCCTTGGCCTGTTCTCGCAGCTTCCGTTGCAGCGTACCACGGCAAGGCGGGGCGCCTGCTCCTTGACTTCATAGCCAAGAATGGCAGCCACCTTCTTCATGGTCTCGTTGCCCCCGACAGGGCAGAACTGGCTGTCAAGATTCGGCGCCTTGACAGCAGCTTCGGCAAACGCACGGCAGCCGGCAAAACCACACCCGCCGCAGTTTGCCCCGGGCATGACCTTCTCGACCTCGTCTATGCGCGGATCCTCCTCCACACGGAACTTCTTCGACACCCAGAACAGTATCAGGGCAAGAAGCACCGCCACAACGGTCAGGATCACAACGGTCAGAATAACAATGTTACTCATTATCTCTTGATGTTAAAAATATATTCCTTCTTCAGTCTGTCGCGCAGCAGCCATACAACCAGATAGTAAATGCACACCGCGCCTATCGCTCCGAGCCCGCTCGCAAGTTCTCCGGCTCCGGCAGCGCCGATCCCCAGCATTGCCGCCACCAGAATCAAGAAAGGCACCACATAGGCTATCCAGACCGCCCTGTGCCCCATGGACGCCTTGAGCTGGACCTGGACCTCGTCGCCGACCTTGAGATCATCCCACGGATTGGTAGGGAGCTCCACCAGCTTGGTCTTGGCGCTGCCCAGACCGCACATGCTCTTTGCATGGCAAGATGCACAGGCAGATTCCGAGATGATCTCCACGGATGTCATTTCGGGCGTTATGCTGACTACCCTGCCCTTATGTGAAATCATGTCAGACATTGTCAAACTCTCCATTCATCGCGGAATCAATTGACGCCGCCTTGATGTCAAGGGCATCGCTGAGTTCTACAAACTTGAGCTGCTCTCCCTTGAAGAGCATGTCAATATCTCTGGTCTCACCGTTACGGTGCTTCGCAATGATGATCTGGGTCTTCTCCTTGTCGCCTTCGTTTTCGCTCAGTCCTATATAGTCAGGCCGGTGGATGAAGATCACCATATCGGCATCCTGTTCAATGGAACCTGACTCCCTGAGGTCGGAAAGCTGAGGCTTACCGCTGCCGCCCTGTCTCTGGACCGCAGCCCTGGAAAGCTGTGAAAGGGCGATAATCGGCACGTTGAGCTCCTTGGCCGTAGCCTTGAGCGTACGCGAAATGGCCGCCACCTCCTGCTCCCTCATGCCGCGCAGCTCGGCAGGCCCCTGTATCAGCTGGAGATAGTCGATTATTATCAGCCTCACGCCCTTGTTCTTGACAAGGTTCTTGGCCTTTGTGCGGAATTCCATCAGCGGCAGGCCCGGCGTGTCGTCGATATATAGAGGAGCCTTGGACAGAGCCCTGAGCCTGTATTCAAGCTGAGTCCATTCGTAGTCTTCCAGCTTCACGCTGCCCTTGATCTTCTCGGCCGGAAGCCCCGACTCGGAAGTGATAAGGCGGTTGGCTATCTGAAGCGCGGACATCTCGAGCGAGAAGAACGCGACAGGCATATGGTGCTGGACCGAAGCGTTGCTTGCCAGGTTCAGCGAGAATGCGGTCTTACCGACCGAAGGCCTTGCCGCGATTATTATGAGGTCTGAAGGCTGCCAGCCCATAGTGATGGCATCGAGAGAATAGAATCCCGACGGGACACCGTTCATTCCTCCGCTGGTCTGCTTGTCCTGAATGCTGCCCATGGCCTGGTTGATCAGGCTTCCGATGTCCTGGACCTCCTTGCGGACATTGCTCTGCACCGCATCGTAGATCTTGGTCTGGGCCTTGTCAATCAGATCATCGACCTTGACGGAATCGTCATAGGCGTCACGAAGGATATCATAGGAAGCGGATATCAGGTCACGCTGGATATTCTTCTGCTTGAGTATTTTCGTGTAATACTCGATATGCGCCGCAGAGCCTACCTTCTCGGACAGGCCGGCAAGCGTCACGACTCCCCCGGCATCGTCCAGAGTACCGAGTTCCCGCAATTTGTTGCTTACGGTCACAAGGTCAACCGACACGTGCTCGTTGACCAGCGCGGACATCGCCTCGAAGATCATCCGGTGCCGCGGGTCGTAGAAGCATGATGCGGAGAGTTCCTCCAAGGCCAGGTCAACGCACTCGGGTTCGAGCAGCATGGCACCGAGGACAGCCTCCTCCACGTCGGTCGCCTGCGGCGGCCTGTTGCCAAGTTCCTTGCCGAGAGTCTCGAAATCGACAGACTCGCTTTTCCTGCGTGACGCGCCTTGTCTCTGGGTTGGCATCAGATGTCAGGATTAACTATGATTCTTCCGCAGTGTTCGCAGATTACTAGCTTTTTCCCGGAGCAGATGTCAATTATTCGCTGAGGAGTGATGGTATGGTAGCAGCCTCCGCATGCATCGCCATAGGTTCCGTCCCCGTTGTCGGGAAACAGGGTGACGACGGCAAGATGGTTGTGGGTGCTCTTGCGTATCCTGTCGTAAGCGCTCAGTGTCCTCTCGTCGAGCTTTGCCGTACAGGTCTCACGCTTCGCCATCAGAGTCTTCTCTTCCGCAGCGGTGGACTCCACGATACCCGCAAGCTCTTCCTTCTTGGCCGCAAGGTCTCCCTCGCGGATGGTGATCCTGTTGTCGATGTTCTCTATGTCGCGGTTGCAATCCTCTATGGCCTCGTAAGCCTCACGGATGTTCTTCTCCGAAATAGCCTTGAGAAGTTTCTGGTTCTCTATTTCCTTCTCTATCGAGTCATATTCGCGGCTGTTGGAGATATTGGAGATCTGCTTTTCATAGTCGGCGATCTCTGACTCAAGCTCGACAATATGGTTCTTGTCTTCCTCGATCTTCGCCCTGTAGCCATCGACAGTCTGCTCGATTCCGGCCCGTTTCGCCTTCAGGGCCTCAACCTCCTTCTCAAGAGACGTCACCTCTTCCGGGAGTTCTCCACGGAGCTGCATAAGCCTGTCAATCTCGATATCGGTGCACTGAAGTTCATAGAGGGACTTCAGCTTCTGCTGCGTGTCCTGTTCACTGTCCGCAAACGACTTGCGCAGCGACACGAAAGTCTCGCGCTCGTCGATTGATGTCTGTACTGTAGTCATTTTCCTGGTGGTAGCCATATCTTGATCCATGATTTTTCGCAAAGTGCAAAGGTATGAAATTTTTTGCGATTGCAATAAAATTAAAGCAAGTTCTTGATTTCCACAAGCTGGGCCCGGACTGCCCTGAGGGAATCCAGAACCTTGACTTTTGCCTCGATTTCAGACTTCCTGGCCGCCATTTCCCTGCCGGCTCCCTCGAGCGTCATTCCCTTGCCCCTGACCAGATAATGGATCTGCTTCAGGACCTCGACATCATCCGCAGAATACATGCGTACGCCCCTTGCGTTGCGCACAGGCCTGACGAGCCCCGGGAAAGAATTTGACCAGAACCTAACCAGGGAGACCTGTTCTCCGAGAATCGAGGCCACCTCCCTTATGCCGTAATAGAGTTTTTCCATATTGTCTCAGTCCATCGACTGCATTGTGTTGACAGTCATGTATAGCATGTTCGCATATTCGTCCGGAGTCACGGATCCGAACAGATAATGTACAGGGTCGAGAATGTAATCCCCCTGCCGCACCTCGTAGTGAAGGTGCGGGGCAAACGCCTTTCCTGTCATTCCGACGGTACCGATGCCTTCACCTCGGGAGACGGATTCCCCGCGCCTGACGGATACCGATTCCAGATGGGCGTACACCGTACTGTAGCCTCCCGGATGGGCTATTTCCACTGTCCGGCCGGTTTTGCGCGAATTCTCGACCCTCGTCACCACCCCGTCGGCCGACGCAAGGACAGAGGATCCCCTCTGGACTATGAAGTCAAGTCCCTCGTGAAACACATACGCCCCATAGGCAGGATCGAGCTTGGTCCCGACCGAGGCACCGACCTGCGAGTACGAGACAGACTCAAGAGGAAGGCTCATCGGAGGAAGAACGGCGGAACTGTCCTCAAGGACCGAGTATGCCTCGGCAAAAGCCTTTTCTATCCGCGAGCAGACTGCAAGCAGGCTGTCGGCCTTCCCTGAAGTATATACCGCAAGTTCCTGCTGAGGAATCGTGTCGGCTGCATAAAACCTTTCAAGATGAGCCATGGGGTCGGCAGACGGGGCGCTGGAATGAAAGACCTGCTCGTATATCCTGTCATCCTCGTGCTGCAGCAGGGCAATGGCGTCTTCCAGCATCTCCTCCCTCGGGACAATTTCAGGATACATTCTCTCATACATCCTTATCTCCGACTTCATCCTGCGCTCGGCATCAGTACTGAAGAACAGTGCAAAGACAAAATACAGCACTATCGTGAGTATCAACACGAAAAGCATGTACAGAAGCACACGCGAGACTATACGCCACACGTTTCCCCTGATCCTGCCGAAGCGCAGGCTGTGCGGGTCAAAATCCATTGTTCTCCTGTTCATTCAACCAATCTCCTGCGCCGCAGGAGCTCCATCGTGCTTACGTTGACAGCCGCATCGTCTCCGCTGTTCGCCCGTCTTTCCAGCATCGCCTTGTACTCTGCCACACTCATGTCAAGATCCATATAGTTCCTTGGATTCATTGCCCGGCCCATATAGATCACCTCGTAATGCAGGTGAGAGCCGGTAGACTTGCCCGTACTGCCCACCGTGCCTATCTTGTCTCCCCTGCTGACCTTCATGCCTTCGCGCACGTCGATAGTGCTCAGATGCGCATACCTTGTCTTGTATCCGTAGCCATGGTCTATCACGATCTGGTTGCCGTAGCCCCTGTACTGGAACGATGTGCTTTCCACGACGCCGTCGCCGGTCGCATAGACAGGCGTCCCCTGCTTGGCGGCGAAATCCTGGCCGCTGTGCCGTGCCGCCCCGCCGTAGACAGGGTCCTCTCTCATCCCGAAGCTGCTCGACAGACGGAAATTGCCGGGAGAGGTCATCAGCGGCGGTATGTTGGGAACGCATGACATCATGTTGCCGGCAATTTCAGAAGCTCCAAGCACCTCCTTCAGAGACCGCCCGCGCAAATAGACGCGCTTTGAGAGCATGTCGATTCTGGCGGCCGTCGACTTAAGCCGCTGTCCGGCGCCGTTGTCGACAAGCTCGCGGTAGACATCGGAGCGGTCAAAGCCGGAAAGCGCCAGTTCCCTTGGAATCGGCGACAGGCCGAAGATAGACCTGTATACCTCGTCATCCCTCATCTCGATTCCGGCAAGAGTCTGGCCGCAGATGTCAAGCTGCCTGTCAAGCACATTGTACCTGGCCTCCCACGAGGCCTTCCGCCTCTTGAGAGAAGCCGTCTTCGGCAGGTCAAGATCCAGCACGGAAGTATATGTCCACAGATAAAAAGCGGCAAGGAACGGCGCCAGGAGCACAAGCAGGGTGATCCTGACATGCCGGGCATACCTGAAGGCACGCCTTTCCTCAAATGCGAGAGTCTTTCTGTTGAAGGAATACCGGGGCATAAACGTACAAATATACTCATTTTCCGTGCCAGAATAACATTCAAAACTTTCAAAAAAGTAGTATTTTTGCATTTTTGTTTGCATATAATATTATTATGACTTCTAAAGAAATAAGACAGAAGTTCCTGGACTTCTTTGCTTCAAAGGGGCACACCATAGTACCGTCGGCACCGATGGTGGTCAAGAATGACCCTACCCTCATGTTCACAAACGCCGGGATGAACCAGTTCAAGGACATTTTCCTGGGCAATGCAAGCGCACCGTACAAAAGGGCGACAGACTCACAGAAATGTCTCAGGGTCAGCGGCAAGCACAATGATCTCGAGGAGGTCGGGCATGACACTTACCATCACACCATGTTCGAGATGCTCGGAAACTGGAGTTTCGGAGACTACTTCAAGACCGAAGCCATCGACTGGGCATGGGAGCTCCTCACGGATGTGTACGGCATAGACAGCAGCCTTCTGTACGCGACAGTATTCGAGGGAAGCCCCGAGGACGGGACCGCACTCGACACCGAAGCCCGCGAGGCATGGCTTAAACACCTTCCGGCAGACCACGTACTGCTCGGAAACAAGCACGACAACTTCTGGGAGATGGGTGATACCGGCCCTTGCGGTCCCTGCTCGGAAATCCATATCGACATCCGTACCGACGAGGAAAAGGCTCAGAGCGGCATCTCCGGGCGTGACCTTGTAAACAAGTCCGACCCGCACGTGATCGAAATATGGAACCTCGTGTTCATGCAGTACCAGAGAATGGCCGACGGCCACCTCGAGCCGCTTCCGGCAAAGAACATCGATACCGGCATGGGCTTCGAAAGACTGTGCGCCGTGCTTCAGGGAAAGCGCAGCAACTACGACACTGACATATTCACCGGACTTCTTGACGAGATAGGCAGAATATGCGGCCACAGATACGGGGAGAGCGAAAAGACAGACGTCGCCATGCGAGTCATCGCCGACCACATCCGCGCAATCGCATTCAGCATTGCCGACGGGCAGCTTCCCTCCAATGTCAAGGCCGGATACGTAATCCGCAGGATACTGCGCAGAGCCGTACGCTACGGATACACCTTCCTCGGCCTTACCGAGCCGTTCCTGTGCAGGCTTGTACCGCGTCTCGTCGAAGACATGGGAGAAGCATATCCGGAACTTGTCAAGGAGCAGAAGCTCATAGAGAACGTCACCAGGGAAGAAGAACTCGCCTTCCTCAGGACCCTTGACAGAGGCATCAGGCTGATGGACGAATGCATGCAGAAAAGCACCGCCACGAAGATCATCTCCGGGGTGGACACCTTCAGGCTGTACGACACATACGGGTTCCCTGTCGACCTCACGGAACTGATCGCCGCCGAGAACGGGTTCAAGGTTGACATCGAAGGATTCAACGTCGAGCTCGCGAAACAGAAGGAACGCGCCAGGAACGCCACGTCGAACACATTCGGAGACTGGGAGATCCACCATTCAGGCGAAAATGTGGAATTCACCGGATACGACCGCACCACCGAGGACGGGGCGTTGCTCCTCAAGGACAGGAAAGTCGTCCAGAAGAACAAGGAGATGCTGCAGCTCGTCTTCGACCGCACTCCGTTCTACGGAGAGATGGGAGGCGAGATCGGCGACACCGGCTTCATAGTTTCCGAGAATGGCGAGAAAATCCAGATTCTGAATACGATAAAGGAAAACAACCTGACTATCCACATAGTCGACAAGATGCCCTCTGACTGCAACGGCAAGTTCAGACTGTGCGTCGACTCGCAGCGCCGCAGCAGAATTGCCGCGAACCACAGCTGTACGCACCTGCTGGACACCGCCCTGAGAGAGGTACTCGGCACCCATGTCGAACAGAAGGGCTCCTACGTGTCGGACAAGGGCTTCCGCTTTGACTTCTCACACTTCGAGAAACTCAGCGACGAGCAGCTCATAAAAGTAGAGAGGAGGGTGAACGAACTTATCCGCGAGAACATCCCTCTGGAGGAAAAGCGCAATGCAAGCATGGACGAGGCGCGCAGAATGGGAGCGATAGCCCTGTTCGGCGAGAAATACGGAGACAAGGTGAGAGTCGTAAAGTTCGGACCCAGTGTCGAACTCTGCGGAGGCTGCCATACCAGCGCCACCGGAAACATCGGCCTATTCAAGATCACTTCCGAATCGGCGATTGCGGCAGGCGTCAGAAGGATTGAGGCCGTCACCGGAGCCGAAGCGGAGACATTCGTCTACGGTTTCCAGGATCTCGTCCGCACTGCCAGGTCTTTCTTCAACAACGCACCGGACCTTGCAGGAGCCATCAGACACATGATTGAAGACAACGCCAGCCTGAAAAAGATGGCCGAAGAACTCGCCCGCAGGAAAGCGGCAGAATTCGCGAAATTCCTCTCCGAGATGGCAAGCGACGTCAATGGTATAAAGCTCATTGTGGCAGGCAGGCAGGCCCTCGGAAAGGATGTCGACACAACCATGATGCGCAATGTCGCCACTACACTGCAGAAAGAGTTGAAGAACACTGCCCTGGTAGCTGGATTCGAGTATGACGGGAAGCCCCAGCTGCTTCTGATGTACTCCGATGACCTTGTCAAGAAGGGCAAGAACGCCGGCGCGGACATCAGGCAGGCCGCAAAACTGATACTTGGAGGAGGCGGAGGCCAGAACGGACTTGCGACCGCGGGAGGAAAGGACCTCTCCGGCCTCGACAAGGCAGTGGAGTTTCTGGCTGAGACAGCCGCAAGATAGCACCCAGACATTCCCGGAGACACAGGATGAAGAAACTCGACAGGTTCATACTCAAGTCATTCATCGCGCCTTTCGTCGCGATATTGATTGTGGTGGTCTTCATCCTGGTACTCCAGTTCCTCTGGGTCTACATCGACGACCTGGTCGGAAAGGGGCTCGGGCTAGGCATCATTCTCGAGTTCCTCATGTGGGGCGCATGCACTATCCTTCCTCTTGCCATGCCTCTGGCGACCCTGCTCGCATCGGTGATGGTGATAGGCCAGATGTCAGAGAACAACGAGCTGATGGCGATAAAGGCGTCAGGCGTTCCGTTCTCAAGGATTATAGCATCACTGACAGCGGCATCGGTCGTCATAGCTATCGGAGCCTTCTTCATCGGCGACCGTCTGGTCCCGAAAGCATGGGGCGAGATATACACGCTGAGGGACGACATACTCCACACCAAGAACGAGATCAAGATCCCTTCAGGCGTATTCTACGACGGAATAGACGGTTATGTGCTCAGGGTCACGGACCAGAACAAGAAAAGCGGCATGCTCTACGGGGTGACGGTGTATGACCACAGCGACAACAGAGGCAACACATCGGTGACTTTCGCGGATTCCGCTCTGATCACGATCTCGGACAGCAAGGAATATCTCACCTTCACGCTTTTCCGAGGATCCAATTACCAGGAGACCAACAGTTTCCACTATGGAGACACGAGCCTCGTGCTGAACAGAGTCAACTTCAGGCGGCAGGACCTGGTCATTCCCCTGGCAAACTACAAGTTCGAGAAATCCGACACAGTGCGCTTCGACGATCAGGCCAAGGCCATGAGTTTCAAGCAGCTGAAGGCAGAAAGCGACTCTCTGCACAAGACTCTGGACACACTTGCCTCCAGGCACTACGTCACAGCGACGAAACTGAACACATTCCTGATGAGCAAGCAGCTGGACACGGCAAGAAGAAGCCCTGACCGCGGCTGGTTCAGCAATCCGCAGACAGGAAAGTGGGAAAGCCTGAACGAAACAGGAATGGCATACCGCAGGGCAGCAGACAACGCCAGCCGCTTCGCCACGGACATCAATACCATGAAATTCGAGGTCTACGAGGAGCAGTTCTACGTTACACATGACGACATCGAGCTGCTGAAAAAGTTCTCACAGGCCCTCGCGTGCATCATCCTCTTCTTCATCGGCGCCCCTCTCGGGTCACTCGTGAGGAAAGGAGGACTCGGCACCGGAGCCATCGTTGCGGTGCTGTTCTTCGTACTGTACTGGGTCGTGGACATCTCGGGCTCAAGACTGGCCTCAGACGGCAACATCGGCGCCGTGACAGGAGCCTTCGTATCG
>CALUTT010000023.1 GCA_944323775.1 uncultured Bacteroidales bacterium
GAGTCCTCCGATTCTGTGTTCAAAACCTTTCTGACCGGGGACAGCCCAGCGGCGGACGAATGTTTCAGGATCTCTCTTGAAAGGATGGAACTTCTGCCCGTCCTTGAGAATGCCCTGTACAAACGGAGGATGTATTTCAGGATAATCCTTCATAGAAGGAATCCTCCATGGTTCCGAACCGTTACCGATGAAGCCCTCTGAAAGAAGCATGACCGGAGTCATGTGCTCCAGGGCTATCTTCGCGGCCTGGAAAGCTGCGTCAAAACAGTTCGACGGCGAGTGGGCCGCAATCACAGGCATCGGACACTCTCCGTTCCTGCCGTACAGAGCCTGGTTCAGATCGGACTGCTCCGTCTTGGTCGGAAGGCCGGTGGAAGGACCGCCGCGCTGCACATCGACGATCACCAGAGGCAGTTCCGCCATTACGGCCAGACCCATGGCTTCCGTCTTCAGGGACAGTCCGGGACCGGAAGTGGTCGTCACGGCAAGGTTGCCCGCAAACGAAGCACCTATGGCCGTACAGATCGCCGCAATCTCGTCTTCTGCCTGAAGAGTCTTTGCACCGAGACTCTTGTGGAGAGAAAGCTCCTCAAGAATAGCCGATGCCGGAGTGATGGGGTATGATCCGCAGAAAAGAGGCAGCCCGGCTTTCTCGGCCGCAGCAAGGAATCCCCAGGCGACAGCCTGGTTACCGGTAATGTTGCGGTAAGTCCCCTTCTTGAGGTCATGCACGGGCTCGACAGTATAGGTATTGGGAATGATCTGCATGTTGGCCGCATAGTTGAACCCGTCCTTGAGGACTTTCTTGTTCGGCTCGATCATCTCCGAGTGCTTCTTCTCGAACTTCGCCTCGATATACTTGAAGATATACTCGAGCGGACGGTTGTAGATGAAGCATACCATGCCGAGAGTGAACATGTTTTTGCACTTCAGGACCGACTTCATGTCGAGCCCGAAAGACTTCAGGCTCTCCTGGGTCATCGCGGAAATAGGAACAGCGATAAGGTTCCTGTCATCGACCTTAAGCTCCGAGAAAGGGTTGTCAGTCTCGAAACCGGCCTTGGCGATTCCGTCGGCGTCAAACGCATCCTGGTCGAAAAGAATCATGGCGTGCCGCTTGCACCATTTTGCGTTTGCCTTGAGGGCAGCCGGGTTCATCGCGACCAGAAGGTCACAGTAGTCCCCGGGAGTGGACACGTCCTCGCTCCCGATATGGACCTGGAATCCCGACACGCCTGAGACTGTACCGTGAGGCGCCCTGATTTCGGCAGGATAGTCGGGGAAAGTTGAAAGACTGTTGCCATATATGGCTGACATGTTTGCAAAAAGAGACCCGGTGAGCTGCATGCCATCTCCCGAATCTCCTGCAAATCGTATCACCACATCGTGGGCATCGATTATTCTATGTTGCATCTGTCTGCTATTGCTGGACCTGTGTCTGCTCTGCCTGGGCCTGAAGTTCTGCCTGCAGAGTCTCCAGAGTACGTCCCTCGGGAATGTTCATCGCAGTCCTCGCCGCGGGAGTAAGATCAGTACTCTGCGTATCGTCATAATAGAGAAGGCTGCTGATGTCGAATACATAGACATATGAACCCTCCTTGGCAAGCTGGCTTACCACGTTCCTTGCCTTTTCGTAGATAGGAGCCATCAGAGACTGCTGCTGCTGCTGAAGCTCGGCCTCCACGGACTGGCTGAATTCCTGGATACGTGTCTGGATATCGGTAAGCTCCTTTTCCTTGCTGGTACGTATCGAATCGCTCCATGTAGCGGCCTTGGCCTCATAGTCCTGATACTTTGTCTGGAACTCCGCAATCATGGCCTGGTATGTATCCTGAGCCTCCTGGCTTGCGGCAGTCATGGTTGTCCTGGCCTCGTCAGCCTCGGGGCAGAGTTGCACCAGCTCGCTGAAGTTGACATGGGCAAACTTGTTCTGTGCTGAAGCCGCAAAGGTAAGAGACACCGCTGCGGCAATCAAAACGATCTTTTTCATATTGGTAGTCATTTTTAATGAATTATCAGTTAAAACTGCTGTCCTATCATGAAGTGGAACTGGCTCCTGCTCGACTGGACCGGATTGTCGAAGCCGTAGCCCCAGTCAACGCCCAGCAGACCTATCATCGGTAGATAGATGCGCACACCTACGCCCGCGCTGCGTTTGATCTGGAACGGATTGAAATCCCTGATGTCCGACCAGCAGTTACCGCCTTCAAGGAAAGCCAGCACGAAAATGGTGGATGAAGGCTGCAGGATCACCGGATAGCGGAGTTCCATGGTGAACTTGTCGTATACGTTTCCTGCATATGCATATCCGCTCGAATTATAACGCGACGGTTCGTAAGGGGTAAGAGAGTAGTTCTCGTAACCTCGCATGGCAATGATTTCCGAACCGTAGGTATTGTATCCCGACATACCGTCGCCGCCGAGCAGGAAGCCCTCGAACGGTGAATACCCCCAGTTGCGGTTGTAATAGCCGAGATATCCGAACTGGGCTCTCGTCATCAGGACAAGGTCGCCCACAAGCCTCGTGTACACGGCGCCGGAGAACTTCCACTTGTGGTACTCGATCCAGCGGAAACGGTCGCTGGAGCTCCAGTTGTCGTAGTTAATGTCCTTATAGCTTGCCACAGGAACCCTGTTGCCGTCGGCGTCAAGGTCATGCCTTCTGAACAGCGAGAACGGAGGGGTGAGCTGCAGCGAAAGCGAGAAATCCGAACCTGTACGGGGATAAATCATCTGGTCCGTGGAATTTCGGGCAAGGGTGACGGAATAGTTGATGTTGTTGGAGATTCCGTCGTCGAAGATGAAGTATCCGGAATACCAGTTGCGGAGCCGGTATGTCTGCCAGTTGAGCCCGTTGTACAGCACGAAGTAGTTGTCAGGCCACTTGAGCCTGGTTCCCAGTGCGGCAGATATTCCGTAGACTTCCATCTCGCGGTTGTTGCTGAAGAAATTCAGGGCAAGGTAAGAGTCGGTCTGACGGGTGTAGTAGGCAGAGACATTAAGAGACGTAGGCTTCTTGCCGAACAGCCACGGCTCTGTGAAACTGGCCGAGAAGGCCGTATAATAGGTTCCGTTGGTCTGGAAACGTATTGCAAGATTCTGGGCGTCGCCGAGAGGCACCGGACGCCAGGCACCCTTTTCGAACATTCTGTGTGTCGAGAAGTTGTTGAAGCTTACGCCCACCGTCGCGACGAACGTGTTTCCTCCCCAGCCTCCGGAAAGCTCCAGCTGGCTGGAAGGCTTCTCGGTAACATTGTACACCAGGTCTACTGTGTTGTCAGCCTGGTTGGGTATAATCGAATAACCGGACTCGCTCATGATAGCCTCGGCGTCAAACTGGCCGAGAGAGGCTATCTCCCTTATGGAACGTTCGAAATCAGTCTGGGTGAAAAGATATCCGGGACGCGTGAAGATCTGACGGCGGATTACTTTCTCGTTGGTAATGTCGTTGCCGTTTATCACAATGTCGTCGAGGACTGCCTGCTTGCCTTCGGAGATGCGCAGTTCGACGTCGACCGAGTCATTCTGGATGTTGGTCTCGACAGGAGTCACCTTGAAGAACAGGTAGCCGTTGTCGCGATAGAGCTTGGTCACGTCGTAGTCGGTCTGCTTGCCGCCGCCGAACAGCCTCTGGTCCATCGTCACCACGTCATATACATCACCTTTCTTGATTCCGAGCACACTGTTCAGGGCATCCGTGGTGTAGATCGAGTTTCCCGTCCAGGTAATGTCCCTGAAATAGTACTTGTCACCTTCATCGAAGACAATGTCGATTGCCAGCCTGTCAGGCTCCACATAGTAGATCGAATCGCGGACTATCCTCGCATCCCTGTAACCCAGTTCGTTGAACGCACTCAGAGCGTTCCTCTTGTCATTGAGGTACTCCTTCTCGTCGAATTTCTTGCTGTGGAAGAAGTTGTAGAACTTGTTCGACTTGGTCTTTTTCATCGAACGGGCCAGCTTGTATTCCTTTACATGGTCGTTTCCGATGAAGTTGATTTCCTTTATCTTGATTTTGGGACCTCTGTCGACCGCGAAATTGACACGGATTGCATTCTGAATTATGGTATCCCTGACCACCTGTGCCGTAACCTTGCACTGGAGGAACCCCTTTCCGGCATAATACCTCTTGATTATGTCCGCAGTGGTTTTCTCGACATAGTCCGAGAATTCACGGCCCGGACGGAGGTTCACTCTCTCCTCGATGTCCTTGCGCTCTCCTGACTTGACGCCAGAGAATGTCCATACGGAGACCCTCGGCCTCTCCTTTATCTTTATCGCAAGAAATGCCGTGTCCCGCGACGCGTTCAGGCTGTCGACCACGACAGATACATCCTCGAAATACCGCTGGACCCACAGACGCTTGACAATGCCTGAAATCTCGTCACCGGGGAGCGTGACCTCGGTCCCTTCCTGGATACCTGCAAAAGACAGGATCTGCTGAGACTTGAAATATGTGTTTCCCTCGACTCTGATTCCGCCGACGACAACCTTCCTGGGGTTGTTGTAGTCCACCACCACATCCTGTTGCTGGGCCCAGGATACTGACGGGGCCAGAATCATCGCAAGAAAGGCAAATGTCTGTGCTATCTTCATTATATTACGGTACAACAGTTTGCAAATATATACAAAAGCTGGGTGTGGAACAAATGTTTTTTGTCCGGTCTCGCAGCCCTGCCATACTTTACACCTTTCCGAAGCGCCTGTCTCTGCGCGAGTATTCCTCAAGAGCGGCGCGGAATTCCGCTTCCCGGAAATCGGGCCACAGCGTGTCGGTAAAGACATATTCGGTATATGCAGTCTGCCAGAGCATGTAGTTGCTGATCCTCTTCTCGCCCGACGTGCGGATCAGGAGATCCGGATCAGGGATTCCCGCAGTCACCAGATAGTTCCCGAAAAGGGCGGCATCCACGCGGAGTCCGGGATTTCCAATCAAATCGTGTGCCATTCTCTCGGCAGCCTGAAGTATGTCCCACTTGCCGCTGTAGCTCAGGAAAAGGATCATGGTAAGTCCGTCATTGCCGTCCGTAGCCCTGCATGTCTGCTCCACGGAATCCCTGAGATCCTCTGACAGGCGCGACAGGTCGCCAAGCACGCGGAAACGGATGTTGTTCTCCATGAATGTGGGAAGCTCCTTGTTCATGGCCTCGCACATCAGGCCCATGAGGGTCTCCACCTCGGCGGCAGGACGGTTCCAGTTCTCCTCGGAAAAGGCAAAGAAAGAAATGTACTTTATGCCCCAGCGTGCGGCTGCAGTAGTCACCGCCCGGACGCTCTCCACGCCTTCCGCATGGCCGAACACCCTTTCCCGGCCCCTGAGAGTGGCCCATCTGCCGTTGCCATCCATAATCAGGGTGACATGGACAGGCAGTTTTTCAATATTGAGTTCCATATAAGCTGAATATGATTTCACTTCTGTCCGGGGCCGCGCGAATTCCTGACGTCCTCCCCCCAAAGCAGCCTGCTGCGCAGCGCATTGAAGAAACTGGCCCCGGCGGGGCAGATCTTCCTCAGAGGCACAGGGGCATTGCGGACTTCCAGTTCTATGGACGCGCCAACCTCGTAGCTCCGGTTGTCAAGAGTAAGCACGGCACTCGCGTCACGTGAACGCAGACGAATCGACACACTCACCGTACGCGGGACTATCAGAGGCCGCACGTTCAGATTATGCGGGGATATCGGGGATATTATGAACACATCGGTATCCGGAGTGCATATCGGACCTCCGACACTCAGGCTGTAGGCCGTCGACCCGGAGCTGGTGGCGACCAGCAGTCCGTCCGCCCAGTATGTAGGCAGCTCAGCGCCGCCCACTGTAACGTCGATTCCAAGCATGGAAGCCCCGACTCTCGAGACACTTATCTCGTTCAGGGCCCTCGGCCATATTCCCTGCAGACCGCTTCCGGACAGCGAGAGTTCAAGCATGGCCCTGTTCTCTATCCTGTAGGAGCCATCCTTGAGAAGCCGGACCACCTCGGAGGGTTCCGTATCAGAGAGGAATCCGAGCCGTCCGAAATTCACTCCCAGGACAGGCAGTCCGCTCTGTACGGCAAGGGTCGCCGCACTGAGAAAAGTCCCGTCGCCCCCTATGCTGAGCAAAGCCCCTGTGTCAGGCAGGATATCCGCACTTTCCTTTGCACGGTAACACTGAAAGCCTTCCGAGTCAAGCGACTCCAGAAGCGCATGGACACCCGCATCAGGGAAGAGGCTTTCGTTCTTGATGTAGTAAGCAAGCTTCATCATAGATTCAAATTTAAGAATTTTTGCCGAATCTTGCGCAAATTAAGTACATTTGTGCATGATTAAACCAGACCGACATGACAAGGTTAAGCGTTAACATCAACAAGATAGCCCTGCTGCGCAATGCGCGTGGAGGGAACATGCCCGATGTGCTCAAGGCCGCACTTGACTGTGAAAGATTCGGAGCACAGGGAATAACGGTACACCCCAGACCGGACGAAAGACACATAAGATACTCGGACGTACGCACCCTTCGGCCCGCCCTGAGGACAGAATTCAACATCGAGGGGAATCCCACGGGAAGTTTCACCGCACTCGTGTGCGAAGTAGTTCCGGACCAGGTCACTCTCGTTCCGGACGCACCGGACGCGCTCACGTCAAATGCAGGATGGGACACCATACGCAACTACGCCTTTCTGTCAAGGATATGCGAAACGTTCAGATCCAGAGGCATACGCACATCCATTTTCATCGACCCCAAGCCTGAAATGGCAGAAGGGGCCAGACGCTGCGGAGCAGACCGTGTAGAACTCTACACCGCAGCCTATGCGGAAGGCTACCGTAAAGACAGGCAGAAGGCGATCGAACCTTACCTGCAGACGGCAACGCGGGCGAAAGAACTCGGTCTCGGGCTGAACGCCGGACACGACCTCAACCTCGACAACCTCACATATTTCATACAGACGATTCCATGGACGGACGAGGTAAGCATCGGACATGCCCTGATATGTGACGCCCTCTACATGGGGCTTGAAACTACCATAGGCCGCTATCTTGCCGCAATTCAAAATTTTTAGCTAAATTTGCAGTCCGTTTCAAGAAGACAGAAAACCAATCGACAATAATTCTTCAAATGAAAAAATTCGCTTTCATTCTCAGCATCGCCGTTCTGTCGGTGTTTGCGACAGGCTGTGCAAATACTGGGGACAGCCAGGACACCCAGACCGCCTCACAGCCCGCTCAGGCAGAAGCCCAGAAGGGCGCAATCGTTTACTTCAACCTCGACCGTGTGCTTCAGGAATATGACATGGCCAACGAGCTGCGCAGCGTAGTCGAGACCAAGGTGAACAGCATCAACGAGGAAGTCAACCGCAGGGGGACCAAGCTTGAGAAAGACATCAACGACTTCAGGGACAAGATCAACAAAGGCCTTCTGACCCAGTCAGTCGCAGAACAGCAGAGCCAGAAGCTTGCCGAGCAGCAGAGCAGTTTCGAGACCTATGCCTCCCAGAAGCAGCAGGAGGTCCTTGAGGAGCAGCAGGTAATGATGAACCAGATCGCCGACGCGATCAACACCTATATCGGGGAGTTCAACGCTGACAAGAAATACGCCATGATAATCGCCACGCAGGGCGACATCCTCGCCACTCCGGTAGTCAACGCCGATCCCGACCTTGACATTACCGACGCCCTTCTCGAAGGTCTGAACGCGGCGTACGTCAAGCAGAAGAGCAGCGAAAAGTAATCATTCAAAGGTTTGAAGACAGCAATCCTGTCCTGTTTCCACCCTTTCAGGGGAGGCATAGCCCAGTTCAACGCCAGTCTCGTACAGGAACTTGGGAAAGGGCATGAGGTGCGCGCCTTCAACTTTACCAGGCAATATCCGTCTTTCCTCTTTCCCGGAAAGACACAGTATGTAACACCACAGGATGAGGCAGCGGCCGTCGAATCGACGCCGCTGCTTGATACTGTAAATCCGTTTTCATGGGCAGCGGCCGCAAGAGAGATACGCAGATGGAATCCGGACGTGCTCCTAGTGAGATACTGGATGTCCTACTTCGCCCCGTCTTTGGGATATGTAGCCAGACACCAGGCACCGCACTGCAAGACCGTCGGAATACTCGACAACGTGATCCCGCACGAACGCCATTTCTTCGACAGGCCCCTGACATCCTACTTCCTGAATTCACTGGACGGAGCCGTCACGCTGTGCTCTGAAGTCGAGAAAGATCTCAGGACATTCAGCAAGGATCTGCCCTGCACCGTCCTGAACCACCCCGTATACTCCCACTTCGGAAGCCGCATGCCGCGCAAAGAAGCGCTTGAGGCACTCGGTATCGATGATGACTCAAGGCACAACCTGCTCTTTTTCGGCCTGATCCGGGAATACAAGGGTCTGGACATACTGATCCGCGCGTTTGACCTGCTTGGAGACGGCTACAGGCTCATCATCGCGGGCGAACCCTACGGCTCTTTTGACAGATACGCCGACCTGATAGCCAGATGCAGGTTCCGCGAACATATTCTGCTGTTCCCTGAATACATACGCGACTCCCAGGTCAAAAAGTATTTCAGTGCCGCAGATCTCACTGTACTGCCGTACAGAACCGCGACACAGAGCGGAATAGGCGCGATATCATGCCATTTCGAGGTCCCGATGATTGTCACGGACGTCGGAGGGCTGAAGGAAACCATTGCAGACAAGGGACTGGGGACAGCGTGCAGGGAATGCACCCCTGAATGTGTAGCCGATGCAGTGCGCGAATACTTTGACAATCCCCGGCTCAAGGACAAATATGCCGCATGCATGAAAGAGGAGAACAGGAGACTGAGTTGGAACGGATTCTGCAAGGGGCTCATTGATTTCGTCGACAGTATTGAAAAAAGATGAAAAGATACCTTACAATATTGATACTGGCCATTGCTCTTCCTGTCTGCGCACAGGGTCAGGGGGCATGGTGGCTGTTCCCCGGCAGCAGGCAGAGGGAACAGCACGAGCAGCAGAACAGTTACAACCAGGAAAGGAACAGTGAGACTGCAAGACCGGAAAGGCAGGACTCCGGAGATGAGACTGAAGAATATCCGTTCACTTTCGACTTCTCCGGCAGCATGGAAATTGCCATGATTCTGCCGCTCAAGGCTTCGGGCCAGAACCCCAGCGCCAATTTCCTCGAGATGTACAGCGGTGCGCTGCTTGCTCTCAGGGATCTCGGGCTTGAGGGGATGAAGATAGATTTCGAGATTCTGGATTCCTCCGAAAGCGGATTCGATCCCGGAGACCACATGTACGGGAAGGATATCATTATCGGTCCGGTGGAATACGCCTCACTCGCGCAGGCGGAACGCGAATGTTCCCGCAGCCAGGTTATCGTCTCGCCACTCGAGCCGAAGGCCGCTGAACTTGTCTCCGGAGGGCATATCGTTCAGGCACCGGTGCCATGGACAGCCCAGACTGACGACCTGGTGGAATGGCTGCGCAGCGACTGCCAGCAGGCCGACGAAGTCATCGTGATACGCGACGTGAGCATCAAGGGCAACGGCGAGCAGAGCAAATACCTCATAGGACTCCTGCAGTCGACAGGAACAAGATACCGCGAGATATCGTCCGTAGATGAACTGCACCCCGGGAAATTCGGGAACTACAGGATACTCATAGCATCGGACAGCGACGCTTTCATCACCAATGCAGTGAAGAACATAGGGATAGCGGCAAGCATCCACGACAACATCATACTCTACACGACCTCCAAGGTCAGGAACTGCGTCGGCCCGAACGTAACGGACCTGTATAACGCCAACACCAGACTGACCGCCGCATACTATATCGACTATTCGTCAGAGGACGTCAGGAAGTTCATTCTCGCCTACAGAAGCCTTTTCAGAAGCGAACCTGGATCATTCGCATTCCAGGGATACGATCTCGTCAAATACTTCGCCCAGGCATACCACAGATACGGGAAAAAATGGGCTGACAGGCTTGATGATTTCGACCAGAGAGGACTTCAGTCAGACTTTGTGTTCGACCGATTCGCCGGGGACGGAAGGATCAACATGGGCGTCAGAAGAGTGATCTACGGAAAGGACCTGAGCGCGACCCTCGTCCAGTAACGCTCTCGCGTTGGCCAGGGCGGCAGGCGTGATCTCCGATCCGCTCAGCAGACGTGCAATCTCATGAACCCGGTCTTTACCGGTCACTTTCCTTATCCTGGAGACCGTCCGGCCGTCATCCCTCGACTCCTTGCTCACGACATAGTGGGCATCGCCCTTTGCAGCGACCTGAGGCAGGTGGGTGATAGAGAAAACCTGCATGTCATGCCCCATGGAACATATCATCCGGCCCATCTTGTCGGCTACGCTTCCGCTCACGCCAGTGTCTATTTCATCGAAGATCATCGTAGGCATTCCGACGAACTTCGCCATCAGGGCTTTCAGGCACAACATGATCCTGGACATCTCACCACCAGAGGCGACCTTGGTTAGATCCTGCAGTTCCCCTCCGGTAGACGAGAACACAAACCTTACGCTGTCTGAACCGCATGGCCCGGGTTCGGCAGATTCGACAAGTATACCGAAACTGGACGCATCCAGTTCCAGGAAATGAAGCGAATCCTCGACAGCTGCGGCAAGTTTCGGGGCGGCTTCACATCGGAGGGCGTGCAACTTTGAAGCAAGGTCGGAATACCGCTGCCATGAAACGGAGACTTTCTCCCTGAGACTTGCGATATCGTCATCCACGGACTCCGACTCCTTCAGTACGGAAGCGAGACTGTCCCTCTTCCGGATCAGATCGGCAATGTTGTCGCATGAATGCCTCTTCATAAGCGAATACAGCAGCGAAAGCCGCTGTTCGACCTGCTCAAGCCTGTCCGGTGACGCACTGCTTGAAGAAAGCATCGTGTCAAGTTCCGAAGAAATGTCCTCCACCTCCAGCCTGGCCGACTCCAGCCGCGATGCAAGCTCGGCCGCAGAGGGAAGGTACTGGCTCACATGTTCCAGCTGCCTCTGCGCCTCCTTCATGGATACGGCGAGCGAATTACCCTGCCCGGAAGCGTCTTCAAGCAGTGAAAGCGCACCTGACAGGCAGGAAGCTATCTGTTCGGCATTGGCAAGGCTCCTGTGCTCCTGCTCGAGATCCTCAAGTTCCGAAGCATTCAGGTTGGCCTGTTCAAGTTGACGGAACTGAGCGAGGTTATACTCCCGGTCAGCCTCCATCTTCGCTTTTCTGTCGGACAGAGTTTCAAGGGCCGATCTCGCTGACGTGAACTCGTGGTATGCAGACCTGCATTCCGAAAGCAGAGAAGCGCAGCCTCCGAAATTGTCCAGCAGGGAAAGCTGGAATCTCCTGTCAGTCAGCAGAAGAGTCTTATGCTGTGAATGTATGTCCACAAGCCTGTCGGAGAGCCTCTGGAGCGCCGACACCTGGACAGGACAGTCATTCACGAAACTGCGTGAACGGCCTGAGGGATATATGACCCGTCGGACGGACAGATGCCCGGCCGAACCGATATCAAACCAGGCCTCGACCACACAGCTCTGCGCCCCTTGCGAAACCACCGACGCATCTGCCTTCGCCCCGAAAAGAAGAGACAGGGCACCCAGCAGAATAGACTTTCCGGCCCCGGTCTGACCGGTAATGATAATCAGACCCTCCGGGAACTCGATGTCCAGAGAGTCTATAAGAATATAGTTCTCGATGTGCAGGGAACGTAGCATCTGCAGCCGGAGACTGAGTGACTACTTCCTCTCGGCCGCATCCTCATGCGCGACCCTGTAGTACAGTTCGCCGTTCTCAAACTCGGAAATGGCGACAAGGTCGGGTTTCGGCTGGCGTTCGTAGAACTTGGATATTTCTATCTGCTCCTTGTTTTCGAAAACCTCATCCATGGTGTCACGGTCCCCACGGAAATCCTCGAGTTTCTTGGAGAGTTCCTTTTTCTCGGCAAGCGCAATCTGGTTGGCCCTCTTGGAGAGGATCACGACAGTCTCATAGATATTGCCCGTAGGCTCTGCGAGATTCTTGACATCCCGCGTGATAGTGTTTGTAGGTATCTTCTTTTCCATACTATGGATACGGACAGTGGATGTCCGGAAGTTTCAGAAGTTTCAAATTAATTCCCTTACCTTCTCGTAGAGGTTGTCAAGTTCCCTGCGGTAATGCGATTCGGGATATTCACCGATAAAGTTCAGGTAGTCGTCCACGAAGGTGAGGTATCTCTCCTTCTGCTTTGACGGCACGCTGTTGAAGGCATATTTGTAAGACGACATTGCAGAATAGTACAGTATGTCCTCCCGGTAGATGTTGTCGGCATCATCTCTGAGGATATTCTTGAATGCAACTCTTGAAGCCTTGTAATCCTCCATCTTGTAGTACAGACGGGCATTCTCGTAAGCCTTCTTGTCAAGTCTCTCACCCAGATCCTCAAGCATGTGACGGCATATCTCGATGTTCGCACCGTCAGGGTTGTCGATCATGTAGGCGCTGATCGCGTTCATTGCAGCATAGGTCGGAGTCTGGTCAAGCTCGTAGCGGAGAGTCGCCCTGTACATGCAGTCTATCCTGAGGAAGGAGGCGCTTTCCATGAAAGGGCTGTACGGATAAGTGTTGACGAACTTGTCGAAATTGACCTCTGCCGTATAATAGTCCCCGGCAGAATAATTGCTCAGCCCCCAGTAGTACTGGATGGTGTCGGCCCTGTCAGTATTGCCCGCAAGGACGGAAAGGGACTCGAACAGCCCTGCAGCCTTCGTATACTTGCCTTCGTTGAAATAATCGAACGCGGCGTTGTACTTGACATCAACGTCGTTGCTGGCAAGAATCAGGTCATACTGCGTCTTGCAGGCGCCAAGCCCCGCAAGCAGCAGGACGGACATCAGAAGGAGAATCGGAGTCTTGAATTTCATTTCTTCAAATATTTTTCGGCATCAAGGGCAGCCATGCATCCTGAAGCGGCTGCAGTTATTGCCTGCCTGTAATGAGGGTCCCTCACATCTCCGGCAGCGAACACCCCTTCAACGTTGGTCTTTGCCCCAGTGCTATCGGTAACAATGTATCCGTTGCCGTCGGTCCTGACCCACTTCGAGAAAATTCCGGACTGAGGGTCATGTCCGATTGCAAGGAAGAAGCCGTCGATGCTGATATCAAAAACCTCGCCATCTTTCCTGCGGAGCCTGGCACCGGTCACACCAGTTGCGTCTCCCAGCACCTCCTCGGTGTTGCAGTTCCACAGAATCTCTATGTTCGGAGTAGTCATGACCTTGCGCTGCATTGCCTCCGAGGCGCGCAGGACATCTCTGCGCACTATCATGTATACCTTTGAACACAAACCTGCAAGGTAGGTAGCCTCCTCGCAGGCGGTATCGCCTCCTCCGACTACTGCAGTGACCTTTCCGCGATAGAAGAATCCGTCACAGGTAGCGCATGCGGAGACACCCATCCCGCGGAACTTCTGCTCCGACTCAAGACCGAGATACCGCGCGGAAGCCCCTGTGGCGATAATCACGGACAGCGCCTCAAGCCAGGTCTCGGAGTCTATTTCAACCTTGAGCGGGCGGACACCGAAATCCACGGCCGTCACCACTCCCCTCCTGATGTCGGCCCCAAGCCCAACGGCCTGCGCACGCATGTCAGCCATCAGCTTGTTGGCATCGACACCGCCGGGGAATCCCGGATAGTTCTCGATGACAGTAGTGGATGTAAGCTGGCCCCCTGGCTCGTTGCCTTCGTACAGCACCGGCTCAAGACCCGCTCTGGAGGCATATATTGCGGCAGTGTAACCGGCAGGGCCTCCTCCTATTATCAGGCATTTTATCTGTTCCATCACATCATTGTTTCAAATTTACAAATTTAGTCAATTATTCTCAATATCCTAAAACGTCGGCCGCAAGTCATTTTGAGATTTTCAAACTTATATTTATTTTTGGGGCGCAAACCCGGAAAAATGAACAGAAGGAAGAAATCGATTACTGACATGGAGGCTCTGAAGGCCTTTCTCAGGAGCCAGAAGCTCAAGGCTACTCCGCAGAGACTCATGGTTCACGAGGCCATGATGGAACTCGGACACGCGAGCGCCGACATGGTAGCCGACTATATAAGCGGGAACTGCAATACGAAAATAACGATAGCCTCAGTATACAATGTACTGTCCATGATGGCGGACCTGAAGATATACAGCAGGAGGATGAGCGGCAACAACAAGATGTACTTCGACGTCAACTCGTTCAAGCATATCCACATATACGACACCACAAGCAATTCCTACAAGGACCTTATCGATGACGAACTGCTCGAGATGGTCGAGCAGAGACTCCAGGGCAGGCAGCCAAAGGGATACAAACTCGAAAGCATAGACATCCAGCTGATATGCCGTCCGGCCCGGAAAACACGCAAGAAAAAGGCCGCCCTATAGTTCCTTGCGCCACCTGGCCAAAGGAATGCCAAGCTGGCCGCGATACTTTGCAATCGTTCTTCTGGCGACTTTGTAGCCGTGCTTTTCCATTTCCAGAACCAGCTGTTCATCGGTAAGCGGTTTCTTCTTGTCTTCAGCGGCCACGCATTCCAGAAGCACCTTCTTGAGTTCCCGCGTCGAGACCTCCTCCCCTTCCTTGTTCTCCATGCCCTCGGAAAAGAAATACTTCAGGGGATAAATTCCGAAATATGTCTCGATATACTTGCTGTTAACTACCCTGGAAATGGTCGAGATGTCAAATCCCGTCCTCTCTGCGATGTCTTTCAGCACCATGGGCTTGAGCTTCGTCTCGTCGCCGGTCGCGAAGAAATCGTACTGATACTTGAGTATCGCATCCATGGTACGGTTCAGCGTATTCTGCCTTTGCTTGAGGGCCTCGACAAACCATTTGGCCGAATCAAGCTTCTGCTTGACGAAAGTCGCAGCCTCCTTCTGCTCCCTTTCCGAAGATCCCTTGGCCGACATCAGCATGTCCGCATATTTCTTGTTTACCCTGAGTTCAGGGACAGAGAAGCGCGGCATCGAGAAAGAGAGTTCCCCGTCATGGTCTTCAAGCACGAAATCCGGGACAATCTGCTGAACATGGTCGTCATATCCTCCGGATATGTCACCACCAGGAGAAGGATTGAGCTTGAGTATTCTTGACATGGCCCTCTTGAGCTGGTCCTCAGTAAGACCGGTCTTGGACATTATCTTCTGGAAATGCTTGTTGGTAAAGTCCTGGAAACAGTCCTGGAGGATACGCTCGGCATTCACGACATCCTCGCTCTGACGGCAGTTCCGGAGCTGTATCAGAAGACATTCGCGCAAATCCCTCGCACCGACTCCCGCAGGCTCGAAATCCTGTATGACAGCCAGCATCCTGAGGACCTCGTCCTCAGTCGTCTGAATGCCGGCCCTGAAGGCCAGATCGTCGACAATCGACTCCACGTCGCGCCGCAGGTAGCCGTCAGAATCCAGGGATCCGATGATGAACGCCGCAATGTCATGCTCCTGCTGGGTCAGATTCCGGCAGCCCAGCTGGTCCATAAGACTCTGGTTGAAACTGGTCTTTACCGAAAAGGTATTGTACTCGGGCCGGGGGTCCTTGCCCCAGTTGTTGACACGCGTCCTGTATGACGGGATATAGTCATCTTCCTTGATTTCATCCAGCGAGACATCTCCCGTATCCTGGCCGTTTTCAGAATCATGCACATCCTCCAGCACCGGATTCTCCTCGATCTCGGAACGTATCTTCTGCTCAAGATCCTGAATAGGCAGTTCGATAAGCTTGATTGTCTGGATCTGCAGAGGAGAGAGCTTCTGCGTCTGCTTTATTTCAAGTCCCTGCTTTATCATTTTCCGTCCTCCGAAAACCAAGTATCGTCTCCTGACTGCGGATACAGTTCTTCCAAACTCCTGGTATCGGCATCACCGATGCTGGGATACTTGAACTTCTCCCTCACAATGAATGCGTCAGGGTAATAGTCCTTGATCTCGGCAAGGAGCTTTTCGGCCTCCACCCTGTTGCGGAAATTCCCGACAGTAACCTTGAAATTCGGGGCCGAATAAGTCCTGTAGACGGAGATGAAAGGATACATCTCATTGAACTTGCGCAGCACTTCCAGAGAAGCCTCACGGGCATTGCGGCGGTTGTCTATGAATATCCTGATGCGGAAACCGCTTGACATCTGCGGATCGTCGGACTGTATCTTTTTTGCAAGAGCAGACCTGATTGCCGGTTTCTGCCTGACAACCACCGACTCCGGTATTGCCGAAAATATGTCCTTGCCGTAAAGCGTCGAGTCTATCTGCTGTTCGATTCCGGCCGAGGACACCTCCTCGATACCGGCTACCGCAGATCCGGATGATGCACTCTCCTGAGCTCCGAGAACGGTAGCGGCGAACAGAAAGCAAAAGCACAAGGCAATATGAAAAATATATTGTTTCATTCCGATACTGTTAAGTCTTCCAGGACATCCGTCAAAGGGATGTCATTCAATTCAATTACCTTGCCAGGACCGCCACGCAAAGACACCCTGGCATTTCCAGACGCAGTGATACGCGACAGGTCCGTGTCCCCCTTCAGCAGGCCCAGCAGCCTGAAAGGGTTGAATCCGTCGGCAAGCGTCCCCTTCAACGGGAGCAAATATGTCGAGTCGGAATGTCCGTCGACGACCAGATGGTCGGAATCGAGGAAAAGCATGTCTGATCCGTCATATCTGACGACGGCATGCATGTCCGAGATCTCGAACGGCATTGCGGGGTTATGTATTCCGACTTCGACGAGCAGGGAAAGCCCCGTCGTCCCCATTGGAGCGACGGACACGAGCCTTACCGATGTCACCTCAATCTCCCGGATCCGTCCCGCACAGGACGAAAGCAGCAGCACGGCGACAAGTGCAAGAATGAACCTGAGCCTTTCCATACTTTCACAAAGATAAGAAAAATCTATATCTTTGTCCCACGAATGAAGAAGGTATATATTGAAACCTACGGCTGCCAGATGAACGTGGCAGATACGGAGACTGTTTTCTCCATCCTCGCACAAAACGGCTATGCGAGGACATCAGACATGGATGACGCCGACATAATCATGGCAAACACATGTTCGATACGCGACAATGCGGAACAGCGCATATGGGGCAGGATCGAGCAGTTCAACCTCAGGAAAAAGCGGCACCCTGAAGTACTTGTAGGCATACTGGGCTGCATGGCAGAGAGGCTTAAGGACGAACTTCTGGATTCCGGGAAGGTCGACATCGTGGCAGGGCCGGACACATACAGGAAGCTCCCGGAACTCATTGCCGCGGCCGCTTCAGGCACTCCCCAGATTGACGTCATGCTCTCCAGAGAGGAGACATATGCCGACATCACTCCCGTCAGGCTTGACAGCAACGGAGTGTCCGCTTTCATATCCATAATGAGGGGCTGCAACAACGCATGCTCGTACTGCGTCGTTCCATACACGAGAGGAGCCGAGCGCAGCAGGGACTTTTCCAGCATACTGCGCGAAGCCTGCGACTGCGCGTCGCGCGGCTACAGGGAGATAACGCTTCTGGGCCAGAACGTAGACTCGTACGGCTTCGAAGGGACAGGCTTTGCCGAACTGCTCGGGATGGTCGCCGGACAGGTGCCTGACGTAAGGATACGGTTCTCCACCTCGAACCCCCAGGACATCTCCGAGAAGGTGCTGACCACCATGGCATCCCATCCCAACATATGCCACCACATACACCTTCCCGTGCAGTCGGGATCAGACCGCATACTCGAGAAGATGCGGCGCCGCTACACCAGGGAAGGATACCTCTCGAAAGTAAGGCGCATCCGAGAGATAATGCCGGACTGCGCGATCACCACTGACGTAATCGCAGGTTTCTGCTCCGAGACGGAACAGGACCACAGGGATACTCTGAGCCTGTTCGAGGAAGTAGGATTCGACGCGGCTTACATGTTCTACTATTCGGAAAGACCCGGCACTCTGGCCGCAAGAAAATACCCGGATGACGTCGACCTCGCCACAAAGACAAGACGTCTGGAGGAGATAATCACCCTGCAGAACAGACTCTCGCTCGAGAGCAACCGCAGGGACATCGGCAAGACATTCACCGTGCTTGTGGAGGGCCGCTCCAAAAAGAGTCCGGACGAACTCTGCGGGCGCAACTCACAGAACAAGATGTGCGTCTGGCCGGACAGCAGGCACTCAGCCGGGGACACACTCCAGGTAAGAGTCAAGGACTGCACCCAGGCCACACTGCTCTGCGAGGAGATCTGAGACGCTACTCACCAAACTTAACTATACTATGAAAATCAAGGACTTGTGCGCGAGCGAAAGGCCTCGCGAGAAACTGCTGTCCAAAGGGGCGGACAGCCTGAGCGACGGAGAACTCCTCGCCATACTGATCGGAAGCGGAAGCAACGGCAGAAGTGCCGTCGAAACGGCCCAGCTCCTGCTTTCGTCCTGCGGCGGACGGCTTTCGGAACTGTCCGGGACAGGCCCCGTGAAGATGGGCGCGATACCGGGCATAGGCTCTGCCAAGGCCTGCTGCATCTGTGCTGCGCTCGAACTCGGCAAAAGATTCATGGCAGAGAAACCCCGCATATCAAGGACCCCGTTGTCAACGCCCAGAATGGCATACGAGGTGATAATCACGCAGCTCAAGGGCCTCAGGCATGAGGAATGCTGGGTGCTCCTGCTCAACCGAGGCAACTTTCTCGTCAGCAAGGCAAGGATAAGCACCGGAAGCGACCGCATGACCGTCATAGACACGAAGACAATAATCAGGCTCGCCCTGGAATGCAGCGCCAGCGGAATCATACTCGTCCACAACCACCCCAGCGGCAATCCCCGGCCCAGTCCCCCGGACATAAGACAGACCGGCCTGCTTCATGAAGCCGCAAAGACTTTCGACATCAGTCTCCTGGACCACATTATTGTCTGCGACGACTGCTTTTTCTCGGTCGCAGATGACAAAAGGTATGACGGCTGAATTTATTTTCCTATATTTGGGACTGCTACACCGTAATACCGATTCAAAAACAACATCTACATGAAACATGCACTGATCACTGCTATGGCGGTTTTCGCCCTGGTCGGATGTTCTCCAGCCAGCACAAGCAGCCCTGTCCTAACCATAGAAGGAGGACAGGTACAAGGAGTGGAATCCGAAGTCAAGGGCGTGACCGTATTCAAGGGCATCCCTTACGCAGCGCCTCCGATAGGAGACCTGAGATGGAAGGAACCTCAGCCCGTCGTCCCATGGGAGGGAATACTGGTCGCTGACAAGTATGGACATCCGGGATACCAGGTCCCCCACTACCCCGGAGGATACACTACCGAATGGGGATATGGCCAGGAGCCGGCCTACAGCGAAGACTGCCTTTACCTGAACGTGTGGACCAAGGCTCCGGGAAAGCCTGATGCCAAACTCCCGGTGGCAGTGTTCATACACGGCGGCGGACTCCGCGAGGGATGGGCCTTCGAACCGGAATTCGAGGGATCCGAGTGGGGAGCAAAGGATGTGGTCCTGGTAACGATCAACTACAGACTCGGAATGTTCGGCTTCTTCTCGCATCCCGACCTGATTGCCGAGAACGAGCACTCATCCTCCGGAAACTACGGAATAATGGATCAGATCTATGCCCTGAGATGGGTCAGGGACAACATAGCCCAGTTCGGAGGAGACCCTCAGAACGTAATGATCTTCGGACAGAGCGGCGGAGGACGCAGCGTCAGGACACTGTGCGGGTCCCCGCTCGCCAAAGGCCTGTTCCACAAGGCCGTGATAATGAGCGCAAGCGGTCTCGATCCGGAAAGGCCGAGTCCGGCCCCCACATTGCAGGCACAGTCTGAAAACTACAAGAAAATAATGGACTGGGCCGGACTGACGGACCTTGATAAGATGCGGTCTGCATCCACCGCCGAAATATTCGCGATAACGGACATATACAACAGGGTTCACGGCCTGCGTCCCTCCGGGGTGTTTGCTCCGGTTGTTGACGGATACGTATGCACGTCGAGCATCGAGGATGCGGCACAAAACGGCCAGCTTGCCGATGTCCCGTATATCATCGGATGCACTCGTGACGACATGGGCAACATCAAATCCACCATAGAGGCGTTCTGCCTCAACAGGCAGGACAAGGGCGGCAAGGCATACGCCTACCAGTTTGCAAGACCTCTTCCTACCGACGGCAGGGAGGGCGTGCTTGAAGGTGCCTTCCATTCTTCCGACCTGTGGTATGTCTTCAAGAGCCTCAAGAACTGCTGGAGGCCCTGGACCCAGGCTGACTGGGACCTCTCCGAGAAGATGCTTACCGCATGGACCAACTTCGCGAAGAATGGAGATCCTGGAACAGGCTGGACACCGTATACGGCTGAATCCCCCGAGTTTATGGTATTCAGGCTCGACGACAACGGAAACGAAGCGTCATCAATGGGCAAACCGATAGAAAGACCGAGACAATGAGACTGAAAGTATTTGTTGCGGCTCTGGCGGCAATACTCGCCGGCTGCACTCAGAACGATCCCGATACTGTACGTGTAGAGGGCGGACTTGTGAAAGGATACAGTGAGGACGGAATAAGGATATTCAAGGGTATTCCGTTCGCTGCTCCCCCTGTGGGCGACCTCAGGTGGAAGGCTCCCCAGGACGTTATCCCGTGGGAGGGCGTACTTGATGCAACACAATTCGCTCCGGCTCCCGTCCAGGCGGGGGTGCCTGAATCAAGCGAGGACTGTCTTTACCTCAACGTATGGACACCGGCAGAAAGTGCCGAAGCCAAACTCCCTGTGATGGTATGGATCTACGGTGGAGGTTTTTCAATGGGCGCGACCTCATACTACGACTGCAAGGCCCTTGCCAGTGAAGGAGTCGTCATGGTCAGCATAGCATACAGGGTCGGGAGACTCGGATTCTTCGCCCATCCGGAACTCAGTGCAGAGTCCGCATCCGGGACAAGCGGCAACTATGGCCTGCTTGACCAGATCAAGGGTCTCGAATGGGTACGGGACAACATTGCCGCATTCGGAGGCGATCCTGACAAGGTCACTGTCTTCGGAGAGTCGGCAGGAGGCATATCAGTCAGCATGCTGTGCGCTTCACCGCTGGCGAAAGGCCTTTTCAGAGGTGCTATCTCTCAGAGCGGAGGCTCGTTCGGGCCGGTCAGGGAGATTTCCTATCCCGGAGAGAACATGAAAACACTCGGAATGTCCGAAAAAGAAGGGCTGGAATATGCACAGAGCGTGGGGGCAACATCGATAGAGGACCTCAGGAAAATGGACGCCTCGAATTTCAGCAAGCCGGCGGCAATGACAGGAGGGGCATGGCCCATCGTCGACGGTTACGTCATTCCTGACGACCAGTACAGGCTTTATGAGAACGGAAAGTACAATGATGTTGCAGTCCTGATAGGCTACAATTCCGACGAGGGACTGAGTTTCGGTGGCACCGATGATCCTGCACAATACAAAAGGCAGGTCAGGGAGAGATACGGCAAATTCGCCGACAGACTGCTGAAGGCATACCCCGTGGGGAAAGACAAAGTCGGCTGGAGCGGAAGGAACCTCGCCAGAGACGCAGCATTCGGATGGCACACATGGTCATGGGCCCGTCTCCAGTCGGAGAACGGCAAGAGTCCCGTATACCTGTATTTCTTTGACCAGCATTCTGGCAAGGAAGCGGGATCGCCGCACGGACAGGACGTAGCCTTCGTTTTCATGGACATGCCGGACAGCACCTCAAGCGAGAGCGACAGGACTCTGTCAAACATGATGGGACGCTACTGGACCAACTTTGCAAAATGCCTGGATCCGAACGGGGACGGCAGCGACAGCACACTCCCCCACTGGCCGGAATTCAAGTCCGACAACCATGTGACCATGGTGCTGACCGGAAACGGCCCCTACAGTTCGGCAGTCCCGGACGAGGAATCGATGGAAGTCCTCGATTCCTATTTCAAATGGCGCAGAGACTCTACCACGAACGGGGAATAATGGCCCAGCAGACGAGGTAGGCGAGTATGCCGCACCCTCCGAGCACCGCCAGAAGCGCGAAGATCAGCCGGACAACGGTAGAATCGACATCAAAGTATTCGGCAAGGCCACCGCAGACACCGGCAATCTTCCTGTCGTACCTCGAGAGTTTCAACTTTCTTTCCATATCAGGACAATTTGTCTGGTAAAATTACTAATTTTATAATGACTTTTCAAGTCCGGGGATTTTCCCCGGACTTTACATATGACAACACACCTGTATGAAAACAGAAAAGACAAGAGACCAGCAGATAATCAGGGCGAGCGAAATAGGCATTGCCACAAACCTTGCGCTCAGTGGATCCAAAGCCGCCGTGGGAGCTCTTTCCGGCTCGATTTCAATCGTCCTTGATGCAGTGAACAACCTCACCGACGCATTGTCGGCAGTGCTGACGCTCGTAGGCACCAAGCTTGCCGGAAAGCCGGCTGACAAGGAGCACCCGTTCGGACACGGAAGGATAGAATACATCACTACGATAGCCGTCGCTTTCGTGGTCGCCGGGGCAGGAGTATCGTCTCTCGTCGAATCAGTCAACAAGCTCCTGCATCCGGAAATGCCGGAACACAGCTGGACCGGGCTCGCGGTGCTCGCTGTCGCAATAGCCGTAAAGCTGGTATTGTCGTCGTTCTACTGCAGGACCGGAGAAAAGACTGAATCCGAAACTCTTAAGGATACGGGTGCAGATGCGAGATTCGACGCGGTCATAACCGGCGCCACGCTGCTTTGTGCACTGCTGAACATGGCGTTCGGCTCGTCCCTGATCTGGCTGGACGGGGCACTCGGAGCATGCATATCAATAATAATAGTAAGGGCAGGCATCATCATGGTGCTCTCGCCGCTGGACGGTCTGCTTGGGAAACGCAGCAACCATGCCCTCGTCGAGAAGATAAGGGAAGAGATAGCTTCACACAAGGAAGTCCTGGGAGTATTCGACCTCATGATCCACGACTACGGCCCGCAGCACAGGATCGGATCGGTACATATCGAAGTTGAGGACTCGATGAACGCCCACCAGCTGCATGACCTCACAAGGCATCTCCAGAAAGACCTCATGGACAAATACGGGATACTCTTCACGATAGGCATATACGCATGCAACTGCAATGATCCCCTGACAACGCCGATGTACCGGAACATCATGGATATCCTCCACTCGATTCCGGAAGTCATGCAGGTCCACGGACTCTACATTGACCCGAAAGACAACACTATCTCCTTTGACACCGTCGTGAAGTTCGGGGCCGGAGACGGCGACGCCCTGAAAAAGAAAATTCACGATGTCATAGCGGCCGCCTACCCTGAGTTCAGCATAGACAACGGCATTGACTACGACTACACCCTGTCCAAATAAGGCTCATTCCTGCTATATCAGCTCACTGAGCCGGTCATAATACTGTTTGCTCACCGGAACGGGATCAAGCTCCACGCCGGTGAGTTCCGCCGTGATGACACCCATCTTGTTCCTGCCCAGGAGTCTAATATGCGCAGGATTGACGAAATATGACCTGTGACACCTGACAAGGAACTTGCACGAGGGATTCTGCTCTATGCTTTTCATGGAGGCACGAAGCAGGAACTCTCGCGGTGTTCCGTTGTCAAGGTAATGGACGGTTACATAGTTCAGTTCAGCACTCACGTACAGCACCGCACGGGGGTCTATGCTCATCTTCAGCCTGTGATGCTCGTCGTAGAACTTTGCCAGGGAGTCCTCCGCAACCGCACCGCTCTCCTTCAGGTCGGCGCTCGCATTCATGCACAGTCTGACAAGTATCAGAAGCAGATACGGATATACGAGAATAAGGCACGTATACTTGAAACACTGGGAGAATGCAGGGAAAAACAGAAGCCTCGCTCCAAAGAAGAGAGTCGTATAGAGGGCCATGAACGCCGAGATCACACACAACTCGAAGACACACCAGGCAACATACCACCACCAGGGAAAGGAAAGGTGCCTGTTGAGAAAATAGAAGATGATACGGCATATCGACAGCGAAGCAATCTGAATGCATGCAATCAGGACAAGATGGAAAGTATACGGCCTCACACCTACCGAGGCATAGAACCCCTGGATGTCGAAAGGGTTGTACACCATGCAGAACGCTATGAAGAAAACCGGAACCAGGAACACATACACCAGGTTCGGAAGCACAGTCTTGGGAAATCTGAAAATCTGGCCCATATCGCAAAACAGTCCCCGGCACATCCGGGACGAAAATGACTAATGATGGTATTCGTCCCAAATATAGCGCATTTTTCCCGCAAGAACGACTATTTCATAACCAAAACGAGATAATTATACCACATGCTTCATCCCAACACGGAATCAGTCTACTTTTGCATCAGAAAGATCTCCGAAAAAGAGAAAGAAATGAACGCAACTGCAAACACATATACTTACAACGTGGTTCCCGAGAACATAGACAGCCTGGGACGCATTACGGTCCCGGCCCTATGCGGGCACATGGTGAACGCGATAGGCCAGAACATCAGGGTCGAAGGTTTCGGGATAGACGTAATGTCTAAAATCAACAGAAGCTGGGTCCTTGTAAGGTCGGCTTTCGAGATCGACTACCGTCCGAGGCTCTACTCGCCCATCACGGTCAGCGTCTGGCCTGTATCAAAAGGAGGCATTACATACTACAGATGCCTCAGACTGCAGACTGAGCAGGGCATGGAAATCGGCAGAGGAACAACGGAGTGGTGCATGATGGACATATCGTCCAGAAGGCCCGTTACTCCGGATGAGGACTTTCACCGCTTCGGGTCAGGATTCAGCCTTCCGTGCGAATCGCCGAAAAGAATACGCGATTTCAGCCCGCAGCGCGTCGACCACAGAATGGTAGGATACAGTGAATGTGACTTCAACGGCCACCTCAACAACACCAGGTATGTCGAAATGCTTTACGACCTGCTTCCGGACGAAATGGCGGCTGCATGGAGCCCTGTCAGGATAGACATAAACTACCGTAAAGAGGTAAAGAAAGGTGCGCAGCTATCGCTCGGACTGTCCAAGGAAACGGACGCGGAATACCTGTTCATCGCGACATCAGAAGGACAGACACTCTGCAGCGCACGCGTGACGAGTACTTAAACTCATTTCAGAAAAACAAAAAAAACCGCGAGGACGAGGCAGAGGAACGCGACAATATGGTTCCACTGTATCACAGTCCCCTTGAAAAGGAAAGTGATTATGACCGTGAACACGATCAGCGACACCACTTCCTGAATCACTTTAAGCTGCACAAGACTGTACGGCCCGCCGTTTATACTTGATCCCAAGCGGTTGGCCGGCACTTGTGCACAATATTCAAAAAAGGCCAGACCCCATGAGAAAAGTATCACCCCGATAAGGGGCCACCCCTGAGATATCTTCATTTCCTGGAGCTTGAGATGGCCGTACCAGGCAAATGTCATGAAGATATTGGATACGATAAGAAGCAATATGGTCCAAACTCCCTGCATCGCTTTCCCTGCTTTAAGATGAATCTTACTCTCTACTGTATGGAAAAAGGAGTCCATTTCTGAACTCCTTTCGTGCTCCCCAAGGGGCTCGAACCCTTGACACCCTGATTAAGAGTCAGGTGCTCTACCAACTGAGCTAGGGAAGCGTATACTTCTCGTGACCCGTTCGGGGCTCGAACCCGAGACCCCCACATTAAAAGTGTGATGCTCTACCAACTGAGCTAACGAGTCCTCCGTTTGCGGATTGCAAAGGTAGGTATTTTCTTTAAATTATGCAACACCCGGTGAATTTTTTTACAAAAAAAGGCGGCAGGCACAAGGCCTGCCGCCAATCTTCAAACCATAAATCAATATCAGAGACTGTTATCAGTTGTTTCCGTAGTCAGGCTGAGGTCCCTGAGGATCTCCCTGAGGGTTCTGAGGTCCCTGAGGTCCCTGAGGACCGCCCTGCTGAGGGCCACCCTGTCCCTGTCCTGCCTTGGCCATGTCTTCAGAAGCTGCATGCCATGCTGCCTCAAGCTCGGAGTTGAACCTGTCTATGTCGGCAATGTTCTTCTCGTCCACGGCTTTCTTCAGGCCGTTGCAGGCTGACTCGATAGCTGACTTCTTGTCAGAAGGGATCTTGTCACCGTAATCCTTGAGGTTCTTCTGGGTCTGGAAGACCATTGCATCCGCAGCGTTGATCTTCTCCACCCTTTCACGCTCGGCCTTGTCGGCAGCCTCGTTGGCCTTTGCCTCGTCACGCATCCTCTGGATTTCAGCGTCACTAAGGCCGCTGGAAGCCTCGATACGGATATGCTGCTCTTTTCCTGTAGCCTTGTCCTTTGCGGAGACACTCAGGATACCGTTTGTATCGATATCGAATGAAACCTCGATCTGAGGCACTCCACGCGGCGCAGGAGCAATACCGTCAAGATGGAACACACCTATCTGCTTGTTGTCCTTTGCCATGGGCCTTTCTCCCTGCAGAACCCTGACCTCAACGGAAGGCTGGTTGTCCGCCGCAGTAGAGAAGACCTGCTCCTTGTGGACAGGAATAGTCGTGTTGGCATCGATGAGCTTCGTCATCACTCCGCCGAGAGTCTCGATACCGAGTGAAAGCGGGGTAACATCGAGCAGGAGGACATCCTTGACATCACCTGCAAGCACACCGCCCTGGATTGCGGCACCTATCGCTACGACCTCATCAGGGTTGACGCTCTTGTTAGGCTCCTTTCCGAAGAAGTTCCTGACAAGCTCCTGAACCTTAGGAATACGTGTAGAACCACCTACGAGCAGCACTTCGTCAATATCGGAAGCGTTCAGGTGAGCATCCTGCAGGGCCTTGCGGCAAGGCACGATGGACCTCTGGAACAGATCGCCGCAGAGAGCCTCGAACTTGGCACGTGTAAGAGTCTTTACAAGGTGCTTCGGCATTCCATCGACAGCAGTGATATAAGGCAGGTTGATTTCGGCGCTGGCAGCGCTTGAAAGCTCAATCTTGGCCTTTTCGGCAGCTTCCTTGAGCCTCTGGAGAGCCATCGGGTCCTTCTTGAGGTCGATTCCGCCGTTCTCGGTAGCGAACTCGCGTGCAAGCCACTCGATGATGGCCTGGTCGAAATCGTCACCTCCGAGGTGGGTATCACCGTTTGTTGACTTGACTTCGAACACACCGTCTCCGAGTTCAAGTATGGAGATATCGAAAGTACCGCCGCCCAAGTCATAGACGGCAACCTTCATGTTCTTGTTCTTCTTGTCCAGACCATATGCAAGAGCCGCCGCCGTAGGTTCGTTGATAATACGCTTTACCTCCAGGCCTGCGATCTTGCCAGCTTCCTTGGTGGCCTGACGCTGTGAGTCAGAGAAGTACGCAGGGACTGTAATGACAGCCTCGGTGACCTCCTGGCGCAGGTAGTCTTCCGCCGTCTTCTTCATCTTCTGGAGGATGATGGCAGAAATCTCCTGAGGAGAGTACTGGCGTCCGTTAATCTCGACACGGGGAGTGTTGTTCTCACCGCGCACTACATTGTACGGTACGCGCGCTATTTCGTTTCCGACCTGGTCGTATGTCTCGCCCATGAATCTCTTGATGGAGAATATGGTGTTCTTCGGATTAGTGATTGCCTGACGCTTTGCAGGGTTGCCGACCTTGCGCTCTCCGTTGTCGGTGAATGCGACAACTGAAGGAGTGGTGCGGGAGCCCTCTTCGTTGATAATCACGGTAGGCTGGTTGCCTTCCATCACGGCTACGCATGAGTTCGGAGGTCCGAGGGCAATTCCAATAATCTTTCCCATAATATCTGATACTTTTACAAATTACACAATTAGGCGCCCTTCGCGATGGAAGGACGCCTATACCGTAATCAAAAGCTTTGCCACGGCCAAATGCGTGACATTTTGTCAGAATGATGTCATTCCCATTCGATGGTTGCCGGCGGTTTGGAAGAGATATCATAGACTACTCTGTTGACTCCGCGCACCTTGCGTATGATCTCATTGGAGACATCCGCAAGGAACTCGTACGGGAGATGCACCCAGTCGGCAGTCATTCCGTCAACCGAGGTCACCGCACGGAGAGCCACCGTGCTCTCATAAGTCCTCTCGTCACCCATCACGCCTACGCTGCGGACGGGAAGGAGCATGGTCCCTGCCTGCCATACGGAATCATACAGCCCGTAGGAATGAAGCTTCTCCATGAAGATGGCGTCAGCTTCCTGCAGGACTGCAACCTTTTCCGGAGTAACTTCTCCGAGCACCCTAATAGCCAGTCCAGGACCAGGGAAAGGATGACGTCCGAGGATCTTCTGGTCGAGCCCGAGAGCCTTGCCCACCCTGCGCACCTCATCCTTGAACAGGAGGCGCAGAGGTTCGACGACCTTCAGATTCATCTGTTCAGGGAGGCCTCCGACATTATGATGGCTCTTGATTGTCGCAGAATGCCCCTTGAAAGCAGAGGATTCGATGACATCAGGGTAGATGGTACCCTGTGCAAGCCACTTTGCATCAGAGAACTTCCTTGCCTCTTCGGCAAACACTTCCACAAAATCACGGCCGATGATCTTGCGCTTGGTCTCGGGATCGCTCACTCCTGCAAGGTCGGAAAGGAACCTGTCGGCAGCATGTACGCCGACTACATTCAGGCCCATGCCCTCATAGGAACGCATCACATCGGAGAACTCGTTCTTGCGCAACAGCCCGGAATCGACGAAAATGCAGTGCAGCCTGCGTCCTATCGCCCTGTGAAGCAACAGGGCAGCGACACTGGAGTCGACACCGCCGGACAGGCCGAGAATCACCTCGTCAGAGCCAAGCTGCCCGGACAGAGAAGCAACCGTGGACTCTACGAAGTTCTCCGCAGTCCAGTCCCCCTTGCAGCCGCAGATGCCGAGGGCGAAATTCCTGAGAATCTTCGGACCGCATTCGCTGTGATGCACTTCAGGATGGAACTGTATTCCCCATGTGGGTTCGCCGGAAAACCTGAAGGCGGCATTGCAGACTGTCTCGGTCGAGCCGATCACCTTAGCGTCGGCAGGAAGCCTGGTTATGGTGTCACCGTGAGACATCCAGACCGTAGACCCGGAAGCGACTCCTGAAAGAAGAGGATCCTCCGCGTCAAGCACGGACAATATGGCACGTCCGTATTCGCGTGTCCCGACAGAGGCGACCTCTCCGCCTCCGTCACGTGCCAGCCACTGCGCTCCGTAACATATCCCGAGTATGGGATAGACTCCGCGAAGGCCTGCAAGGTCAGGCTGCGGAGCATCGGGATCAGTCACTGAAGATGGACTGCCTGACAGAATGACTCCCCTGAGCCCTTCGTCGGCTGCAGGGATCTTGTCAAAAGGATGGATCTCGCAGTACACGCCGGCCTCACGAAGCTTGCGCGCGATCAGCTGGGTATACTGAGACCCGAAATCGAGGATAAGTATCTTTTCCGTCATGGCCTGGCGCTTTACTCTCCCCTTGAATAATTAGGAGTCTCCTTGGTTATCGTTACGTCATGAGGATGGCTCTCTGCCATTCCGCTGGCAGTAACCCTGACGAACCTGGCATTCTTGAGCATGTCGAGATTGGCAGCGCCGCAGTATCCCATGCCGGAGCGCAGCCCGCCTACGAGCTGATATACAGTCTCGCTCAAGGTGCCCTTGTAGGGGACACGTCCGACTATGCCTTCGGGGACAAGCTTGTTCAGGTCAGTCTTGTCCTCCTGGAAATACCTGTCCTTTGAGCCTGCAGCCATGGCGTCGATGGAACCCATGCCTCGGTATGACTTGAACTTCCTTCCGTTGTAGATTATGGTCTCTCCGGGAGATTCCTCGGTTCCGGCGAACATCGAGCCGCACATTACGCAGTCACCGCCGGCTGCAAGAGCCTTGACTATGTCGCCGGAGTAACGCAGTCCGCCGTCGGCGATAAGAGTTGCACCTGAACCCTTGATGGCCTGGTATGCATTGTAAATGGCGGTAAGCTGGGGTACGCCCACGCCGGCAACTATCCTGGTGGTACAGATGGATCCGGGGCCTATCCCGACCTTGACACCGTCGGCACCGGCCTCCACAAGAGCCCTCGCACCTTCCTCGGTAGCCACGTTGCCGACTACCACGTCGAGTCCGGGGAACACCTCCTTTATCTTCTTGAGCAAAGTCATCACCCCCTTGGTGTGACCGTGTGCAGAATCGAGCACGACGGCATCTACGCCTTCCGCGTCAAGGGCGGCTACCCTCTCGAGAGCATCCTTGGTGATTCCGACACCGGCAGCGACACGCAGCCGTCCCTTGCCGTCCTTGCAGGCCATGGGATGGAGCTTCTCCTTGATGATGTCCTTGTAGGTTATCAGGCCTACGATCCTGCCGTCTCTGTCAACTACAGGCAGTTTCTCGACCTTGTACTTCTGGAGCACCTTCTTCACATAATCCCTGTCGGTCTGGGTGTCGAGAATGGTGACCAGCCCCTCGGAAGTCATGGCATCCCTGATCGGAACACTCATGTCCTCCTGGAAGCGCACGTCCCTGTTTGTGACGATACCGACCAGGCGTCCGTCTCCGTCAGTGACAGGAATCCCTCCGATATGGTTGTCATGCATGATCTTGAGAGCGTCTCCTACAGTCTGGTTGAGGTTGATCGTGACAGGATCGTTTATCATTCCGTTCTCGGAACGCTTTACCTTGCGGACCTCGGCAGCCTGGGCGGCTATACTCATGTTCTTATGAATAACGCCGATACCTCCTTCTCTTGCAAGAGCGATGGCCATCGGCGCTTCGGTTACGGTGTCCATGGCGGCGGACACTATCGGGATGTTCAGACTGATGTTGCGCGAGAAGCGGCAACTCAAGTCCACCTCTCTCGGAAGCACTTCCGAATAGGAGGGGATCAGGAGCACATCATCAAAGGTGAGACCCTCTTCAGCAATTTTTTCTTTAATGAATGACATAAGGGCGATATTTTATTTAAACGGCAAATTTAGTCATTTTTGGACGGGGTTCAAATTTTTGTCTTTCCTTTTTTGATACAGCTGATAACTGTTGTAGCAGTTGTGCCATATGCTGTAGAAACCTCCCGCGACTGACACCACCGGGGTAAAGTACATGTAGCCGAGCCATATCGCGAACGACGTGTTCTTCTGGCCGAGAGCCTGTCCGGCTGATATCCTGCAGCGGCTGCGGGCTCCTATCTTCTTGCCGGCCCAGAACTGGAACGCGCATGAAACGAGGGATGCCACGCAGATTTCGGCCAGAGGCTCGAGCCCCGAGGTGCTGTGCACCAGGGCACGCGTGCTGAGCAGAATCGCAAGTCCGAGCGATACCGTCCACAGATAGAAAGGAAGCTCGGTGTACTTTATGATTCGGGCATGCAGGCCGGGGAGAAGATAACGTACCAGCCATGCCAGCAGGCAAGGGAGAATAAGCATCGGGAAGACCTTAGCGAGAATCTTGAGGAACGCGGTGGAGAATGACACGCCCGCCGAAGGATGAACTAGCGGAACCATCAGCGGAACCAGCACGGCGACAAGCATGTTGATGAGCACTGTATAGGTGACGACACCGGCCATGTTGCCACCGAGCTTTCCGGTAATCACGGCACACGCGGTAGCAGTCGGACAGATCAGGCACAGCATCGCTGACTCGACCCCGTACCTGAACGGAAGTCCGGGAATGAAGGCCAGCATCAGGCCGAGCAACACGAAAAGGCCTCCCTGGATCAAAAGGAGCCAGCCCATCCACCTATGGGGGCGCATCTGGTGAGGCTCTATCCTGCAATAGCTCAGGAACAGCATCGCCGACACCAGAAGCGGCTGGAGATTGGTCACAAGTTTCTCGAGGAAAGGCCCCGCAGAATGGAGCGAGGGGACGGCATGATATGCAAGATATGCCGACGCCCCCGCTATCATACAGAAAATAAGGGCCCAGTCCTTGAGGAACTTTCTGACCGTGTACCTGTACTCAGAGGACATCCCCGGCCTTTCCCTCCTCCCGGCGCATGAAACACTCCAGAGTATTCTCCATCAGCATCGCTATGGTCATCGGTCCAACACCTCCCGGGACGGGGGTTATCCACGAAGCTTTCATGGAAGACGCATGGAAATCCACGTCTCCCACGAGACGGCCCTCGGAATTGCGGTTCATGCCGACGTCTATCACGACGGCCCCGGGCTTGATCATGTCAGCGGTAACGACGGCCTCCTTCCCCACGGCGACGACAAGGATGTCAGCCTGACGGGTCAGGGAAGCGAGATCCCTGGTGCGCGAATGCGCTATGACCACCGTGGCGTTTTCATCAAGCAGCAGCTTGGCAACAGGTTTTCCGACTATGTTGCTGCGTCCGACGACAACGGCCAGCCTGCCTGCAATTTCCGTCCCCGTACTCTTTATCAGGTGTATAATGCCCTTGGGGGTGCACGGCTTTATGCAGTGCGTTCCCAGCCAGAGCGATCCGACATTCAGAATATGGAAGCCGTCCACGTCCTTGGACTTGTCAATGGCGAAGATCACCCTTGACTCGTCAATGTGGGCAGGCAGCGGAAGCTGCACGAGAATGCCGTCAACCAGAGGATCACGGTTGAGCGTGTCGATCACCTCCAGAAGCGCGCTTTCCGCGACATCCTCAGGCAGTTCGACAAGCCTCGAGTCCATGCCGGTGAACGCGGTCGCCTTGACCTTGTTGCGGACATACACGCGGCTCGCCGGATTGTTGCCGACAATGATTACGGCAAGACAGGGCTTGCGTCCGAAAGCCTTTTCCGCCTCGGCCACACGGCTGCGCACGGACTCCTTGACAGAAAGGGATATGGCATTGCCGTCAATCACACGTCCCACTCCGGCCTCAAGCGCCCAGTGACCTATGTCGTTGCGGTGGAAAAGATTGTCGCAGCGGATTCCCCCGAGTTCCGAATATGCCCTGTCATGAGCCTCGACAACAGTCCTGCCTTCGCTGACTACCATCAGCACACGGCCGCCTGCCGTGACGACAGATCCGTCACGCAGTGCCGTGCCCATATGGTATACACGGGTCTTGTCGGACACAGTGTCGAGTCCGCAGATCTCTGCCCCCTTGTCATAATGTCCAGGATACCCCTTGGATGCAAGGACGACTCCGAGAGTATATGCCTTCTTCCACCTGAGGGCAGGGCAAGGCACCCCGCGTGCAATGTCGTCGAACACCTCGAAAATGTCGCTTTCGAGCAGGGGAAGCACCACTTCTGTCTCCGGGTCTCCGAACCTGGCGTTGAACTCGATTACCTTGATTCCGTCAGGCGTCTTCATTAGTCCGCCGTACAGCACTCCGCTGAGAGGACATCCCTCCTTGACCATGGCTTCTGCCGTACGGCACATTATCTCGCGGAAAGCGAACTCCCTGTCTTCGTCGGAAATGAAGGGCAGTCCGGTATATGCGCCCATACCTCCAGTATTGGGACCCTTGTCTGCGTCAAAGGCACGTTTGTGGTCCTGAGAAAGAGGCATCGGGTATACCCTGTCCCCGTCCACAAAGCACATGAACGAAAACTCCGGACCGGTTAGGTAGTCCTCGACGACCACTCTTCCCTTGCCGAATTCACCGTCGAGAAGCATCATCCTAAGCGCCTGCTCGGCCTCGGCGGAGTCAGAAGCTATCACCACGCCCTTTCCGGCCGCAAGCCCGTCATACTTGAGCACGGCGGGAAACGGTCTGGAGCGGACATAGGACAGAGCTTCCGTGAAATCCGAGAAAGAACGGTATGAAGCGGTGGGAATCCCGTATCTGGACATCAGCCGCTTGGCAAACTCCTTGCTGCTCTCTATGCGGGTAGCCTCGGCGCTGTGGCCGAATATCCTCAGACCGCAGGAGCGGAATTCGTCCACAATGCCGGCCGCCAGAGCGGCTTCAGGCCCGACGACCGTAAGATCCACGGCCTTTGCAAGCGCAAATTCCTTCAAGGCCGCCACATCGGTATCGGAAATAGGCACGCACTCAGCCTGCGCGGCAATACCGGCGTTTCCGGGCGCACAGTATATTCTGGACACCCTGGGAGAACGGGAAAGAGCGTCGACTATGGCATGGCAGCGTCCGCCGCCGCCCACGACCAGGACTGTGGCTCCACCGTCCGCCCCCGGCGTTACAATGTTCTGTCTGGTTTCCATGATGTCAATGCTTGAAATGTCTGACTCCGGTGAACAACATGGTGATTCCAAGTTCGTCAGCCTTGGCTATGGCCTCGGAATCACGTATGCTTCCTCCCGGCTGGACTATTGCCGAAACTCCGTATTCAGCGGCAAGCGCAACGGTGTCGTCGAAAGGAAGGAACCCGTCTGAAGCCAGTACAAGGCCGCAGGTGTATCCCGCCTCGCGAGCCTGCTTCAGGGCAATCTCGGCCGAACCGACTCTGTTGGTCTGACCCGCGCCCACACCTACGGTATGACCGTCCTTGACCACCACAATCGCGTTGGACTTGACATGCTTGACGATTCTCCATCCGAAATTCAGATCCGACATCTGGGCGTCGCTCGGCTTGGCCGCAGTCACGCACATTTCGGGCACCACCGTCTCCACGGCGGTGTCGAGATGCTGGGCCAGAAGTCCTCCGTTGACACTGATATACTGCATCGGAGTATCCTTCCATGGAGTCATGTCGACTTCCAGGACCCTGAGGTTCTTCTTGGTAGAAAGTATCTCGAGCGCTTCAGGAGTGAATGAAGGGGCTATGACTATCTCGAGGAATATCGGTTTCATTCCGCGGGCAACCTCGGCCGTAAGCTCGCGGTTGACGGCAACGATGCCTCCGTATATGCTGACCTTGTCAGCCTCATACGCAGCCTGCCATGCCTGTTCTATGGTAGGTGCCGCGGCGGCTCCGCAGGGATTCATATGCTTGAGGGCTACGCAGAAAGGCCCGTCAAAGTCACGTATGACGTTGAGCGCAGCATTGGCATCCTGGATATTGTTGTAAGAAAGCTCCTTGCCTTGTATCTGACGGGCGAAGGCAAGTGAATATGAACGGGGGCTCGTCTCGGCATAGAACTTTGCGCTCTGGTGAGGATTCTCGCCATAGCGAAGTCCCTGCCTGAGGTCATACTCGAGGAAGAGCTTTTCGTTCAGGCCGGCCTGGGCTCTCATGTATGTCGCTATGCAGATGTCATACTCGGCCGTGTGGGTATAGGCCTTTGCGGACAGGGCAAGCCTGGTGGCATCGCTCGTCCTGCCCTCGCGCGAAAGTTCTCCAAGGACAATGTCATAGTCCTCGGGGTCGCAGATTACAGTGACATCCTTCCAGTTCTTGGCCGCACTGCGGAGCATCGAGGGTCCGCCGATATCGATGTTCTCGATGGCGTCCTCCATTGTAACGCCCGGAGTGGAGACCGTCTCACGGAAAGGATAAAGGTTGACGCACACCAGATCTATGGTGTCTATCCCCTCTCTGGAAAGCGTCTGCATATGCTCGGGGTCATCCCTGCGGGCAAGCAGACCTCCATGAATCTTTGGATGCAGGGTCTTCACCCTGCCGTCGAGAATTTCCGGAAATCCGGTCACGTCGCTGACGGCAACGGTATGTATGCCGGATTCCTCCAGAAGCCTGCGGGTTCCTCCCGTAGCGATAATCTCCCAATCAAGGCGGACAAGGCCGCCGACAAAATCGACAAGGCCTGTCTTGTCGCTAACGCTGACCAGTGCTCTTTTTTTCATCGTCTATATTGTTCAAAAGTTTTGCTATCGTATCAACATACAGTCTGTGTTCTATCTTCTGCCCTATCCTGTGGACTTCGGCAGGATCAGAACCGTCATATTCAAAGGCTTTCTGGGCAATGATCTTCCCTCCGTCAAGCTCTTCGTTGACATAGTGAATGGTTATGCCGTAGACCTTGACTCCGTAAGAGACTGCCTGCTCCACGGCGTGGAGTCCCCTGAATGAGGGGAGAAGAGAGGGGTGGATGTTGATTATCCTGTCAGGATATGCATCCATGAGAGTCTTCGAGACTATCCTCATATACCCGGCAAGACACACCAGATCGACCCCGAGGGCCTTCATCCTGCGCACCGCCTCAGCTTCATACTCCGACTTGGAGGCATAGTCCCGAGGATTGAACACGAAAGACTCTATACCCCTGAGCCGGGCCTTGGCGACGACCGGCGCCCCGGGCTTGTCACATACCATCAGGACCACCCTGGCATCCAGTACTCCGCCGGCACATGCATCTGCAATGGCCTCGAAATTGGTGCCCTCACCGCTGGCAAAAACCGCAAGAGACTTCATGTCAGGCATTCTTCATGATAATGTTCACTCCAGGCTCGGAGCTGACCCTGCCTATCACGGAAACCTTCTCGCCATGAGAGGAGAGTATGCTCATGGCTCTGTCCGCCTCTGAGGCGTCAAGCACAAGCACCATCCCGACACCCATGTTGAAGATGTTGTACATCTCGCGGTGAGGGATGCCTCCCCATTTCTCCAGCATGCGGAACACGGGGAGTATCTCCCAGCTGCCTTCCGATATCTCGAGCCCCTGGCCCTCGTTCAGCACACGGGGGATGTTCTCGTCGAAACCGCCTCCGGTGATGTGCGCGACGCCATGGACATCGCATGAACGGATAACGTCAAGCACAGGCTTCACGTAAATGCGGGTAGGGGTCAGAAGGACTTCGCCGAGGACGTTTCCGCCGAGTTCCTCGACACGGTCACGGTAGTCATGCCCGCTGTCGGACACTATCTTCCTCACAAGGCTGAACCCGTTGGAATGTACTCCGGACGACGCTATGCCGACGAGCACGTCGCCGACCTTAACCTTGCTTCCGTCAATCAGGCGTGATTTCTCCACGGCACCTGTGGTAAAGCCGGCTATGTCATATTCGTCCTTCCCGTACATGCCTGGCATCTCGGCCGTCTCTCCTCCGACAAGGGCGCACCCTGCCTGGCGGCAGCCTTCCGCGACACCAGCCACGATGGCCTCGACCCTGGCGGGATCGTTGTGTCCTACCGCCACATAGTCGAGGAAGAACAGAGGCTCGGCCCCCTGGGCGAGCACATCATTGACGCACATCGCCACGGCGTCGATACCTACCGTGTCGTGCTTGTCAAGTGCAAAGGCAATCTTGAGCTTGGTGCCCACACCGTCAGTCCCGCTGACAAGCACCGGCTCCTTCATCCCGAGAGAGGAAAGGTCGAACATTCCACCGAAAGAACCTATGCCGCCCATGGAGCCCTTACGGGCAGTCGATGCGACATGCTGCCTGATACGGCGGACAACTTCGTATCCCGCCTCCAGGTTAACACCTGCGTTTTCGTATGATTTAGCCATATTGAAAAGAGTTTCGTCAAATCTGCCTTACGGTCATCAGCCTGTCCAGAACTTCCTGATAGGAAGCCATTATATTGCCCATGTCATGACGGAAACGGTCCTTGTCGAGCCTCCTGTCCGTCGCGGCATCCCAGAAACGGCTGGTGTCAGGGCTGATTTCATCCACCAGCATTATCTGTCCGTCAGTGTCGCGTCCGAACTCGAGCTTGAAGTCCACCAGCTTGATGCCTATGGACGAGAAGAGTTTCAGAAGCAGCGCGTTCACCTTGTGGGCAGTGTCGTATATGTATTTCAGGTCATCAAAGCTCACGATTCCGAGCGCGACGGCCTGAGTGTCGTTTATGAGCGGATCGCCAAGGTCGGAGTCGTTGTAGTTGAGATCATATATCACGGTAGAAGGCTTCATTCCTTCCTCCAGCCCGAGCCTGTCAGCAAGCGAGCCGGCGATATAGTTCCTGACAACCACCTCGAGCGGAATGTTATCGCTTTTCCTGCAAAGCTGCTCCCTCTCGTTCAGCACGGCGATAAAGTGGGTACGGATCCCGTTTTCACGCAGATAGTCGAAAATACAGGCCGAAATCCTGTTGTTCACCACTCCCTTGCCAGGAAAAACGGCAGTCTTGACATTGTTGAACGCCGTTGCCACATCCTTGAAGTGGAATATGACCGTTGACGGGTCGTCAGTCGCATAGACTCGCTTTTCGTTCCCGTCGAAGATAAGTTCCTTCTTCTGCATCTGCATCACTTTTTACGGAAGTACCTCACGGCATTCTCGAAGATTGGCTGTTCGAGCTCTTCCTCGATATTCTTGAACAGGTTGCGTTCATACCGCTCGGTATGTCCCATCTTGCCGAGTATCTGTCCGTCAGGGCTTATTATGCCTTCAATCGCATACAGCGATCCGTTGGGATTGTAGGGAGACTCCATCGTGACCTGTTCCGTAAAGGGGTTGACGTACTGGAACGCAACCTGACCGTTTGCGAAAAGCTCGCGCGCGAGAGACTCGCTCACCATGAACTTGCCTTCACCGTGGCTCACCGGAACAGTATACAGATCCCCTTCCTTCATGGACGAGAGCCATGGAGAACGGGTCGAAGACACACGGGTGGTCACCATCTGGGAGACGTGACGGTTGATGTCGTTTCTGAACAGGGTAGGAGAATCCTTGGTCACGCTTCCGGCCTTGCCGTACGGAAGCAGACCGCTCTTGACCAGGGCCTGGAAACCGTTGCATATTCCCAGTATCAGCCCGCCGCGTTCGAGAAGCCCGGATATACGTTCGGAAATCAGAGAGTTGCAGAGCACGTTCGCGATGAACTTCCCGCTTCCGTCAGGCTCGTCACCGGATGAGAATCCTCCTGAAAGAGCAAGGATATGACACTCCGACAGATCCTTTGCCATCCTTTCTATCGAGCGGATCACGTCATCGCCGGTAAGGTTGCAGAAGACTCCGAACCTCACCTCCGCCCCGGCCTTGCGGAACGCCTTTGCCGTATCGTAGTCGCAGTTGGTCCCAGGGAATACCGGAATATACACAAGCGGATGTTCCACTCTTTCTCCGCAGTAATGCAGCCTGGATGCGGCACCGACAGGCCTGGGATCGACGAAATGGGCCTTGCGTTTCTCGGCCACCGCAGGATAGATCCTTGAATAGCGGGCGGCATTGGCCTGCATCAGCGAATCTATGGGAATCTTGACTGAATTGATATGCAGGCAGCCGTCCTCTCCGTCGGTCACATGTCCCAGCAGTTCCGCCGAAGGGAAGTCCAGTTCCTTCTCGGACTCGACCACTATGGATCCGTAAGAGTAGCTGAACAGGTCCTCCTGGCTGACATGAACGTCGACTCCGAACATGTTTCCGAACGACATCTTCGCCAGCGCCTCGGCGACTCCGCCGAAACCTACGGACCATGCGGAAACTATCGTCCCGTCGAGTATGCGCGAATGGACGAAGTCCCAGTTCGCCTTCAGGGCATCCACGTCAGGCATCCTGTTGGCCAGAGGGGTGTGACGTACGAGATATATCTTGTTTCCTTCCCACTTGAACTCCGGAGAGATCACGTCTTTCGCATCAACGGTGGTGATGCCGAACGCTATAAGGGTAGGAGGCACGTTGATATGTTCGAAAGTGCCGCTCATGGAATCTTTTCCTCCTATTGACGGAAGTCCGAGAGAGAGCTGCATCTTGAGCGCACCGAGCAGGGCCGAAAGAGGCTTGCCCCAACTGTGCGGGTCATGCGTCATCCTTTCGAAGTACTCCTGGTAAGAGAAACGCATGCCGGAATAGTCTCCGCCGGCAGCGACGACCTTGGCGCAGGCCTCGACTATCGCATATGCGGCACCGTGGTACGGACTCCATTCCGAGATGAAAGGATTGTAGCCGAAAGCCATCATGCTTGCGGTGTCGGTATATCCGTCGACAGGAAGTTTCTGCACCGAAACCTGGGTCTCGGTGGCCTGAAGCGCACCTCCGTAAGGCATAAGGACAGTCGAGCGGCCTATGGTCGAATCGAACATCTCGACGAGTCCCTTCTGAGAGGCCACATTCGGCAGCCTCATCAGAGTATCCATCCTTGAGGCAAGATCACCGTCCCCGACAGGTATCCCGAAAGGATTCCTGTCCTCGACAGGCGAAATCTCGGCGTCTGCATAGTGCATGGCGCCGGCGCTGTCTATGAAATCCCTCCTTATGTCGGCCACCTTCTCGCCGCCGTTGAACATGCGCATCCTCTCGAGCGAGGTCACGTCGGCGACATGGGTAACCTCAACATTCTCGGAACGGCAATATTCCTCGAATTCCTGCCTGTCAGAAGCGGCGACGACAACCGCCATCCTCTCCTGAGACTCGCTGATGGCAAGTTCCGTGGAATTCAGGCCGCTGTACTTCACGGGCACGCGGTCGAGATATATGTCGAGACCGGGGGCAAGCTCGCCTATCGCGACGCTCACTCCGCCGGCTCCGAAATCATTGGATTTCTTTATCAGGCGGGTGACTTCCGGACGGCGGAACAGTCTCTGGAGTTTCCTTTCCTCGGGAGCGTTTCCCTTCTGGACCTCGCTTCCGCAGGTTTCGATAGAAGACTCGGTGTGTTCCTTCGAGGACCCTGTGGCGCCGCCTATGCCGTCCCTGCCGGTCCTTCCTCCGAGCAGAAGGATGACATCGCCCTCGCACGGAGTCTCCCTGCGTACTGAAGAAGCCTTGACCGCGCCGACGACAGCTCCGACCTCAAGACGTTTGGCCGTATAGCCCTCATGGAAGATCTCCCTTACATGCGTGGTTGCCAGACCTATCTGGTTGCCGTAGCTGGAATATCCGGCAGCGGCCTTGCGGCTTATGACTCTCTGGGGCAGCTTGCCGGGCAGAGTGGCGCTGACCGGCGCACAGATATCGCCCGCTCCGGTGACGCGCATGGCCTGATATACGTAAGCCCTTCCGGACAGAGGGTCGCGGATGGCCCCGCCAAGACAGGTGGAGGCTCCTCCGAACGGCTCTATTTCGGTAGGGTGGTTGTGTGTCTCGTTCTTGAACTGGAGCAGCCATTTCTCCTTCTTGCCGTCAACATCGACATCGACGAAAATGCTGCACGCATTGTTCTCCTCGCTCTGCTCAAGATCATCGAGCAGTCCTTTCTTCCTCAGATAGCGCGCTCCAATCGTGGCAAGCTCCATCAGGCAGAGAGGCTTCGACTCCCTCCCGAGTTCCCTGCGCATGTCGTGGAACTCCCCGAGCTCCGACTCTATCTCATCCCTGATGAAGGAATCGTCCACCTTGACCGACTCCAGGTGAGTCGTGAATGTCGTATGGCGGCAGTGGTCGCTCCAGTATGTATCCAGTATCCGCAGCTCCGTCTCGGTCGGATCACGCCTTTCGGAGCGGAAATACCTGACGACCTCGGCAAGGTCATCGGCATTCATCGCGAGACCCCACTTGCGGCAGAATTCAGGATACTCTTCCGGCTTCATGTCCGTGAAACCTTCCAGAGAGGCAAGCGGCTTCACGTCCACAGCCTCGTTCTCGGCTATCCTCGAGAGGTCCTTAATCCTAGACTCGACGGCATTCACATAATAATGGCGCACTGCCGCCAGCGCGTCATCTGTCATGTCGTCATCGAATATCAGCAGCCTGGAGCTTCGTATGCGCACGTCTGCCGACGGATCGATCAGATGCACGCAGTCAACCGCGGAAGAGGCCCGCTGGTCAAACTGGCCGGGTATATACTCGACTGCAAGATACTTCTTCCCCTCGAGAGGGCACTCGTCCATGACATTGTCAGTCACGACTTCGCCGAATACGGTGTAACGGCACTTCTCGAGCAGCTCGTCGGAGAAGCCGAAAAGGTCATAGACATTCAGAAGCCTCAGGGTACGGATAGACAGGGAAAGGTTTTCGTTGAACTCGTTCCTGAGACTTTCAGCCTCGACCCGGAACTCCGAATACTTTTCCACGAAGATGCGGTGTGCTTTCATGATTTCTACAGCTCTGTATTAAGGACTTTATCTGCCTGTTGTTTTCTGAAGACGGAAAGTTTCTCCGCCAGAGAGGTATCCTGCAGCGCCAGGATGGAGACAGCGTACAGGGCTGCATTCTTCGCCCCGTTTATCGCCATCGTGGCAACGGGCACGCCCGAAGGCATCTGGACTATCGACAGCAGGGAATCCAGCCCGTTCAGGGCATTGCTCTTGATCGGCACCCCTATGACCGGAAGGGTGGTCATCGCAGCAGCCATTCCCGGAAGATGGGCGGCACCGCCTGCTCCGGCTATCACAACGCTCACGCCCCTTTCGGCGGCGGAGGACATGTACTCACAGAAGAACTGCGGAGTGCGATGGGCACTTATGACTTTCTTCTCGTAGCAGACCCCGAACTCGTCAAGAGTCTGGCAAGCGGCCGACATGACGTCCCAGTCGCTTTTGGAACCCATAATGATGCTGACTTTCATATCTGAACTAGGAAAGCACAAATTTACACAATTCCTGCCGCGATACCAAATCAAGTTATCTACAATTTCAGATTGTCGATGTTGATAATTTTTTCTTTCCAGTCACAGAGCATTTTACTAAATTTGCAAGGATATGGCAAGGCAAATACTATTCAGGGGCAGCGGTCCGGACATCCTCGTCAATGACGGAATCATCGTAAGGATGGGACATGGAATTGCCGCCGGGCCCGAAACTCAGGTGGTCGACACCTCGGGCCTGCTCGTCAGCAGCGGTTTCGTCGACCTGCACGTACATCTGCGCGAACCGGGATACTCCTATAAGGAAACAATCGCGAGCGGATCAATGGCAGCCGCCCGGGGCGGATACACCACCGTATGTGCGATGCCCAACCTCAACCCCGTACCGGACAGCCCGGAGAACCTGGCGGTCGAACAGGGAATCATCTCAAGGGACGCAGTAATAGAAGTCCTCCCCTATGCCTCGATAACAAAAGGCAGGAAAGGAAGCGAACTTGTGGACTTCAAGGCCCTCAGACCGCATTGCGTGGCATTCTCGGATGACGGGAGCGGAGTGCAGGACCGAGAAGTCATGCTCCACGCTATGGAGGCATGCGCCGCTGAAGACTGCATAATCGCCGCTCACTGCGAAGACAACTCCCTTCTTGACGGAGGCTACATACACAAGGGCAGATATGCCGCCGCCCACGGCCACAGAGGCATATGCTCCGAAAGCGAATGGAGGCAGATCGCCCGGGACCTCGAACTCAGCGAACTCACCGGCTGCCGATACCATGTATGCCACATATCCTGCAAAGAGAGCGTGGATCTGATACGCAGGGCCAAGGACAGAGGCGTAAGGGTAAGCTGCGAGACGGCTCCGCACTACCTGCTGCTGTGCGAAGATGACATCCGGGAGGACGGACGCTTCAAGATGAACCCTCCGCTGCGCTCCGCAGAGGACAGGAAAGCTCTGGTCGAAGGCCTTCTTGACGGAACGATAGACGCGATAGCCACAGACCATGCGCCACACTCCGATGAAGAAAAGTCGAGAGGCCTGCAGGGAAGCGCCATGGGGATAACCGGACTCGAGACGGCATTCCCGGCACTCTACACCGGACTCGTCATGACGGGACTCGTGCCTCTTGAAAGGATAAAAGACGCTCTGACAGACTCCCCGAGAAGGATTTTCGGCCTGAGGGGAGGGCTTAGACCGGGCTGCAGGGCGGACATATGCATTATTGATCTCGACGAAGAATTCACCATAGACAGTTCGGACTTCCTGTCCAAAGGGCACAGCACTCCTTTCGACGGCATGACGGTGAAAGGAAGGGTCAAGATGACCTTCAAGGACGGCAAGACGGTCTGGAAGGACTCAAACAGATAGCACTATGCACAAACTCATATTCACCATCAGGGAAAACGTCAGGATCGCCAGGGGAAGCTACCGCATGCTGCTGTCGTCTCCGGTGGAACTTTCCCTGCTTCCCGGACAGTTCGTGGACATCGCTCTCGACGGGCTTTTCCTCAGAAGACCGATATCGGTCTGCGACGCTTCCTCGGGAAACGGGACTACGGACATCACTCTTGTCTACAAGAAAGTCGGTGAGGGAACTGCCAGGATGGCGGCAATGCATGAAGGGGAAACACTCGAACTGCTCGCCCCGCTGGGAAACGGTTTTGACACAGGCGCCTGCCGGGGAAGGGCGCTGCTCGTCGGAGGAGGAGTCGGATGCGCCCCGCTGTACTACCTGTGCAGGCAGCTCCTCTCGGAAGGGAAGAGTGTCTGCGCCGTGTTCGGATTCAACACGGCCGACGAGGCGTTGCTGACAGACGAGTTCTCCAGGCTCGGGGTCGAGCCGCTCGTGGCGACACTCGACGGCAGCATGGGGACGAAAGGATTTGTCACCGATGTGCTCGGGAAGTTCGCCCCGGAATATGACTACTTCTACTGTTGCGGTCCGCTTCCGATGATGAAGGCCCTCTGCCCCGTGACAGTATCGGACGGAGAATTCAGTCTGGAGGAAAGGATGGGCTGCGGGGCCGGCTTCTGCTACGGCTGCTCATGCCACACCGCCTCCGGCACAAAGAGAATATGCAAGGACGGGCCCGTATTCAAAAAGGAAGATATAATATGGTAAAGGATCTATCGGTTCATCTCTGCGGTCTGAAACTTCCCAATCCCGTGATTCCGGCCAGCGGCACTTTCGGCTTCGGGCTGGAACTTGCGGACAGCATGGATCTCGACACCCTCGGGGGAATATGCCTGAAAGGCACAACCGCAACGGAACGGTTCGGGAACCCAACACCGCGCATTGCTGAGTGCAGGGAAGGCATGATCAACTCAGTAGGGCTTCAGAACCCCGGAATCGACGCCCTCGTAGCCGACAGGGTGCCGCGGCTGCGCAAGGTCTTCCACAACACCGTCATAGCGAACATAAGCGGATTCAGCATAGACGAATACTCCCGCTGCTGCCGCATGGCCGGAGAATGCGAAGGGATAGACATAGTTGAAGTCAACATCTCCTGTCCGAACGTCCATAACGGAGGGATGGCATTCGGCACTGACCCGGACTCGGCAGCCAAGGTTGCCGCGGCCGCCAGGAAGGCGTGCCCCTCAAAACCGGTGTTCATCAAGCTGAGCCCGAACGTAACAGACATCGTGGCCATAGCCAGGGCATGCGAGGATGCGGGGGCGGACGGCCTCACGCTCGTCAACACCTTCCTCGGGATGAGAATCGACATACGCCGCCGGCGTCCAGTGATAGCCGCCGGCATGGGAGGCTTTTCGGGAAGAGCCATATTCCCTATAGCCCTTAGAATGGTATACCAGGTGCGCAAGGCATGCCGTATACCGATAATGGGCTGCGGCGGAGTTGCAAGCGCCGAGGATGTGGTGGAGATGATGATGGCCGGAGCGGACGCCGTGCAGGTCGGGGCCGAGAACATACGCAACCCCATGGCCTGTCCTGAAATAGTTTCGGCACTGCCGGAACTTATGGAGACGCTCGGAATATCCAGACTGGAAGATATAGTTGGAATCATTGAATAAAATAATAAACGATATGCCCAAAGATGTCATAATTGCCTGCGACTTCAGCAGCGCGCACCAGACTTTCGACTTCCTCGACCTCTTCAGGAACGGCAGGAAGCCTTTCGTCAAGATCGGGATGGAGCTTTTCTACAGCGAGGGCCCCGAGATAGTCCGCGAGATAAAGAAAAGAGGTCACAGCATTTTCCTCGACATCAAGCTCCACGACATCCCCAACACCGTCAAGAAGGCCATGAAGGCCCTCTCGTCGCTCGATGTTGACATGTGCAACGTTCACGCCGCCGGGACGATAGAGATGATGCGTGCCGCACTCGAGGGCCTCACCCGCAGCGACGGCACCAGGCCGCTGCTGATTGCCGTCACGCAGCTCACATCCACCAGCGAGGAGCGCATGCAGAAGGAACTGCTGATAGGGGCAAGCATAGACGAGACCATAATCAAGTATGCCTCGAATGCCGCAGAGGCGGGGCTGGACGGAGTGGTGTGCTCCCCTCTCGAGGCGGCAGAGGTCAAGGCCGCATGCGGCAGCAACTTCCTTACCGTGACCCCCGGAATACGCTTTGCCGACTCCGCCTCGGACGATCAGGTGCGCATCACGACCCCGGCAAAGGCCAGGCAGATCGGAAGCGACTACATAGTTGTCGGGCGCCCCATCACGGCGGCAGCAGACCCTGTTGCGGCATACCGCAGATGTTTGGATGAATTTCTCAACGAATAGCCATATGGACAAGAAAATCGCCAGCGGGCTCCTTTCCATCGGAGCCGTATTCCTCAGGCCCGAGGAGCCATTCACCTGGGCAAGCGGCATCAAAAGCCCTATCTACTGTGACAACAGGCTCACCCTCTCCGCACCATCCGTCAGGGACAGTGTCGAGCATGGACTTGCCGGACTTGTCAGTGAACATTACCCTGACTGCCAGATGCTCATGGGGACGTCAACTGCAGGAATCGCACACGCCGCCATCACAGCGACTATCATGAACCTTCCCATGGGGTATGTCCGCAGCGAAGCCAAGAGCCACGGACGCAATAACCGCATCGAAGGACGCATGGAAAAAGGGACCAAGGTCGTGGTAGTGGAAGACCTGATCTCCACCGGAGGCAGCGCGCTAGACGCCGTGGAGGCACTCAGGGAAGAGGGTGGAGACGTGCTCGGCATAGTCAGCATCTTCACCTACGGCATGAAGAAAGGCTACGAGCGCATGGCGCAGGCCCACACGGAATACCACTCCCTGTGCGATCTTGACACCCTCGTGGAAGTTGCCGTCGAAGAAGGCTACATTGCAAGCGAATGGAAAGAAAAGATACTTGAATTCAGAGATTCCCTATGAAACACCTTATTGACCCAATGGACCTCTCCAAGGAGGAGACAGACCAGATTATCGCAATGGCAGAGGACATCATAGCTGACAGAAGCCGCTATGAGTCCCTGATGGCCCACCGCAAACTCGCCACCCTGTTCTACGAACCCAGCACCCGCACGAGGCTGAGCTTCACCTCGGCAATGATGGAGCTCGGGGGCAACGTACTCGGCTTCTCCGACGCCAAGAGTTCATCCGTGAGCAAGGGCGAGACAGTCCAGGACACCATCAGGGTAGTGGGATGCTTCGCTGACATAATTGCCATGCGCCACTATATCGAAGGAGCTCCGCTCGCGGCGGCCGAAGTATCGCGCGTGCCGATAATCAATGCCGGAGACGGCAGCCACAGCCATCCTACCCAGACGCTCACCGACCTGCTTACGATAAAACGCGAACTCGGTCACATCGACGGCATCACGATAGGCTTCTGCGGAGACCTGCGTTTCGGACGCACCGTTCACTCGCTGATCAAGGCACTGTCCAGATACAGTGGAGTCAAGGTGGTGCTGATAGCCCCGGACGAACTCCGTCTGCCCGACTACATCAAACAGGATGTATGCGAGAGCATGGGAGTCGAATACAGGGAGACGGACAATCTCGACGAGGCGATTCCTGAACTCGACGTACTCTATATGACAAGAGTCCAGAAGGAACGATTCCTCGACGAGGACGAATTCGACAGGGTCAAGGACAGCTTCATACTCGATGCGCGCAGGATGGGTCTCGGCAAACCTACAATGGCTGTGCTCCACCCGCTGCCGAGGGTCAACGAGATACTCCCCGAAGTGGATGCCGACCCCAGAGCCGCATATTTCCGCCAGGTGGAGAACGGCAAGTTCGTGAGGATGGCCCTGATATCCAAGCTGCTGCAGTGGAAGGACGACCCCGAGCACACTATGCCCAAGGGCGAGGAACCCATACTCGACCCGACGCTCCACTGCTCAAATGCAAAATGCATCTGCAACCAGGAGCATGTGCAGCCAAGGTTCAGGAAGGGTACGGGCGGAACCATGCGCTGCTGGTACTGCGATTCAAAGGTCAAATAGCAGAACAACCGCCACACCGCCGGCCGGTCCGGCAAGTCCAGCCTAGAACTGGAAATATATGAATGCCTGAAGATCCGAGCTCGCGAACTGGTACAGCACGAATACCGTAGCGACTGCCAGAAGCGCGAGCACGGGCAGAGGCAGCATCGTGAAATTGATCCTCAGCCATCTCTTCCAGCGTGACGGCAGCCAGTGGATTACGAGCCCCAGCGCGATAAGCAGGAAAGGCTTCCAGTATTCGGCGCAGATCTGCCCCGCAAGCGTCATGTTCCACTCGGAGCCTATGCGTTCAACCATGTTCCTCGCGGTACGGAAGGCAGTCTCGTTGGCCGTCGCCGGATCGAGGTTGCTGCCGCTGCGGAAGAAAAGCCTTGTGAATGTTATGAACACGAAGGTCTGGGCCACACCCCAGACATATCCGGCAGCCGAGCATCCCCTGCCGCCAACAAGACTGTATACTGCCCTGACGAGGGTCCCAAGCCACAGGACGCAGGCCCAAGCCGCCAGTATGTTCCAGATCGGAGCACTCCAGAGCAGAGAGGCCGTTACCGCAGATGCACAAAGCAGGGTCACGACACACATCCGCAGCCACCAGGCCATCTGACGCCACAGCTGCCAGGCCACCAGGCCGATTCCGTTCAGTCCACCCCAGATAATGAAGTTCCATGATGCTCCGTGCCACAGTCCGCCGAGGAGCATCGTTATGAACCTGTTTATGTTGGAAGTTATCACCTTGCGCGACGAGGGGCGCAGCAGAGCCGTCAGGGCGCATGCGGCTGCAAGCAGGACGAAGACTACGGAGACCACCACACTGCCGGAGAGCAGGGCGGCGATCAGTGCGAAGAGCGCAATCCACAGCCAGGTTCCGAAACTCGCCCTGCGGTTGCCCCCGAGGGGAATGTACAGATAGGTCTTCAGCCAGCGGCTGAGCGACATGTGCCACCTGCGCCAGAAATCCTGCGGATTGGAAGCCTTATATGGCGAATTGAAGTTCTGCGGCAGGTGGAAGCCCATCATCAGTGCTATGCCGGTCGCTATGTCGGTGTATCCCGAGAAGTCGGCATACACCTGCAGGGAATATCCGAACAGAGCCACGAAATTCTCGAAACCGGTGAACAGCAGAGGGTTCTCGAACACCCTGTCGACGAAATTCACCGCAATGTAGTCGCTGAGTATTATCTTCTTGGAAAGCCCTGACAGCACCCAGAAAAGTGCAAGAGCGAACTGGCGGCGGCTCAGCGAGAATTTCCTGTATATCTGCGGGATGAACTCGCTCGCCCTGACTATGGGCCCTGCCACGAGCTGCGGGAAGAAGCTCACATAGAAGCCGAAATCGAGTATGTTGCGTACCGGCCTGACATCACCCCGGTAGACGTCTACCGTGTAACTGATGACCTGGAAGATATAGAACGATATGCCCACAGGGAGCACAATGCTGCCGCTGCCGAAAAGATTGACAGCACGGAATTCATGTCCGGTCAGAGAACTCAGGGCGTCGGCAAGGAAGTATGAATACTTGAAGTAGCACAGAATCAGCAGGTCTATGGTAACACTCAGAGCAAGCCAGGCCTTGCGTGCCCTCATTTCCGTACTACGGTATATCCTGCCTGCGATAAGATAGTCCGAAACCGTCACGAACAGCAGTATCAGCACCGACAGACCGCTCGTCTTGTAGTAGAACAGAAGGCTCGAGAGCAGAAGGAAGACATTGCGCAGCATTAGGCGGTTGCCAGCCAGGGCAAAGCCTGCATAGACCAGAGCGAAGAACACCCAGAAATGGAAGCTCGTGAACAGCAGAGGCGAAGCGGGATCGAACGAGAACACTCCGCCGAGATATTGGAGCAGCGAGTCAATCATCCCCTTTCCTCCAGCGGTAGTACTCGTAATAGAGCATGAAAGTGTCACTCAGCATCCCGGAGACTTTTTCGGAACCGGCAGGAGTGAAATGAACATGATCCGAGCCTGCAAGCGGTGGATCCGCATTCACCCAGCGCACCATCGAATTGTGGCCTCCCATTGCGGAGTACAGGTCCCAGTATGCGGCTCCCGACGAGACAACGGTATTGCGCAACGAGTCCACGAATTCATCGAGCACCGGATACGATACCATCCTTCCGTTGACTCTGGTGGACATGTCCGAAGGGCCGATGAAAAGTATCCTTGTGTCCGGAGAGACTTTGCCGAGATAGGACAGCTGTCTGCGTATACGCGACATGTAAGATGATATCGCCTTGGAAGTGGTGCTGAAAGGTACACTGTTCCCCCCGTACTGGAGTATCACCATGGCTACATTCTCCCTGGCGAAGAAAGTTCCAAGCACTTCCGACGGAATCGAGGTGAACACCTCTCCCGAACAGCCTCTCATGGCGACGTTGTCTACCCGCACTCCCCTGTCCGAATCGAGCAGCACGCCATATATGTCAGCCTTGCCATCAAGACTCAGGTTCGCGCTGAGACTGCTGTCGGCGAGTGAGAAGCATTCAAAATTGATTGCCGCACGGGCTTCGGGCCGTCTGGAGACTCCGTTGCAGACCACATTCAGGGAAAGGCTGTCGCCGCCATAGAGCAGAGTCAGGCGGTCAAAGCAGGCCCTGTCGGCATCGTCACGCTTCAGGGCTGAGAAGCTGACATCGACTGTCGTGTCAAGCTGGACGAAATCAGCGAAAGGTCCGTATCCCCCGTCAGCAGACTTGACACCGTAGACCGAATAGCGCGGGAGATCCGCCGAACAGGTGGAGCGTGCCGTCAGCGTGTACTGGGTGGAGAGGGACATGTAGCCGGGGCCGCTTCCTCCGAAACGCTCCTGGAGGGTCTTTCTGAAGCCTGAGGTTATCCTGTCCTCCTCGATCTGGGAATCCCCGTAGTGAATTATGCGCAGCGGCCGCTCCATGGCGCTGTCGAGTTTTTCAAACAACGGGTCGAAATATTCCGGCCCCCGGGTCGGGAAATATATCCTGGCAGGATCATGCTGCATGAAATCGGCAAAGTTGTCGTGTGCTGCATCACGCGCGGCTGCCCGCCTCTGCTCCAGCAGTACGGCCGGATCTAGGGCGGGCTCCTCCTCTTCCATGGCAAGGACGTCCTGCAGCGAGGGGAAGCGCAGCTTCAGACCCGCAAGCTCCACCCCGTCCGCAGGGAACACTGCGCTCAGGATGGCGAGCATGGAGAGCACGCAGAAGATGAACAGGGCGATTCCGGAGCGTCTCATTTGTCCTTCCAGACTTTAAGGTACTCCTGCAGAGCCCACATCTCGTCCCTGTAGCGGGCCGCGTGGGCGAAATCAAGATCGGCGGCGGACTTCTTCATCCGCTTCCTGTCGTCTTCGATCAGTTTTTCAACCTGTTCACGCGACATGGAGCGTATCACAGGGTCCTGAAGCACTGCAGCGAGGTCGGCACGCACGAAGCCTTCCTTGAACGCCTCGCCGTCCTTGCGCAGAGAGTCATGCCCGAGCCCGACCGTGATCCTGCCCCTGCCGAGATCGGAAGGATCCGGGATATAGACCGGGTTGTCGTATGAATTCGCCGCACTGAACCTGCCCGCCTTGGAAGGTGCGACAAGTTCGCTGGCAAGCACGTTCTGACGCACCTCGACCTGTCTTGGCACTATGTGGTGCTTCTCGTTGTATTCAATCTGCTTGGAGCGGCGCCTGTTTGTCTCGCGTATGGTCTCCTCCATGGATCCGGTCACCGAATCAGCATACATTATCACAAGACCGTTCACGTTTCTTGCAGCCCGTCCCGCCGTCTGGGTGAGCGCCCTGCCGGTCCTCAGGAAGCCTTCCTTGTCGGCATCGAGAATGGCGACAAGCGACACCGAAGGGATGTCGAGACCCTCCCTGAGCAGGTTCACTCCCACCAGCACGTCAAACAGTCCCTCCTTGAAATTCTCTATTATCTCCACCCTCTCAGCCGTATCGACGTCGGAATGTATGTACCTTACCCTGATGCCGATACGCCTCAGGTATGCGTCAAGTTCCTCCGCCATGCGCTTGGTCAGCGTGGTTACCAGCACTCTTTCGTCCACCTCGGCACGACGGCGTATCTCCTCAACGAGATCGTCCACCTGGTTCTTGGTGGGCCGGACCTCTATCGGAGGGTCAAGCAGACCGGTAGGACGGACGACCTGCTCCACGACCAGGCCGCAGGACTTCTCGAGTTCATAGTCGGCAGGCGTAGCGCTCACATAGACTGTCTGTCCGGTGATCTGTTCGAATTCCTCGAACTTGAGCGGGCGGTTGTCGGCCGCGGCAGGAAGACGGAAGCCGTAGTCTATCAGTACCGACTTGCGGGAGTGGTCGCCTCCGTACATCGCATGGATCTGGGGCAGGGTCACGTGGCTCTCGTCAATGAATGTAATGAAGTCCTTCGGGAAATAGTCCAGCAGGCAGAAAGGTCTCTGACCGGGCTTGCGTCCGTCGAAATACCGGGAATAGTTCTCGATTCCCGGGCAGTAGCCCATCTCCTTTATCATCTCGAGGTCGTATTCTACCCTCTGCTTGAGACGCTTGGCTTCGAGTTCCCGGCCGGAGTCGGTAAAGAACTTCATCTGCTGCACAAGGTCGTCCTGAATCATCGACACTGCCGCCGCGCTGCGTTCCTTGGTGGTCACGAAATTGTTGGCCGGATAGATGCTGATGCTGTCGAGCTCTTCCCTCCTCTGTCCGGTGACGGGATCTATGAGGCAGATGGAATCCACCTCGTCGCCGAAGAACTCTATGCGCACGGCCTCGTCGGCACCGCTCAGGAACACGTCCACCGTGTCACCCCTGACGCGGAAAGTACCGCGCTTGAACTCAGCTTCGGTGCGGTTGTACAAGCCCTCTACAAGCCTGTAAAGCAGGCCGGTAAGGCTGCGGGTCTCGCCTTTGCGGACCTCGACGGTCTGTTCGTGGAAGTCTTCGGGATTGCCTATGCCGTAGAGGCAGGACACCGACGAAATCACCACCACGTCGCGTCTGCCGGAAAGCAGAGCACTGGCCGTACTCAGACGCAGTTTCTCGATCTGGTCATTGATGCTGAGGTCTTTTTCTATATATGTGTCGCTCGAAGGTATGTAGGCCTCGGGCTGGTAGTAGGCGTAGTAGGAGACGAAATATTCGACCGCGTTGTCGGGGAAGAACGACTTGAACTCGCCGTAGAGCTGGGCGGCGAGGGTCTTGTTGTGGCTGAGTATCAGGGCCGGGCGCTGAAGGCGTTCGATGACGTTGGCCATCGTGAAGGTCTTGCCCGAGCCCGTCACTCCAAGCAGAGTCACGTCGCTCACGCCGTCGTTCAGAGCGGAGCACAACTGTTCTATTGCTTCCGGCTGGTCTCCGGAAGGACTGTAATCGGATTTGAGCTTGAACTTCATCATGGCAAAGATAGTGAAAGCCCGGTGCAATGCAAACGAACTTGCTGGGGAACTTGTCTGCAGGCCGGAAGCATGCACTGCCGCCGGGGAGCAATGCCCACATACACTGCCGCTGAGAAGCAATGCCCACATACACTGCCGCCGGGGAGCAGCACCGTCCACATGCACTGCCGTTCCCGAAAACACCGTCGACATGCATTGCCGCTCCCGAAAACACCGTCCACATCGGAAGCGGGCAGAAGGCATCATGAGGAGTGTCTGCGTGGACGGTACGCCGGAATCCAAGGCACCTTCCATGCAGATATGGCCTCGGTGCACCTCCATTGCATATGAATACGGAAGGTGTTTTTCCATTCAGCCAAATCACGGCAAGAAATTTTCCGGTGGTCTCATGAAGCCAGGGGCATGGCATTTGATGCATTTCCCGGAAACTGACTTGAATTATGAAAATCTCACACCAACTGCTCATGCGAATCGAGCGCGATCTTGCGCTCGACCATGTCTTCAAGAAAGGGACGGACGTTCCCGTATCGAACTGCTGGCACCTATATGTAGACGGCAATGCCGCAGGTTCGATGTTCTATGACAAACAGGACTTCATCGACGGCATGAACCGCATCTATCTGGTCTCAACGAAATTCTCCGGGGTGGTCATACTTGCTTTCGCATTGATGGATACACACGTACACATCGTGGCTTATGGCAATTGCGATGATTGCAGGCGGTTCTTCAATGAATACCTGAGACGGACGTCGATGTCGATATCCTCCAGGCATGGAATCAAAAAAAAGCTGTCCGGCATTCAGGCCGGATACCAGAAGCTAGATACCGATACTTATCTGAAAAAGGCCATATGCTATGTGATAAAGAATCCTACATCCGCCGGACTGAAATATCTTCCGTACGATTATCCCTGGTCCAGCGGTGCCATGTATTTCAGAAGCAAAAGCTTATGGACATCCCCATCCTGGTCGGACAGCAGCCGGTCATCATGGATGATTCGAAACATGAGCATACAGCAGAAACGTGCATGCCTGAAAAGCAGGAACGTCAGTCTGCTCCCGGACGTTTACATGTTCGGGGACCTGGTCTTCCCGGGAGAATACGTTGCAGCGGACTTAGTCGAAAGGATCTTCAAAAGCTGCCGCAGCTTCACCTATTTTCTGGGCAACAGCAAAAAGGAGGATATGGATTTCCTTGAGAAAGACTCGTTCAGGCTGTCGATGCCGATCCAAGAACTCAGACAGCACCGCAACGAACTGTGCATGGAGTTATTCGGCAGTTCCGGCACCAGAGAACTCAGTATGCCTGAGCGGCTCAAACTCGCGCGGTCCCTACGCATGAAATACAGCTGTTCCACAAAACAGATATGCCTGGTCTGCGGACTGGTTTATGAGGAAGCAAAAGACACGATCTGATACCCGAGGAAATGTACCGCGACTGGGAAGCAATGCCCACATACACTGCCGCCGGGAAGCAGCACCGTCTACATGCACTGCCGCTCCCGAAAACACCGTCGACATGCACTGCCGTTCCCGAAAACACCGTCCACATCGTAAGCGGGCAGAAGGCATCATGGGGAGTGTCTGCGCGGACGGTACGCCGGAATCCAAGGCACCTTCCATGCAGAAATGCCTCAAAATGCACCAAAGGCGTGTCTGCGTGGACGGTGTCATTCACAAGTGTCTTCCAAGTGTCCTCCTCAAACATCCTCAAGCGTCTTCAGCCGGAACAAAGCATAAAACAGCCACGATGGCCGGAACATCGGCACAGCGTATCCGGAATCATGTCAACCCGTTGTGAATCCGGAACAATGTCAATAACCATGAATACATTGGCAGAAATTTTGCCTTGCCATGTATCTGTGACACAAAACACGGCTCCTATGGACAGAATGACCATGATTTCAGCTTTTTTCTGCATGCTCACATGCTTCTGCGCACAAGCGCAGGACAGCACGGGAACGATATGCGGTCTCATCCGCGACTGCGACGGAAACAGCATCGAATACGTGTCGGTAGGCATTCCCGGGACAGGAATCGGCACCGTATCCGACTCTTGCGGCAGGTTCAGCCTGTACCTTCCGCCGGAATACCTGCAGGACAGCATCATCTTCATGCACGTATCGTACAGGAAGCTGTCGCTACCGGCCTCTCTGCTGCTTGACGGAAACGGCACGGCCACGATAACTCTTGCCGGAAATGAACTCCGCGAAGCTGTCATAAGGCCGGCCGGAACGCACCGCAGGAAACTCGTGAAAAGAGGAATGCGGATAGCGGGAGGCACAGGCGTCATGAGTGCAGGCAGCCTCGGCCACGAGGTTGGCACCTCTGTAACGGTGAAAAAGAGATTCCGGGTGGACAGAATCTCGTTCACGGTTCTCTCAAATGCTATTCCGGGCTGCGTGCTGGGAGTCAACATTTACCGCACAGATACTGCCGTCTTCAGAAATATCCTTACGGAACCCATCTACTGCAGGATCCCGGTGAGCGTCAACAGCTCGGAATATGTAATCGAGCCACGGCAAGACATAACGCTGGAGCCGGGAAGATATTTCATAGCCCTCGCTCTGGTGGACGCGACACTGCAGGACGGCCAGACAAGTGAGGACGACGGAGGGAAACTGCCCAGACTGGAGTTCCCCCTGTACCTCAGGCCAAGCTGGACAAGAGACAAGGCAGTCCAGGTCCCGGAACCTTCCGGAGTGAACATAGGTTTGGTGGTTGAAGGGACACAATAAGGCAAAAAAAGAGTTATATTTGAATCCATGGACAATCTGATAAACAAGGCGAGGGAGGTTGCCCTCGCGGCTCTCAAGGACGAGACCCGTTACGACGGCGTCCCGTTCATAGAGCATCCCGACAACGTGGCGAAGATAGTCGAGGACGAGATAGGCCTGCCGGACTCGTGCGTGGCCGCCGTGTACCTTCATGAAGCCACCAGAGTCCACCGCGACATCGACATCAGCGCCTTCCCGAAGGATGTGCTGGCGATAGTCGACGGACTCAACAAGATATCCACCATCAAGCCGAAGGACACCCGTCTCGAGGCCGAGAACTACAAGAGACTGATTGTCCAGTACTCGACCGACCCGCGCGCGATAGTCATCAAGATCGCCGACAGGCTGGAAGTCATGCGCCGCCTGTCCATGTTCCCAAAGAGTTCGCGCGACCAGAAACTGCTCGAGACCATGATGCTGTACATGCCTCTCGCACACCAGCTGGGGCTCTACAACATCAACAACGAACTTGGGAACATCTGCCTCAGGTATACCGACCCGGAACAGTACCGTGCCATCACCAACAAGCTCAAGGCCACGGAAAAAGACAGGGAAAAGCTCACCGCGGAATTCATCCGCCCGCTGGAAAAGAAGCTCTCGGACGCAGGCATCAGATACAAGCTGAAGATACGCACCAAGAGCGCGTACTCGATTTACCGCAAGATGCAGGTACAGAAGGTCCCGTTCGAGGGAGTGTTCGACGTGTTCGCCATACGCTTCATAATCGACTGCGACGAGGATCCTGACGTGGAGAAGGACTTGTGCTGGAAAGTGTATTCATTCGTGACCGAGGAATATGTGCCCGACATCTCGAGACTGCGCGACTGGCTCACGACCCCACGTCCGAACGGCTACGAGTCGCTGCACATAACCGTAAGCGACAGGCAGGGCAACGCACTCGAGGTGCAGATACGCACCAAACGGATGGATATCGAGGCCGAAAGCGGCAACGCTGCGCACTGGGCCTACAAGGGTATACGCCACGAGGCCTCCATAGACCGCTGGCTGCAGAGCGTAAGAGACTCTCTTGAACACCCGCTGAGCGTTGGACCGGAAGACATGCCGGCCCCGCCAAGCAAGGAAATATTTGTCTTCACCCCCACCGGGGAGCTCAGGATACTGCCCGCCGGAGCTTCGGTGCTGGACTTCGCTTTCAACATACACTCCAACCTCGGATGCCGCTGCACCGGCGGCCGCATCAACGGCAAGAGCGTACAGATAAAGGAAAAGCTGAAGACCGGAGACATAGTCGAAATCCAGACCGGCAAGAACCAGAAGCCGAGCCGTGACTGGCTGGGCTGGGTGGTAAGTTCAAAGGCAAGGACCAAGATCAAGCAGGAACTGGATGCAGAAGAGCGCAAGACTGCAGCCGAAGGCAGGGAGATACTCGAGCGAAGACTCAAGAACTGGAAGCTCGAACTGCCGGACGAATCCCTCCAGGACCTGATGAAGAGTCTCAGGTACACCTCAGTAATGCAGTTCATGGCCGATATCGCCAGGGAGGCAGTTGACGTCAATGACATCAAGACCTTCATACTGCAGAAAGAGGAAGAGCGGGAAAAGGCGGCCATGGACAATTCGGCCGCCAGAGACCAGTCCGCACAATCCGGCAAGATAGCGGCCAACGATGCCGAAGACATACTCGTAATCAACGCCAAGAATGTGCGCGGGCTCGACTACAAACTCTCCAAATGCTGCAATCCGGTGTTCGGAGACGATGTCTTCGGCTTCGTCACAAGGACCGAAGGAATCAAGATACACAGGATTTCATGCCCCAACGCCGCCAGGCTGCTCGAGAAATACCCCTACAGGATACAGAAAGTCGTATGGCAGGACAGCACCTCCAGCGGCAACTTCCTGTGCACACTTGCGGTACTTGCGACCATGGATGCTCCTCTGCTGTCGAAGATAATGGATACGGTCAACCAGTTCAAGGTGTCGGTCCGCTCGTTCAACATCAAGGAAAATCCAAAGAAAGGGCTCTACGAGATCAGCGTCAAACTGCTTGTGCCGTCAAACAGCGAACTTGACAAGGTGATATCGCAGGTTGCGGCTATCAAGGGCATTACAAAAGTCCACAGAATATGATGTCGGAAGATTCAGCTTTGCTAGACCATTTCGAGAAGACTCTCGAGATGGGACTCATCAGGATATGCGAGAGAGCCGGGCTGCTCAGTGCCGGGCTGCTTGAAAGCGAAGACATAGCTTCAAAATGGGAAGAGTTTATCAAGGACTATGTCGCTGACGCAGTCGGGAATTTCAACGAATACCCCGAAGCGGCCCTTGCATGGGCGGCATTTCTTGGAATGGGAGTCGCCCACAACTGGGACGATAACTGGAAATGGCACAGAAAAGACAAGTACACGGACTTCTACGGAACCAGAGGATGGGACGACATGGACGAGCATGTGCTGCATGGCATACTTGGACTCGACCTTGACTCGGCCGAAGCGAAAAAGATATCCGACACCTTGCAGAGTTGCGCACTCGCCACACTGGGACTGATACGCCACGAAGGCATAGAACCCCAGACCGCAACCGGATTCTATGCTCTTACGCGCAGTTATTCCGTATTCTACAAGATAGGCGAGAGCATTGAACTGCAGCGCCTGGGATACAGGAAGGAAGCGGTGGACGCTGCCTCCCTGAGCTGAATTATTTCCGCTGTGAAGAACGCCTGTCAAGTTCCGCACGGAAACGCGCGGCGTTACGGTTGTGCTCGGACAGAGTACGGGCAAAGACATGAGTGCCGGAAAAATCCGGATTAGCACAGAAATACAGGTTCCCGCGGCCTCTCTCCCCGCCGTAGTCAGGATTCAGCACAGCCTCCAGGGCAGCCTTGACCGGAACGCAGATAGGTCCCGGAGGAAGGCCTCTGTGGGTATAGGTATTGTAAGGAGAGTCTACCTTCAGATGCACGTTCAGTATGCGGTTCAGAGTGTAGTCGAAGCAGAACGCGACAGTAGGATCGGCCTGCAGAGGCATTCCTATCTCAAGCCTGTTAAGATATACCCCGGCAATCAGCGGCATCTCGGCCTCATTGTTGGACTCTGCCGTCACAATCGATGCTAGAATGCCCACTTCCCGCATGTCAAGACCCACCTCCAGAGCCTTTCTCCTGTTGTCCTCGGTCCAGAATGCATCGTAGGCCTGCTTGAACCTGTCGAACACGTCAGAGACATCCGCAGTCCAATAGATCTGGTATGTGGCAGGCACAATCAGATTGAAGACATCCTCGGGAGTAAAGCCGTAACCGGCAAGAAAATCAGTATCATCCATAGCACGGCGCACACTTGCCGAGTCCAGCAGCAGCTGGCTAGATATTTTCGAGGCGATGTTGCCCTTCAGCCTGAGATTGCCAGACAGTGTCAGGTTAACGGGAGTCTGCCATCCGTTGTTCAGCATGCGTGCGACATACACACTCGGCGACGACTCCGAGACAGTATAGTGGCCGGGCTTGATGAACTCACTGACTTTCTTCGACCCAAATGCACGCTCCAGACTCCTGCGGTTGCGCACACCTGCCTTGTCGGCTATGGTGTCAAGCACGGCGGCGGCATCCATTCCGGGTCTGACGAACACCTCGGCACTGCGTGAAAAGTTCCCGCGGCGGTTGTCGGTGTACCATCTGGCACCGAGCGACACGGCACACACCGCGGCAACGGCGACAACTACGGCCACAGCCACTACATGAGTCTTCTTCATATGGTCAGTGCTTTCTCAGCATTACGCTGTCACCCTCCTCCAGACGGATTCCGCAAAGAGCGGGATTCATCTTCTCGAGCGACGAGAGCCTGATGGCGAAACGCTGCGAGATATCGTACAGAGTCTCTCCGTCAGCCTCCACAACATACATGCGGACGCCCCTTGGGCCTTTTGTCTTCTTGCGGGCAAGATAGACAATCTCGCCTTCTTCAAGCGTGGCGTCTCCCTGAAGGTCGTTGAACCGCAGGAGTTCACCCTTGAAAAGACCGTTTGCGCGGGCTATCGATCCCAGAGACTCCCCTTTCATGGCATACACAAAAGGCACTCCGTTCTGGCTGTACACGCTCCGGTGCATCGGCAATGTCACAGTCTCGCTGTAGTCGATATCCGGGGCCTGCGCCATCACAACAGGCTCTTCCAGTTCGGCCGGAGTCTTTGCAGGGACCTTTACATTCCTGTCATAACGGTACAGCTCATATTCCTCGATAAGGTCGATGAGCTTGTCGGCATACCTCGGGTCCGTAGCATAGCCGGCCTTCTTAAGTCCCCTGGCCCAGCCCTTGTAATCAGTCTTTTTCAGTTCGAAAAGATCCTTGTACCTGTCTCTGGACCGCAGGAAATCGGAATGGTCCCTGAACGAAGCCTCGACATTGGAGTATACACGGAAGCATTCGCCGTTTCTGTCATCGTCGAGATACATCTTCCTTCCCCGCCAGTCGTTGTGGCACTTGATTCCGAAATGGTTTTTACCCTTCACAGCCAGGTCAGACTGTCCGTAACGAGACTCCAGCAGTCCCTGCGCAAGGGTGATGCTCGCCGGAACTCCGGTGCGCTTCATCTCCCTGACAGCTATGGAGGAATATTCGTCTATGTATGACTGCCGCGGATCCACGTCGGCAGCGGCGGCGGCACAAAGAAATGCCGCAAGAAGTATCGTCATGAATCTTTTCATCGGTGCTAAGATACTAAATTTCGAAAACATCCCCATCCTGTGCCGCCACGGTGGCGGGGAAAATCTCCCGGCACTCCCGTACGAACGCATCGAAGTCCTTGACACGCGACGAGTAGTGACCTATCAGGAGCCTTGACACGCCGGCATCCAGAGCGCAGCGCGCAGCATCGGCAGTGGTGGAATGATGGTGCTGTTCGGCCTTCATGGACAATTCCACGGGATAGGTCGCCTCATGGTAAAGAGTATTCACACCGGAAAGCCAGCCGGCGAGTTCAGGCATGGGAGCAGTGTCCGAGCAATATGCATACGAAGGCGGTACAGGGTGGCGTTCCGACGCTATGCCGTCAAAGCGGTATCCATAGCACTCGATCTTGTGGTTGAGAGGAAACGCGGAAACTGTAAGATGCCTGGAAGTGTGGACAAGCTCAGGAGAAGTGCACTTGACTGGCCTGAACACTGCCTTGAAACCCATCCCCTCCCCGAAGAAGGACTCATGGAATTTCAACAGAGATCCGAGTGCCTGCGGACCGTAGACAAACAGGTCTGAACTGCGTCCGTACATTGCCATTGAACTCAGCAGTCCGAACAGCCCGAATACATGGTCACCATGTATGTGGGAGATGAATACAGCCTCTATCTTCAGGAATGACACTCCCGCCCGGCGCAACTGCTGCTGTGTGCCTTCGCCGCAGTCAACAAGAAAGAAGCGCCCCTCGGCGCAAAGCACCTGGGCGCTTGGATTCCTGTCAGAAATGGGCATGGCCGAAGCCGTGCCCATTATCTTGAGAGTGAATTTCATATAAGGACTACTCGCCTTTCTCGAATTTCTCCTTGAGTGAAGCCAGAGCGTCGATGTCTCCGAGAGTAGCCTTCTCTACGGTCGCATTGACCCTCTTGACAGCCTTCTTGGTATTCTCAGCCTCTGCGGCAGCGGCCCTTTCCTTGACCTCGGCGTAAGTACGGAGGTGTGAAAGGAGTATGCGGCGGGTCGAGCGGCGGAGTTCGACTACCTTGAAGTCAAGAGTCTCGCCCACGGTTGCAGGCTTGCCGTCTTCCTTGACAAGCTCACGGGTAAACGCGAATCCCTCGACATTGCCGTCCAGCGTGATGTTGGCGCCCTTGTCTGACATGGATGCGATAGTGCCCTTGACAACAGAGCCTACAGGATACTTGGCCTCAATTTCATCCCAGGGATTAGGAGTAAGCTGCTTCAGGCCAAGGCTGAGCTTGTGGTTGGCCTCGTCGAAGTCAAGAATCTGGACATCGATCTTGTCGCCCACGCTTACAAGCTCTGAAGGATGCTTGATCTTGTTCCAGCTGAGGTCGCTGATGTGGATGAGTCCCTCGACACCGTCCTCAAGTTCAGCGAACACGCCGAAGTTGGTGATGTTGCGGACAATGGCGGAATGCTTGCTGCCTACAGGATACTTCTCGCGGATATTCTCCCAAGGGTTCTCGGTAAGCTGCTTGAGTCCGAGCGAAATCTTGCGGGCCTCGCGGTCAATGGAAAGAACCTGAGCCTCGACTTCATCGCCTACCTTGAGGAACTCCTGAGCTGAATGGAGCCTGGGAGACCATGACATCTCGGAAACATGAACAAGACCTTCGACACCCGGCTCGATCTCGACGAATGCGCCGTAATCGGCAATGGGGATGACCTTGCCCTTGACCTTGTCACCGACCTTGAGGTCAGGATTGAGGCTGTCCCAAGGATGGGGAGTAAGCTGCTTGAGTCCGAGAGCGATTCTCTTCTGCTGCTCGTTGAAGTCAAGCACAACAACCTTGATCTTCTCGTCAAGAGAAACGACCTCTTCGGGATGGTTGATCCTCCTCCATGAAAGGTCCGTAATATGGATCAGACCGTCCACGCCGCCAAGATCTACAAATACACCGTAGTTCGTGATATTCTTGACAACGCCCTCGAGAACCTGTCCCTTTTCGAGCTTGCTGATGAGTTCTGCCCTCTTCTGCTCCTGCTCTGCCTCGAGAAGTGCCTTGTGTGACACTACGACATTGCGGAACTCCTGGTTGATCTTGACGATCTTGCAGTCGATGTTCTGGTTGACGAACTGGTCATAGTCGCGGATAGGCTTGATGTCGATCTGTGATCCGGGCAGGAACGCCTCGATTCCGAATACATCCACTATCATACCGCCCTTTGTACGTGTCTTGACGAATCCCTTTACGACTTCGTCCTTCTCGAACGCCTCGTTCACCCTGTCCCAAGACTTGAGCGTGCGTGCCTTGCGGTGTGATAGCACAAGCTGTCCCTTCTTGTCCTCGGCAGACTCGACGTAAACCTCGACCTTGTCGCCGACCTTGAGGTCTGAATCGTAACGGAACTCCGAGATGGGGATGACACCCTCGCTCTTGCCGCCGATCGTAACTACGACCTCACGCTTGGTGATGGCAGTCACCTCTCCCTCGACAACCTCATTCTCCATAACCTTGGAGAGAGTCTTGTCGTATGCCTCCTCGATGGCTTTCCTGTCGGCACCGCCGTACACGTCAGTACCCTCGAAGGCATCCCAGTCGAAGTCCTCGGGCTTGACGGATGCGTTGACAGCCACCTTGCTGTCGGCCTTGGCAGGAGCTTCCTGCTCCGCTTTGGTCTCTATCTCTGAAACGACCTCGGCAGCAGGAGCAACGGACATTACGGCTGCTATGGCCTGTTTTGCCGCATCCTCGCTGTCATACTCGCCGCTGACGCCAATCTCCTGATGGTTGGCGGCCTTGAGGTCGAAATGGAACTTCCCCTTTGACTCCGAAACAGCATACTGAGCCTCCTCCGGAGCATTCTTCTTGACGGACTCCACGCCGCTTTCGCATGCCGCGAGCGTATTGTAGGCCTCGGAAGAGAGGATAACCTGTCCTGCATCGTCCTTCAGGCTGAAATGGAACTGTCCGTCCTTTGACTGATAAATAACAAATTTACCCATTGTAAATCAAATGAAACGAATTAGTAATTGAACATTATGTCACAAGCCCGCCGGCACGGTCTCCGGAATCGGGCGCGCAAAGATACGTAAAATAATCTGTGAATCAAAGCATTTTCTTCCGTTTGAAGAACAGCCAGATGGATAAGGTCAGCAGCAGCATCACCACGGAAAGCCCGATCCAGGCCCACCACCTGTCCGCAAGCGGCAAGGACACGTTCATCCCGTAGATACTCGCAACAAGTGTCGCAGGCATCAGGAGCAGAGACACGAACGTGAATAACTTCATGATCCTGTTCTGGTCGAGGTTGATGATACCCACCACGGTGTCCTGCATGTACTCCAGGCGCTCGAAAGTGAAGTTTATATGGTTGATCAGCGAAGCGATGTCCTGAAGTATTATCGAGAGGTCCGCACGCAGGTCGGCATCCTTCGGGCAGGTCTTGCTCTTGAGCAGGTTGGACACAAGTCTCTGCTTGTCGACAATGTTCTCCCGGACATTCATCGCGTTCTGCTGAAGCTGGTTGATGTCAAGCAGGAATTCCTCGTTTATGTCCTCCTTCTGGTTGATCCTCTTGCTGAAGCGCGACACGTCCTTAGATATCAGCTCCACGATGTCGGCATCGAGGTCGACACGCTTGTCCATGATCGCCACGAAGACCGTGAAGCCGTCGGGAAATTCGTCCGGAAGGGCCTGGATCTTGAGCTGGAGCATATCGAGAGACCTCAGAGGCATCTCGCGTATAGTAGTGAGCACTTTGCCTGTAAGTATGAACGAGACGGGATCCATAAGCATCTCGTCATCAGCCGGAGAAAGGAAGTTGGTGTTGGCGAATATCGAGCCGCCTTCCTCGAAAAAGCGTGAAGAGCTCTCGATTTCCTCCGCCTCGTCCCTGCTCTGGATCTCGGTTCCAAGGAACGACTCCACGGCACGTTTCTGCTGCCCGGTAGGCTGCAGAAGATCTATCCAGAGCACATCGGCTCTGCTTACAGAAGCGAACTCCGTTTCGGACTGGCTCAAGACAATGTCAGAACCGCGCCTGTAGAAAAACTTGATCATAATGCCTTCCTTGCTTGTCCCGGCGCATCCGTCGGAAGGGGTTAAACTTACGGAGATAGCCGGCCTGCGGAGCAGCCGGCGGGCAAAGATAGAAAATATTTTTCATCCTGACGACATTTTTGGCTATCTTGCGCCCCCAAAACGCAATCATGATCAAATCACTGCTTACCGCAGTCTCGCTCTGCGCTGACTGTTTTGCCGTATCCATCTGTTCCGGAGTCACAATACGCCGCGACGGCAATGCCGGAAAAATATTCAAGGCGGCAGCCGCATTCGCCGTGATCCAGACAGGTCTTCTGCTTGCCGGATGGCTGCTGGGGAGCGCCTTCCTATCGGCCGTCAGGGCCATCTCCGGAATAATCGGATTCCTTCTGCTGCTCTATGTAGGAGGCAGCATGGTCCTCGAAGCGAGGAAAGGAGAATGCCAGCCAAGAGACCTGGACGGTTGGAAAAACATAATTCTGGCAGGGCTTGCCACCAGCATAGACGCGATGGCCGTCGGAGGGGCGGAATCGATGCGCGAGACTCCGGAATCGGGCGGGATGGCCGCACTTGCAATATCAGTGTTTGCGGTAACGGCCCTGTCGGTCATGGCCGGGCTACGCTTCGGCAGCAGGCTCGGGAACGGATTCGGAAGGTGGGCAGAACTTGCCGGAGGGCTCGTCCTGACCACACTCGGCATCCTGATGATAATATGAAACACGACGGGGGCAGGCCTTTCAGCCTGCCCCCGCGCATTGTCTCAGTACGATGCTACAGAGCTCTCCAGCCTGTTACACCCGCATCGGCACTCTTGCCAGGCTTTGCAGCCGGACGTATCTTGACGGACGCAGAAGACACAGACATCTGAGTCATATCAGTCAGATCTTCAGGCCCCTCGTATGATACAGTGATTTCATGCCCCTTGTCCGTAGTCAGCACACCATTCATGCTCAGGACGCCGTCGGATATCGATACGTCTATGTCTCCGTCGACGACAAGGCCGATCCTGATGAGATTGCCGTAATCGTCATATTCGGAAAGATAGGTACCGTATGGCATGTAGAATCCATAGTAATACATGACATCGCCAGGCATGTAGGTATAGTTCTTATAACCGTTCATCCAGTCGGTGGCCGGCTTGTATGTACCGCTGTAGTCAGTCCCGTTAACGTCGAAGAACAACTCCGTATTGAACAGGAATCCGGCACCTACGATAAAGCCGTCACTGTCAAGCTCGCAGTTGTAGAAAGTCATAGTATAGTCATTGCAGTTCTCGTCGCCGGAATATATTCCGCCGCTGTGTCCGAGCATCACCTCGTTCATGTCTGAATCGAAGTGAATATAGCCGTCAGTAAGGTCTTCAAAATCGAGGACTCCGCTGAATTTGCCGCGCACCTTGGTGCCAAGGCCGTCGGCAATGACCATCTCGGCAACGATGTCATATGTGTCGCCGTCACGCTCGACGGTCACCGTGCCGGATTCGTACCCTATCTGCATCCATCCGTCCTCGGTGCTGAGAGCAAATGCACTGTAGTCTCCACCAGCAACCTCGAAAGGTGCGGACGGTTCAGCGACAAGCGTATATGTTCCCGGAGAGAGAGCCATATTGTCCTTGTCAGTCTTCTCGGTATACATGTACAGACGCAGAAGCTCCCCTTCTCCAGAAGGCATGGCGGAATATTTGTCAAGCCCGGCATTGCACAGAGAGAGGAATACCAGATCGCCGCCTACCGTCTCGTCAAGTCCGTAATACCACGCGAGAGTGGCTGTAGATTCGACATCGGCAAAATACTCCGATTCAGTCGTAAAGGGAAGGACTTCCGGCTCGGACATGACGGTTTCCCCATTTGACGCAGCGACATACAGCTTGTATGCTACAGCTGATTCGAGGCCTGTCAGTTCGACCGTAATTCCGTCGGCAGCAGCCACAGCGTCAATATGCTCGCCGTCCGCAAGGACAGTCTCGGCAGAAGGCGCAGCCTGATCAGCTTCCAGGAACAGATATGCCGCATCATCAGCATCCTTGACAGTCACCTTGAAAGAGAATGTCGTGAATCCCGATTCAAGGGCTACCAGAGTGACTTCCGGCTCCATGGCAGGAGTCGATGGCTTGGAATCAGATTCCTTGCAGCCACTGACCGACAGCACAGACAATGCAGCGGCCAGGAAAAGATACAATGTTTTTTTCATGGTACTATAAGGTAATAAAAAGGTTGATGCCAGACTCAGGGCTTGAACTCGCACCTGTTGATTATGGACCTTCCAAGTGTCAGGCTGTCCGCATATTCCAGATCGTCTCCGAAGCCGAGGCCGCGCGCCAGGGTCGACACTCTGATGTCGTTCCTGCCGAGCGACATGATCTGGCGGTAGATGTAGAACGACGTGGTCTCGCCTTCGACATCGCCGCTCAGCGCAAGTATCACCTCGACTCCCGCGTCAGAAACACGCAGACGGTCAATCAGAGGAGCGATGGCAATATCAGAGGGACCGATCCCGTCAATCGGCGAGATTATGCCGCCCAGCACATGATATACACCGTGATACTGGCCGGTATCCTCGATGCTCATCACATCTCTGACGTTCTCCACTACGCACAGCGTGGAATGGTCACGCCGCTGGTCCGAGCATACGGGGCACACTTCATCGTCGCATATCATGTTGCAGATCCTGCAATACCTGACCTCATCGGCAAGTCTGTCGATTGCCGACGTAAACCTGTGGACATTCTCGGATGGCTGTCCAAGAAGGTGTATCGCCAAGCGCAAGGCGCTGCGGGAGCCTATACCCGGAAGGGAACTTATGGCTTCCACAGCGTCTTTGAGCAACTTTGACGGATAACTGTTTCCGTTCAATTATTATCTTGCTTTTCCGTTGGAGCCGAGAACATTCTTGATCTTCTCGATGTACATCTCCTTCATCTCCTCACGCGCAGGCTTCAGGTACTGGCGAGGATCGAAGTCTCCCGGATGCTCGGCGAGATGCTTGCGCACTGCGGCCGTCATGGCAAGACGTGAGTCAGAGTCGATGTTGATCTTGCATACGGCGCTCTTGGCAGCCTTGCGGAGCTGCTCCTCGGGGATACCGACTGCATCGGGAAGCTTGCCGCCGTACTGGTTGATCATGTCGACATACTTCTGGGGAACTGATGAGGAACCGTGAAGCACGATAGGGAATCCGGGGAGCTTCTTCTCCACTGCCTTCAGCACGTCGAATGCGAGAGGGGGCGGAACAAGACGTCCTGTCTTCTCGTCACGGGTGCACTGCTCGGGCTTGAACTTGTATGCACCATGCGAAGTGCCGATTGAGATTGCGAGAGAGTCGCATCCGGTCTTCTTCACGAAATCTACTACCTCTTCAGGCTTGGTATAGTGGGACTCCTCTGAAGCTACCTCTTCCTCGACGCCTGCGAGCACTCCGAGTTCTGCCTCTACGGTAACGTCATACTTGTGGGCATACTTGACTACCTTCCTGGTAAGAGCGACGTTCTCGTCGTAAGGAAGGGCGGAACCGTCGATCATAACTGAAGAGAAGCCGAAATCCACGCAGCTCTTGCAGAGCTCGTAGCTGTCGCCATGGTCAAGGTGAAGTACGATCTGAGGCTTCTTCCAGCCGAGTTCCTTTGCGTATTCTACAGCGCCCTGGGCCATATAGCGCAGAAGCGTCTGGTTGGCATAGTTGCGTGCTCCCTTTGAAACCTGGAGGATCACCGGAGACCTTGTCTCCACAGCCGCCATGATGATGGCCTGGAGCTGTTCCATATTGTTGAAGTTGAATGCAGGGATGGCATAACCACCCTTGACTGCCTTGGCGAACATCGCGCGGGTGTTCACAAGACCAAGATCTTTGTAGGAAACCTTCATAAATCCAAAAAATTATGATTAAAATAAATCGATTTCGACAAATCCGCGCAAATTTAACTATTTTTGTACAAATCCGTATGAAAATGTCCGGCAAAGTCATCATATTTTCCGCACCTTCGGGTGCCGGCAAAAGCACGGTCGTTGGGCACCTGCTCAAGCTGCATCCAGAGTTCGAATTTTCAATATCGGCGACGTCCCGCAGCCCGCGCGGAAGCGAGAAAGACGGCGTCGAATACTACTTCGTATCGGCCGGGCGCTTCCGCGAGCTGATATCAGAAGACGCCTTCGTGGAATACGAGGAGGTCTACCATGACCGTTTCTACGGCACGCTGAAAAGCGAGGTGGAGCGCATATGGTCAAAAGGCAACGTGATCGTGTTCGACGTAGATGTCAAGGGAGGCGTGAACCTGAAAAGATACTTCGGGGCCAGCGCGCTTTCCGTCCTGATACTCCCGCCGAGCATGGAAGTGCTGGAGACAAGGCTGCGCGGACGTGCCACTGACAGCGAGGAAGCCATACGCGAGAGGCTCGGCAAGGCGCGTTCCGAAATCGATTTTGCCAAAGGAAAGTTCGACAGGGAAATTGTCAACGACCGTCTCGAAGACACTTTCCGCGAAGCTGAAAACATAGTGGACACATTCCTGGCGCAATAATGCCGGGAATCCTGTGGAAAAACCATACCAGCCATGCGAATCGCAGTCTACTCAGGGTCATTCGACCCGCTGCACATAGGGCATATGGCCATAATGGAGTATCTCACGCGTACGAGCTGCTTCGACTGGGTGTACCTTGTAATATCACCTCAGAACCCTTTCAAGGACAAGGACAAGGCCCTGAACGCAGAACAGCGCTACAGAGCCGCCGTCGATGCTGTCCGCAGGCACCCCGAGCTTCACGTCTGGGTGGACAACATCGAACTGGAGATGCCTGCACCGCACTACACGATCAAGACCCTTGACGCGTTGAAAAAGCGGGAGCCTGACAATGACTTCACGCTTGTCGTCGGTGCCGACAACCTGCAGTCGATACACACCTGGCGCGATGCCCCGAGAATACTCAGCGAATACGGAGTGGTGGCATACCCGCGCAAAGGCTATGACCTCGGGAAGATTTATGCCGATCTCCTTGAAAAGTGCCGCAGATTCCCGGCACCATATGTCCTCGACTCATCGACCTCCGGGCCGGCGCCCGGAGCCGTAAGTCTCGAGGACCTCGACAGGATGTACAAGATAAGGCTGATCGACGCGCCGATCGTCGACGTGTCTTCGACCGAGATACGCGAAAGGCAGAAAGCCGGCGAAGACATGTCCGCTTTCCTGATGTAGGCGGCTTGCAAGCTAATGTTTAACCCTATAATTATTGTTGGCATGAGAAAATCTTTTCTTCCATGGATTGCAACCGGAGTCCTTCTCCTTGCATCCTGCAACGGCCAGGAGCCGCAGACCCCTCCCGGAGACGGGACCGTAGACCTCAGCGCAGGCGGAGCGTCATGCTCGAACTGCTACCTTATCGGAGAAGCAGGCAAATACAGCTTCGATGCTACCGTCAAGGGCAACGGGAAGGCCAGTGAAGGCCTCGAAGCCCCCTCAACCCTTTCACCACAGGACGCAAAGCTTGTATGGCAGACTTCCGAGGGCATGATCGAGAACATATCCTGCAAGGACGGATCGATTTACTTCGAGGCAAGCGGCAAGAACGGCAACGCACTGCTCGCGGCTCTGGACGGGGACGGGACAATAATATGGAGCTGGCACATCTGGTTCCCGGAGCAGGCCCCCTCGACCCTCACCACCAAGTCCGGATATGAGATAATGGACATGAACCTCGGCGCGATGAAAGCGGAATTCGAATCCGAGGACGACGTCAAGCCATACGGCATGCTCTACCAGTGGGGAAGGAAAGACCCGTTCCCGGCCGCCCCTACCCGCTACGGTGACACCCAGACTACCGGAGCGACTCTCTACGATGCAGAGGGGAACGCAATTGCCATAGGAAGCTCCTCAATGGCATCGCTCGCGGACAACACGATTGAATTCGCCACGGCAAATCCCACTGTCTGCATTTCGAACATGGCCCAGTACTATACCTCGCGTGACTGGCTCGAGGCGTCACAGAGCAATGACGCGCTCTGGGGAAATCCTGCCGGAAACGACAGGGACGAGAACAACGACTACCCCAACAAGGGCAGCAAGTCATACTATGATCCGTGCCCCCAGGGATACAGAGTACCCCCTGCAGACGTATTCAGGACCTTCACGACAAGCGGAGGATACACCGAGAACCTTGCCGACACCGACATATATGACATGAATTCGGACGGCACCGTAGACGAATCCGACTACAACTGCGGATGGATCTTCAACATGGAGTCAGGGCACTCTTTCTTCCCTGCCGCAGCACGCTATGACGGAAGCTACGCGATGCTCTACGGCTCCGTAAGCGGACTCTGGGGCAACTATTGGAGCAATGCCCCCACAACGATAAGCGGCACGGAAGGACTTGGCTTCTCATGCCTGTCCTTCAGCCGTGCCGCTTATGGCTTCACTGTTTCCCCTACAGCCGGAGGCGCCAAGGCTGACGCCTACTCCGTACGCTGCATAAAGGAACAGTAGAACTTATTCGACAAAGGCGACGATCTCGCCCTTGACGACATCTTTTCCCTGCGCCGCCGTGACTGCTACAATGCGTCCGTCAAGCGCGGGGATTATTTCTTCAATACCGTAGTAAGTCTGGACATATCCGCAAGCCTTGCCTGCCTTGACCGGTGTTCCGGCCACAGGAGCCGCAGACGCGTCGTCAACGTCTATCTGCCACAGGATCTTACCCTTGACCGGAGCCTGTACAGGCGTAGCCTTGGGGTATTTCTCCACATACTTCTCGATGTCGAACTCGGGCATCTCGACAACGGGACGCTTCACCACGATCGGAGCGCCGGCCTTTGCCTTGAGCTCTGAGAGCTCCTTGTTGAATCTCTCCTTGGCGATTCCGCTGCGGTAGTCGCGGTACTGGCGTTCATGCATCGCAAGTTCGAAGAGCTCCTCGTCGTCCTGGCCGCAGTCCCATCCCTCGTCCTTCATCATCTGACGGAATTTCGGAAGTTCGTCAGGATACTCGTCCTGAGGGTTGCCGGTATAGAATTCCATGCCTTTTTCCTTGGCGAGAGCAACGATTTCCGGTGCAAGCTTGCCCGGCAGTTTGCCCATCTTGCCAAGAATCATTCCCCATGTATCCTTGTCTATTGTGGAGAAGCGGGGCTTGTTCTGGCTCAGAGCCAGGAGATTCATCAGGGCCGTATTCTTGACATACTGGCTGAACGGTGTCACGAGAGGAGGATATCCAAGACGGGGCCATACGTATTCGACTTCATTGAACAGCTTGACCATAAGAGAGTCAAGCGTGCTCTCCGGCTTGCCGTTGGCGCGTTCTGAAGCGTTTATCGCGGCCTTGAACCCTTTCAGGTCGGCCATCATCGAGCCCATCATGCCTCCAGGGAGTCCGCATCCTACAAGGAGAGACGTCATCCTGGCGTTGCTGGGATTGATCCAGTATCCAAGGAAATCGTCAATGAACTCCTGGGTCAGGCTTCTTACCTGCATGTATGCGTCCATGTTGATGTCCTTCACGAGGAAGCCGTCAGCACGAAGCATCTGCTGTATGGTGATGACATCGGGATGAACCTTTCCCCATGAAAGCGGCTCGACGGCCACGTCGATATAGTCGGCACCTGCGCGGGCGACCTCCAGCATTGACGCAGGAGCAAATCCCGGTCCGCTGTGTCCGTGGTACTGTACGACAATCTTCGGATACTTGGCCTTGATCCTGCTCGTCAGCTCGGCAAGGAAGGTCGGACGACCGACACCTGCCATATCCTTGAGACAGATTTCGTCAGCTCCGTACTCGACAAGCTTGTCGACTACCTGAAGATAGTACTCGACCGTGTGGATCGGTGAATGTGTGATTGAGAGAGCAGCCTGGGATATCATCCCCGCCTTCTTCGCATACTCGATGGAAAGCTTCAGGTTGCGGTGGTCGTTAAGGCCGCAGAACGAGCGCGAGATGTCAGTGCCCTGAGCCTTCTTGACCTTGAACATGAGTTCACGGACATCCGCAGGAACCGGATTCATCCTCAGCGCATTCAGTCCTCTTTCGAGCATATGGGTCTGGATGCCGGCCTTGTGGAACGGCGCCGTCCATTTGCGGACAGCCACATTCGGATTCTCGCCGTAGAGCAGGTTCACCTGCTCAAAAGCGCCGCCGTTGGTCTCAACGCGGTCGAAGCAGCCCATGTCTATGATGGCAGGAGCCACCCTGACAAGCTGGTCAACCCTCGGCTGGTACTTGCCGGACGACTGCCACATGTCTCGGTAAACGAGAGAAAATCTGATTTCTTTTTTTGCCATATTTCGGGTAAACTTATTCTTAAATCGTACAAATATACTAATTTTCTTTCGCAGTGCTTGCAAGGATGAAAAAACTTTGTAACTTTGCAACCCCAACGACATGGTGCGATTAGTTCAGTTGGTAGAGCACTAGATTGTGGTTCTAGGTGTCGTGGGTTCGAGCCCCACATCGCACCCCCAAAATGAAGACGGCGGAGAAACCATTCTCCGCCGTCTCTTTTTTTCCGTATTCCGGACTCTATGTCAGGCTCCGATCGCAGCCATGATTCCGTCCATATCGTCTGCGGCGAAATCCATCTGTTCCCCGCTCACAAGGTTCTTGATGTTGACGCGCCCAGAAGCCCGTTCAGACTCACCTGTTATAGACATGAACGGAATGGACTTCCTGTCGGCATAGTCAAACTGCTTTCTGAGTTTCACGGCGTCAGGATAGAGTTCCACTGACACTCCCCTGTCCCTGAGAGCCGAGGCGATGGGAATAACGTATGCCGCATCTTCCGTCCCGAGATTGGCGAACAGCAGCCTCACACCGGTTCCGAGAGATTCGGGGAACTTCCCCAGTCCCTTCATGACGTCGTATATCCTGTCCGCCCCGAAGCTGACACCGACACCGGACATGTCCGGAAGCCCGAAAATGCCGGTAAGATTGTCATAGCGGCCTCCGCCGCATATGCTGCCGATGGCATAGTCGCACGCCTTAACCTCAAAAATGGCTCCAGTATAGTAGTTCAGACCCCTGGCGAGCGAAAGGTCAAGTTCAACAGCCGACCCGATACCGGCCGACTTCACGAAGCGGAACAGTTCGTCAAGCTCGTCCAGCCCCTTGAGTCCGGCCGCGGAAGAGCCCATGAGCGACCGCATGGCCGCTATCTTTTCCGCATTGGACCCCTCAAGTCTGAGGACAGGCTCGAGAACGGATATGGCGGAGTCATCCAGACCTTTCTCACGCATCTCTTCCTCGACGGCCTCCAGCCCTATCTTGTCGATCTTGTCAATCGCCACGGTAATGTCCACGACCTTGTCCGGAGCACCGCATATCTCGGCAAGGCCGGTAAGGACCTTGCGGTTGTTGACCTTGATGACGACATTGATTCCGAGCCTCGAGAACACCTTGTCCACGATCTGCACGAGCTCCAGCTCGCATAGCTGGCTGCGGCTGCCTATCACATCGACGTCGCACTGGTAGAATTCGCGGTAGCGGCCTTTCTGAGGCCTGTCGGCACGCCACACAGGCTGTATCTGGAACCTTCTGAAGGGGAAGGTCAGGTCATTCTGGTGCTGCACGACATAGCGCGCGAACGGCACCGTCAGGTCATACCGCAGACCTTTCTCGCAGACCTGCGGTGCAAGAGGCTTGTCCATGTCGACTCCGGCGAAAGCGTCACCGGAATTCAATATGCGGTACAGCAGCTTGTCTCCCTCGTCTCCGTATTTGCCAAGCAGAGTCGAAAGGTTCTCCATGGCCGGAGTCTCGATCTGAGAATAGCCGAATGTGGCGAATATCTCGCGCACGGTGTCGAATATATAGTTTCTCTCAGCCATTTCCTGCTGCGAGAAGTCCCTTGTTCCCTTTGGAATTGACGGTTTCTGTGACATGTTGATTTGGATTTGGCGCAAATTTAGTATTTTTGGAAGAATTAACGTTTAAGTCAACATGAAAGATTTTCTGAAGATGACCCTGGCCGTCATTTGCGGCATAGTCATCACCACGGCAATCCTGTGCATAATCGGTTTCGGCGCCATAGGGGCGCTCCTCATGGCAGGGAGCTCGACTCCGGTACTTCCGAAGTCCGGTGTACTGACCATCGACATGTCCAAGACTGTCTTTGCCGAGCAGAGCGTGTCTTCAGACCCGTTCAGCAGCCTTGCAGGACAGAATGTCTCCACCATAGGGATATGGGATGCCGTCCAGGCACTGAACCGGGCAGCGACCGACCCTGCTGTCCAGTACATATACCTCAGGGCCGACAATTCTGCCAGCAGTGTCAGCGCCCTGGAAGAGCTCAGGGCTGCGCTCGAGAATTTCCGTACGGTCAGCGGGAAGGCCGTCGTATCATATATGGAGTTCCCCTCGACGGCAGGATACTACCTCGCCTCCGTCGCCGACAAGGTATACATGTCCTCATACCTGGGTGCCACTCCGATGATGACCGGAGTCAGCGCCCAGATGATGTTTCTGGGCGACCTGCTTTCCAGGCTCGGAGTCAACGTCCAGCTGATCCGCCACGGCAAGTACAAGTCTGCCGGCGAAATGTACACCCGCTCAAGCGCAAGCCCCGAGAACAGGGAGCAGTACCAGAGAATGGTCAGCTCTCTGTGGGAGACGATGGCCGCTGACATAGCTCTCAGCCGCGACATCAGCGTCGAGGATCTTGATGACGCCGTCGACAACCTCAAGCTCAACCTTCCTCAGGACTTCGTGGACTGCGGACTCGTCGATGAACTGCTGACAAAGGAGGAACTCGAGGACAAGATGGCAATGCTCGCCGTCGCTGACGACATTTCAGACGTGAAGTTCATCCCGTTCCAGGATTATGTGGCCGCCACGGCGCCTGTGGTCAAGTCTGACAAGGAAATCGCAGTCATCTATGCCGACGGAGAGATAGTCGACGGAAACGGAGGGTCTTCCGTAGACGGGGACAGGTTTGCTTCCATTATTTCCAAGGTGCGCGCCGATTCGACAGTCAAGGCCGTTGTGCTCAGGGTCAATTCTCCCGGCGGCAGCGTCATGGCATCGGAAAAGATAAAGCATGAACTTGACAGACTTGCCGAGGTCAAGCCGCTCATCGCCTCATACGGAGGATATGCCGCATCCGGAGGATACTGGATATCAAACAACTGCGACAAGATCTACTCGGACGCGACAACCCTGACGGGATCGATCGGCGTATTCGGGATGGTGCCCGATTTCTCTTCTCTCGCAAAGGACAAGCTCCACATCGGAGTCGAGACAATATCGTCAAGCAGCCACGGGGACATGTTCAGCGGCATGGCTCCGCTCAGCAAGTCAGAGTATGACTTCATGCTCCGCTCGATCGAGGCAATATACGACAAGTTTACCAGCGTCGTGGCCGAGGGCAGAGGAATTCCCAAAGAGACTGTAGACGAAATCGGCCAGGGCCGGGTATGGACAGGAGCTGACGCCGTAGACCTCGAACTGGTAGACGAGATCGGGACGCTCGAGGATGCCGTAAACTACGCTGCCCTCTGCGGAGGAGATGTCGAACTGTCAAACTGGAGAGTCACGGCATATCCAAAGGCGCAGAGCCAGCTGGAGCAGATAATGAGCAAGCTGACAGGCACATCCGACAGCGAAGCGGTTCTTCTCAAAAGCCTGAAGAGACTGTCTTCCCCGGAGGTAGTCGCAAGAATGGACACCGATATCGAAATCAGGTAAGGTAAAGTCAGGTACGAATAATTTGCATTTTTAAAAATTATTCGTACCTTTGCAGTCCAACATCGCGGGATAGAGCAGTTGGTAGCTCGTCGGGCTCATAACCCGGAGGTCGGTGGTTCGAGTCCGCCTCCCGCTACCAGACCAGAACAAGCCAGCCTTGACGGCTGGCTTGTTCCGTTATCTGTCTCACACTAATGACAAACAGACAACCGACTTGTAACATACCGAAGCATTTGCTATCTTTGGGAAATTTAAAACGAAACTTGCGATGAAAAGATTTGCCTCAATGCTTCTTGCACTTGCCATCACAGGCTCTGCAATGGCTGCCAATGCCGGATTCTCCTCAGACAGCCCGCTCCAGACTCTGGAGCCGTCCAGATCCATGACAGGCTCGGCCGAGATTCTGAAGGCTGATGCCAGTCTCACTGAGGAAGTCGTGGCCGGACTGTCATCTTTTGCCTCATACCTTCACAGCCAGGGTGAAGATGAGCTCGGCAAGAAAATCACCTATTTCATCAATTTCAACCGCGACAAATTCACGCCAGCCCAGTTGCAGCGCCTCAAGGAAATCCTTTCAGGACTTGACGCAGAAACCCTCAACTACCTCAACATGACGGACTTCAAGGACCCTACCGTCTCACTGATCCTGTCTGTCATCACTGGCACACTCGGAGTTGACAGGTTCTATATCGGCGACATCGGACTCGGTGTTGGCAAGCTCCTCACCTGCGGAGGGTTCGGGGTATGGTGGATAATCGACATCTTCATGATCCAAAACGCCACCAAAGACAGGAACTTCGAGTCAGTCCAGGAGATGCTGGCCATCATGAACTGATCCACCGCCTGCCTCCTGCATGATGGAGGCAGGTATTATCGGTTGAAAATACCATTGATATGGTAGACGGCTTGATGCAATTCACTTTATTATTGCATCAGGTTTTTTCATTGTTCAAAAAAAAGACTTACCGACATGCACATTATAAAAGACAAGGAATTCGGAGGTGAGAGGCCGCTGTTTGCCTCGCACGACCTCCACATCGACAACGTGACGATACTCGACGGAGAATCAGCAGTAAAAGAATGTTCCAACATAGTCGCGACCAACTGCCGCTTTATCGGGAACTACCCTTTCTGGCATGTGCACGGCTTCACCATCAGGGACTGCCACTTTGAGGCCGGAGGCAGGTCAGCGCTGTGGTATTCTGACCACCTCACAATGAGAGACACCGTTGTCGATGCACCCAAAATGTTCCGCGAAATGTCTGAACTTGACATCGAAAACGTAACTCTGAACGATGCAGACGAGGTATTCTGGAGGTGCAGAGGAATCAGGGCCAGGAACATCAGGCTCCATGACGGGACATACCCGTTCATGTTCAGCAGAGACATATATGTCGACGGCATTGAGAGCGACAGCAAGTATGTCTTCCAGTATGTCAGGAATGCCGAGATACACAACGCCAGAATCACAACGAAGGATGCATTCTGGGAAGTCGAAAACGTGACGATCTACGACTCGGAACTTGACGGAGAATACCTCGGATGGCACTCAAGGGGCCTGAAACTCGTGAACTGCCACATATCCGGAGAGCAGCCGCTGTGCTATGCGGACAACCTCACTCTGGTGAACTGCACATTCGACCCGGCATGCGACAGAGCCTTCGAATACTCGACCCTGGACGCAGACATCAGAGGCGCAATCACGAACATCAAGAACCCGAGATCGGGACGTATTCTCGCAGATTCGGTCGGATCAGTCACTATTGACGGGAACATAAAACAGCCGGCAGACTGCAAGATAGAATTGCGCGGCAAGTAAAAGGCCCGTCAATGCTGCCACAGCTTGATGGATATGCCGAGCTGGACATCCCATACGAATTTCGGTTCCTTTGACCTGAAATCGCCCACGCCGCCGCCTGCACCGGCAAATACGCCGAACAAGTCACCGAAATAATGCCGCCAGACAAACTCCACAAGCATTGCCTGGTTGTAGCACAGAGGGGTCTCACCATATACCAGCCCGACATTGTAGTGGTTCCTGTCAAACGAGAAGCGCATTCCGACTCCTCCGTGCCACAGGACACTGTCAGAATTCGGCCTGCAGAACAACAGATCCCTGCCGACTCCTCCGTACAGATATGCACCCACCGGGCCTCCGGCGGCAAACAGCAGTCTTGCAAACTCCCCGTAAAAGACAGACCCACCGACTTCAAACCCCAGATAAGGGACACCCGGATGTCTGCGATCCATGCATGAGCCTATCATGTCTTCCCATCCGCGGTCGAATTCTTCAAGTCTTTCGGGAGCCCCGGCCCGCATGGAATCTCCGCGCGGATGATGCCGGCGAGGAGCCTGAGGCGGAAGAGGCGAACTTCCGTCCGATATTCCGGCATGATGGAGGCAGATTGGGTTGCAGCCATGATGGAGACGGCAGTTCCCTCCGAACCACCTGGTCCCGTCAGACGCCACACCGTACCAGGTATTGTCACTGCCGTTCAGAACGACTGTGACACACCCCGGAGCTCCGCAGCGGGGAGTCGACTCATACCTCGTAGTGATGGTTCCGACATATTCTCTGTTAACATAGACACGAATCGGTCCCTGTGAAGTTTCATTGGTCCAGAACACGACTGTCGTCCTGGGCTGGGAAGAAGTTGCGTTGTCAGAATGCTCCGTGGCCAAAGCCACCGGAGAGACCATAAGACAAGTAAGGATTGCCGTGGTCAATATGGCGATGGACGTTCTCATAAGTTAAATTGATTGTGTTATTAGTTAGCGATTCCAATATAGCAAAAAAGAAATTAAAATGCAAATAAACATTTTTTGCTCCGTACCTTACTCAGATACAAAGAATTATGACGGTCATAAAGTAAAAAACACTATATTTGTGCAATAACCTTTTAAAGACCAAATTCCTGAAACGATGAAAAAAATCCTGTTTGCAGTCCTGATTGCCGCCTTGTCGCTGCCTCTTGCCCCCCTTAACGGAGAAAATGCCGGAAACCACGAAATCTTCTGGGATGCGGGGACAGTTCCCGACAGTGTCTTCCGCCAGTTCATACTTGAAAGTTTCGACTCCGACAAAGACGGAAGGATAAGCCAGGCGGAAGCAGACACGGTAACATCAATAAGGCTGCCGGGAAGAAACGGAGATACACAATACCAGCCAGTGCAGTCACTGAAAGGAATCGAGCATTTCTCCAACCTTAAAGTCCTGGAATGTCAGGACAACGCCTTGACGGCACTCGACCTGGCGTCAAACCATGAACTTGAAGAACTCATCTGCGGAGGAAACATGTTCACCTCGCTCGACTTGTCACATTGCAACAGACTGAAGATACTCGACACTTCAAATCCATCTACGGACACAGACAATTCCAAAGCGCGGTCTGACGGGCTCGCGAAACTCGTCCTGCCCTATCCGAGCATGCTCGAGGAACTCACCTGTTCGGGACACGCGATCACTTCCGCAGACCTCTCAGCCCAGGTAAACCTCAGATACCTCAGATTCAGTTTTCTGGAAGGATTAACTTCTCTAGACATGAGCAACTGCGGCAAACTGGAAAGCGTCTACTGCTGCGACAACGACAACCTCACTTCAGTCACGCTCCCCCGGACGGCATCGCTGGAAATCATCGAGTGCAGCCGCAACAGGTCGCTCTCCGCAATAGACCTCGGCGGTACCCCGAACCTCAGGATGCTTGACGTCAGTTCAGACAACATCACTTCTCTGGACCTGTCCGCCTGCCCGGGCATTCTCAAGGTATACTGCATGCTCAACCCGCTCCAGGAATTCAACTTCTCGGGGACTGCGCTGGAAGAACTCGGGATAAACGTCGGAGATGTCCGCACATGGATATATGATTCAGCGGCAGAACCGGGAAAGACAATCGCATACGACAAGAGCGGCACGTCATCCGACTTCCAGGGCCTCTTCGCGCATATCCGCACTGTCGATGCCGAAATTGCCGCTGAAAGACGCCAGGCCGAATCCCAGCGAATGGCAGCGGAATACAAGAAGCAGATTCTGCAGTGCATGGCGGCAAATGACTGGATCGGAGCGGACAGGCTCGCTGCCGAAGCTCTGGCGGAAATCCCGGAAGGCAATGCGTTCCTCTTCCTTGCAAGGGCCAAGGCCTATTACAGGCTCAACCTTGTTTTCGATACTGGCAGCAATGAAGACATGAGCATTTATTTCCAGGCATACCGCAGTGAGGCGGAGCATCTCGTGGACCTGTGCGGCAAGTCAATAGAATGCGATCCCGGAGATGGCAACGAAGCCTACTTCTACCGCGGACTGGCCAATATCATCCTTGGCCGGACGGACGATGCTGCCGAAGATTTCATGAGTTGCGCCCGAGGAAACGAGTCCCTCAGGGCGGCAAGCTACTACAACGCCGGCATAGCTTACAAGAATGCGTCGCGCTACGGCGCCGCACTTGAATATTTCAAGTCAGCCAGGCTCTATTTCCCCGGAGCTGACGACAAGGAAATGTGCCTGCAGAACATCAGAGAATGCCAGGAAAAGATCAATCAGGAACAGCAGGCCCAGACGGAATCCTGAGACGCCGGCCCCATCTGAGGACCCGGCGGCACGGCGGCGGCCGGGAGATTCCCGAATCGGTGATTATTTGCTATATTTGCCCTGTATGAATCCCGGTTGCGGAACTTCGGTGCGCAGATACGTCGTGGCAGGCCACTGCTTTGCATTAGAATACCCTTCCTTTCTGGACGGCAGGGTACGGTCTGTCGAGGCTCTGTCCCCGTTTGAATCCGAAGAAGAGGGAGATCCCGTTTTCACACTGCGCATCGTCTGCGATGCGGCTGACATCAGCAACCCGAAGGCAAGAATGTTCAACAGCGGCCCCCCGTATCTCTGGGTGTTCGACATGGCACCTTCGCGTGTTTTCGGATTTTCGGTATCACCGCAGGCCCCGGACTTCGTGATATTCATCACCGAGGACTGCTCCGAGGGAACGGTATTCATGCCTGAATGCGGGCCGCAGAAACGGCTGGAGTTCATGCTGGCCAATTCATGCATGCTCATGTATTCCATGAGGACTTCGTCCGAAAGCACACTTGTCATCCATGCCTCGGCCGTGCTGCACAATGGCAGAGGATATGCATTCACCGGCAAGAGCGGAAGCGGGAAAAGCACCCACAGCCGTCTCTGGCTTGAGAACATCCCAGGGACATCCCTGCTCAACGACGACAATCCGGTGATACGCATAAGAGACGGCATTGCAATGATATACGGGTCCCCATGGAGCGGCAAGACCCCCTGCTACATCAATGCTGGAGCACCGCTGCAGGCAGTTGTCCACATCTTCCAGGCATCGTCCAATTCCATATCGGCCCTCAAGGGAATCAGCGCATATGCATCGTTCATCGGATCCTGCTCCTGTCTCAAATGGGACAGGAAAATAGCCGATGGCATAAATGCCACGGTCGGGCAGATGCCCGGTCTGTGCGGGTTCTACAGGCTTGAATGCCTGCCCGACCGCAATGCCGCGACACTCTGCCAGTCAGCGGTCTCAAACCTGAACACGCATATCCCATGACCAGAGTAAAAGCCATACCGAACGATATTCTTCTCTCTCAGGTGCGGGACTTGCTGCTTGACGGGAAGCATGTGACAATCAATGCCAAAGGATCAAGCATGCGGCCCTTCATTGTCGGAGACAGAGACAGCGTGACTCTGGAAAGCTGCCCGGCTCCCAGGGTCGGAGACATCCTCTTGTGCGAGGTCAGGAAAGGCGAGTTCGTGCTTCACCGGGCAATAAGGATAAATGACGGGAAAGTCGTCCTCATGGGGGACGGCAACCTGCAGCGGACAGAAACCTGCAACACACATGATGTGGCAGGCAAGGTTACAAGAATCATCAGACCTGACGGGAAAGAGATACGGTGCGACAGCCGTCATGCAAGACTGTGTTCAAGGATATGGATACTGATGCTGCCGTTCCGCCGCTATCTTCTGGCCTTGCACGGAAAAGCCTTTCCCGCCGCGAAAAAACAATAATATCATGAGAATCAAGAAGGGATTCGTACTCAGGGAAATGTGTGGAGAGACCATAGTCTCAGCCGAAGGTATCGACAACATCGACTTCAACAGGCTGATCAGCCTGAACGGTTCGGCAGCCTATCTGTGGAGGAAAGTGGATGGCCGGGAATTCGATGCAGACCTGCTCGCTTCGCTGTTGACCGAAAAATACGACGTCGATCCACAGACGGCGCTTCACGACGCGCAGAAACTCTGCGAGAGCTGGACTGAGGCCGGGGTCACAGAATGAGAGCGGCCATGCGCAGACCTCCACGCCATGAATCCTCCTGCCTGGCGGGATTCCGTGAAATGACCGAAGGCCTCAGGTGGCGGCTTGCTGCCAGTGCCGCAGTGAGCACCGCCGGTGTCGGGACTTCCCTGCTTTTCGTCTTCCTGTGCAAGAAACTGATAGACATCGCCACGGGGAAAGCCGACGGGAATCCCGCATGGCATTCCGTCGCACTGGTTCTTGCAATGGCGGCTAATACCGGCCTGTCCATCCTGCGGACCGCACTGTATGCCCGCAACGAAATCACTATCAAGAACAGAATCAGACTTTCAGTCTTCTCCAGACTCATCTGCACATATCATGGGAGTAAGAACGAAAAGCACACCGGAGACATAGTGAACAGGCTCGAGGAAGATGTGCGCGTGATATCCGAGACACTTTCGGGCACAGTTCCTTCCCTTTTCTCGACCCTGTTCCAGTTCGTCGCAGCCTTCATTTTCCTGCTGGTCCTGAACCCGTCTCTCGCCTGGAGCGTGGTATGGATCATGCCGGCAGTCCTGGTATTCGGAAAGTTTTTCTTCAGGAAGATGCGGCGCATGACCAACGATATCCGCGAAACCGACAGCAAAGTCCAGGCGCACATGCAGGAGAACCTACAGCACGCAATGCTCATACAGACTCTGGGGCAGGGAAACAGGGTGTCTTCAGGACTTTCACGCCTTCAGTCCGGCCTCTTCGAGAAATTCATGCGCCGCACTCGCTTCACCCTCGTTTCACGGACTGCCGTCAGCCTTGCCTTTGCCGCAGGATATGCGGCCGCCTTCCTCTGGGGCGTCAACGGCATCATGTCCGGCACCGTCACTTTCGGAACGATGACCGCTTTCCTGCAGCTCGTAGGACAGATACAGCGGCCCGCCGTCGACCTGAGTTCACAGATTCCGGCCCTGGTACACGCGGCTGCATCGGCCGACAGACTCTTCGAGCTGGTACGGGACAGCCGCACGGAAGACAATAATGACATGCTGCTGTCAAGTCCTGCCGGAATAAGGCTGGAGAACGTATCTTTCACGTATCCGGACGGGACGAGCAAGACTATTGACGGTTTCTCATACGATTTCACCCCGGGTAGCCGTACAGCAATCACCGGCGCCACCGGCGTCGGGAAAAGCACCCTGGTCCATCTGATGCTTGCCCTGCTGCAGCCTCAGGAAGGCAAGATAACGCTCTATGATTCGGAAAAGGAGGTCGCCGCGGGAAACGCGACACGCTGCAATCTGGTATACGTCCCCCAGGGCAATTCTCTGCTGAGCGGGACAATCAGGGAAAACCTTCTGCTCGGCAACCCAGAAGCCACTCAGGACCAGATACTGAAGGCACTGGGCATAGCCGAAGCGCTTTTCGTATATGACCTCCCTGAAGGCCTCGAAACCCGATGCGCCGAAGCCGGGAACGGGCTCAGCGAAGGGCAGGCGCAGAGGATAGCGATAGCAAGGGCGCTGCTCCGAAAGGGAGGAATACTTCTGATGGACGAATTCAGCTCTGCCCTTGACCCCGGCACCGAGCACCGCCTGATGAAGAACCTGACCAGGTCCCTGCCCGACAAGACAATGATATTCATCACACACCACGAAGGCATATGCGAATACTGCGACAAGCGAATAAAAATTGATCCTCAGACATGGACAGCAAAACCGTTTCCCAGTTCTTCGAGCTAATCCGCTCCGGACTATGGCAGCATGATGCCGATGCATCGCTGTTCGGTGCGGATACGGACTGGCAGCTCCTGTACAGAATGGCCGTCATGCAATCCATGACGGTGATATTTGCTGACGGTGCCGACACCCTCCCGGCAAGTCTGATTCCGCCGACCGGGACAGCCCGCAGGCTGCATCTCGCGCTTCTTGGAACTCTAGGCGCAAGCGACAGGCTCGAATCGGCGATATCGGAAATGGTCACAATTCTGCGTAATGCAGGAATAGAAGGAGTCCTGCTGAAAGGCCAGGGCGTCGCACGGTATTATGCCGTCCCCGGTCACCGGATGTGCGGCGACATAGATTTCTACGTCGGCCGCCAGGCCCATACGAATGCATGCCGCATGCTTGAGCAAAAAGGGATGCGCCTGTTGGAAGACTCCTCAAAACACAGCAGCTTCGAGCTCAACGGCGCAATCATAGAGCTGCACCGCATGGCAGCGTTTGAGCACTCCCCGATAAGAAACAGACTTCTCAACGCATGGGCCGACGGGCTGCTCGGCAACAGCGACTCGCTGCGGAAAGAAAGTTTCAAAGGCACCACAGTTTACCTCCCTCCTGCCAGATTCGATCTCGTCTTCCTCCTTTACCATGCATCGCATCATATGATAACGGGCGGTATAGGACTGAGGCAACTGTGTGACTGGTGCCGCTGCCTGCACGCGAACCGTGGAACAGTCAACCTTCCTGAACTCGAGTCGGATATCAGGAAACTCGGACTCTGGAAGACATGGGGCATTTTTGCATGGATAGCCGTGAACCGCCTCGGCCTTCCCGAAGACGAGATGCCGTTCTACTCCCCCAGCTTCAGGAAAACGGGCATCCGGTGCCTCGGGCTGATACTTGAAGAAGGGAATTTCGGCCGTTACTCGGACAAGAGGGCAAAGACGAGATCCCGGCACCGCATCATCCGCAAGCTACAGTCATGTCGTCAGGTCCTTTGCCGTCAGGCCAGGATACTCTCCATTATGCCGGGACAATCCCTCCGCTTCACCCCCGGATACCTCATCGACGGCGTGGCAAGAGCAATTACCGGGAGATGATGAATGTCTTGTCCAGCCTGTTCGTGGCTGACGATGATTCATATGTAGGCCTCCCCCAATATATTCTTGTTTCAGAAAACTCAGTAAGATTTGCTTCTTCCGAAGAGACTGAAAGCATTATTTTAAAATAATCGCTTCTTCTTGTCCGGTACAACGCTTATTTCCCTATCCTCTAGACACTGACGCCAATAATGGCCTTGCAATGTCTCTATTGTCATCTTGTGGAATAAAATGTAAAAATTTGGAAATTATTGGAAAATTATCCGTACCTTTGACCTCGCGTATAAGGATTTTACAATGGTCGCTTTCATCGGAGAATATTCCTCAAAGGTTGACGACAAGGGAAGACTGGTCTTTCCTGCCGCCTTCCGTGCGGCAATGGCCGGAGAGAGTGACATGAGGTTCGTCATCAAGAAAGATCTGTTTGCCCCCTGTCTTGAAATGTACACCTACGGACAATGGGAGGAACAGTCCGGCGAAGTCAAGGCCTCGCTCGACCTCACATTCAACCGAAAGCACGCGATGTTCTGGAGAGAATACATGCGCGATCGGGACATAGTCGAACCGGACGCAAAGTTCGGCCGCATCTCAATCAGCCGCAAGCTCCTTGATTCGATTTCTGTGGACAAAGAGGTGGTTTTCTCCGGCAATGACTTCAAGATTGAGATTTGGGCCAGAGAAGCCTTCGAGGCTTCGAAACTCTCACACGACGACTTCATTGCCATAGCGGAAAGCCTCTCGCAAAAATAGAGGAGGTGCAAGGCAATGTCGGAATATCATACTCCGGTGCTGCTCCGCGAAAGCGTGGACGGCCTCGTGACGAATCCGGACGGGACATATGCGGACGCGACTTTCGGCGGAGGGAGCCACAGCAGGGAGATTCTCTCAAGACTCGGTCCGAAGGGCAGGCTGTTTGCCTTTGACAGGGACAGCGACGCTCTCGCCAACGCCCCCGACGACAGCAGACTTACATTAATTCACAATAACTTCCGTTTCATTCACAATTACATGCTCCTCGAGTGCCGCACAAAAGGCACAGAAGAAGCGGGAAACGGAGAAATTCTGGATGGGGTGCTTGCAGACCTCGGTGTCAGCTCCCACCAGTTCGACACTGCAGCGCGGGGCTTTTCCTTCCGCTACAGCGCAGCATTGGACATGCGAATGAATGCGCAGGGCGGCAAGACCGCCGCAGACATCGTTAATTCTTATACGCAACAGGAATTGGAAAGGATTCTGAGACTCTTCGGTGAGGTCGACGGAGCCCGCAGGCTCGCCCAGCTTATTGCCGAGGCGCGCTCCAAGGCGCCGATTCTCACCACCGACGACCTCTACTCCGCGATCCGTCCCGCCCTGCCTTCTTTCGCTGAACACAAATACCTCGCCAAGGTCTACCAGGCCTTGCGGATCGAAGTAAACGACGAGATGCGGTCACTCGAGAAATTCCTTCAAGGTGCAGCCGCATCGCTCAAAAAGGGAGGCAGGATGGTGGTGATCACATACCACTCCCTCGAAGACAGGATGGTAAAGAACTTCATCCGCAGCGGGAACGTGGACGGAGACATTGAGAAGGATACTTTCGGGGTGGCATGCACACCGCTCAAGGCCGTCAACCGCAAGCCTGTACTGCCTTCCGAAGAGGAGATCAGCGCAAATACGAGGGCAAGAAGCGCAAAACTGAGAATAGCGGAGAAGATATGAAGACTTGGAAGATAGGCAATATCCGCACTCTGCTGAAGAACAGCCTGCTGGCAGTCGTCAAGGGCGAATTCCTGCTCAGGCTCAACGTCGGCAGATACTTCGTGCACATAATGTACGTCTTCCTTCTCATGGCCGCATCAATATGGCTCAGCCTCATGATCGAAGACTCGATGGCGAGGGTGGAAAAGAACAAGGCGAAGATCAGGGAACTGGAGATAGCCAACTCCCAGCTCGTCTTCGACCTGGCAAAATGCGAACGCAGGAGCGAAGTTGAGGCAAGACTCGAAGAAATGGGCTCAAAAGTGACTGAACCGGACAAGCCGGCAACGATAATCGGAAGATGACCGACGGACAGAACATACAGGCACCCAGGAAGAACAGGGACAGGATAGGGATCGTTCTCTATCTGATATACCTTATTCTCATGGTCGCAAGTCTGGCCATAATTCTTCGCATAGTCCAGCTTCAGATTTTCTTCAGGCCGGACCCTCGCATCGAAAGCGTCCTCACACCCAAGACCACCGAACGGACGATAATCCCCAAGAGAGGGAACATATATGATTCCAAGGGCAGGCTGCTGGCAATCTCGAGTCCTGAATACCAGTTCTACATGGACTGCACTGTCATGAAGGAGGAGTTCAGCAAAAAGGATAATGCCGCGGAACTTGAAGCCGAGTGGCTGCAGGAAGCCAGGGAGCTTGCAAAGGGGTTCGCCGCCGAATTCAGAGACAAGTCGGCCGACGAATACTACAGAATCATACGCGACGGCCGCCGGAGAGGCAGGAAATACGTCAAGATAGGGCACGAAGTAGACCACAACGCCTACAAGAGAATAATGGAGCTTCCTCTCGCGCGGGACGGCCGCAACAGGGGCGGAGTAATAGCCGAGAGGGCCGACATCCGGCACTACCCTTACGGAACTCTGGCAAGGCGTACGATAGGTTTCGTCCGGAACAATGACTCGCAGGTCACCAACACGCACATAGGCCTTGAAGGCAAGTTCGACTACATCCTCCACGGAACCGAAGGCAAGGAATACCTCAGAAGCACGGACCTCGGTACGGTAAGCAACTCTGACAGCAGCATTGTCAAGGCAAAAGACGGCAAAGACCTGTACACGACTCTTGACATAGACTACCAGCAGATTGCAGACTCGGCCCTTCGGGAGCAGATTCTGCCGGAAGACGACCTGGAGGGGGCCTGCCTGGTGCTGATGGAGACAAAGACGGGAGCCATAAGGGCAATGGTCAACCTGGTAAGGGGTCCGGAGGGAGAGTTCGGTGAATACCAGAACCTTGCAATCAGCCGGAAGGCGGAACCGGGATCAGTCTTCAAGACGGTGACGCTCATGTCAGTCCTTGACGACGGTTTCGTAAAGAGCCTTGAGGAAACACTGCCCGCCACCAACGGCCATGTCGAAGGCACGTCAATAAACGACAGCCATATCCGCGACTTCGCAAGACAGCATGACACTGACGAGATCTCTATACTTGACGGGTTCAAGATTTCGTCGAACTACGTGTTCGCCACACTTGCCGTAAAATACTACGGCAAGACAAAGACCTCCGACGGGACAGAGAGATTCCTCTCCAACATTTACAACTACAAGCTCGGAGAGGCCTTCGACTTTGACCTGGACGGGCTCCAGACACCTACCATACCCAGTCCCAAGACAAGATACTGGACAAACACCGACCTCGGCTCGATCGCTTACGGATACAGCACAGAGGAGACACCGCTCCACATACTGACTTTCTACAACGCGATAGCCAACAAGGGCAAGATGATGAAACCGTATCTGGTGAACGGCCCGAGCATACTGAACTCCGCAATCTGCTCGAAAGCGGTGGCCGACACCATCACAAGAGCCCTGATGGCCGTGACCGAGGACGGCACCGCCCGCAGGCTGCGCGGAGCCAAATGTACAGTCGCAGGCAAGACCGGGACCTCATTCGGCACCTTCCCGAACGGGAAGTATGTCGACGAAAACGGAAAGCGCAAGTATCAGGGCACCTTCGTGGGATTCTTCCCTGCAGAAGACCCGCAGTACAGCGTAATATGCATGGTGTACTCCAAGCCTACGGGAAAGAGTTTCCAGGGCGGAGGAATACCGGCCAGGGCGGTCAGGACGATGATAGACAAGATTTACAACATTGACCCTTATTTCCGCGACAGGATAAGGACGGGGAAAAGATGATCGGAAAATGAAACTGAGAGAAATCATACGGGACTGCGGTGCAGTCAGCACAAGAGGAAGCCTGGACGTGGAAATCAGCTCCATATGCAATGATTCCCGCAAAGTCGTCCCGGGCAGCCTTTTCGTGGCTGTCACGGGGTGCGGGAATGACGCCCGCGCATATATACCCAAAGCCATAGAGGCAGGAGCCGCAGCGGTAATGTGTGAAGGAGAGTGCCCGGAATTCAGCGGCACTTCCGTGACGGTAGCCGACAGCAGGCTGGCCGTGGCGATAGCCTCCGACAGGTTCTTCGGCCACCCCAGCAAAGACCTCAAGCTCGTCGGCATTACCGGAACAAACGGAAAGACGACCACTGTGACGCTGCTCTACAACCTTTTCAGAGCGCTCGGATACGAATGCGGACTGCTCTCTACAATAGCCAACTATGTAGGAGGGCGCCGCATCGAGACATCCAACACGACCTCGGACCCCGTAACCATCAACTCCCTCATGAGAGAGATGGTGGACGCAGGATGCGAATACTGCTTCATGGAAGTCAGTTCGATAGGCCTTGACCAGAAAAAGGTCTGCGGCCTTGACTTCAACGTAGGCATTTTCTCGAATCTCACACATGACCACCTGGACTACCACGGCACGTTCGACGCCTATCTGAAGTGCAAGAAAAGCTTCTTCGACTCGCTCGGACCCGGCACTTTTGCCATAACGAACGCCGATGACAGGAACGGGATGGTGATGGTCCAGAATACCAGGGCACAGGTCGTGACATACTCCTGCCGCAAGGCTGCCGACCACAAGTGCCGCATTGTCGAGGAAAGTTTCGAGGGGATGCTGCTCAACATCGACGGGAGCGAAGTATGGACCAGGCTCATAGGAGCACACAACGCATACAACCTGCTTGCCATATACACGGCAGCCCTGTGCCTAGGAGCCGGGAAGGAAGAGACGCTACTGGCATTGTCGGCCCTCAGACCTGCTGAAGGCAGGCTCGAGACCCTGCATGGGCCAAGGGGGCTCAATGTCGTCATAGACTATGCCCATACTCCTGATGCACTGGAGAATGTCCTCAACACTCTCAGGGACGTTGCACCGGGCAACATGCTAGTTTGCGTGTTCGGCTGCGGAGGAGACCGTGACAGGACCAAGAGGCCGGAAATGGGGCAGGTCGCAGGCAGGCTGGCCGACAGGATATTCCTCACTTCCGACAACAGCCGCAGCGAGAACCCGGACAGCATCATAGCCGACATCAAGGCTGGGATGGATACTGAGATGCTCGCAAAGACCATCTGCATTACCGACAGAAAAGAGGCGATACGCGCTGCGCTGACCCTCTCTCCGGAGGGGTCCACGGTGCTGCTTGCCGGCAAGGGACATGAGAAATACCAGATAACAGGATCCGAGAAAAGGCATTTCGATGAAAGGGAAATAGTGGAGGAAGTATTCAAATCGATCTAGGAATATGCTGTACCATCTGACACACTGGCTCGAGAACCTGGGAATCAACCTCCCGGGATCGGGTCTGATGAACTATCTTTCGTTCAGGGCTATGCTGGCTGCAGTGATAAGCATGGCCATAGCATTCATCGCAGGAAGGGCGATAATCTCTCTTCTTGCCCGCAAGCAGATTGGAGAGACGATAAGGGACCTCGGGCTCGAGGGGCAGATGCAGAAGAAAGGCACCCCGACCATGGGAGGAATCATCATCATCGCATCGGTCGTGGGCTCGGCGCTGCTGGTCTGCAGGCTCGACAACATCTATATCCTGCTTCTGCTTCTCACCACGCTCTGGTGCGGAGCAATCGGGTTCGTCGATGACTATATCAAGGTCTTCAGACACAACAAGGAGGGCATGAGCCCGAAGGCGAAGCTGTTTCTCCAGTTCGGGCTGGGACTTATAATCGCGCTGACGGTATGCTTCAGCCCCGAGATAAGGTCAGACAAGCTGGTGACGACTATTCCCTTCGTCAAGGCTCATGAGTTCGACTACTCGTGGCTTTCGTTCTTCGGAGGCCAGTTCGGTGTCTACTGTTCATGGCTGATATACATGGTCATGATCATCGTCGTGATCCTCGCATGTTCCAACGGCACCAACCTGACGGACGGGATGGACGGCCTGGCCGCCGGCACGTCGGCAATAGTCGGAGTCGTGCTCGGAATCATGGCATGGCTGAGCGGAGACGCCCTGAACGCAGCCTACCTGAACATCATGCACATACCGGGCACCGGAGAGGTGGCAGTCTACATGGCCGCCTTCGTCGGAGCATTGCTCGGATTCCTGTGGTACAACACTTTCCCGGCACAGGTCTTCATGGGTGACACCGGAAGCCTGACAATAGGAGGAGTGATAGGCGTATGCGCGGTGCTGATACGCAAGGAACTGCTGCTGCCGATTCTCTGCGGAATCTTCCTGATGGAGACATTGTCGGTAATTATCCAGAAAAGCTGGTTCAAATACACAAAACGCAAGTACGGGCAGGGCCGCAGGGTGTTCCTGATGGCACCCCTGCATCACCATTTCCAGAAACAGGGAATTCCCGAGCCGCGTATAGTGACACGCTTCTGGATTGTAGGAATAATATTGGCCGTAGGGACGCTTGCCCTGCTTAAAATCAGATAGAAAATGGCTAGAACTGTAGTTTTGGGAGGTGGCGAGAGCGGAGTAGGCTCCGCGGTACTCGCAAAGACAAGGGGTTTTGACGTCTTCCTGTCAGACAGCGGAAAGATCAGACAGGAGTATGCAGACGTACTGAAGAAATGGGAGATCCCGTTCGAGGAGGGCGGCCACACGATGGAAAGGCTGCTCAACGCAGACGAGGTCATAAAAAGTCCGGGTATTCCCAGGACGGCCGAGGTGGTTCGCAGCATCAGCGAAGCCGGCATCCCGATAATATCGGAGATAGAGTTTGCAGGCCGGTACGACACGGCCAAGAAGATCTGCGTGACCGGATCCAACGGAAAGACGACGACGACATCGCTGATATACCACCTGCTCAGGGAGGCCGGGCTGAACGTCGGCCTCGGAGGGAACATCGGCCAGAGCTACGCCATGCAGGTAGCCACCAGCAAACATGACTACTACGTGCTTGAAATCAGCAGTTTCCAGCTCGACGACACATACACGTTCCGTCCGGACATCGCGATAATCACCAACATCACGCCCGACCATCTGGACCGCTACGACCACAAGCTGGAGAATTACGTGATGGCAAAGTTCCGCATAGCCAGAAACCTGCGGCCGGAAGACTGTTTCATATTCGACTCTGACGATGCAATCACCGTAGGACACCTTCAGAACATAGTGCTGAAGGCGAAGATGCTGCCGTTCAGCCAGGAGAAGGAACTCGCCCAGGGAGCCTTCCTCTCCGGCGACAGGATCATGGTGCGTTACGAGGACCAGCAGACCGAAATTTTCCTCAGGGAGCTCTCTCTGAGCGGCAAACACAATATCTACAATTCCATGGCGGCCGCAATAGCGGCGAAGGCGACAGGCATCAGCGATGATGTGATCAGGCACAGCCTCAAGACCTTCGCTCCAGTGGAACACAGGCTTGAGCCGGTCCTGACAATAGGCGGTGTCCTGTACATCAATGATTCCAAGGCGACCAACGTGGATGCCGCATGGTATGCGCTCGAATGCCAGACCAGGCCCGTGGTATGGATCGTCGGTGGCACAGACAAGGGCAACGACTACTCCGTACTCGACACTCTGGTAAGAAACAAGGTGAAAGCTATCGTCTGCCTCGGGAAGGACAACGCAAAAATCCATGCAGCATTCGAAGGAATCGTGGGCAAGGGGCGCATATGCGATACCCTGTCAGCTGCGAATGCGGTGAAGGCAGCCTCCGAATTTGCCGAAAGCGGCGACGTGGTGCTGCTCAGCCCGTGCTGCGCAAGTTTCGACCTTTTCAAGAATTACGAAGACAGGGGCACACAGTTCAAACAGGCGGTGAGAAGGCTTTAGGAAGACCATGGCGACAAGGAAAAAGACATTCTGGACATTTGCAGACCGCTTCGAGGGAGACAAGGTGGTATGGATCATACTGCTGATGCTCTGCCTCCTGTCGATCGTGTGCATGTTCTCGTCGTCTTCAAGACTGCTCGATGACGGGATGAGCCGACTTGACATCGTCAAAGAACAGTTCTTCACGGTACTCGCCGGACTTGCCGTCGTTATCTTCCTGTACAACGTAAAGAACATAAAGTGGTTCCGGATCGCAGGCGCTCTCGGGTTCCCCTTCAGCCTGCTGCTTCTCGTCCTGCTGGACGCAAGAGTCCACCTCCCGTTCCTCAGGGCGATAGAGCTGAACGGAGCGTACAGGATACTACTGGTAGAAGGCATACAGATACACGTGTTCGAGGTTGTCAAGGTCGCGATGGTTATATATCTCGCCTGGGCAATTGACGCTCAGAAGCGCGGAGCACTCCCCTTCCTGAAGAACATCGGAGGAGAATGGCAGAAGATTCTGTTCATATATCTCCCGTTCATTCTGACATTCGTGCTGATATTGCCCGGAAGCAACTCCAGCGCCCTGTTCATAGGACTCGTCATGTACATCGTGATACTGCTCGGCGGAGGGAACATGCGCGACATGCTTATACTCGCAGCCGCCGGAGTGGCGGCGCTGATGCTGTGTTTCGGCGTCTACAAGCTCTCTGACGGGAAGTACCTCCAACGTATCGGCACCGGAATATCAAGAGTCTTCGAGCACGAAGACTGGGAGCAGAAACTGCTTGACTCCAGGAAAGGGACACTGGAATACCAGGAAGCGCTGGATGCAATCCGCCAGCCGTATGCGGCACGGATAGCAGTGCATGAAGGCGGCCTGAAGGGGAAGGGACCGGGACAGAGCACCCAGAGATACGTGGTCCCGGACATATCCGAAGACTACATCTACAGTTTCATTATCGAGGAATACGGTCTGCTGGGAGGTATACTGGTTATAATGCTGTACCTTTCCCTGCTCTCGCGAGGTTCGATAATAGTCAGGAACTGCGGGAAGGACAATTTTGCGAAGATTACGGTCGCGGGACTGTGCATACTCATCTCCGGTCAGGCGTTCCTCCACATGTTCGTGAATGCTGACATAGGGCCCATGACAGGACAGACTCTTCCTCTTATCAGCCACGGCACAAGCGCTTTCCTGTGCTTCAGCGCAGCCTTCGGCATAATACTCTCGTTCAGCAGGATGGCGGCGAGGAGAATAGAAAAGGAAACGCGCGAGGCTGTCCCGCTGTCAGGGACAAGGGACGACGTCAGGGACAGGCTCGACGACCTCGATGAATATGAATCCGGAAAAAGTTCAGAAAATGACTATGGAATATAGGAAATTGAAAGTGATCATCAGCGGCGGCGGAACGGGCGGACATATCTTTCCGGCCATATCCATCGCCGACGAGCTGAAAGGCAGGAACAAGGACAGCGAGATACTCTTCGTCGGAGCGGAAGGCCGGATGGAAATGGAAAAGGTACCGGCTGCAGGCTACAGGATAATCGGGCTTCCCGTCGCCGGCCTGAGGAGAGGCATGTCCTCGTCGGACATCCTGCATAACCTCCGTGTGCCGTTCATGGTCATGTCAAGTCTCAGAAAGGCGAGCCGGATCATCAGGCAGACCAGGCCGGACATAGTCATAGGAGTCGGAGGATATGCAAGCGCTCCGATGTTGTGGCAGGCCGCACGCAAAGGCATACCGACCCTGATACAGGAGCAGAACGGATTTGCCGGTCTGACCAACAAGATACTGTCCAGACGCGTAGACGTAATCTGCGTCGCCTATGAAGGGATGCAGAAGTTTTTCCCGGCCGGGAAGATCGTGTTCACAGGCAATCCGATCCGGGCGGACATCCATCCATACGGGCCGGACGAGAGACAGGAGGGACTGGCTTATTATGGCTTCAAGCCCGGAATGCGCCAGCTGCTCGTAGTTGGAGGCAGCCTGGGCTGCCGCACGCTGAACAATGCCATGATGTCCTGGATCGAGGCAGGATGCCCGGGAGGAGATGACGTGCAGGTTCTGTGGCAGTGCGGCAGATTCTACAGGGAAGAGGTTGACGCCTTCATGCAGAAACACCCCTGCCCCAACATCCGGTATGACAGTTTCATATCCAGGATGGACCTCGCCTACGCGCTTGCCGATGTCGTGATCAGCCGTTCCGGCGCCTCATCCATATCCGAGATCTGCGCAGCCCGGAAGGCAGCCGTGTTCGTGCCGTCGCCAAACGTGGCTGAAGACCACCAGACACACAATGCAATGGCTCTGGTCAGGCATGATGCCGCTCTGATGGTCAAGGATTCTCTCGCCGGAACGGAACTGATGCCGGCCGCTCTTTCTCTGCTTCACGACAAAGACAGAATACGCAGCATCGAAGAGCACGTCGCCCCTCTTGCACGTCAGGACGCGGCCGCAAGCATAGCCGACGAAGTCTACAGACTCATACAACGATAAAGGAGACGATATGAAATACAGCAACGTATATTTTATTGGAATAGGCGGAATAGGCATGAGCGCCATAGCAAGGTTCTGCAAACTGAAGGGAGCATCGGTAAGCGGCTATGACAGGACACCCTCAGACCTCACCGCCGCCCTGGAAAAGGAAGGCATCCCTGTCCATTACGAAGACAGGCCCGACCTCCTTCCCGAAGACACGGCCGACACCCTGGTAATATACACACCGGCCGTACCGGACGACTTTTCAGAACTGAAGACAGCACGTCAGAAAGGATACAAAGTCATCAAGCGGGCCATGATGCTCGGAGAACTCACAAAGGGGGAAAGCTGCCTGGCCGTCGCAGGAACCCACGGAAAGACTACGACATCCACACTCGTGGCCCACATGCTTACGGAAAGCGGGCTTGGCTGTTCGGCCTTTCTCGGCGGGATTTCGCGGAACTACGGGACCAACATGCTCGTCAGCGACATCCCGACCGTGGTCGTCGAGGCTGACGAATTCGACCGTTCCTTTCTCCAGCTTCATCCCAGCATTGCGGCGATAACGGCCATGGACGCTGACCACCTCGACATATACGGGGATCTGGAACACGTACAGCAGGCATACAGGGAATTCGCGTCACAGGTGAGCGAGACTCTGATCATCAAGCACGGTCTCCCGATCACCAGCGAAGAAGTCAGTGCAAAGATATTCACCTACCACTTTGACAATCCGGCCGCCGACTTCCATAGCGCCAACCTCAGACTTTCACCGGACGGGCACTATACTTACGACCTGGTATATCCCGGAGGGGTGCTCAGCGACATCAGGGTAGGCGCGATCGGCTGGGTCAACGTCGAAAACAGCATCGCCGCAGCGGCGATATGCCTCTGCTACGGGCTTGACGCCCAGAAGGCAAGGCACGCGATAGGCAGTTTCCAGGGCGTGAAGAGAAGGCTCGAGGTACATGTGAACAAGCCCGGGATATGCTACATCGATGACTATGCCCACCATCCCAAAGAACTGCAGAGCGCCATCTCGTCTGTCAGGCAGATTTTCCCGGGGAGGAAGATATGCGGAATATTCCAGCCGCACCTCTATACCAGGACCAGGGACTTTGCAGGCGAGTTCGCCTCGGTCCTCGGGGCTCTCGACAAGCTGATCCTGCTTGACATCTATCCGGCGAGGGAGCAGCCTATACCTGGCGTAAGTTCGGAACTGATTTTCAAGGACACTGACTGCAAGGAAAAGGTCCTGCTGCACAGGGACCAGCTTATGGATTACCTCAAGGATGAGCCCGTAGATGTCCTGCTGACACTCGGGGCCGGCGACATAGACAGATTTGTCCCTGAGATCACCGCACTTCTGGAAAACCGCTGACGCAGCCATGAAAAGGAAACTGAGATTCATATTGGCAGCTATTGCCACGGCAGCATTCGCGGCCGTGTGCGGAACTGCGCTGCACTCCGAGAGGAAGGCTCTGAAGCTCTCCACATGCAGCGGGATCGACGTCTCCTTCAGCGACAGCCTGAAATTCATCAGCGCCGACGACATCAAAGGATTCATAGACGACCGTTACGGAGCCTACATAGGCCAGAGAATCGACAGCGTGCGTCTGGACGACATAGAAAAGCTTGTTGAAAGCCGCAGTTCCGTACTGAATGCAGAAGCCTGGATCACTCCCGCGGACGGCATGCTTCATGTGAGGGTAGTCCAAAGGGCCCCGGTAATGCGTTTTGATACAGGAGACGGCGGATTCTATATCGACAGGACGGGGTACGTATTTCCTCTCCACAAGACATACACCGCACCCGTAACAGTAGTGAAAGGGAAGGTACCGTTCAAAATACCTCGCGGCTTCGCCGGCTACCCCGAGAATCCCTCCGACCGACAGTGGATTGCCGGCATGCTCAACCTGGAAAACGAGATACTGCGTTCAAGAAGCATGAGAGACGATGTCCTCGGCATATCGATAGACAGTGACGGAGACCTTGTCCTGAGCCTCAAGAGAGGGAAAGAGAAATTCATACTCGGCAGGCCGGACGACATAAGGACCAAATTTGACAAAATTGACAAATATTTTGGCTACATTGTCCCCGAAAAGGGAGAGGGACATTACAGGATTGTGAATTTAAAGTACAAAAACCAAATCATATGCAGGCAGAAAGATACATAGCGGCAGCGGACTTGGGATCATCAAAGATCGCCCTCAGCATCGCCAAGATCGAAGGCGAAGACATTCAGATAATCTACTACAAGGAAGCGCCCTCGGACGGTATCAGATACAGTTGTGTCTACAACCCCGGGAAGGCGGCTTCAGCCCTCAAGAAAATCATTCTCGATGCCGAGGAGGAACTTCACATGAAGATCCTCCAGCTTGTCGTAGGCCTGCCGAGATACAGTGTCCGGCAGGAGATCGGGACAGCGTCAATCACACGCAGCGACCCCTCCTCCAACATAAGCAAGGAGGAAATCAACAACCTCAAGAGCATGGCCATCGACAGCTATGAACTGCAAGACCCGTCAAAGGAGGAAATCTACGGAGCGGTGGCCCAGTCTTTCTCGGCCGACGACGATCTCGTCTGTGCCAGCGAGAATGACGTGATAGGTGTGACCGCGGACACTCTGGAAGGGAACTTCAACATATTCATAGGCAACCAGAAGCCAGTAAGCAATATTGACCGCATGCTCAACGATGTCGGGATCGCACCTGCCCACAAGCTCTTCGTCCCGACCGCCGTAGCCGGTGCCGTGCTCACCGAGGCCGAGAGGGAAAACGGAGTCGCCCTTATCGAGATGGGAGCCGGAGTCACCTCGCTCACAATCTACAAGGGAAATCTCATAAGGCACTACTCCAGCATACCGTTCGGAGGCAAGAGCATTACATCAGACATAAAGATGGAATGCGGATTCACCGAGCACCTGGCAGAGAATATCAAGCTGGCATACGGAGCATGCATGCCTGACAAGCTCCAGTCTCTGAGCGAGAAGATCATACAGATCAACGACGACGAAAACGGCAGCTACGAGCAGCTTCCCGTCAAGTATCTTTCAGAAATCATCACCTGCAGGGCGAGAGAGATCGTCAACGCGATTCTGTACCTCATCCAGGAAAGCGGCTATGCCGACAAGTTGCGCAACGGCATTGTACTGACCGGAGGGAGCGCGAATCTGGTAAACCTCGCAAACATGATAAAGGACATGTCCGGCTATACCGTGAGAATGGGCTTCCCCCGCTCCCAGATATTCAGTTCTTCAGGTTATGCCGACGCCAGGGAAACCGGCGCGGCCGCCTCGATAGGCATGATAGTGGAGGCGCGCAAGGACACCAGGCTCAACTGCACCGAGGAAGCAGAAAACGCCGGGGCGCAGAAACAGCAGGAAAGTGATACCGAGACCACTCAGACAGCCTCCGCTCCCACATCCGAAGGCCAGGAAGCCGAGGCCGCACCAGGGGAACTCTTCACTGATATGGGAGAGGTCATAAGACCCGGAAAGAAGAAGAAAAAGCAGAAGGAAGGCAACGGGCCGCAGGTCACCTGGAAGACCAGGCTTTTCAGCAAGAACAGCCTGCTGAACAAGATTGAAGACACCGTTGGAGAATTGTTTGACACGATGAATTAAGGAGACAGAATATGGACGAGAACCTCATTTCTTCGATAGTACCCAGCGACTGGGTCACGTCCGATGAAATAATCAAGGTCATGGGCGTGGGCGGAGGCGGATGCAACGCCGTCAGCTACATGTACAACAAAGGCATCAAGGGCTGCAGTTTCGTGGTGTGCAACACGGACTCCCAGGCCTTGATGTGCAGCAGCGTTCCGACCAAGATCCAGATGGGGCGCGGCCTCGGCGCGGGCACAAATCCGATTAACGGGCGCAACGCAGCCCTGGAAAGCCAGGAACAGATCGAAAAGATTGTACTTGACTCGCGCACCAAGATGCTGTTCATCACGGCAGGCATGGGCGGAGGCACAGGCACCGGAGCAGCTCCCGTAATAGCCAAGATGGCCAAGGAAAACGGCATTCTTACGGTCGCAGTCGTCACCCTGCCCTTCCTGAACGAGGGCAACGAAGCCCTCTCAAGGGCTATTGACGGAATTCATGAGCTTGAGAAAAATGTCGACAGCCTGCTGATCATCAACAACGAGAAGCTTCACGAATACTACGGGAACCAGCTGATTCAGGATGCTTTCCCCCAGACGGACGAGGTCCTGGCCACCGCAGTCAGGGGAATAGTGGAAATCATCAAGAAACCGGGATACATCAACGTGGACTTCAAGGATGTTGAGAACATGATGAAGAACAGCGGCATGGCCCTGATGGGATGCGGTGTGGGAAGCGGAAAGAACCGAATCGAAGATGCCGTAAAGGCAGCCTTCGAGTCCCCTCTTCTCAATGACTTCGACCTCAAGACAGCCAAGAGAGTCCTGATCAACATCACCTGCGGTCATAACGAGCAGGGCCTGACCATGGACGACCTGAACAAGATCAACAAGAAGATAGACGAGTACACCGGAAGGGCCAACAACTTCAAGCGCGGCCTGATATGGGACGATGACCCTGAAATCGGAGATACGATCAGGATAACCTCCATAGTGACCGGGCTCAGGTTCTCCGACGTGATAGGACCGGCCCAGGACATGGGCAACTACATCATGATCAACAAGGATTTCGTCTATGACATGGCCACGGCGTCTCATACCGACGGAATATCACTCTATGCCGACAGCGGATCCAAGCAGATCGGCTTCAATTCCAAGAGCAACGTGCGGAAATTCAAGTTCGACCCCGACAAGAAGCCCTCGCTGATAGTCGAGGGTGGAGAAAGTCTTTCGGAACTTGAGAGCATACCCGCCATAAGAAGAATACAGCAATGAAAAAGACCAGAGTCAGATTTGCACCTTCGCCAACCGGACCTCTCCACATGGGCGGAGTGAGGACAGCCCTCTACAATTACCTTTATGCCAAGAAAAACGGCGGGACATTCGTCCTGCGCATAGAAGACACTGATTCCCACAGGTTCGTCCCGGGAGCGGAGGAATACATAATCGAATCCCTGAAGTGGTGCGGGATTCTTCCGGACGAGGGTGTAGACGCCTCGGGAAAGGTTGTCGAGACGCCCTCGGAAAAACATCCCTACGCCCCCTACAGGCAGAGCCAGCGCAAGCCCATATACAGGAAATACGCCGAGCAGCTTGTCAGAAGCGGCCACGCTTACTACGCCTTCGACTCTGCGGAAGACCTGGAACTGTGCCGCAGCCGGGCGGAGAACAGCGGAGAGACTTTCATATACAACTACAGCACGAGAAAGACCCTGTGCAACTCGCTCACCATGCCGCAGGACGAGGTGGAGAAGATGCTTGAAAGCCGCAACGACTGGACAATCAGGTTCCTGATGCCGGAGAACAGGACCGTAGTCATGGAGGACCTGGTCAGGGGACACATAGAAGTCAACACGTCGACCCTTGACGACAAGGTGCTGTGGAAAAGAGCTGACGAACTTCCCACCTACCACCTTGCGAACATCGTGGACGACCATCTGATGGAAATAACGGAAGTCATCCGCGGAGAGGAATGGCTGCCAAGCCTGCCTCTCCACTATCTGCTGTACGAGGCGTTCGGATGGCAGGACAGCATGCCGAGATTCGCTCATCTCCCGCTGCTTCTCAAGCCTGTCGGCAACGGTAAGCTCAGCAAGAGAGACGGCGACAAGATGGGATTCCCCGTATTCCCGCTGAAGTGGACAAACTCCCAGGGAGAAGTCTACAGAGGCTACAGGGAAGACGGGTATTTTCCCGAGGCGTTCGTCAATCTGCTCGCCATGCTTGGCTGGAACCCGGGCACCGAGCAGGAGATATTCTCACTTGACGGCCTCGTCGAGGCATTCTCGCTCGACAAAGTCGGCAAGTCGGGAGCGAAATTCAATCCTGACAAGGCCAAGTGGTTCAACAAGGAATACCTCAGAATGAAGGATGACGAGCAGCTTGCCAGGCTCTTCATACCCGTCCTCGAGCAGAAAGGGATACAGGCAGACTTCGAATACGTCGTCAGGGTTGTCTCCCTAATCAAGGAAAGGGCAAGTTTCGTGCAGGAATTCTGGACCATCGCTCCATACCTGTTCATTGCCCCGCGCGAATATTCGGCCCACGGAGTGAAAGCAGGCGCCGCATCAAGACAGGAAGACGCAAAGCGTCCGGCCGATCCAAGGGCAAAAGTCTATGACGACGCCGCCACAGCCCCGTTCCTGGCAAAGGATGTAGACAAATTCTGGAAACAGGAATACTACGAGGCAGCGCTCGATGCCATGCAAAACTCGGACGCAGACACGCTTGAAGACTACATACGCCAGAAAGGGCTTCCGCTCGGCAAGGTAATGAACTGCATCAGGCTTGCGTTGACAGGATCTTCGAGCGGCCTGGGAATCGCCGACATCATGCACCTGATCGGGAAGCAGGAATCCCTTGACAGAATGGACTACATCAAGCAGAGACTTGGATAGGCGGAACGCATTCAACGCTTTTCCGCACCGCTGCGGAAAAGGTCAAGCGCTTCATCAAGCGAAACGGCGTCTTCAATACTGAAGCCGCCGTTTTCCGTACGGCGCAGGGAAGACAAGAAGGCCCCGCTTCCCAGGGCGATGCCAAGATCCCTGGCAATGGAGCGGATATAGGTTCCCTTGCTGCAGTCGATGCGGAGCCTGGCCGTCGGATAGGTCTTCCCGGACAGGTCGGCGACATGAATCCGTCCCGGACGAGGATCCGGCTCCGGAGTCCCGAAAGTCTTGGGCCCGAAACTTTCAAGAGTCATTGAATATACAGTGACCGGGCTTGCCTGAAGCATGTCCGCACCGCTGTCAAGCTGTCCGGTACGCAACAGCCTTCTCGCCGTTTCATAAGCCCTCACCCCGTCGACAGACTTTGCGCTGAAAATAGGTGCAACCTGCATGTGTTCACCGATAAATCCCCCGATCGACGCATTGAGACTCTCCTCACTGACCCCATCCAGGGGCCACTCCCTGTCCACGTCCTTCTCCATATCGAAAGAAGGAGTCGTGGCACCGAAACTCACCTCGGCGACATACTGCTTCCGCGAGGCCTGAAGCGCCTCGGCGCGGCGGGTGGCCGGACCTATGCACACAAGCAGGATTCCGGTCGCGAGCGGATCAAGAGTCCCGGCGTGACCTACTTTCAGGTTCTTCTTGCCGAAGTGCCTTACAGCCGCATACTTGACCTTGCGGATAACGTCCGCAGAGGTCCAGCGGTACGGCTTGTCGACAGGAAGGACTATTCCGTCCGGATAGTCCGCAATATTATCTGACAGGTATCTTGTCAATTCTTCTCTGATGCCGTCCTCCGGCGAATTCTGTTTTCATCCATGCAGAGACCATCATCACCGCCATGCGGTATGACACGAAACGGGCGGGCATCACAAGGATGTTTGCGTTGTTGTGTTCCTTCACCAGTGTAGCGATTGCAGTATTCCAGGCCAGCCCGGCACGTATGCCCTGATGATGGTTCAGGGTTATCGCCATTCCGTTGCCGGTTCCGCAAAGAGCAATCCCGCAGTCCACCTCACCTTTCTCCACCGCATTTGCAAGCGGATGGGCATAGTCGGGATAGTCACAGCTCTCGGGGCTGTCGGTCCCGAAGTTCACCACTTCATAGCCTTTCCCGAGCAGATAGCCGATAAGTCTGGTCTTGTATTCAAGGCCCGCATGGTCAGAACAAATTCCTATTTTCATTTCAGTAAGCGTTTGACATACAAATATAATCAAAAGGCCGATACTGGGCAAGCCACTCTGCTCATATCAGTCTGTAGCCCTTAAGTTCCCGGCCGAGGCTCCTGTGGTCAGGGCATACGCTCTCGAGCAACTCATGGAAACGCGGGCCATGGTCCATGTATTTCAGGTGGCACAGCTCGTGCAGCATGACGTAGTCCTGAAGATCCGCAGGCAGCCGCATCAGGTTAAGATTGAGATTAATGTTGCCGAGGCTGGAACAGCTGCCCCAGTTGGACACATTGTGCTTTATGCGGACGGACTTATAGCAGAACCCGTGTTCCGCGGCGAGCTGTGCGAGCCTCTGCGGAAGATACGCCCGCGCCTGCTCACGCAGGAGCCTTGTCTGCGGAGTCTCCGGGAGCTTGCGCCTCGGCCTTCTGAATCTCAGGACAAACATGGTGCAAATGTACGAATTATTGGCTATCTTTGAATCCGCCACATTTAAACACATCCTCAAATGAGTTTCATCAACGACGATTTCATGCTCGGCAGCCACAGTGCCGCACACCTGTACCACAAGCATGCCGAGAAGATGCCCATAATCGACTACCACTGCCACCTTTCCCCCAGACAGATAGCCGAGAACGTCCAGTTCCGCGACATAACGCAGCTCTGGCTAGTCGACGGCTGCAGCGGAGACCACTACAAGTGGAGGGCCATGAGGGCCAACGGAGTCAGCGAGGACTACATTACCGGAGGCACGCGCAGCCCCTGGGAAACTTTCCTGAAATGGGCCGAGACCATGCCGTACACCATGCGGAACCCGCTCTACCACTGGAGCCATCTGGAACTCATGAGGGCATTCGGGATTGACAAGGTCCTCAACCCGAAAACGGCCCGCGAGATATTCGAGGAGTGCAACGCAAAACTGTCTACAGAAGCATTCAGGGGCCAGGCTCTGATCCGCAAATTCGGCGTGGAGACTTTGTGCACCACCGACGACCCTGCCGACGACCTGAAATGGCACAGGATGATAGCAGAGCATCCGTTCGGGGTGAACGTGCTTCCTGCATGGAGACCGGACAAGGCCATGGCGATTGACGACCCTGCCGGATACCGCAGCTATATGGAGACCCTAGGAGAATCTGCCGGCATAGTCATCCGCAGCTATTCGGACCTGATGGAAGCACTGGGGCGCAGGCACAGATATTTTGAAGAGGCAGGATGCCGTCTTTCGGACCACGGCATGGACAGGTTCTATGCATGTGACTACCGGGAAAGCGACATAGAATGCATCTTCAGGAAAGTCATGGACGGGCGCATGGCCGACTCCCGCGAAGCCGAGCAGCTGCGCAGCGCATTCCTCCACGACATGGCCGTCATGGACGCCGATTCCGGATGGGTGCAGCAGTTCCACGTCGGGCCTCTGCGCAACAACAACTCCAGGATGTTCGCCGCCGCCGGGCCGGACACCGGCTTTGACTCTATCGGAGACAGCAACATTGCAGTAGACGGGAACCGCTTCCTCGACAGGCTGGACAAGGAAGGCAAACTCGCGAAGACAATACTCTACTGCCTCAACCCGAAAGACAACGAGGTAATGATGAGCATGGCATACAACTTCAACGACGGCAGCGTCCCGGGGAAAATGCAGTTCGGTGCCGCATGGTGGTTCATGGACCACGAAGCCGGGATGAGACGTCAGATGGAATGCCTCTCCGGCATGGGACTCCTGAGCCGCTTTGCAGGCATGCTCACTGATTCCAGGAGCTTCATCAGCTACCCCAGGCACGAATACTTCAGAAGGATACTCTGCGACATGCTGGGCAGCGACATCGAGACAGGCCGCATCCCGGCCAGCGAGATATGCAGGGTCGAGGACATGGTTGAAGACATCAGCTACAGAAATGCCAGGAACTACTTCGGGTTCCCGCCTCCACAGTCAGCAGAAAACGGCCTGCACGGACAGTCAGCTGCATGAAAGAAGAAGAGAGGCTCCTGGGACCTCTCTTCTTTTTGAATACAAATTATTAACCGCAAATACCCCAGGATGATTTAAGTTAGGTGCTATTCATGCCGGACCTGCCTTACACCCAAAACAAATTACCACAATGACTTATGAGAGCCTATTGATCCGGCCAATCACACATAGAGGTAAGAACCGAATAGCTGATGCAAATGTAGTTACGGGTATTTAATTAATTGTATATTTGAATCCCCAATATGTGGACTATTTTCCAAAATTGAATATTTCAGTGCATTTTTGTATCAAATTATTTAGATTACGATAACAAAGTTCAAAATACTGGCAGCTGTCGTCTGTCTGGTCTTCTCTTCGGTCGCGGCCGGAGCCGGGAGCTACGAATTCTACCGTTACGGAAGGGAGAACGGTCTCGACCCGACGGTGATCGAAGACATCAGACGCTGTTCCGAAGGCTACGTATGGCTCGCCACCTGGTCGGGGATATACAGATTCGACGGAAGCAGTTTCGACAGGTATACGCCAAGGCTGACCCCGCTCGACGAGCGATTCGTCCGCATCGAAGTCGATGACAGGGCGGGCCGCCTGCTGGCTCTGAGCCACGGCGGAGAACTGTTCGTACTGGACAAAAGCAGCGGGGAAATGGCCAGGTTCGGCACTGACCTCAGATTCACTTCAATGTTCCGCATCGACACAGACCAGACTGCCCTGGTCACGGCACAAGGCAAGGTCATGATGCTCGGCGGCAGAGGCGGCTCCCAGGACCTGACCGAATACTACGACCCCGGGCCGGGCACCGCCGTCAACGACATTTTCAAGGACAACAGCGGGCGCATATACATACTCTGCGACAGCGGGACAGTCAGGGAAAGGGAACTTGTCAGCACTCTTCCAGCATTCTGCCACCTGAACGTCGGCAGCACCCTGTACATAGGGAGCACGGCCGGACGTCTGATATTCATCAATGAAAAGGGAGAGATCCAGACACACCACACAGGTGCCGATGTCGACATCAGGATGCTGTCCGGAATACCTTCGGAATATTCCATACTGATGGGATCCGCATCGGGCGGCATATTCAGGTTTTCTCCCGGCACAGGCGCCGAACCGATGCAGACCCCGTTCGCCGGCGAGGAGTTCAGGACGGCCAAAGGAGCCGAAGGCGAACTGTGGCTGTACTCAAGACACGGAAGCCTCAGTCTGTTTGACAGAGAATCGGGTAGCTTCATCCCGTTCTACGACAGCACCGCCCAGCATGAATGGGGACCGGAAACAAGACTGGGAGCGTTCCTCTGCGACTCTCAGAACATACTCTGGATTGCAGGCAGCCTCAGGGGCCTCGAGCGTGTGTGCCGCAACGACACCCCTTTCAGGATGCTTTCCATCACGGCGGAACAGGAGCCATCTCCGCACAACAGCGTACAGGCTCTGTTCCAGGCTTCGAACGGGCTGAACTTCATAGCGACAAGGGATGCTGAAGTACATGTATACGACCAGTCCATGACATACAGAATCGCCAGCTGGCCTGTCGCATCCACCGTGCAGTGCTTCACCCAGGACTCGGAAGGGACAATATGGATGGGTACGGAAGGCGACGGGTTGCTTGAAAATACAGCATCACGCCATGAATTCCCGGCTTTCCGCCCCAGATACTACAGGAACACGCCCGAATTCAACGGATCGAACGCCGACAATATCCACTCCCTGTGCACGGCCCCCGACGGCAAGGTCTGGATAGGGTCTCTGGACGGAGGCCTTTCGTACCTGAGCACCGCTGACGGGCAGAGGCGCTTCATCAGCCGGAAGAACCGTCTCAGCCATATCTCTGACATGGCCGGCAGAATACGCCACGTCTGCATGGATACAGACGGAAAGACACTGTACGCGGCTGGCAGCGACGGCATACTGGCGTGCAGCAACCCCGAGGCCGAGCCGGAGAACATGGAGTTCCGGTGGTTCGGCAACCTCAGAGGCACTGATATCCGTCACCTGACCATATCGGCATCATCGGGGACGATATGCGCATCATCTTACGGAAACGGCTTCCTCTGTCTGGACAGCCACGACAGGAACGCACCTTACAAGGCCTACACCTTCACTGACGGAATGGCATCCAACTACGTGCTTTCATCAGTGGAAGACTTCAAGGGGAACATCTGGATAGTGACCGACGCCAGCCTGTGCCGCCTGAATCCACAGACGGGAAGCATTATCAGCTACCCGGCCGACAGGATAGCCCACAACATGCTGTTCAATGAAGGAGAGCCGTTTGTCACACGGGACGGGACCATCTGCCTGGGAACAAACTGCGGAGTGCTGTACTTCAATCCCGCCGAAATATCCAACAGCACATATTCTCCGAAACTGATGGTGACAGACGCATATATCAACGGCACCAGAATCAGCATGCAGGAAGGCAAGCCGATAAGGCTCGACAACAGCGACAGGTTGAGCCTCCGAGTCAAGGCCATAGACATGAAGGCTCCTGAGAAGGTCATGTACTCGTACAGTTTCACAAAGCAGAAGGCTCCCGCATGGAAGTCGCTCGGAACAGGAGATGCTCTGACATTCGACAGACTGCTTCCCGGAACGTACACTCTGTTTCTGCGTTCGACGAATGCCGACGGATACCCGGCCCACAACGATACAGGCTTCACGGTAATCGTACGCAACCGCCTCTCACGGCTGCTATACCTCGCTGCACTGGTTCTGGCTGCGGGAATTGCAGCAATACGCATCATGGGTGCAAGGCGCAAGACAGGATCCCTCCCCTCCTCTACGGCACCGGACGACCCTTTCACCCTGAAGTTCGGAAGCCTGCTTGAAGCGAACCTGGACAACGCGGACTTTTCCCTCGACGACATGTGCAGGGAAATGGGAATGAGCCGCAACACACTCTACGACAGATGCCGGAGCAGGCTCGGGACCACTCCATCCGCCCGTCTTTCAGAGATACGCCTCCTCAAGGCAGCGGAATTGCTGAAAGACTCAAGGCTCAGCATCTCCCAGATCGCATATATGACCGGCTTCAACGACTCACACTACTTCAGCCGAGCCTTCAGAAAGCGCTTCGGGACAGCTCCGTCTGACTTCAGAAACGGAACGGCCGCCTGAGAAGCGTCCCTTCCGGCATCAGGGAAAAAACATTTGCGACCCAGTAGGGTTTTTGCTATATTTGAGCAAAAACCTAACATAACCAATGTCCAGAGTAATCACTTTCGGAGAAATAATGCTCCGGCTTTCAACACCCGGATACCTGAGATTTTCCCAGGCAAGACAGTATGACGCCACATTCGGCGGCGGAGAAGCCAACGTCGCAGTGTCACTGGCAAATTTCGGCACAGACGTAAAGTTCGTCACCAGACTGCCGGACAACGACCTCGCCAGAGCCTGCATCAAAGAACTGAGGTCCTACGGGGTCGACACCTCTTCAATAATCACGGGTGGCGAGAGAATGGGGATCTACTTCCTTGAGACCGGAGCAGTCGCCCGTCCGAGCAAGGTGGTCTATGACCGGGCGCACTCCGCGATAGCCGACATCAATCCGGGCATGATAGACTGGAAGGAAGTCATGAAGGGGGCAGAATGGTTCCACTGGACGGGCATTACACCGGCCATCAGCCAGGGTGCCGCCGACACTTGCCTCGAGGCCGTAAAGGCAGCCAGCGAACTCGGACTGACTGTGTCATGCGATCTGAACTACCGCAAGAACCTGTGGAAATACGGCAAGAGCGCATCGGAAGTCATGCCGCAGCTCGTTTCGTACTGCGACATCATTCTAGGCAACGAAGAAGACGCCGAAAAAGTGTTCGGCATCAAGCCTGACGGATTCGACGTCAGCTCTACTGACGGCAAAATAGAACAGGGGCAGTTCCTGAGCGTGGCCCGTCAGCTCATGGGACGGTTTCCCAAAGCCGGGAAGGTCATAATAACTCTCCGCGGATCGATCAACGCCAACCATAACACATGGGGAGGTGTCCTCTACGACGGGAAGACCCTGTACGAGTCACCGCGATATGACATCACCCACATAGTCGACCGTGTCGGAGGCGGAGACTCATTCATGGGCGGTCTCATTTACGGCCTCCTGCAATATCCGCAGGACAGCGCCCGCGCCCTGAATTTCGCGGTAGCGGCGTCATGCCTCAAGCACACCGTATTCGGAGACTTCAACCAGGTCAGCGTCGAAGAGGTGGAAAAGCTCATGAAAGGAGACGGGTCAGGAAGAGTATCAAGATAGGAAAAACAGGAAAATATGGCACAATACAGCAAATTAACGGTTCTTCAGACCATAATGCAGACCGGCATGGTCCCGGTATTCTACAACCCGGACCCCGAAATCTCGAGACAGATTCTGCGCGCATGCTACGAAGGCGGTGTCAGGGCGTTCGAATTCACCAACAGAGGTGATTTCGCACATGAGGTTTTCAGGGAACTCGTAAAATACGCCTCCGCAGAACTCCCCGGGATGATACTCGGCGTCGGTTCGGTCGTAGATCCGGCCACCGCCACCCTGTACATGCAGCTCGGGGCGAATTTCGTCGTAGGACCGGTCTTCAATCCCGAAGTGGCCCCGGTATGCAACCGCAGGCTTATTCCATACATCCCCGGCTGCGGTTCGGCAAGCGAGATCAGCGCCGCGCAGGCGGCAGGATGTGACATCTGCAAAGTCTTCCCCGGAGACGTGCTCGGTCCGGCTTTCGTGAAAGACATCATGGGGCCCATGCCATGGAGCAAAATAATGGTGACCGGAGGTGTGCAGCCTGACGAAGACAACCTCAGACAATGGTTCAAGGCCGGAGCTGCCTGCGTCGGCATGGGATCCAAGCTGTTTCCCAAGGATGCCCTGAAGTCAGGAGACTGGGAGCGCATCTCCATGATGTGCCGGCAATCCATGCAGACTATCGCAGCACTGATTTGACCACTTTGACCACACGGAAGATATGACCACACAAAAGAAACTGATGACCAACTGGCGGTGGTGGATGGTTATGCTGCTTTTCCTGGCGACTACCATCAACTACATGGACCGTCAGGTACTGTCGCTGACCTGGAAAGACTTCATTGCACCGGAATTCCACTGGAACGATGACCATTACGGCACCATCACGGCGGTGTTCTCGATCATTTATGCAGTATGCATGCTGTTCGCAGGCAAGTTCGTCGACTGGATGGGCACAAGGAAAGGATACCTCTGGGCCATCGGCATATGGTCGGCCGGAGCCTGCCTGCATGCAGTATGCGGAATCTTGACCTGCCGTATAGAAGGGTTTGATTCGATACAGATTCTCAAGACGGTGGAAGACGGATCGGCTGCCGCCCTGGCGATAGCCTCGACCAGTGTCTGGCTGTTTATAGCGGCAAGGGCGATTCTGGCGCTTGGTGAAGCCGGCAACTTCCCCGCCGCAATAAAGACTACCGCCGAATACTTTCCCAAGAAGGACAGGGCATTCGCAACCTCCATTTTCAATGCCGGAGCATCGATCGGAGCGCTGATCGCACCGGCAAGCATTCCGCTGATCGCACAATATTTCAAGGACAGAGGTATAGGCGAAGGCTGGGAGATGGCCTTCCTGATTATCGGTGCCATAGGTTTCCTTTGGATGGGACTGTGGGCGGCCATGTACGGCAAGCCTGAAAAGAGCAGGCACGTCAACGCGGCCGAACTCGCATACATCCACCAGGACGATGACGCAGAGACAAAGATGGAATCGGGCACGGATGAACGCGGAGAGTCCATCCCGCTGCTGCAATGTTTCAGATACAGGCAGACTTGGGCCTTCATCTTCGGGAAATTCTTCACCGACGGAGTCTGGTGGTTCTTCCTGTTCTGGGCTCCGGCCTATTTTTCCGACCAGTTCGGCTACACATCCTCGTCCAGGGAGAGCATCATGCTCATCACCACTCTGTACGCAATAGTCACAGTGGTCTCCATTTTCGGAGGATATCTTCCGAAGATATTCGTGGAAAAGAAAAAGATGAATCCGTATGCCGGCAGAATGCTGGCAATGCTGATCTTCGCGTTCTTCCCGCTGTTTGCACTCTTCGCCCAGCCAATGGGAGTCCATTCGGCATGGTGGCCGGCGATTTTCATAGGACTCGCTGGAGCCGGGCACCAGGCATGGTCGGCTAATCTGTTCAGTACCATAGGTGACATGTTTCCCAAATCGGCCGTCGCGACCGTCACAGGCATAGGAGGCATGGCAGGCGGCATAGGCTGCGCCCTGGTCCAGAAAGCCGCAGGAATGCTCTTCACCTGGTCTGAAGCCCAGGGATCGGGATTCTCGTTCTTCGGCTTTGAAGGAAAGGAGGGCGGATATTTTCTCGTCTTCTGCATATGCGGCCTCGCCTATGTTGCGGCATGGCTCGTCATGAAGGCACTTGTCCCCTCCTACAAACCAATAAGGATCGACAGGCAGAAGCGTACCCGTTGAACCTTTCCCGCTGAAAAAACAGGCTCCCTGAAAAGAGGGAGCCTGTTTCCGATATCACTTGTTTCCGATATCAGAAATTGTATCCGAAACCGAGATTCAGATAGATCGGATACATCGAAAACGTTATGGTGCTGAACTCCGGTCTGAAGATTCCGTTCATGCCCCAGGTCAGGTTCGTGTACAGCCTCAGGTGGCGGAACGCAGCCCATTCGCATCCTGCCTGGAGTCCCCACAGGATTCTGCGGAGCTCCCTGCTGAAATCGTATCCGGCCACGGCACCGTCAGAGAACACGATCTTGTCGCCCGTAGGATTTCCTTCCCTGAGATACCCGTCATAGACTTCCCCTGAAAAGTTTCCGTTCAGAAGGACGGACAGGTATGGGCCGAACTGGACGACCCAGCGTTCATCAGGCTTCCAGCTTGCGAGAACAGGGAAATTGAGGTAGTCATTGCGCACATCGGTCTTCACATGACCGGACCAGTTACCCTTCAGACGGTTTCCGTCGCCGCCTATAATCTCCATGCTGTAGTTCTTGACCATCGCACGCGTGGTCATGTTCTTGTTGTCAAGCCGGATACCGAAGGTCACGCCCCACACGCGGCCGGGATCAAGCCATTTCGTAGCCTCTCCGCTCAGCTGGATAGCAAGCGTCGGATTGAAACTGTCAATCTCGCGTATCTCCCGGGGAAGCGGCAGCGGCGAGCATCCGCCTATGTTGAATCCGGCCTTCAGACCGAACTCCCACCCGGCACTTTCCGCTTTCTGCAATATCCGTGATGTCCAGGGCTGGGCTCCCGCCAGCATGCTGCACCCGGACAGGATGATGAAAAACGCAAAAAATTTCTTTATCATTGCTTCTGTCATTCAAATACGAGTTCGAGTTCATCTACGTACAACGTGCTTCCGACGGCGCCCCTGAATGAGGCCCCTCCTATGCTTGAAGACATGACGACGGAAATATTGTAGCCTCCAGTCCTGAGTTTCATCTCGTCGACAGACTTGCCGTAGCGGGCATAATCGAAAGGAAGCTCGAAATAAGTCCACTCCTCCCTGCTGCCATGGTCAGGAATACGGGCAAGGGCAACCATCTGAGGATGTGCAAAATCATCATTGGCGATATTGCCGTCAAGCATAACGGTATTGCCCTCCTGGTCGGTGTTCTCATAGAAGATGGCATAGATGTCCATCTCATCCGTCCCGTCAACCATCGTGTTCCCCTCCTGCATCTGCGCACCAGGGACATACTTGTAATATCCGCAAAGCTTTATGGGCTTGCGGTTGCACTTGACGCCGAACTGAGTTGCTCCGAGAGGATTGGACATCGCATCCCTGACATTGAACTGTCCGAAGAAAATATTTCCGGCGGCAATAGGCATGCCGACCAATGAGCCGAGACTCCCGGTCGAACAGGTAGTGAGCTTCACACACTTGCCTTCGACCCCTCCGTCAGCCTGAGAAGTCGGATATGCGTCACGGCCGGCAGAACCGGCGGACATCTTGAACCCGGCATTTCCGCTTGCCCAGGTCAGAGAACCGTCCGAATCAGTATCCGTAAACACGTCATACCCGGCATCGCTGTTGACAGTCTCGAAGCTATACTTTGAAGGAATGGGCCTCAACGTCTCCACATATGCCTGGACGGAATACACCCTCTGCCAGTTTCCGTCTTCCGAAGTCACCGTATAGCGTACCGGCTCGCTGAGATTCTGGATACTGCCGCTGAGGGGCTCGATGGAGGCACCTTCCGTCAGAGTGAACCTGGGGGCCAGGTGAGTGAGGTCCACCCCTTCACGCACGGCGATATAGATCGGATATGCCTCAAGGGTGTAGTCATACGGAAGGTCAACGTTCACGGGATACGCCAGGACATCTTCCTGAAACGTGCACGAAAGGATGTCAGCCTCGGCATTCGGAGCCTCTTCCCTGATGCAGGCCGTCAGGATGAATGAAGCGGCAATCATCAGATGGCCAATAATTTTTCTTACTCTCATATGTATTTGTTTTTGTCAAAGGCCGCCCCGCAGTAATACGGGGACGGCCTTTTCAAATCACGACGGCATGAAGTCTAGAACACTTCATCTACCGTCTCCTTGTAGTCGTCGATTCTCGGAGCGGGAGCGTCGTCACGGGGAGCGGAATTCCTGCGGGGACGGTCATCCCTGCGGTCTCTGCGGTCCCCTCTGTCCGCACCACGGCGGTCAGACGGTCTCCTTTCTCCTCTCTCGCCGCCTCTGCGGTCAGATCCGCCCCTGCGGTCTCCCCTGTCGGGACGGGGCCTGCGCTCAGGCTCCACGTATCCTTCAGGCTTCTCTGTCAGAGCCCTCATTGAAAGGCGCATCTTGCCTGTCTTCTGGTCGATCTCGAGAAGCTTGACGTCGATTTCATCACCGACCTTGAGGACATCCTCGACATTCTCGGTCTTGGTCCAGGCAATCTCGGAAACGTGCAGGAGGCCTTCCTTGCCGGGAAGAATCTCTACAAACGCACCGAAATCAAGTATGGAAACGACCTTTCCGTGGTAAACCTTGCCTACCTCAGGCACGGCGCATATACCCTTGATCCAGTCGATGGCTTTCTGCATGTTCTCCTTGTTGGCAGATGCAATGTCAACGACACCTTCGGTAATGTTCGTTCCGGGAACAGGTACTTCTTCGATTGTAATCGTGGTTCCGGTCTCCTTCTGGATCTTCTGGATGACTTCTCCGCCCTTGCCGATAATCGCACCGATAAACTCTGAGGCGACTCTGAGCTGCTCGATACGGGGAACAAAAGGCTTGTAATCCTCGCGAGGCTCGCTGATGGTCTTCATCATCTCGCCCATTATGTGCATACGGCCGCGGCGCGCCTGCTCGAGAGCCTTTTCAAGCACATCGTAGGACAGGCCGTCAACCTTGATATCCATCTGGGTGGCGGTAATGCCGTCTGCGGTTCCAGTCACCTTGAAGTCCATGTCACCGAGGTGGTCCTCGTCACCGAGGATATCCGTAAGAATCGCATAACGCTCATTGGGGCGGGTCTCGTCAGTAATAAGACCCATTGCGACTCCGGCAACAGGCTTCTTGATCTTGACACCGGCATCCATGAGCGCAAGGCAACCGCCGCACACTGAAGCCATGGATGAAGATCCGTTGGACTCGAGGATATCAGAAACGACACGCACGGCATACGGATTCTCAGGAGCAAGAGGGACAACAGGCTTGAGAGCCCTCAGGGCAAGGTTGCCGTGTCCGATCTCGCGGCGTCCCACACCGCGCTGAGCCTTCGCCTCTCCTGTTGCAAAGGGAGGGAAATTATAATGGAGTACAAACTGCTGGTCATCCTGGATGAGGACCTCGTCGGTCTCCTTCATGTCCATCTTGGTACCGAGGGTGACGGTGGCAAGGCTCTGGGTTTCACCGCGGGTGAAAATGGCGGAGCCGTGAGCGCAGGGGAGATATCCCACCTCGCACCAGATCGGGCGCACCTCATCGCAGACACGGCCGTCGAGACGGATTCCTTCGTCAAGGATCATGTTGCGCATGGCCTCTTTTTCCTCGGCGTGATAGTATCTTTCCACAAGCGGGGTCTTCTCCTCAAGCTCTTCCTCGGGAATGGTTGCAAGGAATTCCTCCTTTATTGCCTTGAAGCCCTCCTCTCTCTCCTTCTTGGGCTTTGCGGACTTTGCAAGGGCGTAGCACTTGTCATAGCAGAATTCGTGCACGGCCTTCTTGAGTTCCTCGTCCTCGACATCATGAGGATAGTCACGCTTGTTGACATCAGTTCCAAGCTCATGCATGAGCTCCTTCTGAACGCGGCAGTGCCTCTTAATCTCCTCATGGGCGAACTTTATGGCCTCGAGCATGTCATGCTCGCTGACTTCGTTCATCTCGCCCTCCACCATCATGATGTTCTCTTCAGTGGCGGCAACCATCAGGTCGAGATCGGCGTCCTTCATCTGTGAGAAGTTGGGATTGATGACGAATTCGCCACCTATCCTGCAGACACGCACCTCTGAAATCGGGCCGCCGAACGGAAGGTCCGAAGTTGCAAGCGCACATGAGGCGGCAAGTCCGGCAAGAGCGTCGGGCTGGATATCCTTCTCGGCTGAAATCAGTGTCACATTCACGAAAACCTCAAGGTGGAAGTCATCCGGCCAGAGAGGACGTATGGGCCTGTCGATAAGGCGTGAAATAAGAATCTCATAATCGCTGGACTTGCCTTCCCTCTTCATGAATCCTCCGGGGAAGCGTCCCGCTGCATAGAATTTCTCCTTATAGTCTACGGTCAGAGGCATGAAATCAGTGCCTTCCTTGACCTCGTCAGCCGCAGTCACAGTGGCAAGGAGCATGGTGCCACCCATCTTCACTACGGCAGAACCGGCAGCCTGCTTGGCGAGTTTTCCGGTTTCAATTTCGATTACGCGGCCATCCGCGAGTTCAATCTTTTTGTTGATGATGTTCATTACTGTTTTCTCTTTCGTCTGTTTTCGTCTATCGTATATCTGTGAAATTCCATTCAAAAAGGGATGGCTTCCCTAAGAAACCATCCCTGGATCTTCCTATATCGACTATCGGCGGAGACCGAGCTCCTTGACGATATTCCTGTATCTCTCAATGTCCATCTTCTGGAGGTAGTCCAGAATCTGGCGTCTCTTGCCGACCAGACGGAGAAGTGAACGGCGTGTAACAACGTCCTTCTTGTTCTTCTTCACATGCTCGGTGAGGTGAGCGATACGGTAGGAAAATAAAGCAACTTGACTCTCTGGAGAGCCGGTGTCTCTATTGGACTTCCCGTACTTCGCGAAAATCTCTTGCTTCTTCTCAGGCATCAAATATTCAGCCATCTTAGCAAAAAATTAAATTTAACGTAATAACTGCCCCGTTTTCCATAAAAAACGGAAAATGGAGCGCAAATTTACACAATTTCCAGCTCTTTCCAAATTATTTTGCCGCTTATCGTCCTGCAAATCAGAATTTCAGCGCCAGACCCAAACCATACCTCTGCACTCCGAAGCTGATTTCCGGTGAAAAGCCGCCGGCAAGATTCCGGCGGGAATTGTGCTCCTGCACGACATCGTCCAGTTTGACATTGCCACATACATGCAGCGGCACTCCTACAGCAATCAGCACTCCGCCCGCTATCAGATACGGAGCGGCATCCCCCGGCGAGAGAAGCATGCTCAGCCCGCCGCCGGCAAACGTCGCGCCGATTACCCACATGGTCATCCCGGCGAGTTTCATGTTGACGCCAGTACGCCACTGCCTGTAGAGGTCCGGGTCCAGCACCGCCCCAGCATTGACATGGGCGTCCTTAATGAACAGAGCTGACCCGTTGCGGTAGACCGGGCCGCTGGGATATTCGTAATAGTACGACAGGTCGGCACCATGGCCGCCTACCTGTCCGCGCAGTCTCCTGACCATTCCGGAGTTGTTGTCCTCGACGTCATACGTCTCGACTTCCCCGTTCTGATACTCTACCCTGCTGACGTCTGAAAGAGGGATGCGATAGTTAGGGCCTTCGGCATTTCCCCATTTCTTGTAAAGAAGATCGTCAGGACCGACCTCGACGACCTTGGCGGCTATCCTCTCGCCTTGAGAGGTGACGATATAGTCCTGCGCATTTGCAGAAAGGCAAAAGCCGGCCACTGCAAGCACTGCAGCCAGAAATCTCACGTTCATACCGTATATGTTTTTAAAGTCCTGCTACCACTTGTTGATGTGAATCTTTGCAGGATTCCACTTGTCCTTCGGCTTCTCGCTTCCGGACGGAAATCCGATGGATACCACGCAGAGGGGCATCACGCCGTCAGGTATGCCCAGCGTCTGCCGCACGGCGGCGCTTCTCTCTTCATCCGAAGCCGCCGTCCATACAGCGCCGAGTCCCAGAGCCTCGGCAGCAAGCAGGAGATTCTCGGTAGCCGCCGAAGCGTCCTGCTCCCAGAATCCGTTCCGGACAGAAGTCCCGTCGGCAAGGACGGTCTCCGTCTCCGCGCACACGACTATGGCCAGCGGAGCATGCGCCAGCATCTTTGCATATCTCAGACGCGAGGCCAGTGTGTCAAGCAGGCTCCTGTCATCCACAACAATGAAAGACCACGGCTGCCGGTTCTTGGCCGAAGGGGCGGCCATTGCAGCCCTCAGAAGACTTTCGACCATTTCGGCAGGAACCGCACGGTCCAGATATGATCTTACACTTTTTCTCGAAGCGATATTCTCGAGCACGGCACGTGCCCTTGTGGAGGCGCTCATGACGCCATCATCCGGTACTCCAACTGACATAGGCAGAATAAAATTACATTTTCTCAATCAAAGGAAGGCCCCAGCTCTTGAGAAGCACGTTATAACGGTCAAGGACCTCCCCTACGCAGTCTTCCCATGAACGGACCAGTGTCTTGGAAGCCTGAAGCCCGACACGGCGGACTCTGTCTGGATCCGCTATCAGTTCCCGCAAAAGACGGGCCAGGCAGTCCGGATCGTTGTCGACAAGAAATCCGTTGCGTCCGTCATCTATTATCGTGGAAGCGGTGGCGCCGCGGGCCATCACCGAAGGGCTGTGCAACGCGGCCGCCTCTCTTACCACTAGCGGCGCATTGTCATACAGGGAAGGGAACAGGAAAAGATCCGAAGCCGCATAGTAGTCGGTCAGACGCGCCCTGTCGGTTATCGTCCCGAGGAACGTCACCTTGGAATCGAGTCCACGCTCGGATACGAGCTCCTTCATCGCACTGGCGGCATATCCGTTGCCCGCGAAGAACATTCTGAACTGGACATCGGGAATCTTCGCCAGCGCCTCGATTATCAGTCTGGGGTTCTTCTCCCAGATGTGCTGTCCGACAAAAAGCAGCACGAATTCACCGGGGGCTATGCCAAGACGGTTTCTCGCATCCACGAAAAACTTCTCAGGATAGTCCGCGACAAGGTCAGAGCCATTGTCCATCACCTCCACCTCGCCTTTATATCCGTATTCCCTGATCACGTCGATTACAGACTCCTGAGGCACCCACACGAGGTCCGCCCTCTCATAGAACTCGACTATCAGTTTCACTACAGCCTTTACCGCAGCTTCAGGCAGCACGCGGGCGAAATCGTCCCTGTACTTGGAATGGAACGTCGCCACGAGCGGGATCCTCCTGTTGCGGGCGATCCTCATTGCCGCCAGCCCGGAAGTGAACGGGCAGTGCGCATGGACTATCTTGAATTCTATCTTGGACACTCTAGCAAGAAACGAAGGATCTATCTCCGCGATACCCGTAACATAAGGATGCCTGAACGGGACAGGCACGGAAAAATAGTCAAGCACCTTGTACGGCAGGGAAGCATAGTCCGCTCCCGGCACATTCGGAGTTACGACAAACGTCCCCCCGACCTTTTTCTGCATCCAGTAGGCATAATTCTGCATGCATACCGAGACGCCGTCCATCACTGGCGGAAAACAGTCACAGAAAAGACCCACGTTGGCAGGACGGGAAGAAGAGGCAAACAAAGTTTCCAGATCCATGGCAGTTCTATTGTAAGGTTATGCGTCCCAAGCCCAGATCTATTGTTCCGGTAAAATGCAGTACCGCAAGAACAACGGCGGCTGTGATGACGGCGGCAACAAGCCATTTCCACCACGCACCGCCCTTGAGGGCATTCGGATCGGCAAGATGCAGTCTTGGGTATGAAGCGACACTCGTCAGTTTCGCGCCGAACACGGTATTGACGAGTACGCGGGAATTGATGGCCCATCCGTTGGCATTGAGTACCGGCCCGAGGTTTCTCTTGCGCAGCCTGCTCCATGCGATTATGCAGGACGGGCCCGAAATGACGAGCATGACTGCGGCTACGGCCAGCAGCAGCTGCCACCACGGTGTAGCGGCTATCCCTGCCGCGAGTTTGGTCAGGAACGATCCGATATATCCCAGGGCAAGGCCGAGAGCTGCGAAGATTCCGGCAAACTTGGCAATGTCGAAAGTCTGTTTCCCGGACTGCGTGGAGGCATCGGTCCCGGGCTTCACGGCTGCAGACGCCTTGCCCTGCAGATCGGCGGCGATTTTCGAGTCCTTGTCGGAGGCAGACTTGCTGATAAGCCCCACGCAGAAATCCCAGAACTTGCGGTACGGCGTCCAGAACGCCTGGCGTACGCTTACGGGATTGTCCACGACTTTCGTGACTGTGGCATCCCAGTCGTTTCCGTCCCTGTCGTAGAACACGCCGTTCTTTCCTGCACGCAGATCGGAAATATCGCCCTCCGTCATCACAGCGACGATGTCCATGCTCCGTCCCAAAGGCTTGGAGACACACTTGCAGTAAATCAGGAACATCCCGCTGAGTTTTGCCATTTCGGCATGGCCGGCCATGTCATTGACACGGATGCACAGGTCGCAGCAGCGCTGGTCAATATAGAGTCTTCCGGCCTCGAAGATGGCCCTTCTGCCGTCAGATCTCGCATAGAAATCACTGAAAATAAGATAATTGTCGAGCAGCCTGGCATAATCCCTATAGAAAAGCATCAGCTTCCTGACGTCATCGATGGAATTGGATTCCTGCTCCAGCTCCAGGTCCCTGGCCACCAGACCGAGCAGATACTGTTTCTTGTCCGATGCGATTATCGCCTTTACCGTCCCGGCCCCGAGAGGCTCGACCACGGAGCCTTTCCTGGCCCCGAGCCACTCGGAATACGGCACGAACATGGCCAGGACCTCCTTCCACTGTGACTCGGTGATTCCGCCCTCACACTCAAGGCACTTGTCGAACACCAGGGTGCGCACCCGGCAGAAAGCATCATTCCAGAACGGATTGATACCATCGAACGGAAGGACCCGGTCTGCGCGAGGATGGGCGATAGGGCATGACTGGATATCGTCTATGGCAGACACACGGACGTCGACAGCGGCAGCGGCCGCACTGTCATATTCCAGAAGCCGGCACCTCTTGAAGTAGTCCTCAACTTTACCACGGACTGCCTCGACCGCATCCAGCGCAGCAGCAGTGCCGTCACCGAACGGGAAAATCCTGCTGCGGCCAGCCTCTCCGCGCGAAAGCCAGGAGTCATAGTCCGAGCAGGCGGAGTAGAACTCCTCAACGAGAGGAGCCGTGACTCCAGCCTTCCCGCTTCTGTCCACGGCAGAGCCTACAGTACGCATGCACGCCTCAATCGCAAGCCTGCCGTCGGGATCCTCGCTGCTCTCGGGTATTATTACCCCGTCTCCGTTGAACAATGTGTTCCTGAATATGGCCTCACTGTCGGAAGCGTTTTCAAGACTTATGGTTTCCGACCGGATTCCGAGGTTCCCGAGAATCCGGACTGCGGAATCATGGAGCCTTTTCCCCTCCGGATCGGAGCAGTCGAAATTGTCGAGCCTGAGCTCGCTCCCGCCCCTGAATATGCTGTCCTTGTCCTTGATGACCGAGCACAGCCAGCGTGCCGCCGCCACCATCTCACGGACCTTGATCTTTCCGTCCCTGTCAGTATCGATGAGGGCCAGTGTATGCTTGTCCATCTCAAGATCCGACACGGGACAGCTCAGGACAGTCCAGCATTTCTGGTCCAGTTCCCCAAGGCGCATCAAGTCCGCTCCGGTGTCAACCTTGACCCTGATCGCACCGCCTAGAGAGCAGTATTTCCATTTGGAAGAGGCACCTTTCATAACAGTGTTTTATGGCCCTAAGTTACATTAATTTTTTATATTCTTATCTTCTTGCTAAATTCGCACATATGAAATGGCATTCCGCATGGATACTTTTCTGGCAATAGTCGCCGTCCTGCTGGGAGCGGCCGGAATTCTCGGCAGCTTTCTTCCTGTCCTTCCCGGGCCGCCGCTGAGCTGGCTCGGAATGCTTGTCGCTTACTTCAGAGGAGGGACAGACTCTTCAGGAGATCCTATGGGCACCGGATTTCTGCTCGTCTGGCTGGGCATCACAGTCGCCGTCACCGTCCTTGACTACGTCGTCCCGGCATGGTTCACCAAACTCGGCGGAGGCAGCAAATATGCGGGCTGGGGAGCGACGGCCGGGCTGCTTGCCGGCCTTCTTCTGCCGCTTCCGGCAGGGATGATAGGCATGTCCATAGCAGGCGCCTTCATTGCAGAACTGCTGTTTGCCCGCAAGAGCGCCGGAGAGTCTATCAAGGCCTCGCTCGGAGCTTTCGCAGGGTTCCTCTTCGGGACAGGAATCAAGCTGGCAGGTTCAGCCGCCATGCTCTACTATATCATAGTATACATTTAACTCACAGTTTACCATCCTTCACTATGAAGAAAATCCGTCTGACAATACTTACCGCTTTTCTGCTCGCAGGCCTGGCACTCGCGTTCTGCACATGGAGGCTGCCGTCACCCGCAGCAGGAGATTTTGACGCCGGACGCGTCATGCAGGACATCAGCGTCATTTCAAGGGAGCACCATTCGGTAATCCATGGCGACGCGAGACTTGGAGTCAGGGACTACCTGACGGAAAGGCTGCGTTCCCTGGGGGCCGAACCTCGTCTGCTGGACTATCCGGGACTGGAAGCCAGAGGATACGAATTCGACGCTTCATGCATAGTTGCGGACTTTCCTCCACTCGCGGCCGGGGCCGACACCACATGGCTGGTCATGGTTGCACACTATGACTCGCGCTACCCATGGGTGCCGGTCAAGGACACTGTCTGCTCATATGGAGCTGCCGACGACGGTTATGGACTTGGAGTCATACTCGAGTGCACCAGAGTTGCGCTGGAAAGCAGGGACAGCTGGAAACAGGGGCTCAGGATTCTGTTCACCGATGCTGAAGAAGTAGGGATGGCCGGAATGAAGGCCGTCTACGCCGACAGGAAAGACCTTTTTGACAACGCCGGGCTCGTGATCAATGTCGAGGCAAGGGGACCGTTCGGGCCGGCCCTTCTGTTCGAGTCATCCGGGGACGATGCCGGAATCATGGACCTGTATGCATCATCATCCCGCCCTTTCACGTACTCTCTGACCAATGTCGTCTACGGAATGATGCCGAACTTCACCGACTTCACGGTCGTGAAAGACTCCATCCCGGGAATGAACTTCTCGACCGTGGCCGATGTGAACCATTACCACACTGACCTGGACAATTTCGACGCGGCCGACAAGGAGTCAATCAGCCACTACGGCTCGCAGATAGTCCCGGTCATGAAGGAATACCTGTGCTCGGACAAATACTCTGACCGGGACGTCCTGCGGGGAGAGAACGAGCGTGTCTTCTTCACCATACCCATGGCCGGCCTGCTCGTATTCTCAAGGACAGGATACCTGATACTCAACATTGCCGTTCTTGCCGTATTCCTGCTGCTTGTAATACTTAATCTCAAGAACCTCAAGGGCATATGGGGCCACTGCCTGTCCGTGCTCGGGACCGCAGTGACAGCTCTTGCCGCCGGAATCGCGGTAACATGGATATGCTGCCTGCTGACAGGTGCACAGTTCAAGCCTTTCGGCATCATTACAGGAATCGGGTTCGACAACACCGTCATGGCACTGGCAAGCCTTGTCCTTTTCGTGCTCATCGCCAGGTCATTCCTGATAAAAGGAGACACGGGGCTGAGGATATTCGCATCGATGACAGTACTTGCCGTGCTGAGCATACTGATGCTCGCGCTGACCGGAGAGAACTTCTTCTTCCTCATTCCGCTCGCATCGGCAGCCGTGTCGGTACTGCTTTGGCAGCTGTGTTCCACACGGATTCTGCTGCTGCCGGGGATACTGCTCATTGTCGTGCACGGAGCGTCCTTCCTCCATACACTGGCTATGGCTCTGACCATAGGGGCCTTCGGCATCGTGCTGATGATCGCAGCACTCGACATGCTTGTACTCGTTGCCCTGTGCGACTGCTTCATGAAGGACAGGCAGGGAAATGGAAAATAGTCAAATCAAAACAATACCCGAAATGAAAAAACTTTTACTGATTGCAGCGTTTGCCGCCGCCTGCACCACAATGTCCGCCCAGCATAAGGGAGAGATGAACATCGGCGGGAGCCTCGGTTTCTACGGCGGGAGGAGCACTTCCTCCGTGACTGTCGGCGGGAGCACCACAAGTACCAGCACCCCGGCAGGCACAGTCCTGGAGCTAAACCCTGAATTCGGATACTTCCTGATCGACAATCTTGAACTTTCCGTCGGTCTTGACTACAGCATGTCAAGGGAGGCAACGGAAATCACCGACAACAGGACACTGTTCTCGTCCGTAAACGTTGCGACACTGACACTTGGAGCAAGCTACTACATTCCGCTTGTCGAGGGGAAACTCTACTATACTCCGGGCGTCAGATTCGGCTTCGGCGGCGGATCACGTGTACAGCAAGGCTCGAACCAGAATGACAGCACCAGAGGAATACCCTTCGTTTTCGACTTCCGTGCAGGGCTGGGATCAGTGGAATTCAGGCCTTCCGCCCGCATCGGGATTTCCGTCGACATTCTTGACATTTCAGTAATGTACTATACGGTCGACTCCGGATACGACAATATAAAGGTTTCGAGCACCTTGTTCGATGCAGGGTTCAACTACGGCCTTTCAGCCGGAGTGAAATACTACTTCTAGTTCCAGAGGATAGTCCCGGACGGCTATCTTTTGTCATTGAAACGGAAACCTGCCCCCAGCATAAGATTGTTGGGCTCGTGGAAGTTGAACAGCTGGTAGCCGACATGGATGAAAAGGCTTCGTGTCAGGAACACCTTCAGCGCTGCAATCTGATAGAAACCGTCAGTATCCGGGCCCGTGCATACGAAATTCCTTCCCACGCCCAGGCTGACGGAGAATACAGGCATAACGAGTTCAGCCCTCGCCGATACTCCGACCGAAATCTGTTCGATAAAAGGGGGCCTGTAGAACTTGGTCTGCTGGCTCCACGGATTGACGGCATGTGCCGCAATGTTGGCACTTTCGTCGTATCTGGCATCAAGCGACAGGCCGGCCCTGAATATCGGGCTGAAATTATACATAGGACTGAAATAAAGTCCCGCCACCGCAAACTTGCCGGGGACAAGGAATGGATCAGTTTCCAGCTTGACGCCCTTGAATCTGTATGAGCCATATACGACAAGGTCATACGAAACATGCCTTGTGAACTGTGACGGCATCTTCACATACCGTGAAGCTCGTTCCGGAGCAGAGACGAAACTCCGCACCGCCCCAAGCCGGAGTCCAACCGTGTTGACCCCTGCGTTAGGATATGTCGTGTTGCCGTTGGAATAATGTGACAGATCAACACCGGCAACCATGCTCCAGTTCCTGTCTATCCTGTAGTCAAGCAGGAATCCAAGCCCGATATAGGCGTTTACCCTTGAGCCGACCACGGTATTGAACTCGTTATATTCAGGCGACGAGGGATCGTCAATATTGAACGGCCGCCACCCGAAGGACAGGCCGAGAGCCCACTCGAGGTCAAACGAAAGCTTCGGGGCAAGGGACAAGGCCTTCACTCTCTGGAAGACATACACCGATACCGGATCGCCAAGCTCCCTGCGGTTGAAGAAGCTGTTGTATGCAATACCGACACCCTGGGACACGGACGGGAACCCGCACGAGGAACAGCCTGCCGGGTCAAGCTGCAAGGAATATCTCAGATGGGCAGACAGCGTGTTACGCATTGGCCTGCCGGCAAGGTTCAGCCCCCTGAAGAAAGGCGAAGTCTGGAAAAGATATCCCGGTCTGGTGTCAAGTTCAACGCCATGCGACACAACAAGAGAATCACCGGCAGGACGGTCTCCCGCCGCAAATGCCGATGGGCACAGAAGCAATAGCGCCAGTATCGCCAGCAGGCGGCCGGTAAGAAGCATTGTTTTTCCCGCCATGTCAGTTTTCTCCGCCAAGAGGGACTATCTTTTCAAGCCTGGCCTCAGCCGAAACGGCATAATTCGAGCGCAGAGTCCCGTGTATTTCCCTCGTCCTGCCGTCCTCCGGATTTCTGGCATGAACACAGAAGGCAACCTCAAGCACATCGTATGTGATATAGATTCCGAACACTCCCTGCGAATAAGCCGGGACAATGAACTCCTGCTCGGTTTCATCGGAATACTGGTAATTGAGACCGTAAGAGCCGGGAGCGATCCCGACTTCAGGTTCAGACATCACATAATCATCCCCGTCACGGTACAGCGGCACACTGACCCTGACACCGTCGTCAAGTATCTCAACCTCACGGTAGTTGTCAAGGTCGACAACGACATACGGCCCTCCATGCCGCATGGGATTGACTGTAACCCGAGAGTCCTGACCGGTGCCGTTCAGGTAGCCCTGCTCGAACCGGCGTTGTCTGGATTCGGTTCCTGTCACTTCAAAATCCATGTCTTCGACCACGTACCGGGATGACGAGGGCTGTACTTTGATGTTCAGATTCCTGATATCATCAGCATTACCGACCACTAAGGTCAGATCAGTGGCAGATCTGCCGGCATTGTCAGCCGAGATCTCAAGCAGACTGCCGTTGCGCCTGACCAGACGGCAGCGGCACAGACAGTCAAATTCTATGTCAATGATACCCGGGCCGCACAGAAGAAAATAATCCGACGAAACAGGGTTCCCGTCAAGGTCTGTCGTCTGACATGAGGACTGCAGGGCGTTCTGTGAATAGAAAGAATAGATGTCCCAGTTGTCCGCAAGGAAACTTACAGTATATGCCGGATGCGAGCCATCCATCACGATTTCGTCCGGAACATCGGGCATGAACCTGTCCACAAAGACCTGGTCATTGCACGAGACAGGCAGAAGCAGCAGCCCCGCCAAGACGAAAAAAAACAGAACTAACCGCCTCCGCATGCCGCAAAATTACGAAAAAATATTCTTTTCTATTGCACAAAACGGACTGTCCACCCCATCTGAATGATTTTCCACCATTCCGATCCGGAAATATTCTGATCTTTAGCTATCACACTAATTTTTAACCTACAAACAATCACACAGATGAAAAAGTTATCCAGACTTTTCTGGTCACTCGCCACTCTGCTGGCTCTTCTGCCGCTGCCTGTATACGGACAGGGTAACGTTGAAGTCAGCGGAAAGGTGACTGACGAATCCGGGCTTCCAGTAATAGGAGCCGGAGTAATTCTAGACAGTAACCGGACAGTCGGCACGACCACCGACCTGGACGGAAACTATTCCCTTGAGGTTCCGGCAGACGGAGCAATAACAGTATCGTGCATAGGCTATCAGTCGCAGACAGTAGCTGTCGCGGGAAGGAGGGAGATCAATGTCGTCCTGAAACAGGATGCCGAATTCCTCGAAGAGACCGTCGTGGTCGGATACGGTGTCCAGAGAAAGAGCGACATCACGGGAGCAATAGCTTCGGTCGGGGAAGCCGACCTGAGCAACAGGACCACGACCAGCGCCGCGGCCGCCCTTCAGGGCAAGGCATCCGGCGTTCAGGTGCTGAACTTCTCGGCAGAGCCGGGAGCCGAATCCAGCATAAGAGTGCGAGGCTACTCCTCCAATTCCGGGAACCTCGGACCGCTGCTTATTGTTGACGGACTGCAGGTAGACAACATCAATTATCTCGACCCGTCCATGATAGAAAGCATGGAAGTACTCAAGGACGCGGCATCCGCGGCCATATATGGAGCACAGGCCGGCAACGGAGTGGTGCTGATCACCACGAAACAGGGGCAGAAAGGCCGCGGGACCATCACATATGACTTCAAGCTGGTCAGAAATTCCCTCGCCAAGATTCCCGAAATCCTCAACGCAGAACAGTTCATTGACTACAAGAGGATGTCCGGCATCAATATAGACGACCTGCTCAAGGCCTACAACTACGACGGGACCGACACCGACTGGATAAACGAATTCTTCGGGCCAAGCTACACCCAGCAGCATTCCCTCAGTTTCTCCGGAGGCAATAATGACGGGCACTACTTCATGTCTCTGAACTATGTAGACAACAACGGAATCATACGAGGCGACCGTGATGTCTACAAACGCCTCTCATGGCAGCTGAACGCCGACTACAAGATCAAGGACTGGTTCACGGTAGGCGCCAATACATCAATAGAGAGGAACGTGACGCAGTCAGTATCCCAGCACTCGGAAAGCGGGACCATGATCTCCGTACTGCAGTCAGACCCCCTCACCCCTGTATACTATTATGACCCGAGCGAGTTCACCAACCTCATGCAGCAGGCATACGCCGAGAATCCCGACCTGATAATGAAAGCGCCAAACGGAGCCTGGTGGGCAGTATCACCTTATGTGGAGACCATGCAGGGCAGCCCTTTCATCCAGCTCTACAGAGGCAACAACTCTAACGACAGGATCAACATCAGGGGTACCGTATTCGCCAACCTGACTCCGATAGACGGGCTCGTCATAACTTCCCGTTTCGGCTTCAGACTGAGCCAGAGCGCCAGCCACAGCTACTCGACCCCGTATTTTGCCTCCAGCATGGCAAAAAGCGAGAACTACAACATATCTGCGACCACATCTGTCGGAAGATACTACCAGTGGGAGAATTTCGCCAACTACGAGAAAAGGTTCGGCAGGCACGGAATCACGGCCATGGTCGGCATGTCATATATCGAGAACAACAATGACAGTGTGTCGGCTTCCGCCCAGGGACCGGACATACTCAAGGGATATGACCCCAACTTCCAGTATCTGAACTATGTGAACAACAATGCCACGACTGCCAAGTCTTTCAGCAACGCTCCAAGCAAATCCGCCAACATCTCATACTTCGGCCGTCTGGCATACAGTTATGACGACAGATACAGTATCCAGGCAAACTTCAGGGCAGATGCCTTCGACTCGTCGAAGCTATCACAGCAGGCGCGCTGGGGCTACTTCCCTTCTTTCTCGGCAGGCTGGACAATCAGCAACGAAAAGTTCATCAAGGACAATATCAGCAGGGACATACTGTCGTTCCTGAAACTTCGCGCCTCGTGGGGACGCAACGGCAACGTCAACGTGCTGAGCAACTACCAGTACGCGACTACCATATCAAAGAACGGATCATGGTATCAGTATGACATCGCCGACGGCGAACTCTCCTACGGCTCCGGGCCTTCAGGCCTTGCGAATCCTGACCTGAAATGGGAGACTTCCGAGCAGGTGGACGTCGGACTGGACGCAAGATTCTTCAGCAACCGCCTGTCCTTCACGGCCGACTATTTCTACAAGACGACCAAGGATCTGCTCATCAATGTCACTCCGGTGGCAGAGACCGGGATATCGTCCACGATAATCAATGCCGGACGTGTACTCAATACGGGTCTTGAATTTGAAGCCACATGGAGGGATGATATCGGTGATTTCGGCTACAGCGTGAGCGCAAACTTCTCGACTCTGAGCAACATGGTAACATATCTCGATCCTTCCGTTCCGAGGATAGAGGCCGACAGAGGGCAGTTCGCGACATTCAGGAACGCGTTCGAAGTCGGATACCCCATATGGTATTTCAGAGGGTACCAGTATGACGGAGTGAACCGCGAGACCGGCGAGCCAATCTACCATGACGTGAACAACGACGGTGCGATCAACGACAGCGACAGATGCTATATCGGAAAGGGCATCCCCGACTACACCTACGGAATAACCGTAAACCTCAACTACAAGGGCCTTGACTTCGTGCTCTTCGGCACCGGAGTCGGAGGGAACGACATATTCTCGATACTGTACCGCGCCGACAGGCCGTTCCACAACTCGCTTGCATACTATTATGTAAACGCCTGGACACCCGAGAACAAGGACGCATCCATGCCTGACCCGAAAGCCGTGGCATCCAGCGAGATGTTCTGGTCATCATCGGCGCAGGTGTTCAACGGAGCCTACTTCAAGATAAAGCAGATCCAGCTCGGATATACGATTCCCGAAAACATCACCAAGAGATTTGCTGTCAGCAGGCTCAGGCTATATGTTTCTCTGGATGACTATTTCACGATTACGAGCTATCCTGGCCTCGACCCTGAGACTGCGACTTCAGGCACCAGCACGATGGGCGTCGACCTCGGATCATACCCGACTTCAAAGAAAGTCGTCTTCGGTGTAAACCTTACCTTCTAACACAAACATTCGGTTACCATGAAACTCAAATCAATATTATCGGCAATCGGCATAATTGCCCTGCTGAGTTCCTGCAGCGAGAGCCTTCTGGACATACCTCAGAAAGGTGTGATATCGACAGAGAACTTCTATATTACGGATGACGATGCCATTGAAGCCCTCAACAACGCATATGCCCGTTTCGGCGAACAGATGACGAGAGGAGGAGGCGCCATCTCCCACTCTCCGTACATTGTACTCTTCAACCTTCCGGGAGACGACATATATTCTGCAGGTGCCATGTACGGAGCCACGAACAGCCGTCAGCAGGTCAATGAATTCCGCGCCACGACTGACAACGAGATATACTCCCAGATGTACAAGGCATTCTATACGGCGATTTACCACGCGAACCTTGTCATCAACAATTTCGAGTATGGCGAGAGCGACATAAAGGACAAGGCAATTTCCGAAGCAAGGGTGCTAAGGGCCTTCTGCCATATGATGCTTGCACTCGGATGGGGCCAGCCGCCTCTCGTCACAGAGGTCCTTTCCGGTGATGCCAGACCCGGGAACTACCAGGGGACTCAGGAAGAACTGCTGAAATGGTGCGCACAAGAATGCGACCAGGTGCTCGGATACCTCGATGAGAGGGAGAGCCCTCAGGACAAGAACGGAGCCGTCAAGGTCACAAAGGGTTTCGCCCTCACTATTATGGGCAAGGCTCTGCTGTTCGCCGGAGACTATCAGGGTGCCCGGGATGCGCTGAAACAGGTTATTGACTCAAAAAAATACGAACTTGTCCCCGGTGAGCGGATGCGCGAGAGTTTCCACATCGAAGGCGACGGCAACGAGGAGAAGATCTTCGAATGCAACCTTGCGCTGAACACCACCCTGTCACCGTTCAGCTACGCAAGCAAGAGCCTGTGGCAGCACAACATGACATGGAACTGGAACCTCGCGAACATGGCCGGTGTCCCGCTTGAAATTTTCAATACCGGATGGGGCGGTCTCGGAGTGAGGGAAGATTTCGCGGCAGACTTCGTTGAAAACGACGGCATAGACTCCTACCGCAGGAAAGCCTGGATAGTCTCCTTCGACGAGCTCATCGACGGACTCTCCTACGACAACGATGACCAGGTAGAGGACAAGTGGACTGACAGCAAAAGAGGAATCAGAGAGCCAGGTCTCTACGCCAACGGCTACTACCTGTCTTTCAAGCGCAACGCAAGCCGCGAGGACGAATACAACAACTCGTTCAACATGACGAACTTCCTGATCTTCAGATATGCCGAAGTCCTGCTGATGTATGCGGAATGCCAGGCTGTGCTCGGAGACTCTGACGGAAGCGGGCTCAGGGCTCTCAATGATATCCAGAACAGGGCCGGGTCCAGGCACGTCAGCACGGCCTGCACTCTCGACGAAGTCAAGAACGAGAAGCGTTTCGAGATGTGGCTGGAAGGATGCCGCTGGCTGGACATGGTACGGTGGGGAGATTTCGACGGTGTGCTCAACAGCGGAAAGAACATCCCGACACTGCATGACGCATTCTTCGACACCGACAATCCGGAGCCCAGGCACCGCGGATACGTTACGCACAGCAATCCCAACGAGGGCATTGCAGAAACCGGGTTCAAGGCCGGCAAGCACGAACTCTTCCCCTATCCGTTCTCGGAGACCTCAATCAACGAGAACATAGTCCAGAACCCCGGATGGGATAAATGATCATACTGTTTATTGAAGAACTCCTGCCCCTGCAGCGAATTTGCCGCAGACGGCAGGAGTTCCTCATAATGCGGCAGACGGCCGGACTAGCGTTCAAGAATCCATGCGGCCATGTCGGACAGCACTTCTTCCGAAATTGTCTCTTCTATGCCGTAATACTCCGAAGGCAGGCCTGTATCGCAATGCTGGAAAAGGTGGTTGAGCCCGGGATATATCTTCGTCTCTGCTGACGGCAGCAGCGACTGCAGCAAGGGTATGTTCCCTGAGGCAAGCACCTGCATGTCCTTTTCCCCGTTCAGGGCCAGAACTCTGCAATGCACGCGTCCGACGTATTCCGCAGGATCCAGATCCAGGAATCTGGCCGCCCACGCACCGCCCTGCAGCCTGAAGTCCCGCAGCACCTGAGCGGCATATGCTTCAGCCTGTTCCACCGAAGCCCCGGCACACAGGCTCTGGGCCCTTACCTGCGAGAAGAGAATCTGCGAGCCGGGCTCGATTCCTCCGGCCATCGAAACAATGAAGTCAGGCAGGCCCTCGGCAGCCAGCATGAACGCGATCGTCCCGCCCTCGCTGTGGCCCAGGACACCAACGTTCCGGTAGCCCCGTCCCCTCAGAAACGCAATCCCGGACGCCGCATCGGCAGCCAGGGTGTCTGTTGTAGCATTGTCGACGTCTCCGGTAGACGCGGCAAAACATCTGTCATCATACCTCAGGGTGACTATTCCGGCTCTCGCGAAAGCGTCCGCTATCACGGCAAAAGGCTTGTGGCCCATTATTTCCTCATCTCTGTTCTGAGAGCCGCTTCCGCTTACCATCACGACCGCCGGAGAATCCATGCCGGAGCCTTCCGGAACCGTAAGGCTGCCGCTGAGCACCGCCGAGCCGTTCACAAACGAGACTTCCTCCACGCTGTACGGGAAAGGAGGTACGGGAGTCTGGGGACGGGACGGCATCCTCGGGCCCCGGTTCACCAGTGTCAGCGGGAACTCCATGCCGCTCTGGCAGAATGTCCCGGCAATCATGTTATAGACATACATGCCTTCAAAACGGGCGCCGATTGAAGGAATGTCAATCTTGACCTCGGGATTCCCGGGTTCGCATGAGACTGCGGCCTCTATTCCTTCAGCCCCCTGGGCAGGGACATCCACGGTGCAGTTCTCACCCAGATGGAAAACCAGTTCTAGTTCTGTCCCGTTGAGCGAGAGAGTCCCGCTCCAGGAACCTTCAAGCCCGGCAGCCGTCCCCTGGCCGAGGCACGGGACGCACATCAGGGCTAAACAAAGTGACATCAGTGATTTCATATTGTAAATATATCAATATATTTGCTCACTGCGTTCGCATTTATAGCTGCCGCTCGGCAAAGTAAAATAAATTTTCCTTTACTCTCGTTTAATCGCTATATTTGGGACCAGCAATACTCAAAGCGATACAAAATGTTGCAGAAAGGAACAAAAGCTCCCGATTTCTCCGGAGTGGATGAAAACGGGAACACTGTAAGGCTCGGCGACTTCGCCGGAAAGAAACTTGACCTGTATTTCTATCCCAAGGACAGCACCCCGGGATGCACGGCGGAGGCCTGTGACCTCAGGGACAACTACGAGCGGTTCATCGCCGAAGGATATGAGATTCTCGGTGTCAGCAAGGACTCGCAGGCTTCACACAGAAAGTTTATCGAAAAGTACTCCCTGCCATTCCATCTGATTTCAGACCCCGAGTGTGTGATTCTGAAGAGCTATGAGGCATGGGGGCCAAAAAAATTCATGGGGAGGGAAAGCATCGGCACCCTGCGCACCACTTATGTCATAGATGCGGACGGGACCATCATCGATGCGATAGGAAAGGTGGACACCAAGAACCACAGCAGCCAGATCCTGTAGGCGGCACCTAGTTGCCTCGGACTTTCACATACGCACATCCGGCGACACTGGCAGCCGCGGCTATGACAGCGCACAACAGCATAATGCCAAGGTTGTCAGCCCCGGAGACCGCCTTCAGATAGTTGCCGAGCGCCATGAACACAGGCACTTTCAGCAGCGAAAGGATCAGTATCGCGGCCAGGAGGGACATGCCTATGAATCCCAGTGCCAGATATCTTCCGCGCCGTTTCTCGGCTTCAAGCATTTTCGCAAGGATCTCATAGTGATGATAATAGGTCAGTCTGCCATTCAGACTGGCCAGAAAGGCGTCAGCGTCATCGAAACTTTGCTTGTGCGTCTTGAAAAAATGTCTGATGTCATTGTCCATAATTCCCCGTTTTTAGATATTCCCTGATGTGTTCTCTTGCCCTTGACAACTGGACCTTCACTGCCCCTTCCTTCTTGCCAAGAATCCTTGAAATCTCCTTTATCGGCTTGTCTTCCATATAGAACAGCAATACGGCAGCCTTCTCCTGGTCCGAGAGACTGCGTATCGCCATGTACAAGGATTCATTGTCGAATGCAGAATCCGCACTGCCCTCTTCCGGGACTCCCGCTGCCGACTCAAGTTCGCCGGTTTCGGGAAGACGCCTTTTTCTGCGGTAGTCAATGAAACCGTTGTAAGCTATCCTGAAAAGCCACGTGGAGAGTCTTGAACGTGAAGAGAACGTATGGATACCCAGATATGCCTTGATGAAAGCTTCCTGCGCAAGGTCATCGGCAAGAGCCTTGTCTCCCTCACACAACGAAAGCAGGAACCGCCTCAATGATTCCTGCTGCTCAAGGACAAATCTGTCGAAGTCGATCATGATTTCTTCTTGCCAAGATAATGGGAAGCGAGCATTCCCACTCCGGTAAAAATGAACAGGCAGCCCACGCATGCGTGTGAAAAGCCCGCCTCAACCCAGAGAAGGATGCCGAGACCGACACCGAACCCGGCGAGGATGAGACCCGCATTCAGCAGACCGTTCCCGGAGCCTTTTCTCGGAGCTGGGTTTACCAGCCTGTCGATGACATCGGGGGAAAGCTGGGAGCTGTCCAGGGCGTCACTCAGCAGCCTGAACTTGTTCTTGCTGTTGAAATAGTTGAAAAGATTTACGATCAGGACAATCAGGACAGAACATGCTACCATCAGGGTCATGATCAGTCCAATTACTTCGTTATCCGACATAATGCTTGTGCTTTTAAATGTTTAACTGCACTTTAGACGAAAACATACAGGATAAGGTAACATGAAAATATCAGATATTATCAATAGCAGGAGCAGGTTTTCTGGTATGCGATCCTCGGGGAGCCGTCTCGAAGATGTATTATGCCGCACCTGTCAAAGCCGGCTGCCTCGAGTTTTCTGATCATCATGGCATTGTCTTCATGAGTATCCGCACGCAGGTTCCGTATCTGCTCCCAGCACCAGCCAAAGCACGCGTCGGCAATTCCGGGAACGGCCCCGGAGGATGCAAGCCGGTGTATGGTCCCGTACGGGCCAGGTGCTTTCCAGGCCCCGTCGATAGTCCTGTATGTCGGGTCTTCGCCCACAGAGAAGCAGAACGTCCCCACGACAGTCCCGGCCTCCGCAAGACATACATGACAATGAGAAGAGGATATCTCACTCCTCACAAGTTCCTCGGAAGGATAGCCTCCCGTCCACTGGGAAAAGTTCCCGCTGCTGCGCATGAAGTTCCGCGCCAGATCAAAGACATGCATGAGGGCGTCAATGTCTCCAGGCTCCGCCGGCCTGATTGTAATGCGTTTTGTTTCCTGCATAAATGCTAAAAATAGCAGTAATTTTCATACAAGTTGCAGAATTATGTATAAATTGGATGCCGGAAACAATTTTTGTCATGAGCGGAACGGACGGAATCACCATACAGCATGCACCTGAACGCTGCAGAATCTGGGCAGAAGTTGAAGGCAGCACTGCATATGTCGAGTACAGCATCCACGACGGCACTCTGGACATACTGCATACCGTTGTGCCGAAACCGATAGAGGGACGAGGCATTGCCTCATCCCTCGTCGAATATGCCTATTCATATGCTGTCGGGAATGGCCTCAAGTCCGCTGCGACCTGCCGGTACGCAAAGGCATGGCTGCTAAGGCACCCTGATATATTGCATTGAACATCCAATTCCGTCAGTCATCAAAATCCAGCAGAGCGCCGGTCTTCGAATCAAAGGTCAGTTCCACCCTGTTGTCAAGTTTCACTTCGGTCTCGCGGCCGGACATCTCGACTTCAATGATCATGGAACCGGGGAAATTTCTCCCGACATATTCTGCGACGCTTTCCGGTATCAGGGATGCAGGCACGGGCCTCGTGCGGCTCTTGACCTCTTCGAGGGCGCCGTCACGGAAAAACTTCACCTTGGTTCCGTCAATGAAGACAACCTCGTAGCGAAGCCTGAGGTCTTCGAACTCCCTGACACACAGAGCGGGACTCTCATCCGGATAGTATGATCCAAGGAACGTCCGTGCAGCCTGAGGCAGGGAGCCGGTCCCGATCGGCCTTCTGCTCTCGACATTGCCTGCAACAACAGCAGCGGCAGCGACAAGCGCCACCGCCGCAACGGCTGTCAGCAATCTTCTCCTGACCATCTCAGTCGTCCATGCCGATCAGGTTGAACTTGAGGTCAAAGCTGAACTCCCAACCATTGACGAGTTCCACCTCCCACTCGAAGCGGTCACGGCTGATCTTGCGTATAGTATTCTGTCCTCCGGGCAATTCCAGTGTTGAGATATACCTGGTTATCTCAGCCGGAACGATATCGGCAGGCACAGCCTCGTATCTGCAATCCACCGATGTCCACTCTCCCTTGGAATTGAACTCTACCTCGGTACGGTCAGTGTAAAGCACCTCATACTCGTTTCCAACAAATTTGGAATCCACTGTAGCATACGCCAGCTGACGGTCACCGAAATGTTCCGCCAGGAATTCCTGGGAAGCTTTTGGAAGTTCATTGAGAGCTACGGGACGGTCGTTGTCGGCCTTTGCGCAAACGATACCTGCGAACAGCATTACAGCTGCAATTATTGTCTTTTTCATGATAATTGATTTATATTAAGGTATTATACTTCTATTATTATTCGACCTCTTCTTTCAGTCATCAATCTCGATGAGATTTCCGGCCATATCGAATATCAGTTCAAATCCATTGTCAAGCTTGACCTCAATCTTCCGGCCCGATCTCTCGACTGCCGTGACTTTCTTCTCGGGAAAGATTTCATTGATTCTGGCTTTGACCGAATCATCCAGTATGTCAGGCATGGGAGAATACCGGCAAGCCACTTTTGTCCACTTCCCGCGCCTGTCGAATTCCAGTTCAGTTCCGTCCCTTAGAATCACTTCATAGTTCGTTTCGAAGAATTCCTTTTCCACCTTGGCAATGGCGACATCCCTGTCCGGGAAATATCCCGATATGAAGGTCCTCGCCCTGGAAGGGATGTCTTCCACTCTGACCGGACGGTCCCTGTCCTCGGCTGCAGCTGCGGGAATCACCGCGGCAAGCAGAAGCAGGCTATACAGAATCATTGTCTTTTTCATAACCCTTGATTGTTTGTACAGTGCAAAGGTATATACCGATTCTGTAGAGAATCTGTAAGCCTGAAAAAAAATTCAGACTGCGATCACTGTTCCGAAATCAACACGGAAATGGTGCCGTCCCTCAAGACAGGAATAGTCCACCTTTATGCCGTACCTCTCAGCCACTGCCCTTACAAGGGCCAGGCCCAGACCTGTCGAACCCTCCGCCCCCGGCGCGTGGCTGAAGCGTTCGAAGATGTGCCCCGCGTCCAGAGGCTCTTTTCCGTCATTCGAGATATCCAGCACACTACCCCGGCCGGCCACGACTATACGGGCACCCGGGGCCGAATGCACATAGGCGTTCTTCAGCAGATTGGATACCAGCACCGATGCCAGTGTCTCGTTCATGCGGACCATAAGCGGACCGGAGAGCTCAAGGTCACATGATATGTCCCTGCCGCCGTATATCTCGGAATACATCTCCCGAAGGTCCTGCACGATGGCGGCGAGGTCGACGTCGGAGTTCTCCGGGAACTGCCCGTTCTCTATTTTCGCAAGCAGCAGCAAAGTCCTGTTGAGGCGAATCACCCGGCTCAGAGTACCCTGCATCTTCGAAGCCTCAGCAAGCATTTCTTCGTCAAGGCCGGCATTGTCCACCATATACTCAAGCCTTGCCTGCAGCACCGCGAGCGGGGTCTGGAGTTCGTGCGCGGCATTCCCGAGGAATTCCTTCTGCTGTTCAAGCAATTCCTCGGACCGGTCAACCGCCTGCCGGGCAGCAGCGTTCAGACGTCTGAATTCACTGATGTCGGTATCATTCGGGACCGGTGACGGCTTCTTTCCGGGGACATAGCCGTCCAGCCACTCCAGAAGGGAATAAAGCGGGCGCAGGTTCTTCCTGAATACCCATAGTGTAGTCCCGACCGTTATCACGATAAGAAGCAGGTAAAGCAGCACAACCCATGTCAGCACCGTGCGCTGAAGATCCTGCTTCTCGAAAGTAGGCATGCTGACCCGCATCTCGTACCAGTCCCCCTCCCTGTCCGGGAATACCGTAACCAGCACCCTTGCAGGCTCCGTCTCTCTCTTGTCCTCGATGTACACGTCCTCATCATGATAGCTGATTGCGGGACGGGATGCCGCATACTCCTCGCTTACGGCAATCAGGGAATAGCTGTTGTTGGTCCCGTCGCCAGGCTCGGGAAGAGACTCCCCTCCGAGCACCTTTATCATCAGAAGCCGGGAATAGTCCTCAAGCGCATCGTCCGCCTCGTCATTTATCTCGCGGACCATCGTAAAATAGAATATCATTGCCCACAGGGCAAGAAGCGGCAGCAGCAGTGCAGACAGACGTATGGCAATCCTGTAGATCAGTTTCATCAGCGTGAATTTCTATTCATCTCCGGAAATCACAAGTTTGTATCCGAATCCGTACACGGCCCTCAGCTCGACCGCCGCGCCGGCATCCTCAAGTTTGCGGCGCAGATTCTTGACCTGGGAGTAGACGAAATTGAAATTGTCGGCCTGGTCTACATGGTCCCCCCATACCGCCTCGGCAAGCACAGCCTTGTCGACGACATGCCCGGGACGCTGCATGAAATACGAAAGGATATCGAACTCCTTCCTGAGCAATGGCAGTTCCTTCCCGCTGACAAGCACCCTGGAACTCTCAGGCTCGACTGTGACATTCCCTATAGTTATCCCGCGTGTTCCTCCACCCCTTGTCCGGCGGGCGACGCTCCGTATGCGAGCCGACAGTTCGGCCAGATGGAAGGGCTTCGGAAGATAGTCGTCGGCTCCGTCCTCGAGGCCCCGCACCTTGTCCTCGATGGAATCACGGGCTGAAACAATGATCACCGCCTCCGTCCTGTCCTCATCCTTGAGGGCTTTCAGAAGTTCAAGCCCGTTGCCGTCCGGCAGCATGATGTCGAGCAGCACACAGTCATAGGAATATACCGCAAGCCTGTCTTCGGCCTCGGAATATGTCGATGCAGTTTCTACCAGATGCCCCTCCTTCCGGAGAGTCCTGGACATAAGTTCCTGCAGGGAAGGCTCGTCTTCTATGAGAAGTATCTTCATCTCGTCTCAGGATTTTGAATGCAAATAAAGATATAAATTTTGTAGAGAAATTGTAACAAGGTGCCGAATTATGAAACCACATTAACTTTTTCAATATTTTAATTAATTACATTTGCCATATAGATGAAGTGTATTACCGAGTTTTCTCGTTTTGTTCAGACATTACTAAAAAACTATCGTTATGAAAAAAGTTACATTCAAACTGATTGCCGGACTTGCAATCTTGTCCGCAGTCTCTTGCCAGAAATCCGACCTCCCGGGCGTGGAGACAACGGTACCTGCAGACGCCGGAGTGATTTCCGGAACTGAAACTCCAGCTACTGGAGAGAGGGTCATCCTGAGCGTAGAGGAAATTCAGGGAGCAGAGACATACCGCTGGTACAAAGACGGAGAGGAATTCCAGGATACGGAGCTCAACGAAGTACAGATAACCGAATCAGGAACCTATTCCGTCGCCGGAGTAAACTCAATAGGAGAAGGCAACCCCAGCCCTGACAAGACCGTGACCTACGACCCGAACAAGTTCATGTACTATGATGCAGCCGCAAGCTATGAGGGTGGTGACTTCAACAAAGCATACAATGTCACTCTCACTACGGATCTCGGTGCAGGAAAGACAATCGGAGTGAAGATCATTTTCTACCACGAGTCTCCTGAAGACCCTGACAACATCGTGCTTCCCGCGATGACATACGTCTCTCTCTGGCCGTATCTGAACAACTATACTGCAGTCGGGACGGTCGCCCCCAACGATATGTGGAGCCATGCAGGATCATACTTCTTCACGACCCAGGACGGAGAGGAGCTCACCGATGAGGGCAAATATTTCATGAATGACGGAGGCTCGGTAACCGTGACCAAGGAAGGAGATACCTACACCATCACCGGTACAGTCGAGTGCATTGCCAGCACCGGAGAAGAGTCTGTCGGGACATACTCGTTCAGCTGGAGCGGAGAACTCAACTTCAAGAACAACTGGAAAGAGTACAATACCTATTATTTCCACCAGGATGACCTAGAGGAAGACATGCACCTCGGGACCATGGGCGCCACCTCTGGACTTTATCACTGGGGACTCTATGACGGTTACACCACCGACGGCCACTTCTGGCATTTCGAGCTGTGGCATGCAGCCGGAGACCTGACCCAGCCCAGCAACGACATAATGGTCGACTTCTATACCCCCGCCGAAGACGGAGCAAAAGTCCCCGAAGGTACATTCAGGATTGCCGAAGAACCCAGGAAAGGCGTTCCTATGACGGCAGACCGCGGTTATTACTATAACGAATACCTCGGGACCAAGATGCAGTACTGGGACGGCACGACCTACACAACGCACGTGCTGGCGCAGCCCAATGACGAGTCATACATCACGTTTACCAACAACAATGACGGAACATATACCGTCGAGGTCAAGATATTCGACTCTCTCGGTCACGAGATAACTGCGGACTACACCGGATATATCGATGTATACGACAAGGCCTCGACTACTCAGGAGCTCACATCCATCAAACAGATGATGCTCGAGAAATAAGGCAAGACTAAAACATACGATTGAAGGACGTGAGATTGGGAAGAAGGAGCCGGACTTGATGTCCGGCTCCTTTGGTTTTGCCGGTATCTGCGGGAGGGACTCTCACGAGGGTGAGGATTAGCCGCGCTTCGCGCGCCTCTTCCCTGCCTCCTCGCCGGAGGGGCCCTGCAAAGCGGCAGGATATATGCTCCACCGCTTTTTTGCGGCACTTCGTGCCAGCCGCGGAGAGCCCCGTTCAGTGGCTTTCATAAGCAAGCTTATGACGCCCCTTCCGGACTCTCCGCTGTTTTGGCAACGCCAAAAACGCAAAAAGCGGATGCTTGATTTCGCATCCGCTTTGCGGAGGGTGAGGGATTCGAACCCCCGAACCCGTTAAGGTCAACAGTTTTCAAGACTGCCGCCATCAACCACTCGGCCAACCCTCCTT